>JAXHVR010000052.1:0-2059 GCA_034189005.1 Cyanobacteriota bacterium | reverse complement strand
AACGACTAAAGTCGTTACTACGAACTAAGAAAAACGACTAAAGTCGTTACTACGAACTAAGAAAAACGACTAAAGTCGTTACTACGAACTAAGAAAAACGACTAAAGTCGTTACTACGAACTAAGAAAAACGACTAAAGTCGTTACTACGAACCGGCATTATTCATTACTTTAATATCCGCGCCATCTCTTAACCTTTGGATGCCGGAAACGATCAGCTTTTCTCCTCCTTGCAAACCTTGGATGACTTCAGCCCGATCGCCTTTTATTAAACCTAACTTAACCGGCACTTGTTTTGCCACCTGCTCTTCTGGGTCTCCCGAGGTCACAAACACAAAACGCTCGTCTCCTAAAAAATTCACCGCCGTCATCGGCACTACTACCGATCGCCGCTCGTCCCAAACGACCAAGGCGCGGACGAATTGACCGTTTTGTAAACTTCGCTGGCGGTTATCTATAGTTGTCTTGGCCAAAACTGTCTGGGCATCGCTGACGGTGGGAGAGATAAAAGTAATTCTGCCGCTGCCTAAAGATTTACCATCGGCGTCGGCAATTTCTACCGGCAGCCCCAGTTCGAGCTCTGCCTGCTTCTCCAAGGGGATCGGCAAGCGCAATTCTAATTCTTGATTTTCTGTCAAAGTGGTTATCGTATCGCCTTTGCTGGCAAAGTCTCCCACTTTTAAGGGAACGTCGCCGATAACCCCGCTAAAGGGGGCCAGCACTTCGGCATTGTTTAACTCCGCCCGATCGCTTTCGACTTCGGCCTGGGCCGCCGCAACTTCCGCCTCCGCCCGGGCTATTTCTTCGGGGCGAGTGCCGTTGACTAATTGGGATAAATTGCTTTCGGCTTCGGCGACTTCCGCCTCCGCCCGAGCTATTTCTTCCGGGCGAGTGCCGTTGAGCAGTTGGGATAAATTGCTTTCGGCTTCGGCGACTTCGGCTTTACCCTGGGCTATTTCTTCCGGGCGAGTGCCGTTTTCGAGTCGCCGCAGCACTTGTCGCTGCTGTTCGACGGTGGCTTCTAGCCTTGTTATTTCCGATCGCCGATTTTGTTCTAGTTGTTCCACTCGCCCTTTCGCTTCGTTAACTCTGGCAACTGCTGCCTGTTCTTCTTTTACATATTCCTGGAAGTCGAGTTCGGCGATCGCTCCTTCTTCCCTCAATTCTCCATTTCGCCGAACTCGATCTTTTGCCAATTCCAACTCTGCCTGCCTCACCTCAATTTGAGCTTTAGCTTGAGCGATCTCTTCTAACAAACTCCCAGACTGCGTATCGGCTAACCGCGCTTCGGCTTCGTCCAACCGCGCTTTGGCTTCGGCAATTTCTTCGACGCGGCTGCCGGCTTGCAATTCCTCCAAGCCTGCTTTTGCCCGATCGACGCGGGCTCGGGCCGAGGTCACTTCTTCCCGTCGGGGCCCCGCTTGCAGTTGCTCTAAATTGGCTCGCTCTTGGTTCAAGCGGGCCCGGGCGGCGGCAATTTCTTCTTGGCGCGGCCCGGCTTGCAGTTGCGCTAACTGACTCCTGGCGCGACTGAGGTTTGCCTCCCCTCTTCTTAAGTCGGCTTGCAGTCCTTCGCTTTCCAAACGAGCGATCGGCTCTCCTTCTCTTACGAAGTCTCCTGCTTCGACAAAAACCCTTACCACTCGCCCTTCTATTTCCGGTCGTACCGTTACCGATCGCTTGGCTTCGAGAGTTCCCACAAATTCGGAGGTATCTCGCACCTGGCTCACCTCTACTGGGGCAACTTTCACGGAAGTGCTTCGCCTTTCGGTCGGTTGTTCGGCTGCCGGGGCTTCAGCATCGGTATTGTTAGCTCGCAGCCACTCTCCACCGAAGAAACCGGCTATTAAAGCTAAGATGACGGCTGAGGCGATCGCTCCCCACGACTTTCCTTTCTCAGACTTGCTCTCTTGAAACTCCGAGCTTTCTGGAGGTTCCGGGGACTCTTCTGAGGCCGGCACATCCTCTACTGCAACGGGCTCGGGGCTATCCCCTTTGGTTGGGAAATCAGATAAATTTAGCTCTGGCATTGTTGTCTCCTTATTATTTTTTTAGAATTA
>JAXHVR010000051.1:31868-41321 GCA_034189005.1 Cyanobacteriota bacterium | reverse complement strand
GGAGAGTCCCAAAAGCAATGGCGAGATCTTTTGGGAGTGTTGAAGTTACAGGGAGAAAGTCTGGAACTAGGCTATATGCGAGAGTGGGGAGAAAAGTTGGGGTTGGTGAGGGAATTAAATAGGGCTTTTGCTGAGGCGGGTTTTTCTTTTTGATTTGGTAATAGACCTCTTGCAAAAATAAAGACGGGGCAAAGCTTATGGACATAAAAACCTCTGGTTTTCAACAAAAATTATCTCCCAAATGCTTTGCCCCTACATAAAAATCGAATTATGCAAGAGGTCTAATGGGTAGCGATGTTGCATCCGCAACGCGGGGCGCGATCGCCTCATATATTGACAATTAAGGTTACAAATGGTATAGCATTTATCGCGCTCGGTGAAGTACACCCCGATCGATCCCCCCCAGCCCCCCTTGAGAAGGGGGGAGCCGGAACAATTCAAAGTCCCCCTTCTCAAGGGGGATAATGGTGGATCGCTCGGGGTGTACTTCACCGATTCAATAATCGCTATAATGTCGATATTTAAGAAAAATAAGCTCGAACGCCAAAGGAGGAGAAAAACCAGTGAATAAGAGTAAAAAATTTGAACTGCTATTAGAAGAACCCTGGATTTGCGAGGTTCTATATCCGCCGGAGGATCCGTTGGGAGAACTTTCTGAATTAGAAAATAACTTGCGACTTTTTTGCTATGAATGCAATCATAAAGTAGCCCTGAAAATAGCAGAAGAAAAGAAAGAGTTATTTTTAGACCCCGATATAATTTTGGCTTTGAACTATTTACCCGAACAAATGCGGGAGCTTTCCCTCGGGAAAAAAATAGAAATAGACTTTCCCGAAAGTTGGCTGATTCTTAAGTTTATGCCTGACGGCCATCGCATTAATTTCATTCTCCACAAGTTCGGCAATTCTTGCACCATTAAGGAGTTTCAATTAGATAAAAATCAAGTATTGGAAATGTTTGAGAGTTTTCTTGAGAAATTGATGCAGATGGCGATCGCTAAAGGTTATATCAGTTATGAAGATAAAGAGCAATTTTTGAGGGGGATGGCTTATGTTTAAAAAAAGGCGATCGCCCTATGGAATATTCGCTTCACCAGAAACCCGGTTTTTTCAACAATACCTTCGCCAAAAAGAAAAAATGCCATTCGTAGGTAGCGCGCACGCGTAGCGAAACCCAACAAAATCGTTGGATTTTGCTCGAAGATGTTGGGTTGCGCTATCGCTCCACCCAACCTACAAGAAAATGGCGAAGGTATTGTTCAAAAAACCGGGTTTCTTATTCTCCGAACCGAGCTATTGGGACTTGCGCTTCAACAGAGAACTAACGCCCAAACCTCCCAGGGCGAACAGACCCAATATCGAACTGGGTTCGGGAACTTTTTTCTGTTCCACAGGAACGACAACGCTGGGAGATGTTGCACTTGCGAAACCGGTGCTAAACCTTCCGTTGCGACCGTTATTGCTTAAGTCTGATACCCAAGTAAAGCCGTCTTGCTGAAAGTAATCTTCCAAGTTAAAATTATACAACATCAGGGTGTTGGTATCTGAGGAAAGATCTCCTGTTGGTGCGTCGAAGCTGCTGCCAGTGTAGCGTGCGACGTTGGAAATTCGCAGAGTATCTAAGTGTCCGATAAAGCTTGGTGCTAAGAACAAATTTTCATTTCCGCGAATTCTCGCACCCAGGGTTGCACCACCATTGGAGTTCTGGATATTTCCAGCAAAAGTTTGGCTGCCAACTATTTGACCGTCAAAGTAGAGACGTTGCGTACCTCCACCTTGTACAAAAGCAATATGATGCCAAGTATCAGGTAGCGGCGTTCTGGTAGCTGTGAATGGAATCCCAGGGTTAATGGGAAAATTGTAACCGAATAAAGTATTTGGTCCGGCACGTAATACTTTGTCTTCTAAGCCATACTTGTGTTCGTTAAAAACTAGCCCACCAGCACCAACGTTTTTGGGGAAGTAAATGCGTGCTTCGTAGGTAGATTCATTGCCAAGCTGAGTTTGCCCGAAAATTTGGATCGTGTCTGTTGGGTTGTTGAAAAAAATGTTGGGGCTATCGAAGGTTCCGTCAGAAGAGTAAGTAACATCTTTGGGAAGCGGTCCTAGCTTTGCTGCTAAGGCTGGCTGAGTTATTATCGGTGTTGCCAGCATTAACGCTGTTAGGGTCAAAAGTTTTTTCATGGTACTCCTTCCTTATTGGGTCTGAAAATGAAGGTTAATATGGATGCTTTGCTGGCGGGACGAACCTGAAAATCCAAACCAGCAAAATTAGGCTGGCATTATTGCCGTTTGCCCTTGCGCAGGCGCGAACCCACACCCAAAGCACCCAGGGCGAACAAACCTAAAACCGAACCCGGTTCTGGAACAGCTTCGACATCAACGGAAGCGTAAGCAAAACCGCCGTCCCCGTCGGATACTCGCAAATTCATGGCATAAAGGCCGGGACCGGAGAAGGACCATTGGCCGCTGCTGCCGGTAAAGTCGTCGAATAAACCGTCTCCATCCAAATCCCAATCAAAGCTGAGAATATCGTTTATCCCTGGGTCCGTCGCCGTGGCGGCAAAATCGAATTTAGTGTTGGTGCGGATGGTGAAATCCTCCGTTAAGCTGGTAATGGTGGGGTCTAGGTTTTTGACTGTTAAGGTTTTGGCTAGGACATTGCTGATACCGCCATCGTCGTCTTCTGCTTTGCCGGTGTAGGTAAAGGTTCCTTCGTCTGCAAATACTCCGAGATTTTTCTTGACCAAACGGTTGCCAGAGGTGCGGGTATCGGTGCCGATATGTTCGTCGTTGAGGAAAAAGGAGATAGCGTCGGCACCGGGATCCGTGGCAGATAGTTCTACCAGTGCGGACTCTCCTTCGTTGATGACTGCGTTGGAGAGGTTTAAATCAAGGGTCGGTGCCACGTTTTGGACGTTTATTGTCCTGGTAATTGTTTGGCTGGCAACACCGTCAGAGTCTTTTACTTGTGCCGTCTGGGTGTAAGAGCCGTCGTCGAGAAATGGGCCTATTTGTACTGTTGTGGATGCGCTGTCGGAACTTCCAGATGGGAGGACGGTGGCGAGGTCGTTGCCGTTAACAAGGAAGTCGAGAAGGTCTCGGTCTGGATCGCTAGCGAATAATGTTGCCAAGACTGGCTGGGCTTCTAGAATATCGATGTCTCCAGTCTGACCGTTGAGCAGAAAAGATTTGAGAGTCGGAGAACTCTCTAAAACTGCTGAATATGGAGAAAAGTTGTCAAATCCCAACCCAATTCCTCTTCTTTTTGTTCCTGTAAAGTCGATCCGAATGGCAGAAATATCGGCATTTGGGCGGAGAAAATGCCAGGGAGTGGCGATTCCATCACCAGTGCCAGGAGTAGCGGACTCTAAGAGAACGCTTTCTAAGCTTCCCCCTAGGCTATTTAGCGCCGTAACCAACCATTTTTCGTTTCCTACACTAGGTGCTTGGTCGATGTCCAAAAGCTCGCCGTATGCAGCGGACACCGGGTTGTTATAGTTAATGAGCAGAGAACTTGGTCTTCCTACAGTTGTACTGTCGAGTTTACCGTCGTCGGTTAAAAAGAACATACCAACGTTTTGTCCGGGTGCGGGCATATCGTGGGTAGTCCTCTGACCGGGACGGGTGGGATCGTAGTTTATCGGACCGACGAATGCAGTAGCTTTCCCACCAACTTGAGCTAATACGGGAGACCCTTTATCCAACCATTCACCTCTTTGATTTTGTTTTACCATGCTGAAAGTAATGCCATGAGAACCTAGAAACTGATTGTTAATTGCTAGACCGTCAGATGGTGTAGTGCCGGGTATGTTCTCAAAGGTGATAAAAGATGCTGCCTTGACGGGTTGAGATGTGGCAATTCCCAGGACGACGGAAGCTGTCATTCCGAGGAATATTGGACGAGTATTGAGTAATTTCATAATTTGACCTCGTGAATTGCAAAATAAATAAAAAGTGGTTGAGAGGCGATCGCTCTATGGAATAAAAAAGGCGATCGCTCTTGTCTGGGGAATATTCGCTCCCCCAGAAACCCGGTTTTTTCAAAAAACCGGGTTTCTTAATTCTGCGAACCGACCTATTGATACTTACGCTTCAACAGAGAAGGCACGCCCAAAGCACCCAGGGCAAACAAACCTAATATCGAACTGGGTTCGGGAACTGCTTCTGGTTCCGGCCCCAGGGTACCGCCGTCGGCTTCCTCCGCAGTGACAATGGTTAGGGCGTAACCGGGACGAGCACCGGAATCGTTAATAGATGAGTAACCGGGGATATTCTTGTCGAATGCGGCGTGGGAAGATTTACGCCAGTGGCTCAAACCTGCGGTGGTTAAGCCTTCGTTTACTGGAAAGTCGGAGGTTGCCGTGGGAATCACTACAATATTTGTATTGAAGTAGGAAACGTAACCTTCTAACTCGTCCTTGAGAAAAGAGCGATCGTTTAACCACCACTTCCCAGCATCAGGCAAGCTGACAATTCCCATGCCTTCACCGCTGCCGGCCCAGTTAACAGCGTTGACCAAGAAGCCGAGAGGACCGTCAGGACGGGGACCGGGACTGCTACGATAGTGATTGTCCCCGTCCTGACCGGTTAAGAAAGTACGATCGCCCCGGGCTGCGGCGATCGCCTCTTTGTTATTCAAAATCCCGATGGGATCGAAGTCAAATACTAAGCTTTTCCAACCACTTCCGATCGCAAACACATCGTAATCAGAAAAGTCCGGTGCCGGGTCCAAAGGATTCCAGAAAGTTAAGTCCCACTCCAAACTGCCGTCGCCCTCGGGGTCGAATGTCGGTGCTTTATCGGCTAATTCAGACATTTTGGCATTATAACCATCGGTCTGACCGTACCAGAGAACCTTTAGAGATGCGGCGTTGGCGGCGGTGGCGCTTAAAAGAGCGATCGCGAGAGAAAATATCAAGCTTGCTGCTTTGGTTGTTTTGAATGCAAAGGTATTTTTAAGTTTCATGGATTTTGTAGAAGTTAAAGAACTTGTAGGGGTAAAGCATTCGGGCGATAAGTCTGGTAAGGGAGCATCAAACTTCATGTCCGAATGCTTTACCCTCCCCAGAGCGTTTAATTTGCTGGTAGGCTATCGCATGCATGGATTGATTACAAATCGCCGGGGCAAAGCATTCGGACATAAAATTTGACTATTTCAATCCACAGCTAACGCCCGAATGCTTTTCCCCTACAGGAATTAATTGGACTTGCCCTTCCCCAGGCGCGAAACGATGCCCAAAGCACCCAGGGCTAAGAGGCCCAAAACCGAACCCGGTTCCGGGACAGGTTTGGGGGAGTTTTCTGGTTCTAGGCCGCCGTATTCGACGTAATAGCCTACTATTTGATGGTCTGGATTTGTAATTCCCGAGATGTCGCTTGGCAGATCGTTCCATTTGTCCCCGATATCCGGCCGTATATGAGCGTATTCTTCCAGACCGAGGAAATCGTTCGGCTGTCCTGGAGCAAAGTTGTTATAACCGACCGATATGCCGTCTTGCAAAAATACGGTTCCCGCTTCTGGACCTGTCACCCATTCCCAAACTCCCTCTGCTGCCGCATCGCTGGCACCGATCCATCCACCCCAACCGGAGGTAGTAAAGCTAGAAGCGATAAAATTTTGTTCTGCTTGGGAGGTGATGGTTGCGAGATATCCCTGCCAACCTTTATGAGAGCGAGATTCTGCAAGTTCTTTGGCTTCTAGCCAATGGTGTTGGCCGGAAACAAATTCGTAGTAATGACCGGTATCTGGATTTAAAAAGATGTTAGCCTTTGCTGGTTTGCCTATTGCTAAAGCGATAATTGTTGCCCCGAGGCAAGCGATCGCTCGTTTGTTGGTAGAAATCATAGAATTATTTTTTTGTATTTTGTGGATATTCGCTCCCCCAGAAGGCGGGGTTTTTGATACAATACCTTCGCAAAAATCAAAAATACCATTCGTAGGTTGGGTGCAGCGTAGCGCAACCCAACATTTGTAAGGCATGGAGATGTAAGAAACCGGGTTTTTGCAAAAAACCCGGTTTCTGTCGGGCGAATTAGCATTGCGATGGGAAAATGGCGAAGGTATTCTTGAAAAAACCGGGTTTCTTAATTCTCCGAACCGACTTATTGGGACTTACGCTTCAAAAGAGAAGGCACGCCCAACCCACCCAGGGCAAACAAACCTAATATCGAACTGGGTTCGGGAACCTTTTCTGGTTCCGGTCCCAGGGTGCTGCCGTCGGCCTCGGAGGCGGTGACAATGGTGACAGAATAACCGGGGTGAGAACCGGCATCGTTAATAGATAAGTAGCCGGGGATATTTTTATCAAAAGCGGCGTGGGAGGATATACCCCAGTTGCTCAAACCTGCGGTGGTTAAGCCTTCGTTCACTGGAAAGTCCGAGGTTGCCGTGGGAATCACTACACTATTTGTATTGAAGTAGGAGACATAACCCTCTAACTCGTCCTTGAGAAAAGAGCGATCGTTTAACCACCAGCGCTGGCGCGCTGATGGTGCAGATTTAGGTATGCCATGACCATCAGGCAAACTGACAATTCCCATGCCTTCTCCACTGCCGGCCCAGTTAACGGCATTGAGTAGGAAACCGAGGGGACCGTCAGGACGGGGACCGGGGCTGTAACTATAGTGATTGTCTGCATCCTGACCGCTTAAAAAAGTGCGGTTGCCCCTGGCGGCAGATATGGCCTCTTTGTTATTCAAAATCCTAGTAGGGTCAAAGTCCAAAAAATTCCAAGCCTTCGACCCAGTTCCGATCGCAAACACATCGTAATCAGAAAAGTCCGGTGCCGGGTCCAAAGGATTCCAGAAAGTTAAGTCCCACTCCAAACTGCCGTCGCCCTCGGGGTCGAATGTCGGTGCTTTATCGGCTAATTCAGACATTTTGGCATTATAACCATCGGTCTGACCGTACCAGAGAACCTTTAGAGATGCGGCGTTGGCGGCGGTGGCGCTTAAAAGAGCGATCGCGAGAGAAAATATCAAGCTTGCTGCTTTGGTTGTTTTGAATGCAAAGGTATTTTGAAGTTTCATAGAATTTATGGAATTTATGGAATAGCTCGCAACAGTAATTAAAGTGAGGGGCAGTTCAAAAGACCGCTTCTAAACTTTGCCTCCCCAATCTCTTCAACGCCGAGGCAACTGAGAATATTCCCAAACTCCCCAAAAATAAATTTGGCCATCTCTATTTCTGCCTCTCTAATATCTTTAACGCCGAAGCATTCCCAAATATTCCTAAATTCCCCAAAAAACTTTTCCCCGCCCCCCAAACCCTGACCGGTTAAGGAACTAGAGCAAAGGGCTATCCATTCTGGCAGCCCTTAGCACTGGGGGCCATTGCATTTTTTTCCAAAGTCCAACCAAAGGATTAATAAGAAGCCGGCAAAAATAGAAGGGGTGCAATAACCATGCCATCAGACAATCCCGCAGAAAGACTCCAACGCTATTTCCAAGGAGACACCGAAGCAGTGGAACCGCTGCTACTCGACTCCAACTACCACCAGAAAATAGAAAGACTCGCCCAAAAAAACACCCAAGGAACAAGCCTATCCTGGGAAGATGCCGCCCAAGAAGCCAGGATAAAAGTTCTCCAAAAAGCCAGAAACGGCAAATTTAGCCAAGGAGGAGTCAGAGAATTTTATAAATGGGCCACCACCGTTGCCTTTAATGCCATAATCGACTTAGTTCGCAAAGACAAGCGCAGGCGGGGGGACTGGTATTGGCGGAGTCTCGACGAATGTATCCCCGGAACCGATCTGCCTCTGGGGGAAGTTGTCGCCGACGAGTTTAATTTATTAGAAAGCGTAGAAATTGCCGATTTAGTCGCCAAAGCGCGGGATGCCGTGGAAACTCTCAGCGCAACCTTTCCTAAAAAAAAGTATGGGGAATTGTGGCGGGGTTTAGTGGCGGGGAAAACTCAAACCCAACTGGCGGCAGAGTTGGGAGTCAAGCAAGCAGAAATCTCCAAGCGCCGCCGAGAATTATTAGCCAAAGTAGGGAATATTTTAGGTCTGTTGAGCGTTGAAAAGGTAGAAGAAGAATTGCAGAGGCTTCGCCGAGGGCCCCGGGCAAAAGTTTCCGACCTGCCGTAGAACCGCAGGAGCCCAACAGGCAAGATGCCTGTTCTACGGGCAGGAACCCCAACCCCCGACGTTACATCCGTTAAGTACCAGTGCAAAATTAATTAGACATCTGGAACAGGCGAGACGCCTGTTCTACGGGGGAATAAGAAATAATTTTATGTAAATATTTTTGCCCACCTACTTAAAAAATCCGTTGCCAAAAATGACTGAAACTAACTCCCAACAACTATTACCCGGGCAAATCTGGGAACTCGATCGCTCCCTTAACGCCCCCCTAGAATTTTCCCCCCAAGACCGACAGCGCCTCTACCCCGAGACCGCCCGTCGCTTCCTCGCGGGGGAAGGTTTACCCCGTTATGTGGCGATCGCCAAGGAACCAGAAAGAGCGATCGCGGAGCGGCCCGGAGGGCTTCTCGCCCCGGAAGAACCCTGGGCCGTCCTCCAGGTTCTGTTGCTATCCCCAGAAACAGACCGCCTCAGCGACATCAATATCCTCATACCCTCTGCCATCTCGGGAATGGGACGAGATTTATTAGCCCTCACCGGACGAGTTCTACCCATGCTCAGTTGTAACCTATCTCGTCTCGTGGGGCGGAGGTTGTCGCCCTCCGTATGCCATGCCTTGCTGAACCGCGATCGCTCCGACGACTCCAACCTTGCCTCCATAGAATCTCTGGGGTTGGGAGTCGGGAGTAGCGAAAGCCGACTGCTACCAGAAATGCAAGAATTTCATCGGCGCGAGTCAGAATTTGCAGCAGTGTTAGAAGTACCAGTAGCCGCGTACCGTACTTATGAGAAGGCGATCGCTATTAGCGAAGTCTTGTTAGACCTAGCTTTCGAGGTAGAAAGCGAGTTTTTAGAAGAGGAAAGTCCCAAACCTCAAAATCCCCCGCACCCAGACCCATTGAGAGCGATCGAACTTCAAAGTCCCCCTTTTCAAGGGGGATTTAGGGGGATCGAACCTCAAAATCCCCCGCACCCAGACCCATTGAGAGCGATCGAACTTCAAAGTCCCCCTTTTCAAGGGGGATTTAGGGGGATCGAACCTCAAAATCCCCCGCACCCAGACCCATTGAGAGCGATCGAACTTCAAAGTCCCCCTTTTCAAGGGGGATTTAGGGGGACCGAACCTCAAAATCCCCCGCACCCAGACCCATTGACAGCGATCCGCCTCAGTCAATGGTTGGAAGATATAGTAGAAAGCGGGTGGCAGAAACTAGAATACATCCTCCCCAAATCCCCAGAAACACCCGCTTTTAACTTTAGAAGCATTACGCCCAAGACCAAAAGCAATGGGAAATTAGTAGAATTAGGAGAAAAACCCGATGCAGTGAAAGTAGCCTTATCCGCAGAATTGACACCCATATCCGGTT
>JAXHVR010000051.1:0-31768 GCA_034189005.1 Cyanobacteriota bacterium | reverse complement strand
GCTTTTAACTTTAGAAGCATTACGCCCAAGACCAAAAGCAATGGGAAATTAGTAGAATTAGGAGAAAAACCCGATGCAGTGAAAGTAGCCTTATCCGCAGAATTGACACCCATATCCGGTTCCGAAGAACTCGATATAACCGTAGGAGTCCATGCCATAGAAGAACATTTGCCCCCCGGGTTGCAACTCATATTATTAGATGAGTCGGGAGAAAATGTCAGCGAAATTATTGCCAGAGTAGCCGATACAGCCATTCAACAAGACCTAAGCGGTTTTCCAGGGGAAGAGTTTAGCATAAAAGTCGTCTTGGGGGAGAGCAGTATTATCGAATATTTTGAGGTATAATTCCCGGCGTTGCATCTTTATGGGATGATAGATTCAGCTAATTGCTATCGCAATCCGTGCAAGGGTTGCCCACAAAATCCCCTGCAAACAATGGACCTCTTGCATCATTCGATTTTTATGTAGGGGCAAAGCATTTGGGAGACAATTTTTGTTGAAAACCAGAGGTTTTTATGTCCAAATGCTTTGCCCCGTCTTTATTTTTGCAAGAGGTCTAATAGACTTGTAGGGGCAACAGCATTCGGGCGGTAAATGTGGTAGCAAAGCATAAAGTGTAATTTCCGAATGCTTTGCCCCGCTGCCCCCGTCTAATTTTCTGGTTGTTTATCTATTATTAGATTCATGACAAATCGCGAACGGATTGCTATAGCAGGTGCGCAGCGCGCACCCTAGAGTTCCAAAGCTATAAAATTAAATTCTAGGGCAGGGCAAAGCATTCGTAAATCAATTTTTATGCTTTGCTACCAGATTTAATGCCCGAATGCTTTGCCCCTACATCTCTATTTGTTTCCATAAATTATTTAGAGTTAATTGTTAATTGTTAATTGTCGATCGTTAATTACCAATATGCTAACAACAACAAATTTCTCTCATAAAAACTTCCAAGGTCGCTCCTTCAAAGGTCAAAACCTCGCTGGGGCGAACTTCAGCCATGCGGACATCCGAGGTGCCGACTTCACCGACGCCAACCTCACCGACGCCAACTTCAGCCAGGCCAGGGCGGGATTAACCCCCCGCAGCAAATGGATAATCTTATTGGTAGCGGCAGGTTTGGCAGCGATCGCTGGTGGCTGTATAGTTATTAATATTTACTTGTCTATCAAATATCTTGCAATTACCGGGAAGAATTTTGTTTATATCGCTGTAATTAATATCATATTTAATACAATTTTCTGGTTTGTAATTCTGCGACAAAGCATCCAAAGGGCTTTAATATTTGTTATAGTTACAACTTGTAGCGTTGTCGCTGTCACTGTTTTCTTCTCAGGCATCAGAAGCGATAACTATGCAAACGTACCCGTTTTAAAATATCTAGAATTATTCATGCCTCTCAGCAGCTACAGATTTAGAGAAGCGATCGAACAAGGTTTATCAGCCGATAGTGCTGCTAACTTAATTTTGACTTTAGTGGTCTTATTGCTGACAGGAATAATTGCCGTTTTTTGTTATTATTTAGCTAAATCAATTGCCGTCATTGCTAGCAGCCCCAAAATAAGTAAATGGATTTTTTATATAGCTCAAGCTGTCGCGGTACCTGCTGCTGGAGGGACTATTAAAAATAAGGTTCGCCGTGCGGTTTCCCCAGAAATGCTGCCTCGAATAGCCGTCTTTTTATTAGGAGTCTTTCTAGCTTACTTGCTCGTATATTTATGCAACCGCACGGCCAAAAAAGTCTTAACCAGAGACCCAGAATACGCCATAGTTCGCAACCTCGCCGTCGGCATTGCCGCTATCAGAGGCACCAGTTTTCGTCGCGCTAATTTAACAAATTCCCATTTCAGTTCGGCCATCCTCAAAAGCAGCGATTTTCGAGACGCAACTATTACCCACGCCCGCTGGTACAATGCCGAAAAACTAGATTGGGCGAGACTAGGCAACACAATATTAATCGCCCCTCCAGTCAGAGATTTACTAGCCACTCTTAATGGTTCTAATAAATCCTATATCGGAGCCAACTTCAAAGGAGCAAATCTTATAAATGCCGACCTCAGCGACGCCAATCTCCGAGAAGCAGACCTCAGCGAAGCCATCCTCGAAAACGCCAATTTAGAAGGAGCAAACCTCGCTCAAACTCAAGCCATAGGAACCAACTTTACCAACGCCAAACTCACCGACGCTTACGGTTTAGGAACCTGGAATATAGACAGCACCACCAACTTAGAATGGGTCCATTGCCAGCAAGTTTATCTCTTAGAAAACTTCAAACCAGGAACCAGAGATAAAGAACGTCGGCCCAGCAGCGGCGAATTTGGCGAAGGAGAATTTACCAAACTATTTCAAGAAGTATTAAACACCGTAGATTTAATCTTCCAAAAAGGCATCGATTGGAAAGCCTTTACCTATTCTTTCCAACAAGTACAAGTAGAAAATGAAGAAATTCCTTTAAACATCCAAGCAATAGAAAACAAAGGCGACGGCGTAGTAGTAGTCCGCGTCGAAGTTCCCCCAGAAGCAAATAAAGCCAAAATTCACAGCGAATTCACTCAAACTTATCAAGATGCCCTCGCAGCATTAGAAGCTCAATATCAAGAAAAATTGCAGGACCATCGCCAGCGAAGCGCAAATATGATGGAAGTGGTAAGACTCTTAGCAAGTCGCGACGTTAATTACGAAGTAGTTCCGCCAAAAGCAGCGCCAATATCCGGGAAATTAGCAATCTTAAAAATCGGCAACGGCGACTTCGAGAACGGCTTTAACGTCACCCTCCAAATTGGCGCGGAAGGGGCGCTGCCTTCTACAGAAATTCAAAGCAATCTACCTCCAAACCCAGAAGTTTACGAATTATATCAAGATTGGCAAACAAAATATCGCGAATTAGACTCCAGTTTGCGGATTAAAAAGAAAAAAGGAAGCAAAACTAATTGGTCAATTTACGATAACAACTGCCAAGACTGTCAAAAATCCGCTCAAAGATTCGCCAAAAGCCTAAATGGTTGGTTAAACTCCCAGGAATTTAGAAAAATCAAAGACACCCTCCAAACCAAAATCGAACCTTCAGAAGAATTTCGCTTTATTGTCAAAGCCGAGTCAATGCTATTGGGGCGCATTCCCTGGCAACTTTGGGATTATTTCGACAGCTATCGCCAAGTGGAAATAGCCCTTTCCACTCCCGAATACTACTCCCGGGAAACCCCAACTTCAACTATTCTCAGAACCAAAGTCAGAATTTTAGCCATTCTGGGAAACAGTCAAGGAATTAACGTAGAAAAAGACCGGGAAATGTTAGCCAAATTACCCAAAGCCGACACCCGCTTCTTAGCAGAACCAAAACGAGAAGAAGTTAACGTACATTTGTGGGACGAAGGCGGTTGGGATATTCTCTTTTTCGCGGGTCATAGTTCCAGCGAAGGAGAAATAGGCAATATCTATATCAATAGCAAAGATAAACTAACCATCGCCGAGTTAAAATACGCCCTGCGCCGCGCAGTGGAGAGAGGATTAAAGTTAGCAATTTTCAATTCTTGCGACGGTTTGGCTTTAGCGAAAGAATTAGCAGACTTGCACATTCCCCAAATCATCGTCATGCGCGAACCAGTCATGGATCGAGTGGCGGGAGAATTCCTCCAGCACTTTATCCAAGCTTACGCCGGAGGGAAGTCTCTATCTGGGGCCGTGAGAGAAGCGAGGGAAAGGTTGCAGGGTTTGGAGGATAAGTTTCCTTGCGCCAGTTGGCTGCCGGTTATCTGCCAGCATCCAGCAGAAGTGCCCCCGACGTGGCAGCGGTTGCGGGGTATTGTGGCAGGAGAGGATAACCAGGAGTTATTGGAGTTGGTGGCGAAGTTGCGGGAAGCGGTGGAGGCAGATTTAGATTTGTCGGCGGAGGATAAGGCGGATGTTTTGGAACAGGTACAGTTTTTAGGCAGGGCGGCTAATAGCCCTCTGGAAGTTTTGTCGCAGCGGCAGGGGAGGAAAGCTATGATTTTTATCAGGGGGGCGATCGCTTCTCTGCCTCCCACTGCGAAACTGCTATCGGTGGCAGAAGAGTTGTTAGAGGCGATCGCTCGTTTGTTTGGTTTGTAAGTTATTGAGTAGGTAGGCAAAAATATTTACATAAAATTATTTTTTATTTCCCCGTAGAACAGGCGTCTCGCCTGTTCCATATATATGTAATTAATTTGGCGCAGGTACTTAAAGAAAACCTCCAGGACGCGCAATAGACTGCCCTTGCCCGTCAAAACAAGAACGACAAGTGCCGGGAAAAGCATCAATAAATCTGAGTAACATATCCCTATCCTCGCGAAAAACAGTCATCCAGACCGAAAAAAAACCGCGACTCGCGGCTGTCTCCACAATTTGCTCTCGCATCTCTGGCGTGTCATTTCTCCGCAAATTTCTTAGAGACCATTCGGCCTTTTCCCAGGCTTTACTACGGTTTAACCAGCGGTAATCTTTATTTGCAGAATCGTTCTTGGGAATTTTGTCTAATCCCGTCAATTCCAGAGTTTTTATAGCCAGTTCCTTTTCGGAATTAGTCAAGTTAGAATTAACCTGCAAAATTCCCCCTTGTAAATATTCAAAAGCGCGGATGGTATTGTCGCGATCGGGCCAATAATAATCATCAAGTCGAACATCTTTATCTTTCTTAGTAGAGTTGCAATTGGCACATCCTAAAAGAAAATTATCCCAACTCAATTCTAGGTCGGGATTTTTAGTTTTTGGTTGCTTGTGTTCCACCGCTAAGGAAGCATCGATCCGCCTTTCACAATAAGAACAGTACGCTCCTAATCTGTCAATCAAATCTCCTTTGGCATCTTGATATTTACTAAATACTTTTGGCTTATTTTTATTATCTACTGGCAAATTCCCCCTCTCAATAGGTCTCATGCTTTTTCTCCTAATGCTGCTAGTCGTTCCATTTTTAAAAAGGCTTCATAAGCCGGGTCATCGCTGAATGGCACCGTCAGCTTGTCGAGCTTAATTTTAAGTTCTTTAAGTCGTTCTGGATTAGCATTTTTAGCCTCTTGCAATAGGCCATAATATTCCTCAGCAGCCCGCATCATATCGTGCCAGCGCTTACTTCGTTGGGGCAATTCTATCCCCATAATATCCTCAGTAATATCCTCAATACTCTTGTTGTAATATTCTCCTCTTCGTTCGTCGAGATTAATCAACTCTCCAGGGCGAAGAGATTGAATGATATGTTCTGAATGAGTAGTAGCAAAAAATTGAATTTCAGGGAAAGTCCGGCGCAAATCTTCCACCACCCTTCGCTGCCATTTTGGATGAAGATGTAAATCGATTTCATCGATTAACACAATACCCGGAGTTTGTCTGGTACTTTCCGCTTCTAAATGAGGATTTAGAACTCCAGCGCGATAGGCAATATCCGCAACCATCCCTAACATATTGCGGTTTCCATCGCTTAACATTCTAAAAGGAAGAATATTGCCATCTTTTGCAGTAGCAACTATATCGTCTTCTAGCAAGTCGTAAGTAACATTTTTCCAATCTTCCAAACAGTTACTAATTGCTGCTTTCACTGCTTCTAATATTCTAATTTTTTCTCCTCTCTGAATGCTCGCCATTTCCATCGTTTTCCACCAACGCAAAAGCTGTTTGTGGCTAGAAATTGGTTCCAGACAATCGACATATCCTAACATTTGCGACCCCGGTTTCACGGGTTCCACTGACTTTTCCTTTTTTTGCAACCAAAGGCGACCGGTTCCATAGTAAGCAATGACTGGTAATAAAACATCTTCTCCACGACGTACTTGTTGTTGACTTTGTTTTGATATTTCCTGAATTTCCCTAGCTGAAGAACGAGTAGTGCGCCCTTCAGAAGAAAGGATTTGTCGAGTCCAATTGATTTTTTTACCAACAACAATACCTTCGCAAGTTACCGACACTGGATATTGTCTATTTTCTGTTATCGTCTGTCCTTTTTGATGTCTGACAACACGAATTTCGTCTGGCAGAATGTTCCGCGACGGCACTTCATCGAAAGCTAAAAATAACGAACCCGCACCAATAGCTAAGGCATCCAAAATAGCAGTTTTGCCCGTGCCGTTATCTCCAATTAATAAGGTAAAATTGTCAGAAAAATTGAAATTGCAGCTTTCAAAACCTTTGAAATTTTCTAGTTCTATCTGATGTATTTTCATCGTTATTTTATATAGCGGTTCTCGAAAATGAGTGCCAGAGTGCCTAAAAGCGATCGATTCTTAGTTTTCTTCAAAACTGGGATGCACTTAGTCTATTAAATCCCATAAGCTTTGCCCCTACAGAAAATAATACAAAAGTTGGGCGATCGCCACTAACAGCCCCAAAAAAAAACCCCCCTCCGAAATCTCGGAAGGGGCAGGGCAGATATTAGGACCAAGGATGAAGATCGTCATGCTTGGCCATTCATCAAATTCTTAAAAAGATTATCCTTTACCATATTCTGGCGCAAAACCTCCATCAAATAATCCTGGGCTTGTTCGCGACTGAGTTGTTTGACTTCTTGGTTTAAAACTTGCAACTTGAACTTCTGCTCCAAGCTTAAGCTGTTAGACATTTCCATAATCAATTCCTCCATTGAGAAGAACGGGCCACTATAAACTGGCCATTACTGCTTTTATTCTTAATTGTAAATTATCGTAAAATTTGCTTGACAAACTGTCCGTTATGTACATTTTAACGATAATTTATTTTTGCGATAAAACTTAATAACGGCTTAATAAACCAGCAGCGGTACGCTCTTAAAACAAGAAAACCTAATACAGGAGGCATATTCAAGCGATGGACGCAATAGAATTTTTTCAAAAAAGCGGGGGCAAGTGGCGATCGCAAAGGACCACCCACCACCTGGCCTTCCGACAAGCGGAAATGGGCAGCTCGGACATCCAAGTGACGACCCTCACCGCAGAAGACCCAAAAGTAGTAGAAATCTGCAAAATGCACGATGTGGAGCCAGCCCTGGCCGCTGGCGGTGCCTTTGTAACCTGGGACGGTGCCATGGCCTGGGACAAAGAGGATGAAAATCACAAAGGCTCGACAGTCTTCGCCATCGTCCCCGACGCCGACGACCCCCGCAAAGGCAGAATGTTGCGAGAAAGAGGCTATGCAGAAATAGTCCCAGTAATAGGAAGATTCGAGATGGACGAGGAAGACGCCTTAATTCTGATTACCGAATACGACACCATGAGTACCATCGAGCGTTTCTGGTTTCCCAGTCCCAACCTGCGGATGCGAACCAGCGCCGTCAAGCGTTTTGGCGGCTTCAATACTTCCACCTTCTGTACCGAAGTGCGAGTAGAGGAGGACAAGGAAGAGACCGAAGCAAAAGACAGCGCCGAAACAGAGGCCTCCGGGTTTTATTCAGCCTTTGGCTGGTGAAGCGGCTTTGCCTCCCTGCCAGAGGCGATCGCCCATTTAAGGCCATCTGGAAGGAAAATGTTACAGATTGTTGCAAGAATTCATAAAAGTTAGATCCCGATCGCCGAAATCCCCTAATCTATAGATTGACTAGCGATGCCAGTTCCAAAAGAATGGCAGCAAGCAGTGAAGGCCATTGGCCAACTTGAAAAACCGCATTTAATACAGTAAGAAGGGAGACTTTGACGTGGCGATTCCTTTATTAGAATACAAGCCAATCAGCCGAAACGTGCGAGTCACCGGCTACGAAATAGCCGGAGAAGAGCAACCAAAAATTTACTCATCGGAAAATATCCCCTCGGGGTCTGAGTGGGATGAGTTAATTTGGGCAGCCTATCGCCAGATTTATAGCGAACACCAGATCCTCAAGAAAAGCCGCCAAACTTTCCTAGAATCTCAGCTAAAGGACGGTCAAATCACAGTCCGCGATTTCATTAGCGGTTTAGCCACATCCGATCCATTTCTGCGTCGCAACTACGAAACTAACAATAACTACCGTTTCGTAGAAATGTGCGTTCAGCGAATTTTAGGTCGCGATGTGTACAGCCAGCGCGAAAAAATTGCATGGTCGATCGTAATTGCCACCAAGGGAGTGAAAGGCTTTATCGACCAACTGCTAGATAGCGAAGAATACCTCAGCAACTACGGTTACGACACCGTGCCTTACCAAAGGCGGCGGGTATTGCCCCAGCGGGTGGAAGGAGAAACTCCTTTCAACCTCAAAACTCCCCGTTATGGCCCGTACCACCGTTCCATTCTGGGCTTCCCCCAAATGATTTGGCAAACTTCCGTGCGTCGCTTTACTCCCCAAGAGAAGCAAGCTAAGGCAGGGGATCCGTCTCTGTACTTAGATACCGCACGGTCCCTCAACGCCAAAGGCAATGCAGTATCAGGCGTGCCATTGGACAATATTAACATCGAGACCATGGTGCCTTACCGCAAGAGGTAATTTCCGATAGTTTGGTAATTTTGTCGATTTGAGCTTGAGGCTTTCGCTCTGAAAGCTTTTTGACTCCTGTAAGGGCGAAGCATTCATATTCAAAATATTTGGTGGTTCCACCAAGTATGTCGGGCGGGGATGCGATCGCCCTTACAATTCTTAATTGATATAAATATTAAGTACCAGTGCAAAATTAATTGGACATCTGGAACAGGCGAGACGCCTGTTCTACGGGGGTTGGGAGAAATAATTTTCTGTAAATATTTTTGCCTACCTAATTAGAACAAAAATTAACTCGCGGACAGGGCAATTATGGCAATTATTGAATTGGTGAGGTACACCCGGATCGATCCACCATTATCCCCCTTAAAAAGGGGGACTTTGAAATTTTACGGCTCCCCCCTTCTCAAGGGGGGCAGGGGGGGATCGCTCGATGTACTTCACCGAGCGCGAGAAATGCTATACGAACGCTTTATCGCCCCCCCGAGGGAAGGTCAATTATTAATTATTAATTATTAATTATTAATTACTTCAAATATGACGCTCCCAATTATTATTGCATTTAACCTCCGCTACGATAAACCAGACCCGGGTAATAATGCCTGGAACGTGAGAAAGGAGGCAGTAGCAGGTATTATTAAAAAACATCAACCCGATGCCATCGGCACCCAAGAAGGAAAAGGACACCAAATCTCCGATCTGCTGGGACTGTTGCCGGAGTATGAGAGTTTGGGGGGCGATCGCTATGGCAATGGTAGCGACGAACGCTGCGCTATCCTTTATCGCAAAGAACGACTGGTTTGTTTGTCTGCGGAGGATTTTTGGTTGAGCGACACCCCAGATACTCCCGGAAGCATTACTCCGAGTTGGGGAAATGATTTGCCGCGAATGGCGACTCGGGCTCTATTCGAGGTTGTGGGGGAAGGTCGAAAAATTACTGTTGTTAATACTCATTTGGATTATAAAAGCAAATTGGCTAGAGAGAAGGGCGCTCAATTAATTTGCGATCGCTTAAGCAACTTCAACAGCGACGAATCTTTCCTTTTTCTAACGGGCGATTTTAACGCCGAACCAAATTCCACTGCCAGGAAAACATTTCTTAAGCCTTTAAATAGCGGGATGAAATTGCAGGATGCTACAGGAGATTTAAGCCGGGAAAATCGGATGACCTACAACGACTTTAGCGATCGCGCTTTTGCAGCGATCGATACTATTTATTACGACAGCCGTCTCAAACTGCAAGGAGTTCAGATCGATAAGTCCAGAATTGATGGTATTTTACCTTCAGACCATTTCCCAGTAGTAGCAGAATTTAGCAATTAAAATTTTTTTTGTAGTGCTGAAAATATAGTGACTGTTCGTAGTAATCGCTTTAGCGATTTATATAGATGAATCGCTAAAGCGATTACTACGAACTAGATTTTAAAAAACTCAAACACTACTTGCGACCCACTATCAAATATTGTGGTTCGCCAATTCAATTAAATCTTTATCGCGAATCAGATTCTTGGTTTGGCGTCTTTTTTAGTTCCACCGATGGCACCTCTGGAGATTCGACTTCCTCAACTTCTTCTCCCGAACTCAACTCCTGCGTTTTTGCCTCTTCTTCCTTACTCTCAACTTCTTTTGGTACGACTCCAGCAGCAGTTACAGTCACGTCTTCTTTGATAATAGTAACCTCCGGCGTTTCCTCCCCAGAGTCGGTTAGTTCGACTTCGGCGATCGCCTCCTTTTCTACCACGGTCGCTTCCTCTCGTTCGCCATCAGTGGTTCTCACCTCCTCTGTTTCCCTTATCTCAACCTCTGCTATCCCTTCCTCTTCTTTTTCCGTCACCTGGATCTCTGTCTCCACCGATTTCGTCATCTCTAGAGTTTTTGTTTCACCAACACTCACCTCTTTTTCAGCATCCGATATTGTCTCCGGCATCCCCGCAGTTGATTTTATTTCCCCAGAGACGGACTTAGAGCCAGTATCCGTCTTCGTTTTAGCCTTATCTTTCTTGCCGAAAGCATTTTTCATATTACTTACCAACTCATTAACTGGTGTCAGTAACATAGAAAAGCCTCCTGTTTTCTTCTTGGAAGAATATTTTGCTTTTGTCTCAGCCTTATCTAAATCTAACTTCGCCTGCGGTTTCACCTCGCTTTCTTCGGAGGTATCTGCTGCCACAGAAGGAATTTCCAATTCCGATTTAGTTTCTATCTCCGTTTGGGTTGGTTCGGTTAAATTTTTTAGAGTCTCAGTCGTGGCAGACTCGCTTGGGGTCGGCGTTTCTACCACTGTCGGAATCTCTGTTTGGGAGGATAACTCTCCCACCGCCTCTGGAAAATCAGCTACCGGTGTTGGCGCTGTTAGTGTCTCCTCTGGAGTTCCTATTGGTGCAACAGTTACGCCCGCTTCTGGTTGAGTTTCTGTAGTAGAGACAGACTGTGGAGTAATTTCTGTTTGAGGTTTTGTCGTTACCCGTGCTTTACCCCCCACTCCAGGAAACTTAAAAGATTTGCCCGTAGTTTCTTTACTCGGTATTTTAGTTTGCTCCGCCGCAGGAGCCACTTGTCGCCGCAAGGTCAGAGTTTGCCAGCCAAACCAACCTAATAGACCAACGCTGGCCATTTGACCTAAAAGAACTGCACCCGTAATGCGCCCGGCACAGGTCCATAATATTAAGGCATAAAACAATCCCACACCGCTCCAGAAGAAGTCGCTTTTGCGATGGACTTCAGAAAAGAAAAAGGCCGCTATGTAGATACTGAAACTACCCAGACCTACAGCAATGGCCAAAATGTAAGTTAACATAAAATTAAATCTCCTACTGTTTAAACGATCGCTTAAATCTTTATCATTTTATCTCAAGGCTTTGCTTTCAACCGTTCTTTTTGTGGAAGCATTACTTTGATACTGGTTCTTGACGAGATTTCTTCCGCCGCCTCTAACCACCACTGCTGGCAAAATAGCATATTTGGGCTAACGTTCCGACATCAGTCCTAGAGCGTCAATCTGCATTTTCCCCGTCAAAAACCGGGGAAAATGCAAATCTAAACGTAAATATAGAGCCTGAAAGCGGGTTTCACAGGCGGGCTATCTAGCCATTTCCACCATTCTCAAACCGATTTAATTAATTTAAACCATTGAACGATATGCCTCATACTTTCGAGTGAGTTCGATCGCCTCCACAGAAAGCTGCTATCACAGGCAATTGCCGAAATCTGCCTTAAGATATTATTAGATTGGTTTTCAAGTAGTAATTACTTTTTTCTTGAGGAGGTTTGTCATGTTAGAAAAATTACTTTTAGCAGGGGCTGTCACCTTTTCTGTTTATGTTTTCAGCGGTGTACAATTACCTACTAAATTCGGGTTTCCTTTGGCTTTTGGATTTGCTGAAACCTCAACCCAAATAGAAAATGAAGCCCAGCTAACTCGTACCGATAGAGATAATACACTTCCTTCAGATCCTACATCGGCCATAGCTAATAATTCTTTGAAGCCCTAGTTGCCTTTTCGTAACTTAATTTGCCACCAAAGCCCTCTGATGTTAACTCCTGCAATTTATCTCCATTGGCAAAATTCAAAGTTGCGGCCAACGAAAATCGCAATGCTGCCTTTTTATATTAAAATAATCCCAGAAACTGAAATTGTTTCAGTTAGTCTGTAGTTTGGTTCCGATATTAAGCTAGCGATCTAAATTTCTATAAATGTGCTGAAGATTTTCTTGGTTTTTTTGCTAGGTCTAACTCCTTGGTTAATTTCTTTCTGGTTCATGCAAAAAGCCCAGACTAGGGCAAGACAGCGCCTCCGCTCTGCTTCTAGGTTCGCTTATCGCAGTACCCGAGTATTTGGTAAATCTGCTCCACCAGATATGGAATACATCTCAGGTGTCGGATTTGTCATCGGTGACATAAGTTGCCGTTATAACGCTCGTTCTTCCGAGCTTCGTTGCGCCGTTAATCCCTACGGTCCCTGTAAAGATTGCCCAGAATACGAGGTAATTAATAATTAATAATTAATAATTAATAATTAATAATTAACGCTCGATTGCGATTGCAATAGTCTAGGTAACGATCTTTGTCGATATTTGATTTATGACTGCCTAACTACTGAATCTGGAGTTGGGTAACTAATAATCCTCGCTAGAGACAAACTAACTTTATTGAAAACCTCCGCTCTTATTATCATTTTTTCTTAAATATTCTAAAGCTAAAAATATCGCTGATATGCTTCCAGCAACGCAAATTTCTCCGTCGATTATGCGTTCCATGGCTTGAGAAATTGGAATTAAAATTACCTCAATTTCTTCGGTTACATCCAGTTTTATTTCTTCCTCTTTTTTAACGACATTTTTGGCTACAAATAAATGAATAGAATTAGTGTCTTTAACCGGACTATCGTACAAAGTAGCTAGGGGGAGCATTTTTTCGGAAACATATCCCGTTTCCTCTGCCAGTTCTCTAGCAGCCGCAGATTCGCTGCTCTCTGTTTCTGGGTTAAAACTACCCGCCGGTAGCTCCAATAAAATTTCTCCGACACCATGTCGATATTGCCGCACAAAAATAATTTCTTCTTGTGGCGTAAGTGCAAAGACTACGGCGATATCCGGTCTAACATTAACAAAGAAATCATCTATAACCGTTCCGTCGGGTAATTCTACTTCATCTCGTCTTACTCGACTCCATTGATTGTCTAAAACAAAATGAGACTTCTTTAATTTCCATTTTGTTAACTCGCTCATCAGCTTTAATTATTACGATAAATGGTAGATCGAAAAAAATATTCTACTTACGACGAAATAGCTGCTAATTTGCTCAAAGAAATTCAACCCGGAATAAGAGTAGCTGTTATTGGCAGTCAATCTTTCCACTCTCATATTAGTCGGTCAATTTGCGAGGCTGCGGGTAGAGAATTAGCTAATATCGAAAACTTAGTATTGTTGACCGGTGGCGTTAGCGGCATCGGGGAAACTTTGGGTCGTAGTTTTTGGATGACACGGAAAAACCAAGGACGATCGCCCCTGGTTTACCATATCCTCCCAGAAGGTTCCGAACCTTGGGATTACGGCCTAACCTTATTTGGAGGCTTTTCCATGAGCGATCGCCGATCGCTCCTCGCCAGGATGGCCTCCTTGTATGTGCTTATGGAAGGAGGCCCGGGGGCAGAACAAGAAACCCATCGGGCGATCGCCAATGGCGGGCGAATTATTCCAGTAGGCAGTACGGGAGGATTTGCCGGAAAATTGTACCAAAGCGTCAGGTGTCCCCCCAATATCGATCCCCAGATTTGGAACCTATTAGGTTCAGAAGAAACCTCAGCGCCAGAAGTAGCAGGGGCGATCGCCGGCATCGTCAAAATAATTTTCCCCGAAGCCGTCTAAAACAACCACTGAACCACCGCTTTCGGCACCGGCAAAAAGATCGCTGCCAACAATGCCAACAACAATAAACCCATTAAATCTCGTTTATTATCGAGTTCGCTAACATCGTTTAAAGCTGGTTCGTCATTAAGCGGCAACAAAAATAAAAGGATCGCCAAGTACAAAAATTCTTTCCGAACAAAAGACAAGATCAAGAACAAAAAACGGCAAATTTGACCTATCCCCATGCTAGTTCTTTGCCCAAACATAGCATGAACTATATGACCGCCATCTAGGGAACCGACAGGTATTAAATGAAAAGCGCTTACCATCAAACCAACATAACCAGCCGTCGCTACTGGATGTAAATCGATAGCTTTATCCAAAGTCAACTGACTGCCGAGGGCTAATTTACTCAAAAGAGTTAGCAAGAAAGAAAAACTCGGATTTAGCGAGTGAATGCTTACAATTCCCGAACTCTCCGACAAAGGCACAACTGCCGAATTAGCTAAACCCCAAATTAGTAGGGGAACTGTTATTAAAAATCCGGCAATTGGTGCAGCTACGTTAAGATCGAATAAAACTTTTCGATTGGGAATAGGGCTGCGTATCTGAATGTATGCTCCCAAGGTTCCTAAGAAAAATGGTATGGGGATAAACAAGGGTAAAGTAGCCTTGATTTTGTAGAATTGCGCCATGAAATAGTGACCCAGTTCGCGAACTCCCAGGATGGCAATTAGTGGAATTGCATAAGACAATCCTTCTAGCAATAATTTGGGATCTGATTGCAAGGCCGTTTCGGAAATGCCTGCAATTTCCACGCAACCGACTTTGGTGGTAGTGAATAGAGTAACCAGCAACAAGCCAAATAGCCAAATCGGGCTGATGGTAGCTTTGCTGGCCAGAGTAGTTTCTAAATTCTCCCTGTAAGGATTGGGAACTATAGCAAAAAAGGGTTTGCCCTGGAGGCTGTTTTGAAATACTACTAGGAAGCGATCGCCAAATGTTTCTTCTATTTTCTCTCGAATGGTCTTATAGGCGATTTCTGGCTGAGACCTTAGCTGGCCGCGACAAATCACCGCTTGGGCTCTAAATTCTAAATTGCGCAAGTGGTAAACCGTCCACGGAAAACAATTGCGCAAATTTGCTTCTTCCGCGCTATCGATGGGTCGGAGTCTAGATTTTTTTTCTTTTGGCCCCATAGAATTGGGATCGACTAAGCCTTCTTTAACGTCGTTGCCCGCCTCCGTGGTGAGGTGCTTATCTTGCCTTTTGCGTCCTTGCTGGACTAAGGAAAAGTAAAATAAAGGGCATAATATGAAAGGTACGATTACCAGTGCGGGCGGTATGGGTTCGTTTTGCCCGTAGAGCCCTACCCAGATACCCCAAATTAAAGCTGGTGTCATTATTACCAGCCATAAAATCCAAACCGGGGTTGCACTCAACTGACTAACGTTCTGTCGTAAAGCCAAATATGTAATTATTCCTAATAGTAGTAGTAATAGCCAAAACACCATAATATTTCTCTCGCTTTCCGTCCTGCTAGCAATTTTTAAAATACTGCCTTGACACAACAGCCATCTTTCTCGAAGCCACCCCGACCGATATGGGAAAATATTTTTGCTTTTTCACCCAACCGGGATACCTTGGGGGGCACTTCTTATTTTATTGTAGATAATCAAGCTAACATTCTGATTGATTCTCCGCCTTGGAATGAAACTTCTTTAGAGTTTTTACAGGAACGAGGAGGGGTGAAGCACTTGTTCGTTACCCATCGCGGCGGCATTGGTAAAGCTAAAAAAATTCAGCAAGCTTTAGGTTGCGATATTTTGATTCAAGAACAGGAGGCTTATTTGTTGCCGGAGTCTAAGGTTGCGACTTTCCAGTATGACTTGGAACCCTGCGATCGCTCTCTGGTTTTCTGGACTCCCGGTCATTCTCCCGCTTCCTCTTGTCTTTATTACTCCGGCTATGGTGGAGTTTTGTTTGCTGGCCGTCACTTACTTCCGAATTTACAGGGACAACCTCTGCCTTTACGCACTGCTAAGACTTTTCATTGGCCGCGACAAATTAGAAGCGTTCGTTCTTTAGTCGAGAGATTTTCGCCCCAGACTCTTCGCTATATCTGTCCGGGTGCTAATACTGGGGCCTTGCGAGGAGTTGGCTTTATTGATGATGCTTATCAGAAGTTGACCGATCTGGATTTAGATCTTTGCTTGCAAACTAAAGCCATTCTTTGAAATTAATTGAAAAATCGCGGCGGCTCTTGACATTTCGATAGAAAAGTTGTATTGACTTATTTTTAATAAACCAGGCCTTCTATAGCATTTATCGAATCGGTGAAGTATATTTTCGATCCCCCCCAGCCCCCCTTAAAAAGGGGGGAGCCGGAACAGTTCGCTCGTCCCCCGTACAGGAAAAGGTTCTTCCTCTGGCCTCCCCCTTTTTAAGGGGGACGGGAGGGGGATCCACAGGGGGACCAACGGGGTAGCCGTCTATGTGGAACTCATGGATTCAATAATTGCTATAGCTGCGCTCTAAAGTTGCTACAATAAGACTTCGTATTGAAAGTCCTCAATCTTTAGAAAAATCTATGGTAACTGCACTTGCTTATCCCAATGCTCCCGATGTCAGCGGTGACGATTATTTAGTGGTTGGTTTAGCCACTTGTTTTGTCAAGCAAGAGGGTGAAGTTTTTCAAGTAAAAATTGTCGAACCTATCCCTTCGGCAGCTATGGAAGCTATTGTTAAGGGCATTCCCACTTCTTATGAAATTGCTGTGGCAACTACTTTGGGAGAGATTTTACCCGGAGAAGAACCTCAAATGCCCGGGGGTTTTCCCGCCGAAGCTCAGTTTGCTAATAATTTTCTAGACAGAGCGATCGCTGCCTGTCGTACTTATCGGACTCGCCCCCAGGCTATGTCTTTGGTTCCCGTGGGAACTCGTCGCGATGATTTTAATTATTCTCTCGAACGCAAGCGGGTACTTAATGCTGAAAATGTTGTTAGCACTGAAGATAACGTCAAACAGCACGATCATACTCATAAAGTTCTTTAATTAATTCTAGGAATGACGGGCTTTCCGTCAGCTAGAGCTTAATGAATATTTGAGTTGTATGTTGCTTTCTCGAATTCAAAAGTTTAACGATTTATATATAATCGAGACATTACCAAAGCATCCCGTTTTTGTCACCAAACTATTCCTGCTTCTTTGAACTTCCAGGTCCTATTAGGATGACATAGAAGCAAAACTAGGAGTAGTAAAGATCTGCAAAATGGGATGCTCTTTTAATTTATCTTCAGTTTCTTATCTGAAACCCACTGCAGCTTGCCACACAAAAGCCAGCAGCAAGAAAAACACGGGAATGACCGGTAAGACGTCAACTAAGGGGTCAAAGATTGAATAAGCTTCGGGAAGTTTTGCCAATAGCAGTGCCATTTCCATGAACGATTCTACCTCTCCAAAAAAAAGTTTTCATAATTTTAGTATATCTTAATATTTAGAAAGAATAATTTATCTTTTTTCTGTCAAATTTTTGGGGTAAAATCTAAAATCTAAAATTAATTCAACCAGCGAGCAAACTCCGTAGTGAAGCGATCGCTCAAAATAGCATCCCGAATGCGCTCCGTAAAGCGAACGAGCTCGGTAACGTTATGAAGGGACAAAAGACTAAAGCCCAAAGCTTCCTTAGCTCGGACCAGATGGCTTAAATAGGCCCGACTAAAATTTTGACAAGTGTAGCAAGGACAAGACTCGTCCAAAGGAGTGAAGTCTTCTCGAAAACAAGCATTTTTCAAATTCCAGCGATCGCCCCTCACCAAAACAGCCCCATGGCGCCCCAAACGGGTAGGAATCACGCAGTCAAATAGATCGATACCAGAAGCGATCGCCCTTGCCATTTCGCCATAAGTACCAATACCCATCAAATAGCGAGGCTTATGCTCTGGCAAAAGTGGAGCAGTCACCTTAACTATATTGTTGATTAACTCCGACGGTTCCCCAACGCTCACCCCACCAATGGCATAACCCGGCAAATCCAAATCCACCAACTGCCGCGCCGCCGAACTGCGCAAATCTGGATAAACCCCGCCTTGAACGATACCAAAAAGAGCTTGTTCGGGACTGCGATGAACCTCAACACAACGCTTCAACCATCGGTAAGTCCGGTCCGTAGCCAACTCCACCTCTTCCCTAGTAGCGGGGTACGGAGGACATTCATCAAAGGCCATAATAACATCGGCTCCCAATTGATTCTGAATGTCCATCGATCGCTCTGGGGTTAAATTAATGAGCGCACCATCGCGAGGAGAGCGAAACTTAACTCCCTCCTCGCTAATAGTGCGAATACCGCTCAAACTAAAAACCTGAAAGCCCCCAGAGTCAGTCAAGATCGGACCTTTCCAGTTCATAAACTGATGAAGGCCGCCCGCCCCAGAGACAATCTTTTCTCCTGGTTGCAGGTGGAGATGATAAGTATTAGCCAAGATCATTTGAGCCCCTGCCGCCTCTAGCTGCGCGGGGTTCAATGTTTTGACAGTTGCCTGAGTCCCCACTGGCATAAACTTTGGTGTTTCTACGATGCCATGAGGGGTAACAAAAACCCCCGCACGGGCATAAGTGTGGCTGCAACGAGCCTCTGACTGAAAAGAAAAATTGTGGGACATTAATTATCGGACTGTGTTGGTAGATAGCATCTGTTTGTTTTCTGTCTGATGCGGTTTCTAAATTGCATAGCAATTTAAAAGGGGCAATCATCATCGTCGAGGTTAACGTCCCAGTTAGCAGACAAAACTTGGTCCATCACCGCATCCAAAGCTGCGGCGTTAAAGTCTCTAGAAGCTTCGTCTTGTAAAGGGTTCGATAAAGGTATCAGTCGTAACTGACGTCCTTCGCTAATTAAATCGAAATATGTTTCGCCTTCTGGAGAAGGTTTCAGTTCGAGGTAGTCAAAACTACAAATATTCAAATAAATTGAATGATTGGCAATTAGGGTCGATCTTTGAAGATCCTCAAAGACTTCGAGTATGTATCCTTCTCCCCGACTCTGAATCTGGCCGTCGAAACTATGGCAGTAACGAACGCGACCTAAATCCATCAGCAGTCTTTCCATATCGCGCTTGTTGACAACTGTGCCTGAATCTATTATGCACGGTGCGTGAACCCTGTTTGATTGGTGGTAACTCATAGAGAAAAGCCTCAATTTCTCGATATCCTTATGGGCATCCTTTTTTGCCCGCCGGATACTAATATATGTTCTTCATCCAATTCTGGCATAATTTTTTCCAATGCGCTGTTCTTTTTAAGCTTCTGGAGTAAAAATATTAGAGATTGAAAATAAAAATTGAATAATCTTTAAGAAAAGATACAGAACTTTTTATTAATTACCACTTATTCTAGTTGCTTTTGAAAAAAGAGGTTGTTAAGCCATTAGGATTTCTTACCTATTAGCTAGCGGCTCTAGTTGCTGTTCTCTGTTTGGTGAAGTACAATTTTTTACTATTTTTGGCAAGTTGTAAGTTTCCATTGGAAAGACTTTCAATTCTTAAAAAGTGAAAAATGATGTACCTCACTCTTACAAACAACGCTATAGTTGCGATCGAGAATCAGAAAATTTATTGAAAAACTATAAAATTTTATCATATTTGACATAATTTGTCAAAATCAAACACAGAATTTAAGGAAAATAGCCTAAAGAGTGGCAATTTCCAGTTAACCAAGAACGAACAAACCATGGGCGACGATAATTTTCAAAAAGATTTCGAGTTAAGGGAAAGATTAGCAAAAATGATTAAAGAGAAAATGAGTAATTTAGCGGGTGCGTTTTCTTTTTATACTTGCTTGCCAATACCCACCGCTTGGAGTTTAGAATTTAGAGGGATTGCCCGATGGGCTCCAACAGTGGGACTGGCGATCGCCTCTATCTCGGGACTGCTGGACTTGGGGTTAGAAATTTTAGGAATGCCAGTTATGACTCGCTCGGCTTTGGCGATCTTGGCCTGCTTGTGCTTAACTGGCGGACTGCACTTAGACGGGGCCATGGATGCGGCTGACGGACTGGCAGTATTAGAACCCGATCGCCGGTTGGAAGTAATGGCCGATAGTGCCACTGGGGCCTTTGGAGCTATGGCGGCGATCGCGATCTTGCTGTTGAAAACCACAGCCCTAACGGAGCTAGAGGAATATAGATGGCTGGCCTTAATGGCAGTGGCAGGTTGGGGGAGATGGGGGCAGTTAGTGGCGATCGCTCGCTATCCCTACCTCAAACCCACGGGAAAAGGAGCTTTTCACAAAGAGACTGCTTATTCCCTGCGGGATTTTATCGGTGGAGCCTTATTGCTATTGAGTTTAAGCGGAATGCAAATTTTATTAGCTCCCCAGAGATGGTTAGTCGCGGCAGGCATGGCTTTCGGTGGAGTGGCGATCGCTTGGTTGACGGGAGCTTGGTTTAACCATCGCTTGGGAGGACACACCGGCGATACCTACGGTGCCGTAGTCGAGTGGACCGAAGCACTATTATTATGTTTTTTAGTAATGTTAGAAAATTGGTAAGCAGTCAAATCTAGTTCGTAGTAATCGCTTTAGCGATTTATCTATATCAATCGCTAAAGCGATTACTACGAACTGACTAACCATTAGCCTTTGGTTGTATCCACACTTTAAGACCTTCCACGCGCAGAGATTTACCGCGAGTACCGCAATATTGCCCGTTAGAATAAACAGCACTATCGCCCATATTTTGAATGTGGGCAGTGTAGAAGACATCGTACCCAGCAGCTTCAGCGCCAGTTAATCGGATGGCAAAGCCTTCGATGCGGCGCTCCCTGCCCCGATCGCCCGCAAGCTCTCCTTCTTCTAACCACGAAGTATCGCCAACCTCAGAGATATGAGCCATGTATTGAAGACTTAAACCAGTTCGAGGAGGGTCGAGATTAATTTGAAATCCTTCTACCCGCAAACCTTGGCCCCGAGTGCCGGCATATTCGTAAGAACTAAAGGTGCGATCGCCTATTCCCTGCAAGTGAACTAAAACTTTCAGACCCACAGAAGCTCCTCCCTCTTGTGCGGGAGAGGAAAGCTTAGAGACCTGCAGTCCTGGAAGGATAATCGTTTCGTCAAAATCTTCGTCATCTGCCGGATCCTCCAAAATCATTACATCCGGGTCTTCAGTAGCCTTTACTTGAGTCCTCCCACCGCCACTTGGAACCATTATTAATGGCGGCAATTCTTGAGAAGGTTTTTCTGCGGCTACCTGGGGCGGCGCTTCTGGTTTTTCCAATTCTTCGAGAGAAGGTAATTTAATTTGAGGTCCGGCAAGTTTGGGGGAAGGTGGCAAATTCCTATTGCTAACCTTAAGTTTTCCTCTGGAGATGGCGACGACTAATTTTTTGCCGAAACTAGCGGCTACTTTTTCTTCGAGTGCCAACCAGCGATCGTCGTCTAGATCTTCTTGTTGTTCTACTAAGGTTAGAACTGCGACCAGTGGATGAGTCCCTTCTGCGACGGCCTTCGCTTCTGGATTTAATTGGCCGTTGGTAATAGATTGTTTGAGTTCTTCGGCTTTCGCTTTAAGGGGTTGTAGCGGCGGAAAGTTTGGATCGTCTTGATGAGCGATCGCTCCTACTCGCTCCAAAATTGTTACAGCCTTCGCCATCTCGTCCGTAGAGGAGTTACTAGCGTCGATTAAGTTTTTTAGCTCCTGTAAGGAAGTAATTTCTCCTGCTGCCACGGGAGAGCCTTTGGCCAATTCTAGACTTTTGTCTCGCAGTTGGCCGAAGTCTCTACAGTACCCGGTAAGTTCTTGCAATAAGGTTTGTGGCGGTGGAGCGCCTGTTTTTTCTAGTTCTGCGGCTGCTTGGGATAGACGAGCGCCCAGGGTGGGAAAGCTCCCTGAGAGGGAAGCTAGCTGTTGAAGCAGTTGTTGATGAGTTTGTGCCATGTGGAATTTTTCAAAGTCTAATGGACGTCTAGGTATGGGCCTTCGTTGTCTGTTAAATGATGGATGAAAGCGATCGCGATCGCATCTACCTCATCCTAGCGGTCACAATTGCGGCTGTCGTCGATCGCCAGATTGTTTCCGCAATATCACTACTAGGGGGAATTTAAGTCACTGCCCTCCCCATGAAAATACCTAATAATCATTATTAGCTTAAGTCAAGGGTAAGATTATGAAAAGCATCCGAATTTGCGAACTGGTCCAACAAGCACTAACTTCTGGTTATTTGAGCGTTGAAGCCGAAAAGAAATTGCGAGAGCTATTGAACGCTAAGAAATATGACCTACAAGATATGAGTGCTTTTATGAGCTTGCAACTCGCAGCAATGGCAGGCCGCGTCATACAGGAATCGAGGAATATTTCTGGGACATTGGAATTGTCCCTTCGTTAGAAAGCGCTAATTGTCCCCAATGGCAGATTACCTCTTTAAGGCCATAACTTTTAGTGTCAATAAAAACAATAAAAGTTTTCATACCGTTTGTAATAATAATTTTAAATTAAGTTTATAAATTGAACTTTGCCCCAAAGGCGGGAAACCGGGTTTTTTTTAACAATACCAACGCCCTCAAGAAAAAATAGCTTATGTAGGTTGGGTGCAGCGAAGCGAAACCCAACAAAATCGTTGGATTATGCTATGAAGATGTTGGGTTGCGCTATCGCTCCACCCAACCTACAAAAAAATGGCTACAAAAAAACGGCGAAGGTATTGTTTTAAAAAAGCCCGGTTTATTAATTCAAGTTTGCGTGGACTCTGGTTTAAAAAGCACAGTAATAAACGTAACGCACGTTAAATAATTCCATTTTCTCCTGGTTGGACGCTACAACCTCAAAATGATGCCCTTCAAAAGAGGGATGCCAGAGAGCGATCGCTACTTGAGAAGCAGAATCAAATTGAAACACCCCTATAGGCGTAGGTATTCCCGGTTGAAAAGGTAAAGAAAAATCCAGAGGTTCGTCATAAGAACCCTCAATGCCCAACACTTCCACCCCAGTGCTGAAAATTTCCTCAGAGTTATTAAAAATACTCAACTTAGCCTCTTTCTCAGTCTCCTTTGCCAATAAAATAATCGAATTGCCTGCCTGCCAGGCCCGCGCCTCGGTTGCTTGGCGTTTCTCTGGAGGTAATAAATTGGTTGGAAGTTCGTCCAGGGGTAAGTCTTCGAGAGGAATAGCCTTAGCACTATTGGCGGCGGAAGCCGGCAACAACCAAAACCCCCCTTCGCTCATCGGTTTAGAAGCGCTAAAAGTAGCCATCGGCGTAGGGATGTCGTCGCAACCATAAGGTTCCTCCGCGCTGCGGCGAAACTGGACTTCTTGTTTTTGTCCGGCTGCTGTCAGAGCAATCAAAGCAGCCCCAGAAGGAACCTCCGACCATTCATCGGAAAAAATGGCAATCTCCGCATCTGGGTTAGTTGGAGAAAAAGGATACTCGGCTATTCCTTCTGGCTTAGGTTTCGTACCAACAGCGAACCACCCGGGTATTGGAAAGGGTTGTTCGGGGAAGTCGATCGCCGAGATTCTTTCCGGTGTGGAGGTAGGAGAGTTAGCGGGAGCGGGAGAGTTAGTGGGAGCGGGAGAGTTGACAGTTGAGGGCTCTCCGGTGGAGGGGCAACCGATTAAGAGCGGCAGAGTTGTCATGGCTGCCAGCAAAGCATTTAAGGGTTGTCTGGGTCTGTTTTTTATCATGATTTTTCAAATGGAGTTTGGGTACAATGGTATCTCATATCAATTAACAATTAATAATTAATATAGCGATTATTGAATCGGTGAGGTACACCCCGATCGATCCCCCTAAATCCCCCTTGAAAAGGGGGACTTTGATTTGCTCTGGCTCCCCCCTTCTCAAGGGGGGCTGGGGGGGATCTAAAATGTACTTCACCGAGCGCGATAATTGCTATAATTAATAATTGAGGGAAAGGTCATGGTTATTTATTGCGACTTGAGATCGGGAGTGTAGCGGCAATGGAATAAAGGCGATCGCAGAAAGTTTAATCGCCTCCGCAGGTAGCGCCACTGCAAACAGACTTTTTCTGCAAACGTTCCAACGTTCCAAGCAGTTTCAGTTAGCTTCAAAGCTGACGAGGATCCAGATCGCTTTTTTCATAAGTAACCTTTTTAGAATCAACTATTTCGCCATTAGCTTGCTGTTGGAAAAACTGCCTCAACATAGCCTCTACCTCCGGCGATAAGCCGACTGGCATCTGACCGGAACGCAAATGTAAATCTCGTTGAGGAAAGGGAATTTCGATTTTGCGTTCTCGAAAAAGAGCTTCAATTTTAAAATAAAGTTCGCTTTTAATCATAACTTGTTTGTTAGGTTGAGCGATCCAAATTCGCAACTCAAAATCCAGGGAACTGTTGCCAAAACCGAGAAACAATACTTGGGGCGGCGGTACTTTTAAAACATCGGGATAAACTGCCGCCGCCCCGTCTAATAATGCTTTTTTGACCGCTTCTATATTAGAACCATAAGCCACACCAACAGGCAATCGCAAACCGGAAATAGAATTGTAGTGGTCCCAGTTAATGAGTTCTGCTTCGAGGAAGCTGGAGTTGGGAACTATAATAGAAACTCGATCTAAAGTTCTGATAACCGTACTCCGGGCACCGATGCGCTCTACGCTTCCGAGATATTTACCGACTTCGACAAAATCTCCTACTTGGATCGGACGCTCGAATAATATGACGATGCCGCTGGCAAAGTTTTTGGCAATGTCTTGGAAACCCAAGCCGATACCGACACCAAAGGCACTGGCTAAGATAGTAAGAGAACTAAGATCCAGCCCCCATACTTGCAGTAAAACAATGATGCCAATGGATATCAAGCCATATTTTGCCATGACGGCAACTGCTTCTTGGGCCCCGCGATTAATGCTCGTCGCTGCTAAAACTCGGCTGCGGAAAATATTTGTTGCTGCTCCGACACCGACTACTAACCCCCAGAGCATGATTATGAGGATGATTAGATCTGGAATTGAGTAGCTATTTTCACCTAGGTTTATAATTGGTTTAGTTAATGTAGATACGAGAGTGCCCGCCAGACGGTAGCTAAACTGGCGCGTCATGGGAAACTGATCGATGACGTAAAAAATAGTCGCTCCCCAAAGGCAAGTGGTCACGGCCCAAGGAATGAAGTTCGGGGATACAGTTAAATTGTTGTTGGTTTCACTTGCCTCGGAAAATGCAGGTATGCGCCCTAACAATCTTTCCAATGCTTGATGGAAGTAGCGCCGCCACAAGAATCGAACTAACCACTGAAGAGCGATCGCTGCTAGAACTATTCCCATTGAGACGAGGGTTGCCTTACGAGTATATTCGGGACTGCGTTCTTCTATAGCTTTATTTAGGGAAACTTGAATTTTTTGCGTCCAAATTTCTGCTTGTTCTTCTCGGGTGCCACCAGGAAACACATCTTCGGGCGTAACAGTAAGTAGATAGGAATCGTTTGCCACAATTGTCGGGAATTGATTTTCTTCTTTAATTGTTACTCGCACCGATGTTGACGAAGAAATTACTTCCTCCAAATTGCTTTTAATGATTTGAGCCCTTAGCGGCGCTGTATAGTTGCCCGCACTGTGAACTTTAATAATTTGTCGGCCGTCTAATACTACGGGAGCAGTATCGCTTCTGGTGTTTGTTAACATTGCACTAAGACCGATAAATAGCAGCAGTCCGACAAGACAGAGGGCTAAAAATAGCCCCCATTGACCGCGATGATTTTTTAATTTAGTTATCACTTGTTTTCGCTCCCTGCTTCCTTTCTAATAATGAGTAGTAGAGTGCATCGAATCTTCGCGGTACCCCAGAAATCCGGTTTTATTAAAAAAAATAAAAAAACCGGGTTTCTTACATCCAAATACCAGATGCACCGAATAGGTAATGGATAACTTGCTGGTAGTAATCGCTTTAGCGATTTATCTATATGAATCGCTAAAGCGATTACTACGAACCACAGTAACGACCGAATAAACCTGTCATTACTCGCAATGCAATACATTTTAAAAGAGGAATTGTTCCCAAACCCCACAAACCTAAGCGGCGTATTTTCACCAGTGGCAACCAGCTAGCGGAAAACATTCGATCCAGAAAGTCGGTTACTCCTAAAATTAGTAAATTTTCTTTTTTCCGCCACCTTTCGTAACGCTTTAAGATTTTTATCCCTCCTAGATCCTCTCCTTGCTGGGACGCAGTTGTTAAAACGGATGCCAGGGCAGCCGCATCTCTAATTCCCATATTTAAACCTTGACCTCCTACGGGATGACAGCAGTGCGCTGCGTCTCCGACTAGGGCCAGTCGCGGTTGGGCGTAGCGATCGCTCTGCATTAACTGTACTGGAAATAGGTAGCGATCGCTCAATAATTCCAATTTCCCTAACAAACCTCCAGTGCGCTCTTCTAATTTGGCTAAAAATTCTTTGGCATCGAGTTTCTGCAAGCTTCGCGCTTCTTCGTGGGGAGCGGTCCATACTACCTGTACGCGATTGCCGGGTAGGGGCAATACTCCCATAGGACCGCTGGGCCAAAATCGCTCGAAAGCTATATTATGATGGGGCTTTTCCGTTTCTACAGTCATCGCGACGCAAGACTGCCAATATTTCCAACCTTTGGTATCTATCTCGGCGCTTTGACGGATGCGAGATTTAGCGCCATCGGCTCCTACTACCAAAGGAGTCTGGATAGTTAGGGTTTCGCCGGGTTCTTTTTGGATTTTTATTTCTGCGCGATCGCTTTGATAGTTTACTTCTACAACTTCCGCTGGAGAGAACCAGGTAACATGGGAGCATTTTTGTAGAAATTCTTGCATTGCCGTCAGCAAGACGCAATGTTCCCCCACATAACCCAAGCCCTCTTTTGCCGTCGGCATCGTGCCAGTTAGTGCTAAATCTTCTGGAGAAAACTCTACTATGCGAGGATATGTACCGTCGCAGAGGCTGATTTGTCTGTAGGTAGTAACTTGCGGTAAGATTTGTTCCCAAACGCCGATGCGATCTAATATGCGTCCCGACGCTACGGAGAGGTTATAAGCTTGTCTTTTGGCGGCTGCGGTGGATAAAGGTTGGCTTTCTATTATTGCTAATTTTAGCCCCGAGTCTTTCAGGGCGCAGGCGAGGGTTGCCCCGACGATGCCGCCGCCGACTATTGCCAAGTCGAAGTCGTACTTCGGCAGGGCCGGCGTTTGGGAGGTGGGGGCGGTTGGTGAAAGCTCTGATTTTAACATTGTTTGGTTAATTTGTCAATAGTAATATGGATTTGTACTCCGTTAATATTGTGGCATAATTAAAAAAAATTGCAAGCCGGGAAAGAAATTAGAGAAAATGCTATAGTAGGGTGCGCACCGCGCATCAGGATCGGGCAACAAAAATGACAGATATAGTAGTAGCGCCATAAAAGCTAAAGTGGTGGGTAAAGCAAAAGTTCGTAGTAATCGCTTTAGCGATTTATCTATATGAATCGCTAAAGCGATTACTACAAGCAAGTAGCGCACCGCGCACCAGCAGACAACAATGAAACAAAAAATATTAGCCCTAGATTTTGGCGGCACAAAGTTAGCCGCAGGAGTAGTGAAAGGGGGAGAGAGAAAGTGGCAAAACAGCCAGAGGCAACTCTCGCCACCCGACGCTAACGCTAAAACCGACATAGAAATAATCAAATCCCTCGCCCATAAACTCCTCCAGGGGGAAAAACCGACAGCGATCGGGGTCAGTTTCGGCGGTCCCGCAGACTTCGGCACCGGTACTGTACGCCTCTCCCACCACGTTCCGGGTTGGGAAAATACGCCCCTCAAACAAATACTGGAAGCAGAATTCGATGCGCCGGCGGCAATAGATAACGATGCCAACGTCGCCGCCCTTGGGGAACATCGCTTTGGTGCGGGGGAGGGATGCAAAAGCTTGCTATATATTACCATCAGCACTGGAGTCGGTGGCGGTTGGATTTTCAACGGAAAACCTTGGCGGGGGGTTGAGGGGATGGCAGGGGAGATCGGACATACCGTGGTCGATCCTGCGGGGCCCGTTTGTTTGTGCGGCAAGCGCGGTTGCGTGGAACGACTGGCTTCGGGACCGTATATGGCCCAACAGGTGCGGGAATGGTTGGAAAGCAATAAAGGGGCAGAAAAAGGTCAACTGTTGCGCCAGCTTGCGGGTAATAATTTGGAGGCGATCGCTCCTCCGTTAATTAGCGAAGCTGCCGCCAGGGGAGACGAACTTGCTAAGGAGGCGATCGCTAGGGCCGGTTGGGCGGTGGGAGTGGCGATCGGCAATGCTGCTAATTTAATTAATCCCGAATTGTTTGTTTTGGGCGGGGGGGTGACTAAGGCAGGGGAACTTTTTTGGGAAACTCTGCGGCGAGTTGCCAGAGAGACCGCTTTACCGGAAGTTAAGTTCGCGATCGCAAGCGCCAAATTAGGAGACGAAGCACCCTTATGGGGGGCCGTTGCTTTGGCGGAACAGTTAATAATTAATAATTAATAATTAATAATTAATAATTGGTCTGTTGGCGTGGGATGAAGTTTTGTGGGCAACGGTATTGAACGCGGATTTAACTAATGCATTATGGGTGGGTCAATTAACAACTAACAACTAACAACTAACACATAAAATGACAGTTTATCAAGTACGATTGCTAGATGGAGAAAAGGGTCTGGATAAAACTATTGAAGTTCCAGAAAACGAGTACATTTTGGACATAGCAGAAGATAACGGTATTCGTCTGCCTTCGGGTTGCAAACAAGGAGAATGTTCTGCTTGCGTGGCTAAATTAATCGAGGGTGAAGTCGATTTTAGCGAGCAAAAATTTCTCCAACCTTCAGAAATAGAAGCTGGTTACACCTTGACTTGCGTGGTGACTCCTCTTTCTGATTGTACTTTAATTACTAATCAAGAAAAGGTTCTTTATCAGTCTTCTCTCTATGGGAAAAAATAAGCATCGTCTCATTAAGTAAAATCCCGTAGGTGGATTGGGAAATAAAATCGACATAAGCCATAAGGGCTGATAGTTGAGAATGGGTTATGGGCGATCGCTCTACTGGTAGCCTGCTTCCCCGCCCGGGGGGACTTCCGGGCTTACCTTGCCTAGAAATTGTTTTTGTGTTATAATTGTCGGCGATCTATAAAAAAATAAAATTAACCCAAAATATCATGAGTCGGTTTTTTTACGAAAAATCTGTTTCATACAAAGGACATTTAATAATTCCATTTGTCTTGACCGCGATCGGTTCCCAGTCAATTTATTCCTATAAATTACTGTCAGAATTGGGACACAAAGGAGATTTTCATAAGGTAGAAAATCCGACTGGTTTATTTGCTAATAGCTTTGAAAAAATTGTTAACATTGCGAAAGAGCATTTGGATAAATATTCCGATGTAGCTTCGCGGGGAGATTATTTTAAGTGGCGATACACTTATTCTCAAGATTTGATAATTATTTACCGCGAAGCTGATAAATATTTCTACGACCATTATAAAGCAAATCGTTTGGAAAACGTGGCAGCACCTAAAATATTTGAGTCGGAATACGACTGTATTAATTGGGTAAAGTCGGGACTCGATCGCCAGCGGGCAACGAGTTAATAATCTATTTGTAGGTTGGGTGGAACGAGAGTGAAACCCAACTTAATTTATAAGAAACAGGATTTAGAAGAAACAGGATTTAGAAGAAACAGGCAAGATGCCTGTTCTACAGGGAAAAGAGAAAACAGGCACTCTTGCGCGTTGTACGTTGATTTATGGAAAAAATAGAAGATTTTAGTCTATCTTGTCCTATTCCCATCCAGCAATATCCGAAAGTGGCGATCGCTGGCGGTGGGGGGCGGTAAGTTGATGAATCAGTGAATTAGTCAAATGTTCGCTCCTGCTTTCGACGCGACTTCCCGGCAGGAAGGAAAGGAATAATAGGAACCTTTGGCGGTTCCTCTTTTGGGTGGATTTTGCAGGGGTAGTTGCGGTTGGCAATTTGTTATTATGGCTTAACTCTACTCGTTTTTAGGAGATAAAAAATTATGGAACCTTTAACAACGGCGGCTGTGGCATTAGGTACTGTAGTTGGTACGAAAGTTTTGGAAAAAACGGGGGAAAATGTCGGTCAAGTCTTATGGGATAAAGGTGCAAAATTATTAGAGTCCCTCAAGCAAGAGTCTCCAGATACGGTCACTGCTATTGAAAGAGCGCCCGAACAACCTTTAGATTACGGTGAAGCTGTTTTGGAGATAGAGTCGGCAGCTAAAAATAATTCTGAAATTGCCCGAACTATGGAGGAATTGGCGGCGGCAGGAAACGCTAATCCTCATCCAAAGTTTCAGGAAATTTTCGGGAAAATTGAAGAAGCTTTAAGGTCTCAACAACCATCAATTTATAACGATAATAAAGCCAAGTTACAAGAAAAAGGAATTATTAATCAGGGTACGATTCATCGACAAGATGTCAGTTTTTAACTAATGCAAAAAATCTCAAAAACAAAATGAATTTGTAGGGGCAAAGCATTCGGGCGGTAGCTGAAAATAAAAAGCATTAACTTTTATGTCCGAATGCTTTGCCCTTCCCCCATGTTTAAGTTGACTTTTATGACAGAAAACTCGCCTATCCAGAATCAAAATAAAGCAAAGTTGCAAGAAAAGGGGCTCGTTAATCAAGGTAATATTGGGAATGTTTACATTAACGAAACTCCCCTCGAACAACCCCTACAAATCGACGGGCAAAAAATATGTCGAGAAATGCTCGACGCTCGCCACCGCCACCTCACCACCAACCTTCTATTCCACGATGACGAGGAGGCGAAAAAAGAGCGAGAACAAATATACGTTCCCCTGGCATTGGTGGAACGGAAAAAAACCGAGAAACGCCAGGAAGAATACTCACCAGAGCGCGGTTCCAAAATCTACGAACCCCAATACGAGGAAAAACAGCGTTTTCAACACGACGCATTCTTAGAAGAAGTCCTCCAGCGAGGGCGAGGCAAAACTGACGGCAGGCGAATAGCTTTAATTGGCGAACCAGGTGCGGGGAAAACTACATTGTTGCAGAAAATCGCCGACTGGGTGGAGGAGGAAAAGTTGGGTTTGCCCCTGTGGATTTCTCTGGCAGATTTGGCGAGTGGGGGAAAGTTGCAGGATTTTGATTCCTATTTATTAGAGGGTTGGTTGCCGAAGGCGGTTTCCGAGGAAGGCGTCCAACAGGATTTTAGGCGGCAATTTGAACTGGGGCGAGTCTGGTTGTTGTTGGATGGGGCGGACGAGGTTGCCGCGTCGGGGGTCGAGACATTGGGCAATATCGCCAAACAGCTTGTGGGATGGGTTGGTAAGGCGCGGGTGGTGTTGACTTGTCGCCTGAACGTTTGGCAAGGGGATGCCAACGCCCTGTCGGATTTTGAAACCTTTCGGCTGTTGGATTTCGACTATCCCCAACAGGTGCATCGGTTTATCGATAATTGGTTTGCGAAAGACGCCCCCAGGGGGAAACGCTTGCAGGCAGAATTAGCTAAGGCGGAAAGGTCGCGGATACGGGATTTGGTGCAAACTCCCTTGCGCTTGGCGCTGTTGTGTCGGACTTGGCTATTCCACGAGGGAGATTTGCCGGATACTCGGGCGGGGTTATACGCTCATTTTGTAGAGCGGTTTTACCACTGGAAGTCTAACCGTTTTCCCATTGGCAAGCAGAGGCAACGGGAGTTAAATCAGGGGTTGGGAGAGTTGGCCCTGGCAGATATCGATTCTGGTGGGGGGCGGTTTCGGTTGCGCGAAGGTTTCGTCTCGGAGATACTGGGGGATGGGGATGATGAGAGTTCGTTGTTTTCTGTTGCGCTACAGTTGGGTTGGCTGAATCGCGTGGGGGTGGCGGCTGAATCGCCGGAGGAGAAGGTTTATGCTTTTTATCATGCTACTTTTGAGGAATACTTCGCGGCTTTGGCGGTGGAGGATTGGCGTTTTTTCTTGAATCATGTACCAGAGAATGTGGCGAGTGGCACTTATCGGGTTTTTGAGTCCCAGTGGAAGCAGGTTATTTTGTTGTGGTTGGGACGTAAGGATGTGGATGAGGTTCGCAAGGAGGAGTTTATTGGGGAGTTGGTGGATTTTGA
>JAXHVR010000050.1:32978-41378 GCA_034189005.1 Cyanobacteriota bacterium | reverse complement strand
TTTGCGTGGGGCGAGGTTGGATTTCCGGCGTTGGAGTTTCGATACTCGTGGAATGTGAAGCCGAAGTTGAGAAAAGGGCGATATAATTGGGAGTTGTGAGTCGGTTAAATTAAACTAACTTAACACAAATAGACTTCGTGGCAGTTGTAGGCAACAGGCAACAGGCAACAGGCAACAGGCAACAGGGAAGAGTTTTTAAGGAAAAAGGAACAAAAAACGATTTGATTTTTACTTTTGCAAGAGGGCTAATATTTAACTTAGCTCTAATCAAGAAAACAACCTCAACCAATGCCTGCAAAAGATATCTTTCACCATAAAGTCAAACTGGGCCTAGAAAAAGAAGGATGGACCATAACTCACGACCCACTGCCCATCGCTGCTGGCGATGTAGGAATGTCTATCGATTTAGGTGCTGAAAAATTAATTGCTGCCGAAAAAGAGGGAGAAAAAATCGCCGTTGAGATTAAAAGTTTCTTGGGAAAATCGGCTATTTATGATTTTCATCTCGCCCTCGGACTATTTATTAACTACCGTTTAGCTTTAAAAGAAAAGGGATCGCCCCGCGTTTTATATTTGGCTATTCCTTTAATAACATATCGAGATTTTTTTAGCCGACAATTTATCCAAACAGCCATCGAATATAACCAAATAAATCTGTTAGTTTACAATCCAGATAAGGAGGTAATTGTTGAATGGAAAAAATAGAAAAATATCGAGAAGCAATTCAAAAAGTAATTTCCGAATACGGTCAATACAAACTCGATGTTGAAGATGTCAGAACCGAATTAATTTTCAATCGAGAAGGAGATAATTATTTATTATTTCGCGTGGGTTGGGACGATTGGAGGCGAATTTATGGCTGTATTATGCACTTCGATCTTATTGACGGAAAAATCTGGATACAATACAACGGAACCGAGGTCGGTGTCGCCGAAGAATTGTTGGCATTAGGAGTTCCCAAAGAGGATATTGTTTTGGGATATCATTCCCCTTATATGAGGCAGTTTACCGAGTATGCGGTTAATTAATTGTTAAAAGAAGAAAAGAGAGAAAATATTGACAAACCAGCAGGGACTGCCTGTTCTACGAAACCCGGTTTTTAAAACAATACCTTCGCCAAAAAGAAAATATCCGTGAGGCATGGGGATTTAAGAAACCCGGTTTCTCAAAGAAACCGGGTTTCTGGCGTGCGAATTATCATTGTTCCGCAAAGATGGCGAAGCTGTTGTTTAAAAAACCTGGTTTCTGGGTTCTTGGAGGCGATCGCTTTTCTATGTTACAATGTTAAATTTAGTTAAGTAAGTAGTAGTGCTTAAGACTTAAAATTGTGGGTAAACTTCGTAGGCTAGCTTGTAGTAATCGCTTTAGCGATTTATCTATCTAAATCGCTAAAGCGATTACGTTCTAACGCGACCTATCATTCGGTAAACAGGCAAGATGCCTGTTCTACGGTCACAGGCAAGATGCCTGTTCTACGGTCTAACGCCATTTAACTTCTAAATAGCCGCCGCCTGGGAATTTTTCTTCAGCTTCTTCTAGCCATTCTACAGGTTTATAAGTACCAAATATTTTATCCCACCAATCTAATCCCAAACCAAAATTATGATGCCATTGGTTGTAGCTGTGATGAACGTAATGGACCGGCATTTTCATCCAAGCGCAATATGTGGGATTATCGTGTTGTAATTGATGGGCGTAGGCAGAAAAAGCGGCGTAAAATATCGCCCCGCAACACCAAGCAATTCCCCCTTCCCAGGAATAAAAAAACGGCGGGATAAGAATAACGAAAGCTCCTTTTACATAGCTAATAAATTCCCCTAAAACACCTTGACCGGTGTTTTTAACGTGGTGTTGGGTGTGGGTTTTAAATGTTTTGGGGAATTTGTGCATTGCCCTGTGCATCCAATATTCGACTAAACTGGCGAATAAAAATGCACCCCCAAACCATAACGTTAGTTCCAGACTCTTTGTTAAGGTCATATTTTCGCCTCCTTTGGCTGGTTTTTCCCGTTGATTATAAAGCAATTTTAGATTATTTGCTTTTGGGCCAAGGCTGCCGATGCTAGAACCCTCGGAATAACAGGCATGGCAGGATTATTCTGCCAAGTCCCAACATTTCTCTATCGAGAATCATCTCTGGGCGCGGGTAAAGAAGGGAAAAATTCCTCTACTGGAAGTAGTTTGGTTATGCAGGAAGATAACATAAATTGAAAAAAATCTTCAACTTCTGGAGACACGTTGCCCCGAGACATATCGAAAGAAACTTCGACAAAAGTTTCTAGAGGATATCGTTTTTGAACTGCTTCCATGGTACAAACACAAAAGCCATAACTATCCGGTTCTCCCTTGCTACAACTCTCGATGTAACTGTTAACTACGTCTGGAGGATATTCGTAGGCTTCGAGGCCGTTAAACTCTATATCAATATCGGCAGAAATGCCTTCGCGACCCTCATCCGATCGCTCGAAACGCATTTTTTCTAGGGCATCTAAAGTTTCCCTATCGAACCTTTCATTCCCGCTGCTTTCAATAACTTCTAAATTAGTCGGCCTGCCTCGACGGTTGATATCAAATTCTACTCGCAAGCCCGAAGTGCGGTTTTTTTGTTGGGCGATCGCCGAAGTAGGAATTCCTAATAAAACTAATAACAGCAAGGCAATATTTAATCTTTTTAGCGAAGAAAAAAGATGTTTCATATTCTGAAAATTGTTGACCATATTTTTACTCGATCGCTCTGAAAAAAAATTGTACTCTTGTAACCTACCGCCATAAAACTAGCAGGCTAAATTTCCTTCCTAAAGATCTGCCAGACTTTCCGGAATTTGCCGAAAAGCAGGCAATTAGCAATAATTGGTTAATTGCATTTGAGATGGGGAGCATCTCATCGAAGTAAAAAGACTTTTTTTACAGCCAAACCTCTTTTACCTGTTGCCTGTTGCCTGTTGCCTCTTGCCTAAAAGCATTAAATTATTGGTTTTCTTCATTCCGCCGATGCTCCCTTTGAGATGCACCCATATTAACTTATAAATTCAACAATTCTAAAAAATTCCCCGCTTTTGGCACTCGCCATTCCCCTACCACTGGCAAACTGCCATCTAAAAACTGCTGCCGGCATTCGCGCCTTTTAATCTTGCCGCTGGTAGTCTTGGGAATGCTGCCAGTTTTTAACAGCGCCACCGCCCAAACATCGACGGTCTTTTCCTCCGCCACTGCCTGTCGGATCGCCCCGACTATTTCTTCAACATTTAACTGCCTCAAATAAGAACGTTCCACTTCTGAGGCAACTACCAACTTTTCCTCCCCTTCTATTTCTATAGAAAAAGCCGCGCCGCAACCAAAGCGCAAAGCAGGATGAGACTTTTCCACGGTCTGTTCTATCTCCTGGGGGTAGCGGTTTCGCCCCCAGAAAATCATTAACTCTTTTATCCGACCGGTAATAAATAACTCCCCCCCAGACAGAAAGCCTAAATCTCCCGATCGCAAAAACGGACCCCGCTTTCCCAGATAAACCTCAAAAGTTCGTTCCGTCTCCTCTGGTTGCTGCCAATATCCCTTCGCGACTCCGGCCCCAGCGATTAAAATCTCGCCGACTTGGTTTTCTGGTAGAGGAGTTAGGGTTTCCGGGTCGGCGATCGCTATCTCATCGCCGAACCAAGCTTTGCCGCAACTTACGATCGCCTTTCCTCCTTCTTCTGGCGACACCTCCACCGCGCGATTTTCCTCCAAAGCGGCTGGGTCCAAATATTTAACCCCTGGCGAAGAGTCTTTCCAACCTCCAGAAACGAACAAAGTCGCTTCCGCCAGACCGTAACAAGGATAAAACGCCTCCCGCCGAAAACCGCAAGGGGCGAAAGTTTCGCTAAAGCGATCGAGAGTTTCCGCCCTGACTGGTTCCGCCCCAGAAAAGGCAACCTCCCAACAACTCAAATCGAGATTTGCCAACTTTTCCGGCGTCGCCTGCCGCCAAAGCAAGTCGTAGGCAAAATTCGGACCGCCGCTGGTAGTCGCCCGATAGCGCGAAATTGCTTCCAACCAGCGCCAGGGTCTTTGAATGAGGGCCACCGGAGACATGAGAATGGTGGGGCGATCGCTATAAATTGGCTGAATAACTCCCCCAACCAACCCCATGTCGTGAAACATCGGCAACCACATCGCCCCAGTGGTACTGGAGGAATGTTGGAAACATTGATAAATAACGGCAGAGTTATGGAGAATATTGCCGTGACTAACCATCACGCCCTTCGGAGTTCCAGTAGAACCGGAAGTGTATTGCATGTAAGCGATCGTATCCCCATCAAGTTTTGGTTCGATCCACTCTTGCGCCCCCGCAGTAGCGATCGTATCCGTAGCTATCCAAGGCAGGGAATTTAGTTTTGGGGCCAGTTCGGGATTTTTAGCAACTTGATTTCTTATCTGAGTCAGCAGAGATTGAGTAGTCAAGGCCACAGTTGCCCCGGAAGACTCGATCCGTTCTTGCAGTTCGACCAGAGATTTAGCCGATCGCGGCGGGTTGTCCGTTACGGCCGCGACCTTGGCGTAGAGACTGCCGAAGAAGGCCGCGATAAATTCCAAACCTGCGGTATAGGGATAGACGAGGATGGCCCGGCTATTGCTGCTATTGAGAGATTGAAGTTGGACGGCGATCGCCCTTGCCTGTAGGTCCAGTTCTCCGTAGCTGAGGCTGCCAGACTCCGTTTCGCCGTCGGCCAGAAAGGTATAGACAACGCGATTTGGTCTGGTTTTGCTGCGATGTTGCAACAATTCTACTAAAGTCAAATGCTTGGGCATTATTACCTAAAAACAAAACAGTAAATGGTATTTTGATATATTATTCCTCGTCGCGCAAGTAGCATTTGTAACTTAATCTATGAAAGTCGCAATTATTTCCTCTGGTTTTCTTCCAGTAGTCGATGGAGTCACGGTTACAGCATTATATCGACTGAAAAAACTTAGCGAGTGGGGGCATGAAGTTTTATTTTTTTGCCCGGACTACAGTTCCCTAGAAACTGTCTATCCCAACTGGAGAGATTACGCGGGAAATATCCTGCCTGGAGTCAGAGTTATTAATTTGCACAGCACTCAGTTTATGGATTTAGATTTTGAACGGAATGTCAGTATTAAATCCTATAAAACTCTCTTAGAAGAATTAGAAAAATTTCAACCCGATATCGTTCACGTTGACGAACCAGAACGCTTATTCTTTGGTTTTTTCCGCAGAACGGGAATAGATTACGCGAAAAAAGCCCATATTCCCTGCGTCTGTTTTTTCCGCACCAACTTTCTCGAATACGCCGACGATTATTTCCCCCTACCACCAGCGGGAATAGCAGCAGTAAGCTACGTTTTTAAAAAAATATTCCTCTGGATTTATAACAGCTACGATTTGACAATGTTCACGAGCCCCATTACTTACGAGAAAAATGTCAAAATGGGGGTTAAAAATGGGGTTTATGCAAATTTACTGGGTTTTGATTCCGATAAATTTAATCCAGGGTTTCGCGAAGAGGGTTTTTTCGCGAGAAATTATCAGCTTCCAGAAATAGATACGCGGGTAAAGTTAATCTTTGTCAGTCGTTTAACTCCCGATAAAGGTTGGGGATTTGGTCTGAAAGCTTTTGCTAGAGTTAAGGAAATTGTTAATTTAGATAATGTTGCTATTTTGGTAGCCGGTGACGGACCGATGTTGGAGGAGATTGAGGATAAATTTAGGGAGTTAAATCTCAATTTATATTTATTAGGTAGAGTAGCCCCAGAAAAGATGCCTGCTTTATTCGCTAATAGCGATATTCATGCGACAAATTCCGAGAAGGAAAATAGAGGTTTAACTATTATCGAAGCTTTCGCTTCTGGGATTCCTGTTATTGCTCCTCGGGCGGGTGGAGTGGTAGAAAATATTGAGGATGGAGTTAATGGTTTTTTGTACGTTCCCCAGGATGTAGAAGATTTCGCTAGGAAGTTAAAGCTATTAATTGAAAACTCTAATCTGCGGGAGGAAATGGGGCGCAAAGGTCTGGAATGCGTCGGCAAATATGATTGGGAAGAGTCGGTTTCTAATTTAGTTGCTATCTGGGAAGAGCAGATTAATAATTAATAATTAATAATTAATAATTAATAATCCGTGCATGATTTGTGATTTTAAAAAAAAGTAGATAACAAGCAAGAAAATTAGACGCGAAGGCAGGGCAAAGCATTCGGAAACCCAACTTTATGCGTTTTTATAAAACTTACCGCCCGAATGCTGTTGCCCCTACAAGCGATCGCTACGAACTTTGGTTTTAAGCGGATAGTCGGCCTTTCCCGCTGGAGAAAAAAGAACAGGTTTATCGGCCTTTGGTATAATCTGCGGTATGAAAACCAGCTTTTATTGTTAAAGGCTATAACATTAACAAGTTTACTTTTCTTTACAAATTCCGAACAAAAACGACTTATGCGGACTTTCCTGCTAATTTGGTTCGGGCAAGCGGTGTCCTTATTGGGTTCCAGTCTTACCGAATTTGCTTTAGGCGTCTGGGTGTATGAAAGCACGGGCTCTATCTCGCAATTTGCCTTAATTCAGGTATTTAACTATCTACCACGACTGATATTTTCCCCCTTTGCCGGCCCCCTAGTAGATCGCTGGAATAGGCGATGGGCCATGATTCTCAGCGATTCGGTCACGGGGGTAATGGCCTTAATAATAATGGCCTTAATAAGAGCGGACAGCCTGGAGGTGTGGCATATCTATTTGGGAGTGACGGTTAGCTCGATTTTTAACAGCTTCCAGTGGCCCGCCTACATGGCAGCGATCGGGCAACTGGTGCCGAAAGAACATTTGAGCAGGGCCAACGGTATCTCCCAGGTGTCGAGGGCAACGGCGAAGATTATGGGGCCGATGCTAGCAGGGGTGTTGGTGCTGAAGATCGGGCTCGATAAGGTTCTTTCGATCGATTTTGTTACTTTTGGGTTTGCTTTGGGGACTTTAGCGATCGCCCGTTTCCCAGATGTAGAAAATACTCCCACCGAAGCAGGGGAGTTTGGGTTTGGCGATCGCGCCACGGCACATATAGAGCAGTTATGGGAGGAAATGGTCTCGGGTTGGAATTACATCGCCGAGCGATCGGGTTTGCTAAATCTAACATTATTTTTAGGCGTTACCTATCTCAGCGAAGGAATTCTCCAGGTAGTGTTCTGGCCTCTTATTTTAAGTTTGGGTTCGAGTCAAGACTTAGGCTTCATCTTATCTGTGGGGGGTTGTGGAATGTTGTTCGGCAGCGTGGCGGTGAGCGCCTGGGAAGGTCCGAAACGTCGAATTTATGGAATTTTTGCTTTTGTCGCTTTCCAGGGAGTCTGTTTGTGCGTAGCGGGGGTACAGTATTCTGTCATTGGGGCGGGTATTGTTGCTTTTAGTTATTTATTTGCCAGACCGTTTGTTTTGAGTTTCAACCATACTATCTGGCATAGCAAAGTACCGATTAAGTTACAGGGTAGGGTGTTTGCTTTGCAGAGGGCGATCGAGTGCGGTTTGATGATTATGACTTATTTAAGCGCCGGTCCTCTGGTAGATATTTGGTTTGAACCGATGATGGCAGAGGGCGGACTCTTGGCAAATACTATAGTCGGAGAAATTGTCGGTGTGGGCCCGGGGCGCGGTATTGCCTTGTTGTTTGCACTGTTGGGACTGATAAATGTGGTCGCTGTAGCGATCGCCTATCGCACTCCACGCCTGCGACGAGTCGAGAAAGAGCTCCCAGACGCGATCGGTTTGTCAACATAGAGTTTTGTAGTAGCGCCAGAAGGCTTAAAAATGTGGGTAAAGCAAAAGTTCGTAGTAATCGCTTTAGCGATTTATAGGTATAAATCGCTAAAGCGATTACTACAAGCTAGCCTACGAAGTCTGCCCACAATTTTAGCTGCGTGGCGCTAGTAGGGTGCGCGACGCGCACCGCGACTTTTTTTGCTCGAAACTGTTAGTATTTTATTCTTTTATTCGACGCAATTTAAGATATTTTAGAACTAGAAAGCGGAGATAATCTAACAGAGAAAGATAGAGTTTTATTTGCAAGAAATCTCCCTCTTCAGTATTAAAGTACCAATTAGCAACGCTTTTTTTCTCGAAAACTTGCAAATTTTCTAAATTTTGAATAGCTTCATCTTCATTTTTTATCCGACCTGAATTTTTAACTTGACTCGCATATCCTCTAATATCGGTTGTCAGCATTTCCATTTCATCTAAAACAGTAAAATCTTCTGCTTCCTCCCACTCTGGCAGCAGAAGTTTGCGTTCTTCTTTAGTGTTACGTTCGCAAACTATTAATTGGTCTAATAGTTTGGATATCTGATTTCTAGTAAGAGCGATCGGGCTGTAATTTGTTAAAGTTGTTTTATTCATAATTGACTCCATAAGTTACAATTTTTTCGCTG
>JAXHVR010000050.1:10234-32878 GCA_034189005.1 Cyanobacteriota bacterium | reverse complement strand
TCGCAAACTATTAATTGGTCTAATAGTTTGGATATCTGATTTCTAGTAAGAGCGATCGGGCTGTAATTTGTTAAAGTTGTTTTATTCATAATTGACTCCATAAGTTACAATTTTTTCGCTGCCAAAAAGATCGGGTCTGACGTACAGATATTCGTTACCTTTTTTATAGACTGCCGAAGCATCGCTACTATATCCTGCCTTGGGAACTCGCCTCGCTCCTTTTTTATTAAAATTGTGGGCTTTTCTAAGATATTTTAAAGGATCGAAACCTTTTCTCAAAGCGTGTTCCCAAATACTATGCGCCACGCTAGTATATGTGGATGATTCCCAGCCAGTCATATACTGTTGCATTTCGGCAATTTCCGCCTCTGTGCGTTCTCTGAATAGTTTTTCTTCGTATGGGTCTATTGGTGAATCGTGCAGTTTTTTGTCCTCCTGAAAAAGCTCTTAAGTAATTGGAAATATTAGGAATTTTATACCTAATTTCATTTTAGTTGTGAAAAATAGGCCAGTACGTCATTCGTAAATTAATAATCTAACATGGGGTTTCTGTTTTGAAGAGCCTTCTTTGAGCAATTTTTCTGCCTTTTTTTAGATTTTCGACTCCAACGCTGCTTAGATGCCACTTTTGGCAAAGTGCTTGGCAAAAATTAGTAGTAGGGCATCTAAGCTAAAATGGTGGGCACACGCGCTTCTGTCATCGCTTTAGCGATTGATATTTATGAATCGCTAAAGCGATTACTACGAACTTTTGCTTTACCCACAATTTTAGCCTAGATGCCTTACTACTAGCGCTATATCGATTGTTAATTGTCAATTGTTAATTGTTAATTGTTAATTGATTTTATTCCCTGAAAACAAATTCAAAATCCCTCCACGCCCCGATAATATTCCCTTGCATCAACTCCGCCACTCCATTAAGCGCCCTAATTTCTTCGCTATCGGGATTGAGTTCTAAAGCTTTTTTTAAAGCAACTTCCGCCGCTTTTGGGTTCCAGTCGTAGAGATAGACGAAACCTAAATAAGCATGGGCAAAAGAATTTAATGGGTCTAATTCTGTTACCTTTTTTAAGGCAGCGATCGCCTCTTTTGCGTCCTGCTGCAATACTTCCGCTAAAGCTAAATTATACGCCAATTCTAAATTATTTGGTTCCCGCTGCAAGCGATATTTTAAAGTTTTTTCTGCAACAACGGTATAATCTTGCACTGGGTCGTATTGATTGATTCTCGCTACTTCGGAAAAAACTGTTTCTAATCCTTCTATTCCTTTCGGGAGTTGCGCCGATAAACTTCGCAATTGACTAACCAAATCTAACTCCGGCGTCGATAAAGCGATCGCCTCTTCTTCGATTTTTAATTGAACTGGAGGCGAAATTTCTAATTGATAACTTTCCCCCGTTTTTCGGTTCAAATAAATTGCTTCTAAAAGATAATTTCCTGGAGGAATATTGCTCGGTGGAAGCATCCCCAGGCGTTCGATAACTTCAAAACTAACCTCCGATTTGCTCGCTTCTAAAGGCCCTGGATGTAACGCCCCCATTCCTATTGCGCGATCGTGGATAAATTGAGTTTCCCCTGTTGTTTTTCTATAAGTTAATAATAGCAAACCGGACTGCAACTCTTCCCAAGGACCGGACCATTTATAAGTAATAGGAACTGGCTTTCCTGGAGGCGCATTTTCTGGCACAATTGCATAGTCTAATTTAACTTTTTTTCGAGGTTCCCCGAGAGGATAAACTTCTAGCAGCGGGAGTCGGCGTCGGTAGAGATTCAAATTGCTATTGTCTGGCAACTGCCAACTTTTCTGGAGGTCAAATTCTCCGCTGGTTTCGATAGTTTTAACAATAGCCGCTTGAGCTTTTTTAATCCTATTAACAGAACCCTGGTTGTTAGTTTTTGTAACGAACCAAGAGAGCGATCGCGCGTCTTGCGGAACTTGTTCTAAATTAGTTCCTACTTGCCGTCCGTAAACCTGTCGATCTTGCAAAGCGCCGTAATAGTTTAAATTGTGTTGATTAATCTCCGGTGTCGAGGGTAAAACTCCTAAAGTTGTCTGCAAATAAGGTTCGCTTTTAATAATTTCTGCTATTAGTTCTTGATGGGGCCATTCCTTACCTAAATAAGCATGGCGATCGCCCCCCGGACTCAACCAACCAACAAATTTTTGCCCGAAGTAACCGCCCATCGGCCAGAGATTTAATAGCATTAAAATAACCGCCAAACTAACAGTTATTAACCTTACTTCTTTCCCCCAATGACGCGGCAATAAAGTTAATCCGTAAGCTAATAAAATTGAAATTACTGGCAATAACGGCAAAGTGTAGCGAAAATCTTTATTAATATTTAAAGAACAAATTAAATAGCCACCTATTAAATAAATAGTCAACCATTTCAAACCCTCAAAGTTAGTTCGTAGTAATCGCTTTAGCGATTTAGTTGGCTTAGTTAGTAAGGAATAAGTTTCAGGTTGGTTTTTAAAGTCATTTACAGATAGTATTTTGAATTCTTTTGTAATTAGATAAAGCAAACAGCTAACCAAAGGAATTAACAACAAAGGCCAGGAGATGTGATAGGGCAATAACTTCCAATAATAAAGCCACGCATCCAGGGTTAAAAGACTCGGATCGCCTTCAGCGATCGCCGAATCAACAGTCGCCCTTTTGCCGGCAGTAAACATTAACAACCAATTAGTCTTTACCCACGGAAAAAACACCGCCACCCCTAACAATAACCCCGAAATTAATTGAGCAAATCTTTGCCAGTGGCGCTGTTTGATGGCAGCTATTCCCACCCAAACTATGGGAATAAATAGAAAAAAGAGGGCGGTTTGCTTGATAGCGATCGCCAAACCAAAACTTAAGCCAAAAGCGATCGCCCAAAACCATTGTCGGCTATGTTTAACAGGCGAGACGCCTGTTCTACCTTTTTGATCTTTAACAGGCGAGACGCCTGTTCTACTAATATTTGTAAACTTCCAAACCGTCAAACAATAGAAACTAAAAGTCACCATTGCCGTCAGCGGATAATCGAGCAAAAACTGCAATCTGTAGCGATAAAGTCCGGGAAATAATACGCACAATACCGCCGCCCAAAAACCCACTTGTTTATTAAATAAAATGCTGCCCAAGCTATAAACCGATGCCAGCAAAATCGCGCTAAAAACTAAATGAACTAAAGTCGCGCTATCAGGACTGGGACTAAAAATATCTTGAAAAGGAACGGTTAAAATAAAAGTTAAAGGGGGTATTTTAGGGGAAAGCATCCACAAATTAGTCCACCAATCTTCAGAAAACCATTGAGGATTTTGTAAAGCCTGCCAGTAAGTTAAAGAAGCAGTTAGATAGTCGGCAACATCCCAGGAAGGAACCGATTTATCTAAGGCAAACCAGAGGCGATCGCTTATGGCAGCTAGCAACCATATTATCCCCAGAATCATTAAATGTTTGTTGTTATGAACTTTGACTTTTTCAAGCATTTTGATTTGAATAAATATCGACACCTAGCAAAATTGATTAGATATAAGGAACAGGCGAGACGCCTGTTCTACGGGGTAATAATAAATAATTTTATGTACATATTTTTGCCTACCTACTTAAATTTGTTTTCAATCGCTAAAGCGATTACTACAAACAAAGCGGTCGCTACAAACAACGATAACGTTTATAGCTGTAACCTGGAACCTTTTTCCTTGAATCATCATCCACAAAACAATTCACTTTCTCAGCCCCCACTGGCGCGGCAAAATTCACCGCCCATAAATCGAAAGGTCGCGGAAATTTACTTACAGTTTCGTGGAGAGTTGCCGTCGCAACTTCCGAATTACCCTCTTTACGAGCCAACAAAAACCACGGCGAATTAATCGGAGAATCGGCGGAATTTTGTAACCGTTTAAACTCCCAACCTAACCCCATCATTTCTCCAGTTTGTTCGTGGTTTTTTTGAACCATTGCTATTAAAATAGGTACGCTCTTGTTTCGGAAACTTTCCGTTTTCGCCATCACAGGCACTACTAAATCCGGGCGATCGGGTTTTTGATAGCCGAGATTGCTAGTCACAGTTAATGCCCCCAGGAAAGCGGCTATTAAAAAGATGGCGAAAGTAGAATTAAAAAAGCGTTTGTTAGACTTATAACCGAGACTTGCCGCCAACAAAACTATCGCCGTGGGGAAGTAAATAAATTGATAGCGAGCAACTAGAGTAAGATCCATACCAACGGCGTAAGTTAAAAATAAGATTAAAGCGATCGCTCCAAAAAACACCCCCCCAAAAAGCTTAATCCCAAAAGCATTATTTCCTGGTTCGAGTTGAATTTTTATCCCCCGCCAACAAATAGGAATTGCCCAAACTAAAAAAGCAGCGATCGCCCCTATAACCGGAATCATTACCCACAAAGACTGCCCCTCCACTGGCAACATTAAAAACATCGTCATTATCCAAACTAATAGTCTAAATACTGGTTCTAGGAAATTAGCAAAAGAATTGCTGCGAGTCACCCAATCAGTTAAATTATTATCTGGAATGCTAGACCAAGCCGGCAGCCAAATTAACCCCCCCAATAAAGTACCTAACGCAACCCAATAAACTCCATACCAATATTGAGAATAACGAAGAAATTTAACCGGATACTGTTCGCCTTTCAAATCTCGCAACCACAAAGCTAAAACAACTAATCCTTCCGCACAAAGAGCGAGAGTAAAAAAGTAATGAACTGCAATTCCTAAAATATTAATTATCCCCCAGGTCACAGCAACCCAAACAGACAAATTTTGTTTGGCAATAATGCTCCTAGCAGCTACTACCAAACAACACAAAGAAGCGATAATTAATAAAACAGGCAAAGTGTAGTGGCGAGCATCCTGGGCCATATAAATCCCGTAGGGGGAAAACGCCATTAATGCCGCCGCAATTTGAGCGATTTTCGCAGAACGAAATGCCAGATAAGTTAAATAAAAAATAGCCGGAATTGATGCCACTCCGAAAAGTGCCGGAAGCGCCCTCGCCCCCCACAAAGAAATAGTTTCTCCGGGAAATAGTTTCAACCAGAGATGAGTTAGCATAAAATAAACTGGCGGATGGGTGCTTTCGTTTGTTAAATTGCTAACAACTCCCCATAAATCTATTTGTGGTTGATATTGCAGAGGTAGTAAAAGAGCATCTAGGTTAATAGCTCGGTTTAAAGGGATGTTATTGAAACTTTGAGCGTTACTAAAAACTAAAGTTGCCCATTCGTCCGACCAAGGTGCTTTTAAAGTTAGATTGCTAAATCTGATAATCGCGCCCCAGGCAATCCAGATTAATAGTAGTAATAGATGAAACATTCTAGTAATAATTAATAATTAACAATTAATAAAAGTCCTAAATTTTACGCGATATTTGAGAAACCGGGTTAAAAAAAAAGTTCGTAGTAATCGCTTTAGCGATTCATATTGATAAATCGCTAAAGCGATTACTACCAACAACTTATCGAGATTGCATTTGAGCGTTTAGAGCTTTAGCAATCCGATCGCGCGTTTCCTCCAAATGGGCCCGAGTATAGTCATCCATATCGTCGCCCCGCTTGCGGATAACCTTACCTAATTCGTCGCGCAAAGAACGCAACTCGTACCAAGCAAGACTGCGAGCGTCTTCTGGAACCCAGTTCGTACGCAAAACCATCCCCATTAAAATATCCAGATGCTCTCGCTGGAGCGATCGCCTGATGCTAGAAATCTCAATCCCATCGCCATTGGGAGACAATACCTCCTTCCAGATGCTGCCTTGCAGAGTCTGGAAAACCTCCGGCAACTGGAGAGCGTTCTCCGGTTGGGTCTTCATTTCCAGATCTTCCAAACGCTCCAAACGGAAACTAGAAAGCAACAACCGCAACGACGCTCGCTGGAGCATAGAAATGCGATCGCGAATAGGATACTCCAAAGGAAAGTCCGGCGAACTGCCCCAGTCATCCCAACGAGAAGGTGCCAACTTGTTCAACAAATCCGGCGAAAAGTCAAAAGCATCCTCCGCAAAAACATACTTATCCAACATTTGCAACGCCCGGCGCTGTTCTTCCACCGGTATTGGCTCAAACGGCAGGCGCGAGCCATCGAACCCAACAGAAGAAAACTGACCGTAGGTATCCCGGTTAAAAGACTGCCCCCCCACATATAAAGTAGCATTCAGTATTTGGTCGAAATAATACCCGAATACTATCTCAAACATCGCCCGCATTTCGCTATAACTCTCATTCCCCGTCGGGAAACTCTCCTCCAAACGCTCCCAAATAGCGCGAACGTTCTCCAGTTGCCCCTCGGAATAACCCAACATATCCCCGCTGAGGTCGAACATATTAACTGCTGGGTCCAGAGTAAAAATCCACAACCAATCGTCATCATTTCCATAAGAGAGATCCGGTTCCTTCGCCCGTCCGGCGATTTCTTCCAAAAACCGTTTTTCACCTATAGAACTCGTCGCCGAGCTCGGTTTGTAACCGTATTCGATCGCCCATTCGTCGTAAGGGCCTACCACAAACGGATAATAATCCCCCTGTTCGACTCCTGGAGGAGCTAAGTTCACCGGCACATAGTCCATCACCGACCCGACTAAACCTTTCGTGCGAGTAATGCTAGTGTCGTTCAACTCTTCTGGCATTAGCATCGTGCTGCCGTGGAAGTTGTGCCGCAGTCCCAGAGTATGTCCGACCTCGTGAGCGATCAGATAGCGGAGAAATTCCCGAACGTATTGGTCCACTGCTTGGCCCTTCGCTGGGATATTGTTTAGGAGGCGACTGGCGATCGCTCCCATTGCCAACTGTTGGCCCTGATACCAACCGAAGCAAGCGTGTTCCTGGTTGTGCTGGGAGTGCCCCCCGCCTAAAAACGACCGATGTTCGTTGTGTTTTTCCCCGGGGTTGGAGCGATCTAGTTCCAGCTTTTCTCCATTCATTAATGCTTCTAAATACTTGGAGTACCGATTCAACCCGCAACCAAAATTCTCGCCTTTATTTTCCGCAGAAAAGCCATTAGCCAGAGATTGATTGTTTTGGATCATAGTCCCCACTTCTCCGTGTTGTATATTCCTGACTATATTGCCATTTATCACAATATCCGCATCCAAAATTTGCCCGGTCAAAGGATTAACCCGAGAAGGACCAAAACCTCCCAATCCTGAACCAAAAGTAGTGGACCAACGAATAGTATTGTAGCGCACATCTGCCGGCTCCCAGCTAGCATCGTCCGGCATTTGTCGCACTTCAATTGCATTAATAAATCCCGCTTTTTCGTAAGCTTTATTCCACATCAACACCCCTTCCCGGATGGCATCCCGGTATTCGTGAGGTACCGTATTTTCTATCCAAAAAACAATCGGTTCTATGGGCTGGGAAAGTGGAGCGTTGGGGTTTTGTTTTTCCAAGTGCCACCGATTGATATAACGAACGAAACCATCCCGACTAGAAGTGTTGGAAAAATCTTTATAAACGCTGGTAAAATAACCAACTCTTTCGTCGGCAAAACGGGGACGAAATCCGTTATTAATCGGCACTTCCGAGAAGCTATAATGAACCCGCAAGTCAAAAGCGCGGCTATCTGGCAGGGATGGTACTGAATAAAAACCACCACCAGATACAGTTAAAACCGATTCTATTTCCAGATTTAAAGGGAACGATTTACCTTCGCTGAAGTAGTTGTTTCCTCCCCCTAAAGAAGAGCGGCTCTCATAGCTGCCATAAGCTAAAAATTCTTTCAATCCGCTCAAATCTCCATCCAATAATAAATTTCCCAAATCGATGAGAATTGTTCCCGTGTCTGGATGGGTCTTTTCTATGGGCATGGAGTACAAGATAGAATCGCTGAAAGAGCTATCTACCGAACGCTGTTGAGGGTCGTTTGGATCGGTTTTAAAGTTAATATTTGGCATCACGAATTGGATGCTATCTTGATGCTTCCGCCATTCAAACAGAAAGTCGCCTAGGGGCATTCCGCGAATTAAAAAACCTTGGCCGATACCCGAGTTTAAAGTTACAAAGCAGAGGAAATTTTTATTGAGTTGTTCTGGTTTCAGTTCTAGTAAGATTTTACCATTTTCTACATCTCGATAGATGGTGAATAAACCTTCGGATTTTTCTTTGCCTTCGACAATTTCTTCATAGGATTTGGAGTCTTTGTCTTCGCTTTGTACTCGGACGTATTCGCTTGGTGGTGCGAGTAGAGTTTCTCTCGCTTCTACTATTGGTGTTATTGAGGTGACTAATATAAATGATAGGAAAAATAGCGCTAAATATTTTAACATAAAACCTCCGTAATTTTTATTTGAAATTTTGGATTGGTCAATAAACTTGCTTCTATTTACAATACCTTCGCCTGATGGCGGAAAAATACCATTCGTAGGTTGGGTGGAGCGCCCCGCGTAACCCAACAAAATCGTTGGATTGTGCTACGAAGATGTTGGGTTTCGCTACGCTACACCCAACCTACAAGATGCTATTTTTTATTTTGGCGAAGGTATTGATATAGAAACCCGGTTTCTCAAAGAAACCGGGTTTCTGGACCCCGAATAAATCGTGCAGCGATCGCTACATCTTTAGCACTACGACAAATTTAACATTTGACAATTTTTCACAACTGTGGTAGTGTTATTTTTATGCCTACCTACTTTGTTTGTGTTATCTATTATAGATAAAAAATCAAAAAGTTGAACCAGAAGCCTTGGCGATCGCAAAACTGTCTAATAATTCTAAAATCTAAGATTGGTTTTTGGTTGAGGAATAGTACCATCCTTTGCCAATTCTTCCGCTACGCTCTGGGCCCCATAGCGATTTAGGTGGCTCGGATCGGAAAAGTTTTCGTAAGCTTGAGGCCACAATAAGCTTAAATCTCGGAAGCTCAAACCAGGATAATCCAGAACTATCTCCTTCATATATTCCCTAAATTCTAATTCATAATAACTTCTGGCATCATCTAAATATTCTTTAGTTAAAGGCATATTTACAAATACTACTTTAACCCTTTTAGCTTGAGTATAGCGCAGTAAATTTTTGAAAGCAGTTGTTTGTTGTCCGGTTAGCTTGAAATTGCTATAGTCCGCGTCGTAATCTCCAGAAACTAGAGGATGATTCTGATAGTAAATATCGGGATTGAATTTAATAGATATTGGTAAAAAGCCATTGCTTAGATCGCCATTTTTTTCTGTATCAACCCCTGTTTCTTCACCTTCTATTAGCTCCTCTGTTGTTGATTCTGTTTTTGTCACAATATCTTCCGCTTCCTTTATCTCAATAAAGTCGCCCAGCCATGCTTTTACGCGATCGCGCTGAGAATAACTAACTAGATACTCCTTCATTTTATTTTCTAGTGATTCCTTTATTTTAGAGTAATTCTTCCGCAGCACATCCGCTAATTTCTCTTCTTTTGGCTCCTCCCTTTTCTCCTCTATTAAATCTTCTTCGTTATTTATTTTTACCGTCAAATCACCTTCCATAACAGCTTTATAGCCTTCAGAACTCGCGATTATTTCATAAGTTCTATCTTCGCGACCGCTATTAAAAGCCCGCACCCCGTCGGCAAACAAAATTAACCTCGGCAGTTGCTCTGGGAATAAAACTTGACGAAGAATCAAATCCACTACCCGCACCGTAGCGCCATTGATGCCCAAATTATATACTTTTAAATCCTCATAACCATTCTCGGCAAAACTCTCTTCTAAAACTCTAGGGTCGATACCCCGCAAAGCTCTAGAACTGCCCACAATTAAAATATCTGGCGGTCTATTATTTGCCAGAATATAATCTTGGTAGCGTACCAACTGCTCGTCTAATTGCTTGCTGTTAAAAGTAGGATAATCAATAGTTAATAATCGAGGTTTTCTCAAAGCTTGCCCCGTCAAATTAGGAGATTTTGTAAATCCAGATTCGTTAAATACTCCTTCAGGATTTTCCCCAGAACGTTGCCAAGGAATCTCCGGCAATCGATCGCCTGTTTCCCGGTCGCGATCGCCCCTTATTACTGGAACCTCTTCTACTTCTTCGCTTTGAGAATCGACTAAAATCTCTCTCTGGGTCGTTTGTTCGGTGTCTGATTCTAAAACACTCGTACTAGAAAAAGAATCCACAGAAGACAACTCTAAAAACTTACCAAGCAGGAAATCTGTTTGTACCGCCAAGACCACCCCCAGAGCAGCCCAGACCAGAGCTACCCATCTAGCCCCAGAGCGATCGCCCAAACCAGATGAACCGCTTACAACCCCAGAATAAGCAACCTCCGGCACGAACAAACCGCTAGCCACCAGCAACTTTCGTATCGCAGTTGAGAAGCTACCAGGAGTTGTTTGTTTTTTCCTCTCCATCCCCTGCTGGCCGGGCAACACCACAGAAACCCCAGCCTCAGACAAAGACAACTCCCCATCTGCAACAGATGCCGCAAATTCGGGTACTTGCTCCGCAGAAGAGCGATTTTCCTTAGTAAAGTCTAACCCGTAGCGCCATAAAGGCAGCTTTTGCCCCGCCCGCCTGCCGTAAACCCGAACCCCAGTTATTCCAGGCAATTCCAGATCGCGCAAAAACTCAGCAATAGACTGCCCCACCTTCGATTGAGAAGGACAGGTAGGCGCCTCGCTCATAACGTGCAGCAGGTTTGCTTTTGGCAGGACGATCGCTTTAATCCCTCCCGTCTCCAACTTTCGATCTAGATCTGGATTTAGCAATCTATCCAACAAAAAATTCAGTGCCGAATTATTGCCGCTTTTTGCCAGAGTCACCGCCGAAGGTTCTAGGTCTGGATGTTGCGAAGCGGGTAAATTGAGCCACTCTATCCAAGAAGGCGAAGAGTAAGCATTCCCCGTCGGTTGTCCCTGGATGCCGTAGAGCGTCGCCGCTTGAATCCCTTGAGGGCTAAGAGTAGATAATAATCGGGCGATCGCTTGTTTTGTCTTCTCTTTATCCGGGGCTTGCTCCCGAATACCTTTTTTAGCCTTAGCTTTCTCCTTGATACCTATTCCGTTTTTGCTATTTGGGGCCTTGCTACAGAAAATATGCAGGGTTGATTTTTTTAGAGTCGCTTTTAAGGCAACCCCCATATCCTTTAATTTTCGCTGCAAAATTCGCTCGATGGCCGCCACATCTCCCCATCGCGCATAACTGTGGAGAATACGCGCTGATGGCGTCAGATCCACCCGCAGCATCCAGTCTGGCTTTGCTTCTCCCCGAACTTGCAGCAAAATTAAAGCCTCGCGGAAACGTTTTAATTTCAGTTCCCGCAGTCTTTGGGCTACTGGTTCCGCCAGTAGAGATGGATCCGGGCTATAACTGGCCTCGCAGATTACCCATAATCTTTTTTTTGTTTTAGATTTTTTAAAATTAGTAGCGGCTAAAGCCTCCGCCGTCCCTTCTTCAGTTTCTCCCTGACTGGCAACTCCTATTTCAGCGTCTTGTTTCTGTTTGTAGTTTTCTTCGACCTTGACATTTACCGAAATGCCCAACCCACCCAAGACTTCGCTGAGATAAGTGGCTATTTCTTTTGGGGACTTGCCAGCTACCTCTGTTTTTTCTTCTTCTTCTAGAGTTACAGTCGAAGGAATTCTATTCCCCCTGTAGTCCCCAGTATGGGCTATAGCCCGCTCTTCATTTAATTTTTGGGGCGCGGGAGCAGTTAAAACAGCAGTTTTTTCCCTATCGATGGCCCCCATTCTGCTCGTAGGGTTGAGGGTAACTTCTGTGGGACTCTCGCCAATGCTCGGAGCTTTCGATGTTACTAGAGGTTTTTCCTCTACAGCGGCACTCAGACTGCCACTCCCAGAAAGTTGCTCGCCTCCACTGGACCTATTTCCTGTTTTTAAAGGAGTTTCTTTGTTTGCTTCGGCCTTAACGGCAGGGAAGCTAGCAGAGGTCGGACAATAGCCGTTAGTATCCAGTTTTACGGTCCAATCTGGACGGCGAGCGCCTAATGCCCTACCGCAAATAAATATTTGATAAATACGAGAGCCAGTTGGGGACTTGCGATCGGGTAATAAAGATTCTATATTGCAAGCTGCCAAGGCCCCTGAAAACCGAGCTACTGAGTAATCTTCTCGGGGACATAGCTCTGCCTCGCAGAGAATATGAAGTTGGTTGCCTCGCAACCTTACCTGTACCAGTACCTCTGGAAGTCCTAAGGCCTTCTCTGCCCATTTTGTTAATTGGGATGGCTTTTCTTTCATTATTTTTTGATTCTTTCTCTTTATACTCCTATTCTTACTCAACTTCCTACTCTAGCTATGACTTCTGAAAACTCTATATTGGCAAGCTCTCGTGCATTTAAACTTTATTTTCAGTACAGGCAAGATGCCTGCACTACGGGCACTAGACCTAGAACCTTGGAGAAATTTAGATGCCGGGCAGCTTATGAGTAGGAATAAAATCCAATTTCTACAATCGATTGAGATTGCTACCAACTAAAATGATTTTAACTAGGTTTGGCATAGAATTTAGGGACTTGGGACTGTCGTTGGCTACCGATTATCTTGGCGATCGCGTTTCGCTCCAGCCTACAACCAATCTTGTTTCAGTCGTATTCTAGCGCCCGCGCCAGTCTTATACCCGGTTTTAATTTGATTATTTGGCTCGGCGTTCGGCAAGATTTTTATCTCAAAATCAGGTGTTAATATCTAAATAGCCTTCGTTTTTCTGTCGTTCGTTGAATTGAAACGAAAGGAATTTTAATTGCTAGCTCCATAAGTAAAAATAAGTCAAAAGCGAGGTATCTATGCAATCTTCTTTTAAAGAAAATTTCCCAGGGCCATCTGTAGAAAAGGTTTCTCAACCTAAAATCTCTTCCGATATTTTATTGAGCCTGGCCACAATACCAGTAGTCTTCGGTATCTTCGCAAGTAGAAGCGCAGGCAAGTTAATGTCCAGTTTGGGGGAGTCGAGCGAAGAAATATTCCGAGGCGATCGCCTGCACATACTGGATTTTCCAGAGTCTCAACAAGATGCTTAACTATTCTTAACTAACAAGCTCGGGTCATCCTTATGGTGTCATCTTTTTTTAAGTGTGGGGTAGAGAATTACCGCTTTAGCTTCTCAAACCCCCAAGCAGGGGGAGGCCACTTCATAAGGGCCCGAGATTTAGACTCATTAAAGCCCAACTCCTTGTAAATAGGGCATTATCCCACAAATGTATTTTTGGATACAGAAAATAGGGTGTAAAAAACGGTCAATACATTAAATGGTAAGGTCGCAAATACAGCGAGCAGCTAACTGTTTCTACTAGAGAAAAAATCAAAAAGACCGGGGAGCGGGTTCTCTAATTTCATATTGAAACCATCTAATTCCCTTCCATCGTACTCAAAACGAGTAATTTCACTTAAAAAAATAGTAATCATAGAAGGGTAAAGGCGATCGCCGAACGATAAATATCCGTATTTTTGCAAAGAAAAGATGAGATGCAAAGTAAAAAGCAGACCTATTTGTGGGACAAATTGTTGAACAAATAGACAACATTTGCATCTTTTTAACTATTTCCGTAAAACTATTTCCATAACTATTGAGGAAAAATTAAGATGAATGTACTATTGCAATCCTCAGAAGAGACTGTTGGGGAAGAAATATGGCCAAAAGAAGCCTACACGACCTGCGATTTATTTTTGCGCAATCGCATCAAAATAATAGAAGACTTGTGGGAATCGGTGCTGCGGCAAGAGTGCGGGCAAGAGTTAGTAGATATACTCAAAAAGATGCGCTCCATCGATAGCGCCGCCGAACAAATTAATTTCTTAGACTCCCAGGTATTAGGACTAATCCAAAAACTCGACCTCAAAGAATCCATTCGCGCTGCCCGGGCCTTCGCTCTGTACTTCCAGCTAATCAACATAGTCGAACAGCACTACGAGCAACGCTCCCAACAACAAGCATACTCCGGCAAAAGTTCCTCTGGGACGGTAAATATTAGCCAAGATAAAGAAGAGAGCCAAGCATGGTGGCCCCAATTGGGCAAGATGCCAATCTGGAGCGATAATAAAAATAAGCAAGAGGGTGAAGGCACCTTCCATCATCTATTTCCCCTATTGCGGACCCTCAACGTGCCATCTCAACTAATCCAGCGATTAATAGATAAGCTGGACATCCGGTTAGTATTTACAGCCCACCCCACAGAAATAGTCCGACACACCATCCGAACCAAACAGCGACGGATAGCGGAAATTCTGCAAAAACTAGACACCATAGATGAGAACATCCAAGACTTGAAGGCAGAGAATGATAGCGATCTCTCCGTGCTTTCGTCCTGGGAAACGCAAGCTCTCAAAGAACAACTGACAGAAGAAATTCGCCTGTGGTGGCGCACGGACGAGCTTCATCAATTCAAACCAACGGTGCTGGATGAAGTAGAGACAACTCTACATTATTTCAAAGAAGTCCTCTTCGATGCCATTCCTCATCTCTATCTCAGGCTAAAACAATCCTTGGGCGCGTCCTTTCCCTATCTAAAACCGCCCAGTTACGATTTTTGCAAGTTTGGCTCTTGGGTGGGGTCGGACCGGGATGGCAACCCATTCTGTACGCCCCAGGTAACTTGGCAAACTGCAAGCTATCAAAGGCACATAGTTTTAGGTAAGTACATAGAAGCAGTGGAACGGTTGAGCGAATTGTTGAGCTTGTCGTTGCACTGGAGCGATGTCTTGCCAGAACTGCTGGAATCTTTGGATCGCGATCGCGTACAAATGCCGGAAATCTACGATAAATTAGCCATTCGCTATCGGCAAGAACCCTATCGCTTGAAGCTCTCCTACATACAAGAGCGTCTGGAAAAAACCCGCGATCGCAACTGGAGGCTCTACCAGGGAGAAGAGCTACAAGAAAAACTAGAAATAAAAGGGGGAGAAGCGATCGGTATTTACCGTTCTGGGACGGAATTTTTGGCGGAATTGCAGCTAATTCAGCGCAACCTGGAAGAAACGGGATTAAGCTGTCGCGATTTAGAACAACTACTCTGTCAGGTAGAAATCTTTGGCTTCACTTTAGCGCGACTCGACGTTCGCCAAGAATCTTCGGTCCACGAAGCAGCGATCGACGAAATTACTGAATACCTCCAAATTCTTCCCAAACCTTATAAGGAAATGTCCGAGGAAGAACGAATCGAATGGCTGACAGCGGAACTACCAACCCGCCGTCCTCTCATTCCAGCGGAACTGCCTTTCAGCGAAAGAACCAGCGAAATTATCAACACTTTCCGTATAGTGCGGAAATTGCAGCAAGAGTTCGGCCCAGAAATCTGCCAAACCTATATCATCAGCATGAGTCGCGATGCCAGCGACTTACTAGAAGTGCTGCTGTTAGGTCAAGAGGCGGGACTCTACGACCCAGCCACCGGCAGCAGCAGCATTCAGATAGTGCCGCTATTTGAAACTGTCGAAGATTTGAGAAGCGCCCCCAGGGTGATGAAAGATCTCTTCGAGCTGCCCCTCTATCGATCTCTACTTGCTGGGGGCTACGAGAAATTAGAAGGCACAACTCCCTCGGCAACACCGACCCAAGAACAACTCGCCCAGATGCAAGTTTTAACTCCTAACGTCCAAGAGGTAATGTTGGGCTATTCCGACAGCAACAAAGATTCTGGGTTCCTCAGCAGTAATTGGGAAATTCATAAAGCCCAAAAAGCTATCTACGACGTAGCGGAAAAATATGGCGTTTCTTTGCGGATCTTCCACGGGCGCGGGGGCTCGGTGGGGCGCGGTGGCGGTCCTGCTTATAAGGCTATTCTCGCTCAACCGGGCAAGAGCATCGACGGACGGATTAAAATTACCGAGCAAGGGGAGGTTTTGGCTTCTAAATATTCCCTGCCCCAGTTAGCTCTTTACAATCTAGAGAAAGTCAGCACCGCAGTAATGCAAGCTAGTTTGCTTCAGATCGGGTTTGACGAAATTGAGGTTTGGAACGAAATTATGGAAGGGTTGGCAGTGCGATCGCGCGAATGCTACCGCGCCTTGATCTACGAACAGCCAGATCTAGTAGAATTCTTCCACCAAGTAACTCCCATCCAAGAAATTAGCCAGCTACAAATTAGCTCCCGTCCGGCACGGCGCAAAAATGATAAGAAAAAAGCAATTTCTGGCTTGCGCGCCATTCCCTGGGTCTTTAGCTGGACTCAAAGCCGCTTTCTCTTACCTGCTTGGTATGGCGTCGGTACTGCTTTGAAGGAATTCTTGGAGCAAGAACCAGAAGAACATCTCAAGTTGCTGCAATATTTCTACATTAAGTGGCCGTTCTTTTCGACTGTTATTTCTAAGGTAGAAATGACCCTCGCTAAGGTAGATTTACAGATCGCCCGTCATTACGTTCGCGAACTTTCTAACCCAGAAGACCTGCCCCGCTTTGAGAAGTTGTTCGAGCAAATTGCTACCGAATATTACCTAACTCGGGATTTGGTTCTGCAAATTACCGGCCACGAGCGACTTTTGGAGGCCGATCCCGATCTGCTGCGATCGGTCCAGTTGCGCAATCAAACTATTGTTCCTCTGAGTCTGTTGCAAGTCTCTCTGCTACAACGTTTGCGCCAACACGGCACCGGCACTCCCGGCGTCATTCATTCTCGCTACAGCAAGGGTGAATTATTGCGCGGTGCTTTGTTAACTATTAACGGTATCGCTGCTGGTATGCGCAATACTGGTTAATAATAGCTTGTTTGTAGTAATCGCTTTAGCGATAGAAAGTTCGTAGTAATCGCTTTAGCGATAGAAGGTTCGTAGTAATCGCTTTAGCGATAGAAGGTTCGTAGTAATCGCTTTAGCGATAGAAGGTTCGTAGTAATCGCTTTAGCGATAGAAAAGTTTGTAGTAATCGCTTTAGCGATAGAAGGTTCGTAGCGATCGCGTTGATTCGATAGAAGGTTCGTAGCGATCGCGTTGATTCGATAGAGCTAGGACTTCTTTTGAAATCGCTAAAGCGATTACTACGAACCGCTTTCTTTCGAGCTAGGACTTCTTTTGAAATCGCTAAAGCGATTACTACGAACCCATTCCCTATTCCTTAAAAAGCATAAATATGCCCGTCTCCATCGATATAAATGCTTTTTTGTTGATTGGAATTAGAAGCAGTAGTTGGTTTTATTTTAACCGTGACTGTATTATCCACCACTTCAAAATCGTAAATCAAGGGATTAGTCCAGTTTGGAGTATTAATTAGAATGCTGGCTAGGTAATCTTCGTCGGGGTTGTTTTTGACTAAAAGTTCTACTGTTTCCCCAGGAGGTAAAGGCTGAGGATAAGAGTTAGAGCGAGCGTATTCTATTAGCTTTACTGTTTGGTTTGAAAGCTTAATCTTTATCGGCAAATTAGGATTTACCGATGCCTGTGCTTCTCCGTCCGTTATTTCTAAATCCTCTCTAAATGCCTCTTGAGAAAAAACTGCTGTCGGAGCAAATAGACTAATAGCTGAAATGAGCGTTATCGCTGCAATAATTTTCCGTTTCATGGTTATTTTTAAAGGTTTAACCGAGTTAAAATTACAGCTTCGCCACTGAAAAATTCGGAGGCCAGAAACCCGGTTTCTTCAAGAAACCGGGTTTCTAAAATATCGCAAATTCTGCACGGATTGCTATATTGAATTAATAGCGGCAAGCTGGATGATAGCTCTTCTATCTAAGCTTGAAAAACTTTTCCGGAAATTCTCCCGTTTAAATTAAGAATCTAGATTGTTCTGGCGGCGAACTGCATCCAAGATTAAGCGATGTTCCGCACGGGCGATCGCTCGATAAGTCTGTTCTACTGCATTTGGATTAACAGATATCGAAGTAATCCCCCACCGCACCAGATCGTCGATTATTTGAGGATACAAAGCAGGGGCATCGCCGCAAATAGAACAAGGAATTCCGGCGGTATTTGCCATAGAAATTAACTGTTTAATCGCCCTCATTACTGCAGGATGAGAAGGAGGTAAAGCAGTTGCGATTTGTTCTTGTTCTCGGTTAGCGCCAAACAGTAGTTGAGTCAGGTCGTTAGTGCCGATACAAATTCCGCGAACTCCTGCTTCGACATATTCTGGTAGTAAAAACAACACTGAAGGCACTTCCGCCATAATCCAAATTTCAAAACTAGAAGGTTTTCCTTTCCACATCTCTTCAATTCGCCCGCGACAAAATACAAATTCTTCTAGCGATCGCACGAAAGGTAAAATTAGATGAACGTTATTATAACCTAACTCATAAACCCGCTCTATAACTTTTATTTCTAAATCGAATATAGCCGAATCTAACATATAACTAAAAGTGCCGCGATCGCCTAAAACTCGATCTGAATATTTCCCAACATCGTCATCTGCAATATCTGATGAAGTATGATTTAAAGGGTTAACTGGCAATAAATCTAGAGAACGATAAAATACGGGTCGAGGCGAAAAAGCAGCGGCAAATTGACTTAAGCGATCGACCATTAGTTCGACTAATTCCGATTGACGGCCTTGCCGCAACCAGATAAGAGGATGTTCGTTTTCTAACAATTCAACGGTCATTAGTTCCGATCGCAACAACCCCACCCCATCCACGGGTAAATCTTTGACCGTTTCTATAGAATGTAATTGGCTGAGATTTACTAAAAGTTGAGTAGAAATAGGAAAAGAGAAATCCGTAACTAAGGTTTTTTCTTCTGCTTTAATAGCTCCTTCATTCATTATTTCTTCTCTTTCTATTAAATAAATTTTTCCCGCATTTCCATCTATTAAAACTGCCTCCCCATCCTCAATAAGTTGAGTAGCGTTTTTAACTCCAACAACCGCAGGAATGCCAAGCTCTCTGGCTAAAATTGCCCCGTGACTCGTCATACCGCCCTTTTCTGCAATAATACCGACTGCTTGTGTAATTAAAGGAAAATAAGCAGGAATAACGCTGCGTACTACTAAAATTTTTCCTTCCATTAAATCTTGGTTATTTTTAGTAAAATTTGTCATTATTGTGGCAATAGCTTTTACCCTTCCTGGTGCGGCTGCCAATCCTTGAAGAATTCCAGAGCTATCTCTGGATAATTTAGTTGTTGTAATAACTGGTTTTTCTTTTTTCAATTCGTTCCTTTGGCTGCTATTATTTAAAGTTCTTACTAAACTAATATAGAACTGGGATTCCTTGTTGTTAGCGAAATTGCTTAAAATCCATTCTAAATAAAAATTTTCCTCCCAAATGTTAGTGAGTTTTTTGCTTAATTCAATTAATTCTTCAAGGTCATTTTCTTCCAGAGAGTATCGATCTTGTTCTCGTTCCGACAGTAAATATATTTGCAGCATCTCCAGAGACTCTGGCAGTGGCAATTTAGGTGTCAAAGTTCCAGTTTGGCGATGGAGATTATAAGCTATAGCTTTGTTACCCAATCTTTTCTCCATCGCAGTCTTTGTTTCTAAATTAATTTGATAATAGTCAGGAGAAATTTCACCCCGAACTAAAGAAAAGTCAAAACCAAAAGTTGCTTCAATTTCCAATATATTATTATCAGCTTTTAGATTTCCAGAAGCGATCGCTTCTGGAAGATATTGCACTAAAACGGAGGGCTTTAAATCTTCGGTTAAAACTTGTTTTTGTTGCCAGTAAAACAAACTTTTGGCAGAAAAATACTCTGCCCAAACTTTTTTAAGTTGGGAAGCAAAGGCATCTATTTTTGCCTCGCAAACCGTAGTTTCTAGTATGCCATTCGTCTCTATGGAAGGGTAAGTTAAGGAAGGACGAAAAACTAAAACTTCGGCATCGAGACGGCTGAGGGCAGATTCTAACTGAGGAAATAATTCCGATGGCAGAGGGGCGGTGGTAATATAGAAACGAATGCCTCTAGCGATCGCTTGTAGTTGCCGATAATCCTCGACATTAATATGTAAAGAAGAATTAGGAAAGTCGGCGAATAACGGATCTGACCAGTCAATTTCTCTTATAAATTCCCAAAATAGTTCCGGTGGGATGACAAAGCCAGGAAGAACGGGATAACCTTCTTCCATCATATAAGCTAGATTTAATGCTTTGTCTCCTACATAATTTCTATCTAAGGATTTAATTCGATCTAGCCAGTAGATGTTATTCACGAATTTAAAAATAGGCATGGAAGCCTTTAAAACAATTGTTTCACAAACATGATATCATATTTTAGATTTTATATTGGTGTTTGAGCTTGCACGATGAAAAAATGGATTTGGAGAAAAATACTTAAGCCCTTTTTAAATTTATTTCTGAAGTCTAAATGCCCTATTTGCGATCGCCCTGCGAAGAGGGAGTTATGTTTGTACTGCGAAAGACAACTTTTTCGCTGTCAGTTTCCAGGGGGAGGATATCAATTTCCAGCAGAAGTGCCGGTGTTTGTCTGGGGAGAATATAAAGGAAGTCTCAAACGAGCGATCGCTGCCATGAAATATAACGATAACCCAGAGTTGGCTAAACCTCTCGGATATTGGTTGGCAGAAGGTTGGTTGAATTCTCCCCAGTCAGTCGTCGATAGGGCGATCGTCGTCCCCATCCCCATGCACCAGAAAAAGTTAAAAGAGCGAGGTTTTAATCAAGCGGAGTTGCTAGCGAAGAGTTTTTGTCAGCTAACAGGCTTACCTTTGCAGCGAAAAGGTTTAGAACGAATCAAAGAAACTGAAGCGTTATACGGTCTTTCTGAAGATAAAAGGCAGGAAACTGTTAAAGATGCTTTTGTGGTAGGGAAAGCTTTTCGCCGCCGTCGGGTTAAGCGATCGGTGTTATTGGTTGACGATATTTATACCACTGGTTCGACGGTTAATGCAGCGATCGCCAGTTTGAAAAAAGCAGGAATTAAAGTAGCGGGAGTTTTGGCGATCGCCACTACAAAAAAACCAGCAGAATCGGACTATAATAGTTAAAAATATGTCTGGCAGCGTCGTCCAATGGCTAGGATACCGTCACTTCAAGACGGAGATAATCGTTTAAATCGATTCGCTGCCACCAGCAACGTAGTTTAATAGAAGAACGCCTGAGAACAGACCGGGAAATGTGGGTGCAACTCCCACCGTTGCTATAAGCTAAGACGTATTTTCAACGCACAATGCCTCCCTAATTGCTAAGAATTGTTAATTATTAATTATTAATTGTCAATTGTAAATTGTTAATTGCTAAGATCGTCCTACTTTAAAAGCCGCCGTATCTCAAAGAGAAGAGAGGGAAAACAAAATATGAAACGCCGAAAACTGATAAACCATGCCGCCCTGGGTGCCGCCAGCGCAGCCGCCTTAGCAGCCTGCGGTCCCACCGCCACGAACGAAGGGGCCTCTAGCAGCGACCTACCCAGGGTCAGGTGGAAAATGGCCACCAGTTGGCCCAAATCCCTCGATACCATCTTTGGCGGAGCGCAAACCATCTGCGATCGCGTCAGCGCCCTGACTGGTGGCAGATTCACCATCACTCCATACGCCGCCGGGGAAATAGTCCCCGGCCTCCAAGTCCTCGATGCCGTCCAACAAGGCACCGTGGAATGCGGCCACTCTGCCAGCTATTACTACATCGGCAAAAATCCTGCCCTGGCTTTCGGCACAACCGTACCTTTTGGTTTAACCGCCCAACAGCAAAACGCCTGGCTGTATCACGGCGGTGGTATGGATGCCATGAACAAAATTTATAGCGACTTCAACGTCATCAGCTTTCCTGCGGGGAACACCGGCGTGCAAATGGGGGGTTGGTTCAAACGAGAGATAAACTCAATTAGCGACCTCAACGGCTTAAAAATGCGGATTCCCGGTTTGGGCGGTGAGGTAATGGCGAGATTGGGAGTCAACGTGCAGGTCTTACCAGGAGGCGAGATTTATCTGGCATTAGAAAGAGGAGCGATCGATGCCGCCGAATTCGTCGGTCCTTACGATGACGAAAAATTAGGTTTATATAAAGCAGCGCAATATTACTACTATCCCGGTTGGTGGGAACCTGGAGCGACTTTAGAAGCAGAAGTAAACCTGGATGCTTGGAACAAACTCCCCAAAGAATATCAAGAAATATTTAAAACCGCTGCCTACGAAGCAAATATTAATATGTTAGCTAGCTACGATGCTCTCAACGGACAAGCTTTAGCGACGTTAGAGGCTGCCGGCACCCAGTTAAGAGCTTACAGCCCAGAAATTATGAGCGCCGCGAAAAAGGCATCCTTCGAGCTATACGAAGAAAACGCTAGTGCGGATGCAACTTTTAAGCAGGTTTACGAAGAATGGAAGAAGTTTCGAGAGCAAATTTATAGCTGGAATAAGATTAACGAATTGAGTTTTGCCGAGTTTGCTTTTTAAAATTTATAGTCCATAAGCGCTGTTCGTAGCGATCGCTTTAGCGATAGAAGAAAAGTTTGCGGTTCGTAGTAATCGCTTTAGCGATAGAAGTTTGCGGTTCGTAGTAATCGCTTTAGCGATAGAAGTTTGCGGTTCGTAGCGATCGCTTTAGCGATAGAAGTTTGCGGTTCGTAGCGATCGCTTTAGCGATAGAAGTTTGCGGTTCGTAGTAATCGCTTTAGCGATAGAAGTTTGCGGTTCGTAGTAATCGCTTTAGCGATAGAAGATAAGTTTAAGAAAAATCGCTAAAGCGATTACTACAAACTAGATTTAACTGCTTAAATACTAAGTTTAAGAAAAATCGCTAAAGCGATTACTACAAACTAGATTTAACTGCTTAAATACTAAGTTTAAGAAAAATCGCTAAAGCGATTACTACAAACTAGATTTAACTGCTTAAATACTAA
>JAXHVR010000050.1:0-10134 GCA_034189005.1 Cyanobacteriota bacterium | reverse complement strand
GTTTAAGAAAAATCGCTAAAGCGATTACTACCAACCAGCCTACAGACTTAATTGTTAATTGTTAATTGTTAATTGTTAATTGTTACATGAAACGTAGAAATCTAATAACTAATGTCGCCATTGGTGCGGCAAGTACGGCAGCCCTGGCATCCAGGAGTCAAGCTTCAGAAAGCGAGAAAACCGCCGCCAACAGCAAGTCGAGAATCAGATGGAAAATGGCGACAAGCTGGCCGAAATCTCTCGATACCCTCTTTGGTGGGGCCGAAACAATATGCGATCGCGTCAGCCAAATGACTGGCGGCAGATTTAGCATAACCCCCTACGCCGCTGGGGAAATTGTTCCTGGGTTGCAAGTTATGGATGCGGTTCAAGCAGGCACGGTGGAGTGCGGTCACTCTCCGAGCTATTATTATATCGGCAAAAATCCTGCCTTAGTTTTCGGCACCTCCGTACCTTTCGGTTTTACTCCAGGGCAGCAAAATGCTTGGCTTTATCGTGGCGGTGGCATGGAAGCGATAAACAAAATTTATGCCGATTTTAATATTATTAGCTTTCCCGCAGGGAACACCGGCGCTCAAATGGGAGGCTGGTTTAAGCGCGAGATCGATACTCTTGCGGATCTCGACGGCTTAAAAATGCGCATTCCCGGTTTGGGCGGGCAGGTGATGGCGAAATTAGGGGCGAACGTGCAAGTGCTAGCAGGAGGCGAGGTTTATCTAGCTTTGGAGAGGGGGGCGATCGATGCTGCCGAATGGGCCGGTCCTTACGACGACGAAAAATTAGGTTTAAATAAGGCCGCTCAATACTATTATTATCCCGGTTGGTGGGAACCAGGGCCGACTTTGTTCGCACAAGTTAACCTTAATGCCTGGAATAAATTATCTCAAGAAGATCGAGACATTTTTCAAACTGCCGCTTACCAAGCTAATATTGATATGTTAGCGAAGTATGACGCTTTGAACGCGAAGGCTCTAACAAGACTCATAGGAAGCGGTACCCAGTTAAGGGCTTACAGTCCAGAAATTATGAAGGCGGCTAAGGAAGCTTCTTTCGATCTTTATGAGGAAAACGCCAGTCAAAATGGAAGTTTTAAAGCAGTTTATCAAGAGTGGAACGAGTTTAGGAAGCTTGTTTTTAATTGGAACCTAGTTAACGAGTATAGTTTTGCACAGTTTGCTTTTAACAATAAGTAGCAGGTAGAAAGAGGGATTTTTCCGGTTCGTGGCGATCGCCAAGATCCCTGTTTCGAGTAAGTTCTCCAGACAGTCCCTTCGGTCGTTAATTCCCGTAGAACAGGCATCTTGCCTGTTACCCCGTAGAACAGGCATCTTGCCTGTTACCCCTCTCCGCATAGATACTTTCCCGACTAATGGCCTCATCTGACAAAGACGGACTATTGCGTGGGTGACTCTCCGCCCACTCTCGAAATTCTTTGGCCCATTCGGTGGAAGTGGCCGTTTCATAAAAAGGACGCTTTTGACCTTCTTGAGAGGTTTTATCCAGCATTGCTTTGAGTTTTTGCTCTAAAAGCGATCGCTCTGCCGGCGAGAGAGATTGGACGACTTGCGCTAAAGATTCAACTAATTTAACATTCATAAAGCTTAGTGAATTAAGAACTTGCGGTAACTCGCGATACCGCCATCTACAATTTTAACAATGTCATTGCGAGGCTGCCTGACAAACCGTCAACTTCTCGGAAAAATCAAAAATAAGCGTTAACCGCAACAAACTTCCCAAAAGCTTACGCAGTGGCACTTATAGCATTTGTTGCTTCCTGAGTCTCTAGTTAATTCTAAGAAGGCGATCGCTCCTGCCGACCGTTTAAAATTCATCTAAAATCTAAAATATATAAACCCATAAAAGCCCAAAAACTATGCTGCATAACGTTTATAGCGTTATCTATTTCTTGAGCTTCAGCCTCAATTCTAAAGAATCGCTGCTAACTGCTTTGCAGGTCTAATCACTCGTGCGGAGCGTTTAAAATGCATCTAAAATCTAAAATCTAAATTGGGGGAGCGGCTGTAAGAGCGATCGCTCCAGAAGGCGATCGGCTGTCGTTTCTGGGAGTGTCTCGCTGAGAATTGAATTAAGAAACCCGGTTTTTTTAAAAAACCGGGTTTCTGGATTTTTGCAGACAATACCTTCGCCATTTTTTTTGTAGGTTGGGTGTAGCGCAGCGAAACCCAACATTAGGAGTGTTCGTTTCGCTACAAAGATGTTGGGTTGCGCTGTCGCTCCACCCAACCTACGAATGGTATTGTTGATTTTGGCGAAGGTATTGTTCTAAAAAACCGGGTTTCTGGATTTTGGCAGTTAATTGTTAATTGTTTAGCGGCATATTTCCTTGTCTAAATTGTACTTCAAATAATCCTGTAAATAATCGCAACCACTGCCGATCGCCTCATCTAATTCCTCCATAGGTTCCGGTAAATTTTCCATACTCCAAAGCTTAACAGTACCATCCCAACTGGCAGACGCCAAAACCTTACTATCCTCGCTAAAAGTTACTTGCCAAACTCGGTCTTTATGCTCCTCTAAAGTTTTTAATAAATCTCCCCGACTCGTCCAGATTTTAATAGTTGTATCCTCGCTGGCGGAAGCCAAAAGCTGACCGTCGGGACTAAAACTAACTCCTAAAACTTTCTTACCGTGCCCCTTTAAAGTTCTCAACAACCTACCATCAAAACTCCATAACTTAACCGTTAGATCGTCGCTGGCAGTAGCGATAAGCTCCCCGCTAGGGTGAAAACTAACCCAATTAACCTCGCTCAAATGCCGTTCTTGGGGATTTTTTGCCAAGTTTCTTAAAAAAGCCGTTTCCGAAGAAAGCTTGCAAAAATTCCCGTCAATATTCCATAGCTTTACAGTACGATCCGCGCTGGCAGTGGCGATAGTTTTGCCATCGGGACTAAAACTTACCTTATAAACCCAATCTTGATGACCGTTTAAAGCGATCGAACAGCCATCCTTAAAACTCCAGAGTTTGACCGTATTATCGGAACTCGCCCAAGCCAAAATTAGACCGTCGGGACTAAAGCTGACATCGTTAACCTCATCCTCGTTTCCCCTAAAAACTTTCAGCAACCTACCCTCAAAGTTCCACAATTTCACCGTATTATCCTCGCCCCCAGAAGCAATAACTCTGTAAGTCGGAGAGAAACTAACGCTATTAAGCTCATCGGCATCTGCTTCTAAGGTTCTCTGGATGTTGCCGCCTGCATTCCATAGGGTTACTTTACCATCTATTCTCGCCGCAGCGATCGCTTTCCCGTCACCAGACAAACTAACGCTAAAAAACCCTTTACTATTGCTTTTCAAGGTTTTAAGGAGGCGCAGGTCCGGCTGCCAAATTCTAACTTTATTATCCCGACTCGAAGAAGCGATCGCCTTTCCATCTGGAGCAAAATTAACGCTCAAAACTTCTCCCTGACGATCCGTCCAAGTTTTCAGCAACTCGCCATCATCAACCCTCCAAAATTTAATGGTTTTGTCATCCCCCCCAGACGCCAACAACCTCCCGTCATTGCTGAAGGCGATCGCCCAAACTACGCCTTTATGACCTCTGAGAGTTTTGAGCAACTTGCCATCGCTATTCCAAAGCTTGATAATTTCCTCTCCCCCAACAGCAGCGATCGTCTTGCCATCGGGACTGAAGACCGCGTTAGTGGCACCTCTTTGATATTGCAAAGATTGTAGCAGCCTTACTTCCTTACCCGTTTCGCTAACTTCCCAAACTTTTATCGCATCTTTTTCATCGTAACTCGCTGAAATCATTCGCCTGCCGTCGGGACTGAAGTTGACGCTAGTTACTTCCTTTCCATCGGCATTTTTGCCTTCTATATTATTGAGCAACTCCCCCTTTTGGTTCCAGAGTTTAATAGTTCCATCTTTACTAGCCGAAGCAATTATTTCACCGTTGGGACTAAAAGCCGTATCGTAAACGCTTTCGTCGTGTCCTCGAAAAGTAGCAAGTAACTCGCCGTTTATATTCCAGAGATAGACCTTGCCATCTTGACTGCCGCTAGCAATTTTCCCACCGTCGGGACTGAAACTGAGACCGTAAACGCGATCGCCGTGTTGGAAGTTTCTGATAAATTCGCCCTTCTTACTCCAAAGTTTAACCCTATTATCTTCCCCGGCAGTAGCGATCGTCTCCCCGTCGGGAGAGAAACTCACGAACCAGACAAAACCTTGATGCTGGTGCGAACCTCCCAAGCGGTTTCGTTCTTCAACTTTGGAAAGTAGATAATTGAGGTTTAACACAACCTCCTGGCGCATTTGCTTTGAACCTGCGATGGACCGCAACTTTATAGCGGCCTCTAGGCTTTGTTCTAATGCCTTTAGCTCTTCGTTAGAAAATTCCCGAATTTCAGAAACAGAGTTTAATGCTTCTACTTCTTCGATTTTAGCCCTGCGGGTTTGAAATGTGGCTGCCCATACTACTGCACTGCAAACAATAATGCTAATAAATATGGCTTTTTTCCTAATATCGCCTAAGCTTACTTTTTGAGAATTTACTAGAAATTGATAGTCGCGATCGCTCAAGCTTTTCCTAGCTGCAAACTGCAAGGCCGAACCCAACTCTTTTCCCTTCAAAAGTTGCCCTTTATCCCGAAACTCCGATTTTTCCCAACCTGCCAATTTATCTCCGTAAGGCCGCAAATTATTTAACTGTTCTTTTACCCAATTTATGTTAAAGACCCTTCGATAAATCTGGTTGTAAACTGTTAACCAAGCATCATGTTTCAGCACCAAACCAGAGAGTTGTAACTCCATCTGTTCTCTACTGCCGTCCGCTGGAACTCCTTTTTCTGTTGTCGAATGCAAAATTTGTTCGTAAATTCCCAATAACCGCCCCATTCGTTGGGGATTGTTTAGGAGGCGATCGCGAATCGTCCTTAAATGTTGCGGTTCGTCTTGAGATTGCCAATTTTTAATAACATAAGTTTTTACCAACTCTTCAATATTCGGCTGCCTGCCCTCCGCTTTTTCAACTATTAAATCGCACAACTTCTGAGTCAAAAAAGGTTGGCCGCCAGTCCAATATAATACTTCTTTTAAAACTTCTTCAGGATTATCTAGTTTTTTCTTCAATCCATAAATTAGAGATAAATTAGCTTCTTCAAATGTAAATCCAGAAAGAGCGATCGCTTTACCGACATTAAACGGCGTGCCAGTTTTATCCTCTATCAGATCCGAAGGAGTTGCCACCCCCAAAAGACAAAAAGTCAGACGTTTATAATCCGACAATTCTGCCCGTTGGTTATAGCAATAGCGAATCAAACGAAAAAAATCATCCTTAAAATCTAAATCGATCGTAGCATCAATTTCATCGAGAAAAATTACAACCTTCTGAGGAATATTAACCAGCAAAACTTCCTCGATAAATTCCCTCAAACAATCCACCCAATCAATTTGTTCGTCTCTCCCGCGCAACCAAGGAAGCCATTCAAACTCCGAGGATAACTCCAAACTATTAACTAAATTCCTAATTAAACCGCCGTACCACTGTTTTTTAGTAATAGTTTTAGAACCAATTACCCCCATATCTATAGCAGCGCAGAGGGTACCATCTTCTTCTAACCTTTGAATAGCGCGAACTTTCAAACTAGATTTGCCCATTTGTCGCGAGTTAAAAACATAACAAAACTCGCCTAATTTCAAACTTTGATAAAGTTCGTCGTCCGCCCTTCGCCGCACATAAGTTTTTGCATCTGGTGGAAGACTGCCGCCAACATGATAATATGGTTTATTTAGTGTTGTCATGGTTAATGCCCAGGCGATCGCTGAAATACCGACGATACAAATTGTACCTGACCCTGCAATCATTTCCCTGCATCTCCACCAAGCCCATTCCTTCCAATTTATAAGCTGCCATCCAGTCCAAACGAACCGCATCCTCTTCCGTCAAAACCTTTTTAAAAGCCCCTAATAGTTCTGGGGAATTTTCCAGGCGGTCCAAAATACCGAGCAAATGTTCGCTATAAATACCCGCCTCTGTAGGAGCATTTTTCAAAAGTTTTTCAAATTTGGCTTCTGAGACTGCTCCATCTTCATTATTTTTAAGTTCCGAAAAAGCCTTCTGTATTAAACTAGGATAACCTCCTACCAGCTCCATCAATTTCTTAACTCGCTCTTCTGCCAAATTTAACCCCCGATCTTCTGCCAACTTCTGCACTTGTTCTTTACTAAAATCGGGCAACTTAATTGGCAATCCCACATTACCAAAAGGAGACGAATTGATATCTAAATCTGCATAAACTTCGGTCGAGTGAACGATAATCAAGCGCAGTTTTTTCCAGATGTTTTGAACCTTAGCATTATCGTGCCAAATTCGCAACAAACTAAAAAACACTTCCGAAACTTCCTGGCTTGGAAAAACTCGTTCCACGGGATCTAAACACAGAACCAGAGGGCTGTTTTCTATTTCTGCTAACAAATATTGTTCGAAATAATCAGTGCAGTTTACTTTACTGCTAGAAAAATCATCATCCCAATAATCTTTTAATTTATTATCTAAAGATAAGCCTCGACCCACCATGACGCAAAACCATTTTAAGAAAGTATCGGGGTCGTTAAAATTACTTTTATCTGCCAGAGAAAGATTAAAATAGACTGTTCTGTAATCTAGCTGGGAAGCATGGTTGAGTATTCGACCGCTCAAAGAAGTTTTTCCCATTCCTTCTGGGGCTTTAATTCTAATTAGCGCCCCCGGCTGAGTAATTTCTTGACAGCATCTTTCTTCAATTGGCGATCGCTCTATATAATCTCGTAATTCTATAAAATGATGCTCTATTTTTGACTTACTTAGGGACTGCTTAATCGAGCGTTTTTGTCTTTGTAAAGCTGCTTTAAAATTAGTTTTTTTAATTTCTTCTTGAAAAGCTTTAGAAAGCAGCTTCCACAATTGATAGCCTACAGTTCTTTGTAAATAATTGGCACTGTAATCCCTACTATTTTCTGCCATTTCTTCATAAGTTTGACCGTGCCAAGCGCCATAAATAATTGCCATTTCGACATCGTTTAAATGTCTGCCTTCACTCTCTACAACTGCATTATCTACCAAAGCGATCGCTTCTTCACAATTCATTGTTTTTTTTCGATTAAAACTAACTTTTCTGAGATTTTCGGTAGAGAGTTTCCTGGTATTAGGCTTCTCCAAATAAATAATTCCTCCGTAGGTTGGGTAGTACGCAGTGGAACCCAACAACAGTATTGTATTCTAGGAGAATAGAATTTTTGGAGAGCCCTTAGTATTATTTTGTCGTAGATTGTAGTATATTCCAACGCCGCCAAACCAGATATTAGTCTTGTTTTACCCAACCAGGATAGAGATCGGCACCAACTTTCAGTCCCTTAACCCCATTGTTCCTTCTTCCTTCCTTTACTGGTTCTCCCATGGATTGAGGCCCGAGCGCTCCTAACTCTCGACCCATACGGCCATCAAGAAGCTTTGACTGAAAAAAATACTTTTCTCCTGATTTTAAGACAAATAGTATGGAGCCATATAAGAAGGTTGTCATCGCGGGCTGCGGCCATAGCAGAATAGCGGCGGCCTTACAGTCCAAAGTTCGACCTAGGAGACACGAATATATGCCACAGTTGTCCTTTATTTCCGGAATCTCTAAAGGAGCGTTTAGTCTTAATTTTGTTACCACCCCAGAGCGAGAAATGGTTTTAGATCGAACCAGACAATTTGTAGCCGCCCTTTTAGCAGCCACAGTGGAAGGTCGAGGAGAGATAGAAGCAGTTTATCCACTACTTGCAGAAAATGTCGAACTGCTAGAGCCTCATTTTATAAAAGTGTTGCGCCAGCGCGCTCGGAAAACTTTTTCCTCAGCCCCCAAAGAAGAAAAATTGGCCATTGCTAGAGCCCTGACCGATTTAAGTAGGATTATTTGGGCTTTCCCAGAAGGCGATCCCGAAATAGATTTGGAAATTGCGATCGCTTGCAACCAATTAGCCTTAGAGATGTACAATTTTTCAGAATATCCCAAAGAATGGGCCACCATTCACAATAATCTAGCAATTGCTTACAGCGAAAGTTGTTTTGGGGATACAGTGCAGAACGACATCAAATCCTACGACTGCTACCAGCAAGCAAAAAAGGTTTTTACCTGCCAACCATTTCCCCAACAATGGACAAAATTAAGTTAAAAAAAACCTTTCTTATTCAAAATTGCCAACCCTAGCTTGTGCGGACCTCCGTGGAACCCAACAATAAGTAGGTAGGCAAAAATATTTACATAAAATGATTTTTTATTTCCCCGTAGAACAGGCCAAAGCGCCTGTTCCGTATGTAATTAATTTTGCGCAGGTACTTAATGATTCATGGCAAATTAGCCGAGTTTTTTGTTAGGCGATCGCGCCCTGGCCCAACAGCCACACCAAGCCAGCGGCCTGTTTTCCAGAACTTAAAAAAGCTTTCTTTATCGCGAGAGGACGAGAGCTTGAAAACCACGTTTTTAAAAACGTGGATGAAAAGCGAACGGACGACTTTAGTCGTCGTGACGGTTAAACATCTTAACAAAAAATATCTCCTAAACCCAAGACATTTTGTAAGCTGGTTATGCTATAATGGTTGGCATAACAAAAAGATTAATGGTAGGTCGGGCCATGATAATTTATGAGTTTAAAGTAAAGGCAAAAGAATATCAATACCGTGCAATAAATGAGGCAATTAGGACATCTCAATTCATCCAAAATAAGTGCTTGCGCTATTGGATGGACAATAAAGGTGTAAGTAAATATGATCTCAACAAATATTGCTCTGTATTAGCTAAAAAGTTTGCTTTTGCTAAAGAATTAAACTCAATGGCCCGGTCGAGCGCAAGCGAGCAAATAGCTCGACCTGCGGCAGAAAGGGCTTGGTCTGCAATTAGTCGATTCTACGATAACTGCGTCGAGCTATTTGCTCGCCAGGGCTCGACGCAAATACCGGGTAAAAAAGGTTATCCCAAATTCAAAAAGTATTGCCGTTCTGTAGAATACAAAACTTCTGGATGGAAGCTTTCTGAAAACAGAAAAGCAATAACATTCAGGGACCAAAAGGGAATAGGCAAGCTGAAACTCAAAGGAACTTACGACCTTAACTATTATAAAATCGACCAGATAAAGCGGGTGAGGTTAGTAAGACGTGCCGATGGTTATTATTGCCAATTTGCTATTAAAGTCGATGTTCAAATAGAAACTGAACCAACAGGAAAAGCAGTCGGTTTAGATGTGGGAATTAAATATTTCTTAGCAGACAGTAATGGCAATACTGTAGAAAACCCTCAGTTTTATCGTAAATCTGAGAAGCAATTAAATCGAGCTAATCGTCAGAAATCCAAGAAATACAAAAAGGGCGCAAAACCGCAGTCTAAAAACTATCATAAAGCTAGATGTAGGTATGCCAAAAAGCATTTAAGAGTAAGTAGGCAGCGAAAAGAATATTGCAAGCGAGTAGCATATTCCGTGATTCAATATAACGATTTGATAGCCTACGAAGACTTGAATGTTAGAGGCATGGTAAAAAATCGACATTTAAGCAAATCAATTAGCGATGTTGCTTGGTCAACTTTTAGACAATGGTTAGAATATTTGGGGAGAAAATATAGCAAGCTAACTATTGCTGTAGCACCGCAAAATACTTCCCAAAATTGCTCTAACTGTGGTCAGAAAGTTAAAAAATCTCTATCAACTAGAACTCATGTTTGTCCCCATTGTGGCTATGTGGAAGATAGAGATATTAATGCGGCTAAAAACATTCTTAAAAAAGCGCTCAATACGGCGGGGCACGCTGGAATTTACGCTTCAGGAGATTTGCCCTCTGGCGAACGTTGGAGCAATCCTGCTAAGTAATGGCGAGTCTGTGAATGAAGAATCCCCGTCTATGCACGAGCGGGGAGTGTCAAGTAAGAGAAGGCAAAAAACTCACAATTCCAGGAAAAGCAATAATTAAGATCAGCACCAACAATTGCAGCAAAATAAAAGGAATTGCCCCGCGATAGATATGACCCGTAGTCACCTCCGGTGGTGCAACACCCCGCAAATAAAATAAAGCAAAACCAAAAGGAGGAGTAAGGAAAGAAGCCTGTAAATTTGCTCCCAAAATAACCCCGAACCAGACTAAATCTATACCCAATTCTTGAG
>JAXHVR010000005.1:90424-99611 GCA_034189005.1 Cyanobacteriota bacterium | reverse complement strand
TATCTCAAAAGAGAAGTACCATTACCAATTAATCGTTCCACAGAACAAATCAACGAGTCATGCTTAGTTAGCCCCAGAGGGCTATATCTCCAGAGACTTACTAGGATAAGAGCCTAGTGTTCTCGTGCGCCCCACGATACAACAAAAAACAGAAAAACTTAATTTTTCTGGAATTGAACTGCTTTTGGTTCGTTGGCTATGTTTTTCTTGGTTTTCGCCACCCAATATTTGTATCCTTAAGCGATACTTTTAAGTTCAAGCATATAGCAACACTCTGGGGTTTCAAACCATTTTCATCATAGCCTCAAAATTCATAAACGACAAAACCATTGGCAAAAAAAGCCGTCCTTTAAGGACGGGGCTTTAAACCAAGATTTTTGGTAAAATCCAAATAACAGTCAACAACGGTAACAAAATCCGAACAGAATGGCACAAAAATCAACAGCAATAATAACCGGTGCATCCTCAGGAGTCGGTTTGCACGCCGCCAACGCCCTCGCCAAAACCGGCCAATGGGACGTAATCATGGCCTGTCGCAACCGAGAAAAAACCGAAAACGCCGCCAAAAGCCTGGGAATGCCCCCAGAAAACTACAGCATCATGGATATAGACCTGGCCAGCTTAGACAGCGTTCGGCAGTTCGTCAACAACTTCCGACAAAGCGGTAAATCCCTAGATGCCCTAGTATGCAACGCCGCAGTCTATCTGCCCCTGCTAAAAGAGCCAGCCCGCAGCCCCGATGGATACGAACTAAGCGTTGCCACCAATCACCTCGGTCATTTCCTCCTCTGCAACCTCATGTTAGAGGACTTGAAGAAATCATCCCACGCCGAGCCCAGGCTGATAATATTGGGAACCGTCACCGCCAACCCCAAAGAATTAGGAGGCAAAATCCCCATACCAGCGCCCCCAGACTTGGGGAACCTAAAAGGCTTTGAAGAAGGATTCAAAGCCCCCATCGCCATGATAAACGGCAAAAAATTCAAACCAGGCAAAGCCTATAAAGACAGCAAACTCTGTAACTTGCTGACCATGCGCGAACTCCACCGACGCTACCACGAATCAACCGGCATCACCTTTAGTTCCCTCTATCCAGGCTGCGTAGCCACAACAGCCCTCTTCCGCAATCACTATCCCCTCTTCCAGAAAATCTTCCCCTTATTCCAGAAGAACATTACAGGGGGCTACGTCTCCGAAGAATTAGCAGGGGAACGAGTAGCCGAAGTCGTAGCCGACCCCAAATACAACCAATCCGGCGTCTATTGGAGTTGGGGGAACCGCCAAAAAGAAGGCCGCAACTCCTTCGTTCAAGAAGTATCCCTCGAAGCCAGCGACGATCGCAAAGCCAAGCGCATGTGGGAATTAAGCGAAAAGTTAGTCGGCTTGGCGTAATCTTTGATTGCCACGAGATATCTGTTTTACCTTTTTATAAAATAAAAATGGGGCGAAGCAAATTCTGTCTTTACTCAAAAATCAAGTCAGAAATGCTTCGCCCAGATAATTAAAAATTTTGTTTCTGGGGAGAGATTGTTTTAAATCTCTTCCCAAATCTATTCCTGTAGGGTATCTTTCAAAACAGTTCGCGCCGCCAAATGATTCCGAGTAGAAGTCAAAATCTCCATTTCTCGTTCTAACCTAGCAGCAGTATCCTGGATCTCTAATAGAGCTTGCTGTTCCGCAGCTACGCCATAAAGATTGCTAGCAACCCAAAAAGACAGTTCTCTAGGCAAACTCGGAATGTCTTCGGGTAGGTCTATCTTCTGTTCCATTAATTTTGCAGATAAACGCACTACATCATGGAGTAACTCTTCGACATTTTGTGCCACATCTTTGAGGTCTCGATCCGTAGGTTTATCTTCGATCCATTCCACCAGGCCCACTAAATAGGGTTTTTCTCGAACCATGTCCAGGACTCGAAACCGCTGTTGTCCCAGAGTCAACATTTTCATGCGATCGTCTGGGAGTTTTTGATAGTGAATAATTTCGGCGCAGCAGCCGATCGCTGCAACCTTATCTTCGGAAGGATCCCACATTAGCACCCCAAATCTGCGATCGCTCTCGATAATTGTATTCATCATAATTCGGTAGCGAAATTCAAAAACATGGAGGGGTAAGGGTCTCCCTGGAAATAAAACTAATGGCAGGGGAAAAAGGGGGAGTTCTCTAACTGCGACTGAAGAGGATGGCATTTTCTATTAATTTTACGGTACTCGCGCTTTATCTATTACTTTAACGGATTTTTTCCCCTATTCCCCACTTTACTTTTGATTGCTCGTACTCAAAACGACTGACTACTGACGACTAACGACTGACGACTGACGATACTTTATTTGAAGTATTTTTCCACATAAAAAAAGAGGAAGGAGCTCGTCTTAGAAACACCCATTCCCCATTTTTCATGTCCAATTCCCTCTTCTATAATTTCACTTCAATATCCACACCCGCAGGCAGATCGAGTTTCATTAGAGCATCAATGGTTTTGGACGAAGTTTGATAAATATCAATAATCCGACGGTGAGTCCGAGTCTCGAAGTGTTCTCGGGAATCCTTATCGATGTGGGGCGATCGCAGCAAACAATAAATGCGGCGCTTCGTCGGCAGAGGTATTGGTCCAATAGCAGTCGCCCCAGTTCTATTAGCCGTCTCTACAATTTTGCCGCAGGACGTGTCCAATAGACCGCGGTCAAAAGCCTTGAGACGGATCCTAATTTTTTCTTTTTGAATTGTGGCCATTTTTTATTAAATTGTCTGGGTTCAGTTTTTCAGAAATAATTCAAGAGAATAGAAAACAAAGGAGCAGAAAAGCAACTTGACAAAAAGCCGCTTTTCTGCTACCTCTGCTCCCATTAAGTTGTCCTACTGTAAGATTTTCGAGACAACGCCAGCACCCACAGTGCGGCCACCTTCGCGGATAGCAAAACGCATACCCTGTTCGATCGCGATCGGATTGATCAGTTCAACAGTCATCTTAATGCGATCGCCAGGCATCACCATTTCCGCATTACTGCCATCATCAGCAGTAAAAGCATCAATAGTACCCGTCACATCAGTAGTCCGGACGTAGAACTGAGGGCGATAGCCAGAGAAAAACGGAGTATGGCGGCCCCCCTCTTCCTTTTTGAGGATATAAACTTCCGACTCAAACTTAGTATGAGGAGTAATAGAACCCGGTTTAGCCAGTACCATGCCCCGCTGGACATCTTCTTTTTGAAGACCCCGGAGCAACAGTCCTACGTTATCTCCAGCCATTCCTTCATCCAGGCTCTTCTGGAACATTTCCACCCCAGTTACCGTAGTGCTGCGAGTATCCTTAATACCCACCATTTCCACAGTTTCGCCGACTTTAACCTTACCCCGTTCGATCCGACCGGTAGCAACAGTTCCGCGACCAGTAATCGAGAACACATCTTCCACCGCCATCAAGAAAGGCTTATCAATTTCCCGCTCTGGGGTTGGGATGTAAGAATCCACATTCTCCATTAGCTGGTAAATCTTATCTATCCACTCATTTTCCCCCTTTTGCGCTTTAGGGTTAGCGGTCATAGTTTCCACAGCTTGCAGTGCAGAACCAGCAACAATAGGAATATCGTCCCCAGGGAAATCATAATCGCTGAGAAGCTCGCGAACTTCTAATTCCACCAGTTCCAAAAGTTCCTCATCATCTACCATGTCTTGCTTGTTCAAGAACACCACCAAACTAGGAACCCCTACTTGCTTGGCGAGGAGGATATGCTCGCGGGTTTGAGGCATTGGGCCATCCGCCGCAGAAACCACCAGAATAGCACCATCCATTTGGGCCGCACCGGTAATCATATTTTTCACATAATCTGCGTGACCGGGACAGTCCACATGAGCGTAGTGGCGATCGCCAGTTTCATACTCAACGTGGGCCGTATTAATTGTAATTCCCCGTGCCTTTTCTTCCGGGGCCGCATCTATATCAGCATAGTTTTTTGCTGTAGCCTGACCCGCTGCCGACAGCGTCATTGTAATTGCCGCCGTTAGGGTTGTTTTGCCGTGGTCAACGTGACCGATAGTGCCGATATTGACGTGGGGTTTGTTACGTTCAAATTTTGCGCGTGCCATTAATGAATTCTTCCTTTTGCTTTTTCTGTTTTAATTCAACCTGAATAAGATTTTTACACAAAAATACCTATTCCAGATAGAATAGCTCTGTCTTTTCGTCGATGGAAATCATTTTTATTAGGAGCGCGCCTTATTCTTATTTTAGGGCGCTCCGTAGAACAGGCACTCTTAGATAACTTGCCTGTTGTCGTAGAACAGGCATCCTGCCTGTTGTCGTACAACAGGCAGGATGCCTGTTTCGTACAACAGGCACTCTTAGATAACTTGCCTGTTGTCGTAGAACAGGCAGTCGAATATAACTTGCCCGTTCTACTTTTTAAAAATTAACCATTGCCTTTGGTCTTAGCAACGATCGTCTCAGCCACGTTCCGAGGTACCTCTTCGTAATGGCTAAACTCCATCGAGAAAATCCCCCGACCTTGAGTTTTCGAGCGAATATCCGTAGCATAACCAAACATTTCTGCTAGCGGTACTTTAGCCGTAACCTTAGCGATACCTTCTTCCATCGTTTGAGCTTCTATTTGCCCTCGTCGGGAATTAAGATCGCCTATAGCGTTACCCATGAAGTCTTCTGGTACTTCTACCTCGACCTTCATCATTGGCTCTAGCAGCACCGGGGACGCCTTCTGCACCCCTTCTTTGATGGCCATAGAACCAGCGATTTTAAAGGCCATTTCCGAAGAATCCACATCGTGGTAAGAACCATCCACCAGAGTTGCTTTGACATCAATCAGCGGGTAGCCTGCAATAATACCCGATTCGCAGGCCTCCTTCATCCCCTGTTCGGCCGGGTTGATGTATTCCTTGGGAACCGAACCCCCGACTATTTTGGAGACAAATTCGAAGCCGCTGCCGGTATCTCCCGGTTCTAGGTCTATGACCACATGGCCGTACTGACCTTTACCACCGCTCTGACGGATGAATTTTCCTTCCGCCCTTACTGGTTTGCGAATAGTTTCGCGGTAGGCTACCTGGGGAGCTCCCACATTAGCCTCTACCTTGAACTCTCGCAGCATCCGATCCACCAGAATTTCTAAATGCAACTCGCCCATCCCGGCGATTACCGTCTGGTTTGTTTCAGAATCGATATTTACGCGGAAGGTAGGATCCTCTTCTGACAAAGATTGGAGAGCTTTCGATAGCTTATCCATATCTTGTTTAGTTTTCGGTTCCACAGCCACCGAGATTACCGGTTCGGGGATGAACAGAGATTCTAGTATTATCGGGTTGCTATCATCGCAGATAGTATCTCCGGTCAAAGTATTTTGCAGGCCCAAAGCTGCCCCCAAATCTCCGGCACGCATTTCATCAACTTCAATGCGATCGTCTGCCTTAAGAACGATCAAGCGAGAAATTCGCTCTTTCTTGTCCTTAGTCGAGTTATAGACGTAACTGCCTTTGGTTATAACTCCCGAATATACTCGGAGGAAAGTCAGGCGGCCGTACTTATCGGACATGATTTTGAAGGCCAATGCAGACATTGGAGCTTCATCATCCGCCGGCCGTTCTGCTACTTCTCCATCAGGCAGAGTGCCTTGAATGGCCGGAACCTCTGTCGGAGCGGGTAGGTAGTCAACCACTGCATTTAACAAAAGCTGAACCCCTTTGTTTTTAAAGGCAGAACCGCATAGAATCGGCACTATCGTACCGTCTATAGTTCCCCGACGCAGAGTTCTGCGGATTTCTGCTTCTGTTATTTCTTCGCCTTCGAGGTATTTTTCCGTCAGGGCATCATCTCTTTCTGCCACCGATTCGATCAATTTGGCCCTATATTCATCAGCCAAAGAACGCACTTCTTCGGGTATATCGGTTTCCTCGATATCCGTGCCCAAGTCGTTGCTGTAAATGAAGGCCCGCATTGTCACCAAATCGACGATACCTTTCAAGTCATTTTCGCTACCGATTGGAAGTTGGATCGGTACTGCATTGGTCCGCAGGCGATCGCGTATTTGCTCGTAAACTCTTATGAAGTTGGCCCCCGTCCGGTCCATTTTATTAATGAAAACCAGCCTGGGCACTTTATAGCGATCTGCCTGACGCCAAACTGTTTCTGACTGAGGTTGCACGCCACCGACCGAACAGAATACCCCTATTACTCCATCTAATACTCGCATCGAGCGTTCCACTTCGATGGTGAAATCAACGTGGCCTGGCGTATCGATGATGTTAATCCGATGGTCGTTCCAGTTGGTACTAATAGCAGCAGCGGTGATTGTAATACCGCGCTCCTGCTCTTGTGCCATCCAATCGGTAACTGCTGTACCCTCGTGGACTTCGCCCATTTTGTGGACTACACCGGAATAGTAAAGTATTCTTTCTGTTGTTGTTGTTTTACCCGCATCTATGTGGGCTGCAATTCCAATGTTTCGCACGCGATCGAGTTGGATGGTACGTTCCACAGTTACCTCCTTTTGTGTTTTTTCTGCAAATTTTTAGGCAATATTTAAGATTTTATACGTTTGCCGTTGTTTCTGTCTCTTTGCCAATTAAGGCAAAAACTCACTAATGGGCGAAAATACGCGGGCTACTCTCGCCTTTGAGTATTAATACCTAGATTATTAGCTCTAGATTAGTACCTATAGTGGGCAAACGCCTTGTTGGCTTCGGCCATTCTATGAGTTTCTTCTCTCTTACGAATGGCACTTCCTGTTTCGTTGGCCGCGTCCATTAATTCATTAGCTAGTTTCATGGCCATTGTTCTACCGCCTCTGGCCCTAGCATATTGAATTAACCACCTTAAAGAAAGCGTAGTTCCGCGATCGGAGCGTACTTCCATCGGTACTTGGTAGGTTGCACCACCGACTCTTCGCGCCTTCACTTCTACCAATGGTGTTGTATTGCGGACTGCTTTCTCAAAAACTTCTAGAGGTTCGGCTCCAGTTCTTTCCTCTATAATTTTCAGAGCATCATAAATTATCTTAGATGCTAGAGATTTTTTACCGCTGCGCATTATCCGACGCACCATCATCGTAATGAGGCGACTGTTGTAAACCGGATCTGCCGGCACTGGACGTTTTTGAACTACTCTACGACGAGACATAACTCAGATTTTTGTTTCAATTGGTTTTCGTTGGCTGGCTTTTTTTACTTGCCTTAATACTAGGAGCATTTAATATCTGCTTTTTCCTAGCTTTTTTTTCCTAGCTTTTTATTACTTCTGCTTGGGCTTTTATTTAGGCTTTTTAGCTCCATATTTAGAGCGGCCTTGTTTGCGCTCTTTCACTCCCGCAGTGTCTAAAGTCCCACGAATGATGTGATACCTTACCCCGGGTAGATCTTTTACCCTACCTCCTCTTATCAAGACCACTGAGTGTTCTTGTAGGTTATGACCGATCCCAGGAATGTATGCTGTTACTTCAAACCCTGAAGTCAGACGAACCCTTGCTACTTTCCGTAGGGCTGAGTTCGGTTTTTTCGGGGTAGTCGTGTAAACTCTAGTACAAACCCCTCGACGCTGAGGGCAACTTTTTAGAGCTGGAGATTTAGTTTTTTTCTTAGTTTCTTCCCGAGATGAACGAATGAGTTGCTGTATTGTGGGCATGAGTTACGGCTTTATTTTTTTGAGATCCACTGAGTTGCCTCCCCCTAAAAAATTAGGGAGATAATCTTTTCAACCAACTAAAGCATTACTATAGCCTGCATTCTGCTGCAACCGAACGATCCGCAGAATTTTTGGCCCTATCGAATGCATTTCTGGCGAATGCGTTGCTTATTTGCCAGCCATATTTAGCTTGTGGTTTTTTTTCAGTTTTATCCGAATTGCCCGTCCTTTAAAACCAACTAATACACCAATCTTTGCCCTGGTTATCGCCTCACTTAAAAATGTAGCGATCGCACCCCTGCATCATCTTGAGATAGTTTTGCCTCAGGCCGGAATCCGAATTTAGTCAACGATCTTTTATTCTATGTCGCTAAAGCTCTTTTGTCAACTTTCTATGGCAAAAGAATTACCGCAGCTACAGGTGGTAGTGGCCAGATTATTTTTAAATCTAAAGCCTCCTCCCATTAAATCCTCTGAATAATCTAAGGTCAAGTCATCAAAGTAATTGAGATGGTCGCCATCGACAACGACCCTTACTGTATCGAACTCAAAAACTTTGTCTGATGGCCTTACCTCTTTGTCAAACTCCATAGCGTAAGAAAACTGGCAGCACCCACCCTTTTTCACTCCCAAGCGAAATAAGTTTTTTGGGTTGTCCTGTTTAGTTAATAAACGAGCTATCTCCTTTTCGGCGGCAGAACTCAAATGAATCATTATTTAAGGGTTCTCCAAAAATTAAAATCTCTAATAATACAATAGTATTGTTAGGTTCGAGACTGACTGCCCGCCCGACTACCCGGTTCGATTATTTATTTGGAGAACCCTAAAGACAAAAAAAATTAGTCAAAAATAAATTAGTCTATCGCAGACTAAAAAAATAGTACCACCCAGTGTCAGGTCATGGCAGCGAGTCAATTTAGGATTTTGTCCTCGCATAATCATCTTGAAAGCGGACAATATCATCTTCTCCGAGATACTCTCCATTTTGGACTTCTATCAAGACTAAAGGAATCACCCCGGGATTCTCCAAACGATGAGAAGTACATTGGGGGACATAAGTTGACTGATTGCTCTGTAGAATTTCTTCTTTGTCCCCGCAGGTTACTTTGGCCGTTCCCGACACCACAATCCAATGTTCGCTGCGATGGTGGTGCATTTGTAAGCTCAGACGATGGTTTGGGTTAACCTCTATTCTCTTGATTTTGTATCCTACTCCTTCTTCTAAAACTGTGAAAGACCCCCACGGTCTTTTAGTCGTTACGGTTTCTGCTGAAGGATTTACGAGGGCGGCTAAGTTGGGAGATATATCTTTTTCTTTTACCAGTTCTTTTTCTTTTGCTAGAACCATTTCACTTTCTCCTAATGCTTGCTTTTATAGCTGTTTGGGACTTTTCTGGCGCGCCCGGAGGGGCGCAAGTCCACCTTAGCAAATGCTAAGAGGGTATTGTCATCCTGTTTGGAGCCAAGAGACCCAGCTTAATCAACTCTTTATTAAAATACGCTGGATCTTTAGCGAATCTTTATTAGCTGGCCCTATACATCTACAATCTAAAATAAAAA
>JAXHVR010000005.1:84828-90324 GCA_034189005.1 Cyanobacteriota bacterium | reverse complement strand
GGCAAAGCAAGCCACGACATAATCGTTAAAGCCCTCCCCGCCCTAACCTGCCTAGAACACAGGGGCGGCTGCAGTGCCGATCGCGACTCGGGAGATGGAGCCGGATTAATGACGGCCATACCCTGGGAATTAGTGGCCGAGGACTTAGATATTTTATTTTCTAAAACAGAAAATCTTCAAACAGCACTGGGCATGGTGTTTTTACCGCAAGACGAGGAAAAAGCATCGGTGGTCCGTCGGGTATTTGAAGAAGTATTGAAGGCCGAAGATTTAGAAATTTTAGGCTGGCGGGTAGTGCCGGTGAAGCCGGAGGTATTAGGCCCGCTCAGTAGGGAAAACCAACCTCAAATCGAACAAATTGTAGTAGCCTCCAACGAACTAAGAGGAGACGAACTGGAGCGATCGCTCTATCTAGCTCGCCGCACTTTAGGAGTAGCGCTCAAGAAAGAAGGTTTGGTCTGGGCAGAAGACGTCTATGTAGCATCCTTTTCTTGCCGAACCGTAACCTATAAAGGAATGGTACGCTCGGCGGTACTGGCAGAGTTTTATACAGATCTAAAAAACCCAGCATACAAAAGCTCCTTTGCAGTATTCCACCGACGATTTAGCACCAACACCTTGCCCCGATGGCCTTTAGCCCAACCCATGCGGCTGCTCGGTCATAACGGGGAAATCAACACCCTCCTGGGCAACATAAACTGGATGAAAGCGCGGGAGTCCGATCTAAAATCCCAAGTCTGGGGCGATCGCTTAGAAGTGCTAAAACCCTTCGTAGATGCGGATAATAGCGACTCTGCCAACCTAGACAACGTAATGGAACTATTAGTGCGCAGCGGTCGTTCTCCCCTAGAAACCCTAATGCTAATGGTACCGGAAGCTTACAAGAACCAGCCGGAACTAAGCGATCGCCAGGAAATAATCGACTTCTACGAATATTACAGCGGCATGCAAGAAGCCTGGGACGGGCCGGCTCTTCTAGTATTCAGCGACGGCAAACAAGTCGGAGCGGCCCCCGACCGCAACGGCCTGCGACCGGCCCGCTACTGCATCACCAAAGACGGCCTAGTAATAGTAGCCTCGGAAGCGGGGGTTGTAGATCTTCCTCCAGAAGAGATCGTCGAAAAAGGTCGCCTGGGGCCGGGACAAATGATGGCGGTGGATTTAGAGTCTCAAGAAGTCTTGAAAAACTGGGAAATTAAGGAGCGCGTAAGCTCTCGTTTGCCATATAGCGAATGGCTAAAAGAAAGAGTAGAAGTAGAACGCTGTTCTTTTGGCGCGGCAACCCAGCACAAGCCAGAGACCTTACTGCAACTCCAAGGAGCCTTCGGCTACAGTTCGGAAGACTTGGAAATGGGAGTCTCCCAGATGGCAAGCCTTGGTAAGGAAGCTACATTTTGCATGGGAGACGATATTCCTTTAGCCGTACTCTCCTCCCGTCCGCACTGGCTCTACGACTATTTCAAACAGCGATTTGCCCAAGTGACGAACCCTGCAATCGATCCTTTGCGCGAAGGCATGGTTATGTCCTTAAGTATGCTTTTGGGTAAACGAGGCAATTTGCTAGAAGTAGATAGGCGAGACGCCCGCTTGCTTTATATAGAATCGCCCGTATTAAACGATGGCGAGTTAGAAAGTATTAGCAAATCCGGTTTCGAGTCCGCCACTTTGCCGACTTTATGGGAACTAGATAACGGCCCCGAAGGATTGGCGATCGCTGTAAACAACCTTTGCGAAAAAGCAGCCAAAGCGGTCAAAGAAGGCAAAGAAGTCCTAATCTTGTCAGACCGAGCCGATGGCGGCCTCGCTCCCGAAAAAGCTTGCATTCCACCCCTACTAGCCGTGGGAGCAGTTCACCACCACTTGATTCGTCAAGGTTTGCGGATGGATGCTTCTTTGGTAGTGGATACCGGACAATGTTGGAGTACCCATCATTTCGCTTGTCTGATAGGTTATGGAGCCTCGGCGGTTTGTCCTTATCTTGCCTTGGAGAGCGTGCGTTCGTGGTGGTCTTCCAATGGAGTGCAGAAGGCCATGGAACGAGGGAAGATGGAGTCGCTCTCCATAGAAGAAGCTCAGAAAAATTATCGCAAAGCGGTAGAGGCAGGTTTGTTGAAAATCTTGTCTAAAATGGGTATTTCTCTGCTGACATCCTACCAAGCAGCGCAGATTTTTGAAGCGATCGGTATTGGTGGAGACTTGTTGGAATTAGGCTTTAAGGGAACTGCTTCGAGGATTGGCGGTTTAAATACGCTAGAATTAGCCCGGGAAACGATCGCCTTCCACCAAAAAGCTTTCCCCCAGATGGGCGGGAAGAAGTTGGAAAATTACGGCTTCGTGCAATATCGCCCGGGTGCTGAATATCACATGAATAACCCGGAAATGTCTAAGGCGCTACATAAGGCGGTAACTGCTTTTAAGAGCGAGTCAGGAAACGGTCGAAGCGAGGAAGCTTACGACCATTACGGAATCTATCAAAAATATTTGCAGGAACGTCCGGTGACGGCCTTGCGCGATTTGTTGGATTTTCAGAGCGATCGCTCTTCTATTCCTATCGAAGAAGTTGAGTCGGTTGAGGATATTGTGAAGCGATTCTGTACCGGCGGTATGTCTTTGGGCGCTTTGTCTCGGGAAGCTCACGAAACTTTGGCGATCGCTATGAATCGTTTGGGGGGCAAATCTAACTCGGGAGAAGGCGGAGAAGATCCCGCCCGCTTTAAAATCTTGGATGATGTAGATGAAAGCGGTCTATCCAAGTTGTTCCCCCATTTGAAAGGTCTTCGCAACGGAGATACTGCTAGTTCTGGTATCAAGCAGGTGGCTTCGGGGCGCTTTGGCGTGACTCCAGAATATTTGATGAATGCCAAACAGATCGAGATTAAAGTCGCTCAGGGCGCAAAACCCGGGGAGGGCGGTCAGCTACCGGGTAAAAAGGTCAGCCCTTATATTGCGACTTTGCGTCGCTCTAAGGCAGGGGTTCCTTTGATTTCGCCGCCGCCCCATCACGATATTTACTCTATTGAGGATTTGGCGCAGTTGATTTTCGATTTGCACCAAGTTAATCCTAATGCCGGAGTGTCGGTGAAATTGGTTGCCGAAGTAGGTATCGGCACGATCGCCGCTGGAGTGGCTAAGGCAAATGCCGATGTCATTCAAATTTCTGGTCACGATGGGGGTACCGGTGCTTCTCCTTTGAGTTCTATTAAGCACGCGGGCAGTCCTTGGGAATTGGGATTGACTGAGGTCCATCGGGTTTTGCTGGAAAATCAATTGCGCGAGCGGGTGACTCTGCGAGTGGATGGCGGCTTTAAAACTGGTTGGGACGTGCTGATGGGGGCGCTGATGGGGGCCCAGGAGTTTGGTTTTGGTTCCATCGCTATGATTGCTGAAGGTTGCATTATGGCCCGTATTTGCCATACTAACGGTTGTCCGGTGGGAGTGGCGACTCAGCAGGAGAAGTTGCGCCGACGGTTTACTGGTATGCCGGAACACGTTGTGAATTTCTTCTACTTTATTGCTGAGGAGGTGCGGAGTTTGTTGGCACGCTTGGGTTATCGCTCCCTTAAGGATGTTATCGGTCGGGCGGATTTGCTGCAGCAGCGCGAGGGCGTGAAGTTGACGAAAACTGAAGGCTTGGATTTGGGCGCCCTCGTGAATTTGCCCGACGTGCGGGAAAATCGCTCTTGGTTGGAGGACAAGTCGCTCCATACTAACGGTCCGGTTTTGGACGATCGCTTATTGGAAGATGCCGAGATCCGCAATGCTATTGAGAATCAAGGTAGCGTGGAGAAAACTGTTGAGTTGGTTAATACAGACCGGAGCGTTGGAGGGCGTTTGGCAGGAGCGATCGCCAGTAAGTACGGGAATTCTGGTTTTGGGGGGCAGATTGCTCTGAAGTTTATCGGCAGTGCCGGTCAGAGTTTTGGTGCTTTTAATTTGCCTGGTATGAGTTTGACTTTGGAAGGGGAGGCTAACGATTACGTCGGTAAGGGTATGCACGGCGGGGAGATTGTTGTACGGCCTCCTGCGGTTTCTACTTTCGACCCGGCAGAAAATTCTCTGATTGGCAATACTTGCTTATATGGGGCGACTGGTGGCGTGCTTTTTGCTAAAGGAAAAGCGGGAGAACGCTTCGCGGTTCGCAATTCTATGGGTAAGGCTGTTATTGAGGGCGCGGGAGACCACTGTTGCGAGTACATGACTGGTGGCGCGATCGTTGTGCTTGGTAAGGTGGGCCGGAATGTTGGCGCTGGTATGACTGGCGGTATCGGTTATTTCTTGGACGAGGAGGGTAATTTCTCGGAACGGGTTAATTATGAAATCGTCAAGATTCAACGGGTTTCTACTCCAGCAGGAGAGCGCCAGTTGAAGGAGTTAATCGAAGCTCATGTCGATCGCACTGGGAGCGAGAAGGCGAAGAAGATTTTGGCGAATTGGGATGAGTATTTGCCTAAGTTCGTTCAAGTTGTACCGCCCTCTGAGGCAGAAAGTCCCGAGGCAGGCGGGGCGAATGCTATGGATGGAAAGCCAGAGGAGATGTTGCCTGCTACTGCGAAGGTTTAGATTTGGGCGATTTTAGCCGGAGATGATTAATTAAAAAGAGGCGATAGTTTTTTACGCCTCTTTTTAATTTAGAATAGGGTATGGGTAATTACCAGTTGACCTATTATTTATTACTCATTACGGATTAGACTTTTTGGGTGCATCTCAATTTTGAAGAAAGCAAAAAATTAAACGCTTTCTGTTAGCGGTCAGTTGTTAGTTGTTAGTTGGGCAACTGACTACTAACAACTAACAACTAACAAAAAATATTAATCTTTTGGTATTTTTACAAATATGAGATGCTCCCGACTTTTTGTGAAAATCAAATATTTTTTTTCATTTTAATATTGCTAGATTTGGTGTTGCTAAAAGTTCCGGGTAAAGAGCGATCGCCTGCCCATTATATCGATGACGGTAAGGGAAGCTAGCACTAACAAAATCGCCATTAACAAAAGAGGTATCTACGGATGGAAGAAGTCGGTATGTTTATTTTTGGACTCATCTTAGGTCTTGGTTTAGGAATACTGGGAGCAGATTTCTGGTTTAAAAAACGATTGCAGAAGTACAAGGAAGACGAACAAAAGAAAATTAACCTAATAGAACAGCAATTAGAAAAAGAGCATCAAGCTCGAATGCAAGAAACAATTCTTAATCTCAAAGCAGAAGAGGAAAATAAACTCAAACAAAAAACTGATGAATTAGAGCAAACCCATCTAGCAGATAAGGAGAAAGCTCTCGAATCTTTGCGGAGCGAAAATGAAGAAAGATTAAGGCAAAGAACTGAGGAATTGCAAGTCGATAATCAAGCTACTTTACAGTCCGCGATCGCATCGCGGGAAGCTGAATTAGAACAAGCTTATCAAGCTCAATTAGACGAAATTATTCAATCGGAAAAAGCCGAAAATGAGGAGCGAGTGCGACAGTTAACCGAGCAATTGGAGAATGCAGAAGCTCAAA
>JAXHVR010000005.1:80516-84728 GCA_034189005.1 Cyanobacteriota bacterium | reverse complement strand
CACGAAGCTCGCTTGGAACAAACTATTCAATCTCTCAAAAGGGAACGCGAAATCGAACTCCAAAAGAGAATTGCAGAATTAGAAACTACTCACAAAGCTCATCTCCAACAAATGATTCAATCTCTCGAAGCGCAACACAAAACTAAACTGCAACAGACAATTGCCGATTTAGAAACTACTCACAAAAAGCGCGTCCTAGAATTGGAGGAAACTATAAAATCTTTGCAAAGCGAGCATCAGGGTGAGATTGAAAAACTAAGGCAGGAGTTGGAGTCAAAAGTTGTTAGTGGGGCAACGCTAATTTCTTCGTCAGAAGGTCAACCGGAAACTACTGAAGATTCTACTTCTTCTCAAGCAGGCGATCGCCCAAAGGATTAATTCCTGGCTTCATAAAGATGTAGTCGCTGTTCGTAGTAATCGCTTTAGCGATTCATCTATATTAATCGCTAAAGCGATTACTACGAACAATCTTTTTACGCCAAAATATTACTTGCGACCCACTATAGCAATTATCGCGCTCGGTGAAGTACATCGAGCGATCCCCCCCTGCCCCCCTTGAGAAGGGGGGAGCCGGAACAGTTCAAAGTCCCCCTTCTCAAGGGGGATTTAGGGGGATCGATCGGGGTGTACTTCACCGATTCAATAATCGCTATACGAACAATCTTTTTACGCCAAAATATTACTTGCGACCCACTACCGTAAATTGCTTGAGATAGCGTAAAGCTAACCAGGTTAAACTACATCCCAAGAAGTAATAGAAGAAATCCCACCAAACAAAGGTCGTACCCAGGAGCATTCTACCCAAAAACGTGCTTCTGATGGCTTGTAATAATGGTGGTTTCCAGAGTTGGAGAAATTCGAGGATTGATGTTACGATAAATACCCAAAAGGCTACCCAACCAGGGGGCAATTGAGGGCGAATTGATATGACTAAAAATATCCAAAATGCTTCGTAAAATATGGAGCTAAAAGAGTTATTAACCCAATCTTCTAAAGGCCCTTGATAGAATTTGGCTCCTAAACCCAAGGGTATCAGTAAAAATAAACTTATTAAAATAATAATTCGATATTTTTTCATAAATGGGGAATGGGGAATGGGGGGACTTTCTGTTGTCTATTACTCATTTTATTCGGTCTGCAAGAGACAGCCCAAAAATGTGCGCAATTGCGCACATTTTTGGGAGAGGGAGGGAAGCAAAAATGTGCGCAATTGCGCACAAAAATCGATAAATCAAGTTCGTAGTAATCGCAAAGCACGATTTATCTATATCAATCGCTAAAGCGATTACTACGAACTGTCACTACATCTTTACCACTACCTTAATGATTAATTATTAATTGATATAATATCTAAAATCTTTTGAGCCGCTCGATCGCACGCTCCGACGAACCCTAAAGCTTGACGCATTTGTTGATAATCTCTAATCGTTTTATCTCTAACTTCGGGATTTAATAACAGTTCTAAAGCTTCAAAAACTATATTTTCTGGAGTAGCTTTTTCTTGCAATAATTCCGGGACTATTGACTTCATTTCTACTAAATTGACTGGAGACATGAAGGGAATAGAAAACTTGAGAATGTGCCTGGCAATCCAAGCTGTGATAGGGTTGACTCGGTAAATAACTACTTGTGGAACTTCCAACAAAGCTATTTCTAAATTAACAGTACCGGATTTGGCGATCGCTAAGTCTGCCGCCGCTAAAACTGCTAAAGTGTCATTCCCTTCTATTGCCTTTGTATTATCTGGGCGATCGCTCTGCCTAGAAGAATAAATTGTCCCCCGCAATTGATACTTTTCTATTGCCTCTTCAATGGGGCGACGGAAAGCTTCCCGAGAAAGGGGAATCCAGAAATGTGCCTGGGGCAGTTTTTTCTGGATAATTTGCGCTGCTTCAAACATCGCCGGCATCAAATATTTAATTTCTTGCTGGCGCGAGGCGGGTAAAAGAGCGATCGCCATCGTATCTGGCCCTATCTCCAGAGCTTCTCGGGCCTCTTCGCGACTGGGGGCTGTTGCCATCCGGTCTAAAATTGGATGGCCAACCCAGGTAACTTTGGCTCCTTTTTCTTGAAAATAGCGAACCTCTTCTGGGAAAATCCCCAGTAGCAGATCTGCCAAAGCCACTATTCGAGCCGTATTGCTCCCCCCCAGAGACCATACCCACTCTTGAGGAGCTATGTACCAGATTATGGGTATTTTCGGCCAGCGCTTGCGGATGTAATGACCTATTCCCAGATTCGGTCCCATGTAATCGATGAGGACGATCGCTTCTGGAGACTCTTGCTGGAGAAATGCTTTGATTTTTTTGTGAACCTGAATGGTTGGCAAAAAGTAGGGCAGGGACTCGATGATTCCCACCGAACCGATACTGCTAGTATCTCCTAATAAGGTTGCCCCCGATGACGCCATTTTTGGCCCCCCAACAGCCACTATTTCTAAATCCAATCCCCGAGAGGAAGCTTGACGAGTTAATGCTTCTACCAGTAATGCCCCTTGCAAATCGCCTGAGACTTCGCCGGTACTTATAAATATTTTCATTCGTAATGGGGAATTGAGGATTGGGGATTAAGCATTAACCGCTAACCATTAGCTAGTAGCTATGAGATTTTATTTTTTCCCGGGAATCAGACCTCGACTATTTTCGGTCAAAGAGCTTTGGATAAAATGATGTAGATGTAGAATGTATTCGCTATCTGCTAGTAATTCTAATTCTGCCAAAGCTTCTTTTATAGGCTTGCCAGAACGATAGAGAATGCGGAAAGCTTTTTTTAATATTGCTAAATCTGTCGGAGTTACCCCAGCCCGTTTTAATCCTACGAGGTTGAGCGATCGCACTCTAGCGGGGTTGCCCTCTACTAACGTAAAAGGCGGCACGTCGCGGTCTATGCGGCTCATACCTCCTACCATTGCCATGCCACCGACCCGAACAAATTGATGGATGCCCAAAACTCCACCGATTACCGCCCTCGATTCAATTTTGACATGACCTGCTAGGGCTACGTTGTTAGCCACGATCGCGAAGTCTGCGATCGCGCAATTATGAGCTACATGAACGCAAGCCATCAATAAATTATTGTTACCAATAATTGTAGATTCTCCCGCACCTGTAGCCCGGTTGATAGTTACATACTCTCTTATTTGATTGTTATCGCCAATTATTACCCTGCTCTTAGCGCCATCATATTTTAAATCTTGAGGCTCTAAACCAATGGCCGCCCCCGGGAAAATCCGATTGCCCGAGCCTATTTCCGTCGGTCCCTCGATGACTGCATGGGCTCCAATACTCGTCCCCTGCCCTACCTTAACTTCTTCCCCAATTACAGCATAAGGACCGACCTGACACGTCGGATGCAGATCGGCATCGGGAGAAATAACAGCCGTGGGGTGAATTAAGGTTTTCATCTTTAATTTTTTTTAGTCCACCAGGGAGAACATTAATTCCCCTTCAGCAGCTTTTTGGCCATCAACTTCGGCTTTAGCCCGCATTTTACCAAAACGGCGGCGCTTAATCGAGAGCAACTCGGCCGTTATTACCAGTTGGTCTCCAGGTATGACTTGGCGGCGAAACCTGACTTTATCAATGCCGGCGAAGACAAATAACCCTCCATCGCAGTCTGGTAATTGAGTTAAGACCACGCCGCCTACTTGAGCCATTGCTTCGACGATTAATACCCCTGGCATAATTGGCCTTCCGGGAAAATGACCTTGAAAGTGCGGTTCGTTAAAGGTAACATTTTTGATGCCCACGGCGCTTTCTCCCGGGACATACTCAATAATCCGATCTACCAAAGCAAAGGGGTAGCGGTGGGGCAGCAGTTTCTGAATGTCTTCTACATTCAGAATCTTTGATTTAGGGGGAACAGCTACTTCCGAGCCTTGGGATTGCTCTGGGCTTTCTGTAGCCGCCGATTCATTGGTTTTCAGGTCAACATGGGACATTGGCAGTATTTTTATTTTTATTTTTTATTTTATTGACGTCCAAACTTTATTTTACCATCGATCGCTTCCACTAAAGCTTTTAAGCTCGTTTTCGGCCATTATCTCCTCTTAGTTTTGACTGGCTTTGTAGGCCAAATTTTGAACAAAAGTTTTTTCGCTCCCAGGGCCTGTATTAACGGCAATTAGCTACTCAGATGACTGGAGTCCAATAATTATTAATTATTAATTATTAATTATTAATTATTAATTACTTAATTAGCGACTACCACTAC
>JAXHVR010000005.1:25028-80416 GCA_034189005.1 Cyanobacteriota bacterium | reverse complement strand
TTTTCGCTCCCAGGGCCTGTATTAACGGCAATTAGCTACTCAGATGACTGGAGTCCAATAATTATTAATTATTAATTATTAATTATTAATTATTAATTACTTAATTAGCGACTACCACTACCGAAAAAAGATAGGTTATCTCAACGTTCCAACTTTCCAACTGACGAAAACCAGTAAGTTGTTGGTTCTCTTATCTCTTAATTCTTGAGATGCAGCGGATTGCTATAGTAGCAGTTGTAGCTCAATATTTCAATCCCATGCACAATTTTTGCCCGCCAGAAAGGTTTTTTCCCTATCTTACCTGGACGGAAATCCAGGAAATGTCGGATAAAGAAAACGCGGTTATTATTCAACCCATAGGGGCGATCGAACAGCACGGACCTCATTTACCTTTGATTGTGGACGGGGCGATCGCCGCTGCAGTTACCGGGGATGCCCTGGCAAAACTAGATCGCCGCATACCCGCCTATGCAATGCCTACTTTATATTACGGTAAATCTAACGAACATTGGCACTTCCCCGGTACGGTTACTCTCAGCGCCGAAACTCTAATGGCGGTGCTGACGGAAATGGCAGAAAGTATCTATCGGGCAGGTTTTCGCAAGTTAGTATTGTTGAACGCCCACGGCGGGCAACCGCAAATTATGGAAATTGTTGCCCGGGATCTTCACCAGAAATATGAGGATTTGTTGATGTTCCCGTTTTTTGTCTGGCGGGTGCCTAATGTTGCCGCTTCCTTGTTGAGCGATCGGGAGTTGGAGTTCGGCATTCATGGGGGGGATGCGGAAACTAGCCTGATGCTTTCTATTCTGCCAGAGACGGTGAGGATGGATCGCGCAGTTAAGGAGTATCCCCAGGGTTTGCCGGAAAATAGTATGTTGAGCATGGAGGGTAAGTTGCCTTTTGCTTGGTTGACAAAAGAGTTGACTCGATCGGGGGTGTTGGGGGATGCGACGGTGGCGACTAAGGAAAAGGGCGATCGCATTCGGGAGTCTCTGAGCGAAAGTTGGGTGGAGGTCATTCGCGATGTTTATGAATTCCGGCAACCTACAGTTGATTAAAAGATATCGACAAATTATCTTCTCCACCAATACAACAGTCGTCTTGGGTTTTACTCCCCCTCAATTGAAAACATTGTTAATTGTTAGAACTCTCTTTTTTGGCTGATTTTCTTTTTTTGGTTCTGCTGCGTGGAGAGGTTTTTTTTGAATTGTAATTTAAGGTTTTGCTGAGTCTTCCCATAGTAGAGCGACTGACTTTGATTTCTATTTTATCGTAAAGCAAGTCGCATAATTGTTCGAGGGTCGCATCGTGATTCGCTTCCATGATTTCTACTAAAGTAATTAATTGCTCGCTATTCAATTTTTTCGGCGGACGACCCCCTTGACGTTTGGGGCTAATGTCCCCCGTTTCTCGATATTGTTTGAGTAATTTTTGAATAAAGCTTTTGGCTACACGAAAACGTTGTGCTAGTTGGCGAATTGAGATTTTTTCATTTTCATAAACTTCTATAATTTTTTGTCTAAAGTCTGTTGAGTAAGGTTTCATCGCTTTCGTAATATGACCAGTGGGTTGACCTTTCCGATTGTACCTTATAAGTCCGGGAACCGCTATAGTAATCCTATTTTATTTTGGGAAAACATGACGCCACGACCTCGAAGCCCTGGCGGGCTTTTTTTGGCAGCCTATGCTCCGAGCTAGGATTGGGCAATGGGCGACAAATCCTTGACCCTTGCTTGATTATTGGATGAATTTTTAATTTTTTCAGCTAGTTGGACGTGTAGGTTATGACTGGCTTTGTAGGCTAAATAATGAGCTTGGGGAATAGTTCCTAATAAGCTCAAATCTCCTACTAAATCTAAGATTTTGTGACGCACTGGTTCGTTGGCGAATCTCAGGGGCGGATTTAACCAGCCTTCGGGACCGCAGACTAGGGCGTTTTCTAAAGTGCCGCCCTTTATTAAACCTATTTCGCGCAGTTGCTCGATTTGGTGGGCAAGGCAGAAAGTTCGGGCGGGGGCGATGGTTTCCCTAAAGCTTTCCGTGGCGGGGGACCAACTGTGCCACTGGTTGCCGATGGCGGGGAGGTCGAAGTCGATGCCGTAGCTAAATCTGGTTTCTGGACTGGGGATGGCGGCGACAAAGGACTGTCCTTGATGTATCCAGATTGGAGAATGGATTTTGCTGGGAAGCGATCGGGTTTCGGAGGCTAAAGCGACAGTGGCGATCGCCTCTACCCAGAGTTTGGCAGAACCGTCTAACAGAGGAACTTCTGGGCCATCTATTTCTATGCGAGCGTTATCGACTCCCATTGCTGCTAAAGCTGCTAATAGATGTTCGCCGGTGCGGACTCGGGCATCTCCCATACCGAGTTCCGTCGAGAGGGTTGTAGAAACTACGGAGTTGACTGCGGCTGGAATTACTGGGGCATTGGGGAGGTCAACTCGGACGAAATACCGCCCGCTATCGGTTTGGGCGGGCAGCAAGCTAACTTTCGTTACAGTAGCGCTGTGGAGACCTACGCCCTGACGGGAAATTTTATTAATTAATTTATATTTTTGAGCGTGCATTAAAGTTATGCAAAACTTTGTCTGAGTTATTAATTATTAATTATTAATTATTAATTGTTAATTGTTAATTGTTAATTGTTAGATTTTGTCCGTTTTTTTGCGGACAAAATCTAATATAGCAATCCTAAATGGATTATGAAAAATTTGGGGGCCAGAAACCCGGTTTCTCAAAGAAACCGGGTTTCTTTAAGATCGCGAACGATCTACGGCTTGCTATAGTAAAAGCGCTTACCACTTCAACAAATTGAATGCTTCCATATCAACCGTATCGCGGTTGCGATAAATTGCCAGCACGATAGCCAAACCGACAGCAGCCTCGGCGGCGGCAACGGCAATCACAAACACTGTAAATACTTGACCTTTGATATTGACGGGATCCAAGAAATTAGAAAATCCCATTAAATTGATATTAACCGCATTCAACATCAACTCGATAGACATTAACACCCGCACGGCATTTCTGCTGGTAATTAAACCGTAGATGCCGATGCAAAAAAGTGCCGCACCTACTAACAAAAAATACTCCAATTGTAATTGCATAAACTTTTTGATGTTATTTAATTCAAAAGATTTGAGGTTTTGACCAACTTCGGTGGGCAAGGTGCGCGGCGCGCACCCTACTTTTTGACTTAAAATGGTGGGTAAAGCAAAAGTTCGTAGTAATCGCTTTAGCGATTTATAGATATCAATCGCTAAAGCGATTACTACAAGCTAGCCTACGAAGTCTGCCTACCATTTTATGCTTTATGGCGCTACTACAATTTAACTTTCTGGGGAAGAGACTTCTCCCGAAGCTGACACCAATTCACGAGGACGTTCCGGCAAAGATAAAGCCGGTGCTTCAGAAATTTGTCCTGGTACTTCCTCTGGCAAGAAATCTCGACGGGCTAAAATAATCGCCCCCACCATTGCCATTAACAAAAATACCGATGCTAGCTCAAAGGGCAGCAAAAAGTCGGTAAAGAAATGCCGTCCGATTATAGCAACAGAACCGGGATTGGTACTGGCAACCTCTGGAGAGATCGACCAGGGAGTAGAAAGCACCATCGTACTCAAAAGAGCAAACACGCCAACGCAAACTGCTGCTGTTGCCGCTTTCTGGACCCAAGCGTTGGGAAGTTCCTTAAAATCTTCCCGTTTGTTTACCAACATGATGGCAAATAAAATCAGCACGTTAACCGCACCGACATAAATCAAAATTTGTGCGGCTGCTACAAAGTCGGCATTGAGCAAGAGGTACATTCCGGAGATGCTTAAAAATGCTCCCCCCAGCAAAAAAGCCGAATAGACGATATTAGAAAACAGCACTACTCCTAAAGCTGCCCCTATGGTCGTGACGGCTAAGATGCCAAATGAAACTATTTGAACTCCTTCTGCTAGATTCACTGTTTTTTCCTTTTACTTATTTTCCTTATCCATTTCGTCGAGAATTTCTTCTGGACGTTTGCCTGCACGCGGGGCGGTGTGGGCTACTTCGTGACCGTCGATCGCTCCACTCGGCAAGTAAGCAAACTCTCGGATCGGTGTCACCATCGGATCGTCGGTTACTTTATATGGCAAGCGTCCCAAGGCGACGTTATCGTAGTTTAATTCGTGGCGATCGTAGGCGGCGAGTTCGTATTCTTCTGTCATCGACAAGCAGTTGGTCGGGCAAAATTCTACGCAGTTGCCGCAAAAAATACAAACCCCAAAGTCGATACTGTAATGGTTGAGCTTTTTCTTTTTAGTTGCTTTATTAAACTCCCAGTCAACTACTGGCAGGTTAATCGGGCAAACTCGAACGCACACTTCACAGGCAATACACTTATCAAATTCAAAGTGAATGCGACCCCGGAACCTTTCGGAAGGGATTAGTTTTTCGTAAGGATATTGCACGGTTATCGGACGGCGGCGCATGTGGTCGAAGGTGACCGACAGACCTTGACCGATGTATTTAGCGGCTTGAACGCTTTCTTTGGCGTATTCTTTTACTTGGTTGAGGAATTTCATGGTTTTTCTCCCTATTTTCTCAGACGTGTTCGGACAAAGATGCCAGGGGAGCACGTCAACTTTGAAGCGAACCAACAACTTACTACTTTTTGTTAGTTGTTAGTTGTCAGTTGTTAGTAGGCCAAAAAAGTCTGCGAGTCAAAACTGACGTGCTGCCGATGCCTGTAGAACGGACTCGAATGTCTGTTCTTCTAAAATCTTGTCTGTTCTTCTCAAACTAGCGATCGCTCTAGCCGCCAAAGGCAATGGGAAAAGCCAACTTAAGGCCGGCAGTTAAGAGCAGGTTGATAAGAGCAATGGGCAGCAAAAATTTCCAACCCAAGTTTAAGAGTTGGTCGATCCTCACCCGAGGCACCGTCCAACGCAGCAAAACGGCTAGGAATACTAGAAAATAGGCTTTGAGCATGGTCATGGTAATTCCCAAGGTTGCAGTTATTAGTTGCAACCAAGGTGTGGTCTGGCTTACGCCTATTAAGTCTGCTATTACTCCCACTGGGACGATAAACTCCCAGCCGCCGAGGTACAATACTGCGAATAGCAGAGAAGAGAGAACGAGGTTGACGTAGGAAGCCAGATAGTAGAGGGCGAATTTCATCCCCGTATATTCCGTTTGATATCCTGCTACCAGTTCTTCTTCTGCTTCTGGAAGGTCGAAGGGCAATCTCTCGCACTCGGCGAGGATGGCGATCCAAAAGATGATGAAGCCTATGGGCTGTCGCCAGACGTTCCAGCCCAGGATGCCGTAGCCCGCTTGTTGGTTAACAATATCGACGGTGCTGAGGCTGTTTGACATCATTACGATCGCTAGCACTGACAGGGCTAGGGGGATTTCGTAACTGATAGATTGTGCCGCTGCCCGCAGTCCTCCGAGGAGGGAATATTTGTTATTGGAAGCATAACCAGACATTAATAAGCCGATGGGCTGAATGCTGGATACTGCTATCCATAGAAATATAGCTATTCCCAAATCGGTTATTATCATATTCTGTCCGAAGGGAACGATGAGATAGGACAGAAATACGGGGATAGCCACGATGACTGGTCCCAAGGTGAATAGCAGGGGCTCTGCTTTGTTGGGAACTACGTCCTCTTTCAAAAGCAACTTCAGACCGTCGGCCAGAGGGGCCAGGGTTCCCAGAGGCCCAATAAATTCAGGGCCTATCCGCTGTTGGGCGGCGGCGGAGATTTTCCTCTCCAGCCAGACGGAGGCGAGGACGCCTACCGTGGCCCCGACGATGACTAATAACATTGGTAGGGGCAGCCAGAGGGTTTTAGCTGCCACTGGGGGCAAGCCCAAATCGGTTAGGGCTCGAACAAAACTTGCTTGTAAATCGATTCCTGGGTTCATTCTTATCCAGTTTAGGGGGCGATCGCTTTTTTTGAGGCGGTAAAACCTTTGGTATTACACTCCAGCGTCCCGCCACCAGCGACTTTTGTAAATATTTTTTAAGCTGTCACTGGAATAGTATAGCGCCCATCGCCCCCAGAAGAAGAATGGCCTGATGAAATTATGCTTATGTCTGTGGTTGGTCCAGTTAATGAGACGGGCCCGGACTTTGATTTTTGGGAAAATCGGTTTTGAATTTTCCTGCCTCCGAAAAGATGGCGATCGCATTTTTCCTTATTTTGCGCTCCATGGTTTCTAAGCGATCGCCCCAAACAGCTTGAGTCAGTAGGGGACTTATGCCCCCACACTAGCTTATCTCTCCTCAATCGGAGTATAAGAAACGTTACGATCTCCCGTATAAATCTGCGTCGGACGGAAAATCCGGTTAGCTGCCAACTGTTCTTTCCAGTGGGCCAGCCAACCGGCGACGCGAGAGATGGCAAATATGGGCGTAAATAAATCCATCGGTATCCCCAACTTCCGATAAACCAAACCGGAGTAAAAGTCAACATTCGGATAAATACCTTTATGACCCAACTTCTCTTCAACAGCCTTCTCTAATTCCAAAGCAATCTCGTAGTTTTTGTCGTAGCCAAATTTATCGAACAACTCTTCGGCAAGCTCTTGAAGTATAATAGCCCTGGGATCTTTGACTTTATACACGCGGTGTCCGAAGCCCATAATCTTTGCCTTGCGTTCCAACAAGCCATCCAAATAAGGACGAACGTTCTCCACCGAACCGATATCTTCCAACATACTAATAACATCTTCGTTAGCTCCACCGTGGAGCGGACCGGCTAAAGTTCCCACCGCCGAGGCTACCACGGCATAAGGATCCGTCAGAGTAGAAGCCGTCACCATTGCGGAAAAAGTCGAAGCATTAATAGTATGTTCCGCATGGAGAGTTAGGCAAACATCAAAAATACGAGATGCCAAAGGCTCCGGTACTTGTTCCGTGAGCATATACAGGAAGTTAGCCGAATAATCTAAGTCATCCCGTGGCGTCACCGGATCGTTACCCGTTCGGATTAGCTTGAAAGCGGCGACCATGGTCGGAATTTTCGCCAACAGTCGCACTACCGCAGTCCTGATATATTCTGGGTTATCCAGGGCGCGACGTGAATAAAACAAACCCAAAGCTGCTGCCGATGCCTGCAAGGCATCCATTGGGTGTCCGGTTTCGGGAAAGCATTTCATCATATCCCGAATCCGAAATTTAACTCGCCGATGGTGGCAAACGTCGTACTCAAAATGCTCTAGTTCTTCTTTCGAGGGCAAAGACCCCCAGATTAATAAATAGGCTGTTTCCAGAAAGGAACTTTGTTTGGCCAATTGTCCGACGTTAATTCCTCGGTATTCCAGTATGCCCTGTTGTCCGTCAACGTAGCTAATACTCGATTGGGTGGCGGGAATGCCTTCTAAACCTGGTTTAAATTCAATACATACGACTGACATTATGGACCCCCTTTTTTGTCGGGTTAACATTCTGAAGTTACACTATCAAATGCCTTTTAACGGTGGCTGTTTTAACAATAATCTATTAACAATTGCTGCAATCTAAAATCCAAAATCAAAAGTCCAAAATCAAAATCCAAACTATTTGAGCAACAATTTTGGGGGTGTCAGCCAGAACATTTGGCTGTTGCCTATTGGTTGTCCTATTTCTGGGAGGCTGACTCCAATAATTCCTGCTTTTTTTAAAATCAGGACTTCTCGGGCTTCTCCCCAGATTAAGGTTTCGGCCCAATTGCCTAAATCTGGTTGGTGGCCGACTAGGGCTAGTTTCCTTCCCCCCGTTTCTCGCCAACTATCCAACCACTTCAGCCAAGTTTTAATCTCGCCCTGGGGGGCAAGGGCGCTGGATATTTCTATTTTTTTGCTTAAGTTCGCCGCGAGGAGGATTTTTGCCGTTTGGCGGGATCTTACTAGAGGACTGGTGAGGATGATGTCGAATTTGAGGCCGAGCTTGAGAAGCTGTTTGGCCACTTTGCGGGTTTTGCGATCGCCTTCTTCCGTTAAAGGTCTTTCTTCGTCGCTGGCGTATTCTCCCCTATCCGCAGCTATTCCGTGACGCACCAGATATATTTCTACGCTCATTTTTAACAATTATAGCGATTATTGAATCGGTGAGGTACACCCCGATCGATCCCCCTAAATCCCCCTTAAAAAGGGGGACTTAGACTTGCTCTTGCTCCCCCCTTTTCAAGGGGGGCTGGGGGGGATCGCTCGATGTACTTCACCGAGCGCGATAAATGCTATAACATTTTCCCAATTAACAATTATCATAAGATGCCGTAGAGCCTTCTTCCCTATAATTGGGCAGGCCCTACTTAATTATTAATTATTAATTATTAATTATTAATTAGCAAATGGTTATTTCTGATACAACAAAACCCCTGCTAAACAGCTAGGGGTTTTTTACATACCGATCGCATATTTTTTCCATTCTTGGTGCATACCACTTTTAACGTGTTTTGTCAACTCGAAGTAGAGGCTGCTATGAGGCTTTCGCGGTGGATGGTGCAAATTCATATCGGCCTCGCTGGGGGTGCGATTGCCTTTTTTGACATTGCAGCGAACGCAAGCGGTGACGAGGTTTTCCCAACTTTCGGGGCCTCCACGCGATCGCGGCAAAACGTGGTCCATAGTTAAATCGTCCCCAGTGTAACCGCAGTATTGACAAGAGTGACTGTCCCGGTGCATGATATTGCGGCGGGTTAGAGGAATGTCCTTATAAGGAACCCGGACGTAATAACGCAGCCGGATTACTGTCGGCAAGGGAAAATCAGGTAAGATATATTTCCCGCTGTGTTCGATTTGCTCTGCTTTACCTTTGAGCAACAACACTATTGCTCGTCGCCAACTCGTAATATTAAGCGGCTCGTAGGAAGCGTTTAAGACGAGAACATTGGCCATTGAAGTTAGAAGCGAGTATTTTTATGGATCTTAACACAACGACCCAGGTGGGAACGGGCTATGGTAGATTTGCCACGCAGAGTAGCTGGAAAATGCTTTATTTTACTTGAATTGTTGAGGTATCGTACAGCAGGAGCGAAAAATGTTGATTTCCGAGCCAACATATTTAAAAAGCGGAGCCAGTCCCGCCCAAGCAGCCATTGAAACTAAAGCCTGCGGGGGCTTATGCCAAAGGGCCTGGGTAGAAATAGATTGCGGAGCCTTGGCCCATAACGTCGGCCAGTTCAAAAGCTTGCTATCCCCCGAGACGGAATTAATGGCAGTAGTCAAAGCCGATGCCTACGGTCACGGGGCCTGGGGCGTTTCGCAAACCGCTTTAGAAGCGGGTGCGAGTTGGCTGGCGGTGGCGACGGTACCGGAAGGGATCGAACTGCGACAGAGGGGAATTGAAGCGCCGATTTTAATTTTAGGGGCCACCAACGAAGCAGAACAAATTGAGGCGATCGCCTACTGGCAGCTACAACCGACGATCTGCAGCGCCCAACAGGCCTTAGTATTCTCAGAAACCCTCTCGGAACAAAACGAACCCCTGCCAGTACACCTAAAAATAGATACGGGAATGTCTCGCTTGGGCACTCCCTGGCAGCAAGCAGTAGAATTTGTTCAATTTCTCGGAAGATTGCCTAACTTAAAGATTGCGAGTATTTACTCTCACCTCGCCACCGCAGACAGTCCCGATCGCGCAGTGATGAAACAACAACATCAGCGGTTTTCCCAAGCGATAAATTCTTGCGGTATCGAAAGGGAAAAACAATCCCCTATCAAACTCCACCTTGCTAACTCCGCAGCGACTTTAAGCGATCCTGGTTTGCATTACGATTTAGTGCGAGTAGGTTTGGGGATTTATGGTTTATATCCCGCGCCCCATTTAAGGGAAAAAATTCAACTCAAACCTGCCATGCAAGTCAAGGCAAAAGTGACGCAAATTAAGACGATCGAAGCGGGAACTGGAGTTAGTTACGGCTATCAATTTATTGCTAAAGAAGAGATGAAAATAGCAGTAATTGGTATTGGTTATGCCGACGGAGTGCCGCGCAATCTTTCTAATAAAATGAAGGTTATTTTGCGCGATCGCCTGGTGCCCCAGATAGGAGCAATTACCATGGATCAATTAATGTTAGATGTCAGCGAAATCCCCGATTTAGAAATTGGCGAGACGGTAACGCTTTTAGGGCAGGTTGGCAAACATAAAATATCCCCTGAAGATTGGGCGAGTGTTTTAGGAACTATTTCTTGGGAAATTCTTTGCGGCTTTAAGCATCGACTGCCGCGAGTGGGGGTATAATAGTTGCTTTGGGGGCGGGTTTATTGCTCTTAGTTCTTTTCGGCAGTCCTTAGATCGATAACCCGCCACCAAACTTTTTTTTAAATTAAGCTATAAGAGCTTTACGGTAATAATTAAGAGCTTGAATGTCCTGACCTTTTATTAATAAAGTATCCCCCAGGAGACGATTGATACCTGCCGCATCGGGTTTGATATCGCTGGCTGTCATGTAAGATTCTAGTGCTTCATCGTACCAACCTTTTTTCGTGTAAGCATCCCCGAGACTTTTGTGGACTGGAAAAGAATTAGAGTTAAATTCTAGGTATTTTTTGTAATTAGCGATCGCCCCATCAATCTCGCCTTTTTTAAATTGAATATCTGCTATTTTTAAGTACAGATTCTTATTATCTGCTTCAAGTTCTAGTGCTTTTTGGAAATTAGCGATCGCCTCATCAAACTTCTTCTGTTTCTGTAAAGCGGACCCCAAAGAAACATAAATCCTAGCCGGTTGTTTGGGGTTGAGAGAGAGAGCTTTTTCGTAGGCAGCGATCGCTGCTTTTACTTGACCTTGTTTGTTGAGAGCGTTGGCATAGGTCAAGTAAACCCGAACCGGTTGTTTGGGTTTAACTTCCAGAGCCTTTTGGTAATTAGCTAAAGCTGGAATTGCTTTCTTTTGTCGCTGGAAGATTTTAGCTAAACTTAAATAAGCTGCTGCATTTTTTGGCTTAATAGCAAGTATTTGTTCGTAACATTTAACAGCTTTATTCAACTCTTTTTTAGCCTGGTAAGCAGTTGCCAACTGTTTTAAGGCATCAACGTACTCTGGATGAAGAGCCACGGCAGTCTTGTATTTTTCGATCGCCTCGTCGAGTTGGCCATTTTTTTTCGACTGATTACCCTGCTTGAGATTGCGTTCGGCTGCTTCTAAATCAATTTGTGAAGGCATCTTTTAATTATCTCCTTTTGTTTACCCTGTTCGGAAGTCATCCCGGTACCCACCAAATTTTATTGTTGGTCGAGAGTTTCGGAACCAGCTTTTAGTAGCTAGACTTGCTTCGCTTATGAGATAGTTCCCACCTTTGTGCGGTTATCGCCCATAAATATAGCAATCCGTAGATCGTTTGCGATATTTTAGAAACCCGGTTTCTTGAAGAAACTGGGTTTCTGGCCTCCGAATTTTTCATAACCCCCGCACGGATTGCTATAGGCAGAGCTTCGGAAGGTGGGAACTTTTAGCTTTGATTATATCTGAATTTTTCTGTCGCAGGCAAAAAATCTAAAATCTAAACATAAATAGAGAAGGTTGCTGGTGGTGGGGCAGGGGGCGATCGCTTCCTACCATGCTACTTTGTAAAAATAGAAGGAAAAGTAAGACATAAACGGAAAAAATAAGAAATAAGTCAATTAACAATTTCCCGAACACTCCATCGTTAATAAAACAATGACTAACTCAATAACTCCCAATACTTGCCAAAAGAAACTAAGCAAAAATTTCTATATTCAAACAGAACTTAAACCCAACCTTGGCATCACTATTTTTGCTGTACCAAAACCGTTTATTGGTACAATGGGCATCATTCAGCGCAACGCAATTGTGAGTTGGACGTTGCTAGAACCTCGACCGGAAATAATTTTATTTGGAGAAGAAAAAGGTACGGAACAAATTGCTAAAAAATTAGGAATTCTTCACGTTCCGGAGGTAAAAAGCAATCAATACGGAACGCCGTTACTGGATATAATTTTTGCGGAAGTTAAACAATTAGCTAACAACAAGATTCTAACCTATATCAACGCTGACATCATTTTAACTAAAGATTTCCCGATAACGGTGCAACAGGCAGCAGCAAAGTTTCCCGAATTTTTACTAACTGGAAGGCGCTGGAATTTGGAACTAGCAACGGCAATTAATTTCCAGGAGCCAAATTGGGAAATTAATTTGCAGAAACTTGTCTGGAAACGAGGTATCCTCGCTCCAGAAACAGCTAAAGATTATTTTGTTTTTCCCAAACATCTATTTTCCGAGATGCCCGAGTTTGCTATTGGCAGGGGATATTGGGATAACTGGATGGTCAATCGAGCGTTAGAGAAAAACTATCCAGTAATAGATGGGAGTAAAATTATTTTTGCAGTACATCAAAACCACAGTTACAGTCACGTTCGCGGCGGCAAAATGGAAGCTCATCTGGGAAAGGAAGCAGAAATTAATCAAAAAATTGGCAAGGTTAATAAACCGGGAAATATTGGAGATGCGACTTATCAGTTAAAACCTTTTGAATTTAGTTATTTGCCCCAAGTTAGTACGGTAATTATTAGTCAAGATGGAAGTGCGACTATTGGCGAAGTTGTTGAGAGTATTTTGAGTCAAGATTACCCTAACTGCGAGATTATTGTCATCGACGATGGTGGCGACGAACAAACTGGGAAAGTTTTAGAGCCATATTTCCATCGCCTCCGCTACATCCCCCAGAAGAAAACGGGGCTCTTGGCGGCGAGAAATCGCGCTGTCGGAGTCGCAAAAGGGGAGTTTATTATGTTTCTGGAAGCTGACTGCTGCTTGCTGCCGGGGATGTTAGCAAAGCAAGTCGCCCGTTTTGAAGAGCGATCGTCTATTCTGGATGTCTTACTCAGCGGTTGGCAGAGGGGGGAGGGAGAAGGGGCGGTAAAATTAGAGCCTTGGAAGTTGCTGCCAGATCTAGAGGATATGCATATTTGGAAGTTTTGGCAGTTGTGGCAACCGTTGAGGGAAAGCGCGATGATGTTTCGGCGCGATCGCCTGGAGAACTTTGGCGGATTCGATCCGCGACTCCATCCAGTGGCGGCGAATGTAGAAGTTGTATTGCGGATGGCGCTTTTGAGGGGAAGTAGAGTGGGTTGGTTGCCAGAGGCGACTTGCCGTTGCGGGGGGGAAAGGGAGGATTGGGAAAATCCGGTGGCCATGGCATCGGATGTGGAGTTGGTGGTGGATTGTTTTTTCGAGCGATCGCTAGTGCCGGAGTGGATGCGGGATTTGGAGTCCCGGGCTCGGTATCATGTCATGGTATGGTTGGGGTGGTTGATGTATGAGGCCGGGGAAAAAGAGCGGATGGCGGAGTATTTGGGGCGATCGCTTTCCTATTCTCCTTACCAGACGCAGCAAACTGCTGTCAGTTGGGTGCAGAGGTTTAAGAAGTTTGCCAAGTCGTCTGGTGCGGAGTTTGAAGAGCGATCGGCAATGGAATTATTGTTGAAGTATTTCGATATTGCGGAAGGAAAGTAGGTGGGAGTGGAGGTTCGATTTTTATGGCAAAACTCCAGGAGTTTTTCAAATTTACGACTCAGCAATCTCAATATTATTTAGACTCTATTTGTCGTGCAAATTAAAGTTTGTTGTCCAAGAATCGGCAATTAAAATTTGTGTCGAAACTTTCCGGAATTCCACAGTAAGCAATGGTATGCTGGTGTCATATAAACAACAAAAGTAAAAATGACAAATAATATTATGCCTAGGACTCGTCAAAACTTATCTTGTCCAATTTGCACTAGCACGAGTCAATTCGCATTCCAGTCAAATTTTTATGATGTTTATCAATGCGATAATAAACAATGCAATCACTTATTTGCGGGGAATGCAGAACCTAGTTCGGGAGAGGGTACTTATTCAGATAAACTTTACACAAATTACTTGAAAGCAGAAAGAGACGACAATTTAGTTAGATTCTTGCATAGCATCAACTTTTTCAATTCTTATTCAAAAATTCTTGATTTTGGAGCTGGTCCAGGTTTTTTATCTGATGCTATCAAAAGAATTTTAGGAGAGGAGACTAATATTAGTTGTATTGAAGCTAGTAAATCATTTACCGAACATTTAATTGGTAAAGGTTACACTGTTTACCCAAATTTTGATGGATTGCCTCAAGATTTTAAATTTGATTCAGCGATGGTTAAAGAAGTAATCGAACACTTACAAGACCCTGTTTCTTTAATGACAAGTCTCAGAAAACACCAATCTGAAAACGCGCAAATATTAATCACAACACCAGCAGGAGATTGGAGAGACCGTTCTCATCCCGAACGAGCAAAACTAGGAGTTTATCAAGATAAAACACACATTCAATATTTTACAGAAAAGTCTTTAAAATTATGCTTAAAAAAAGCTGGTTTTTCTTATTTTAATTATTGTTATTTAGATGTCTTTTATCCAAACTTAGATCGAAACGTTTTAGAAGTTGATAAAAGAGCAAAAACTGCTTATAAAAATTACCACAACGGAACCTATCAACATCTTACATACTTTATTATGTAGCTATAGCAAGCCGTAGATCGTTCGTGATATTTTAGAAACCCGGTTTCTTCAAGAAACCGGGTTTCTGGCCCCCAAATTTTTCATAATCCATTTAGGATTGCTATAGAGTTTATTCAAGCATTAAAATAGATATCTCAAAAAAAAAATGCAACCATGACTTTTTTTAAGATATCTATTTTATGTATATTTCAAGACTTTGATATCAACAAAAAATGAGTTTTTTATTTAATTTTTAAATCTTTAACAGTTAAAGCTTAAACTAAAAAACCTGCTTTAATAAGCAGGTTTTTTAGTTTAAATATAATAGTGCCTACCTTGATGATAACTGAACCGCTTTATAGTAGTTTTTTTGAATGCTTTCCTTAATGTAAGATTTGGTGCTTTCGCTGATAAATTCTTTCACGGTTTTATCGTAGCCAGATTTAAAGGGAAACTCCTTAACAACTTGCTCGATAACATTTCGATCTGCTTTGATTTTGAGAAAATCAAAAATCCGAATAATATCTGGTATCGGTTGATTAGTAATGCTCTGGTGGTGAATGAAAATACAGTTACCAGGATGGTTAGAGTGTTGCTCTAAATAATGGGATAGCATTCTATCGTAAAACTTCAGCAAATAAACCATTGTTTCATTGACTCGCTCTGGATTCGCATCGATTTCTTCTTTATTCAGTAATAAAGCTGCTGAAGTCAAACACGATAGTGGCTCTCTAAACAAAAATATTGTTTTGCGATCTTTACAATCAACAATATGATGAGTCTTGATTAACTTAGTCGCAATATTAAGAGATTTGACATCTGCCGACATCAGTTCGTAATGAGCTTCCGGCTTCATGTGATAAATATCGGGGAAAATATCTTCCAAATCGTAATTATGAGAACCAGAATTTAAACAAACAAATGGAACTCCGTTTTCAGTAGCTTTCCTAATTAATTCGATAGAAGAAATATCGACTTCTTTTGTTAATCCTAATAAACTGGCAGCTAAAACCAATCTCAACCAACCATTTCCAGACCTGGGAAATGAAGATAAAAAGGCATGAGGTTCTTTAATAAAGAGAGCATTTTTTTGTTCCCAGTCTTGATGAAAGTTCAGCTCCAGGGTTTTTTCAACAAACTTGGATGAGAATGACATAAGTTAGTACCTAATAGGTCAATAAATAGTCGGCAAATTGGATAAAGCAGGGCTAATTAATTTTAGCCTTGACATTCTTAATATTCCTACCTATTCCACAGCTTTCAGGATAACCCGCGTAACTAATAAACTGGCAGTCCTTGAATCCTTGGGAGATAACTCCTTAACCCCCGGCGACTCGATGGAAATAACGCAAGGTTTGTCAGGGTCGATCGCCCCTGCAGGAATAACACCATTAAACGTCCACGAGCGATCGCTCTCTCGTTTAATTGTCCCATTCTCCACCGCCGCATCGCCAATTTTCACCGCCATCCCTTCGACAAAATCTTTATTAGTCGCCAGCAAACCTTCCACTTTAATTTGCAGTGGTTTAACAACAGGAATTTCAGTAACAATCGTACCAGTTTCTTTCATCCAGCGGACAAATTTTTCCCGATAAAATTCCGCAGAAAACCAGCCTTCACCCTGCAAATTAGCATCCATCAAGATAGTTTTACCATCAAAAGTTTTCTCTGGTGCTAAAGGTAGGATTTCCACTCGTTCCACGAGCAAACTCGCACTCCTAGAATCTTGCGGTCCTAACTGCTTAACCTCCGGAGATTCAATAGATAGAATGCAAGGTCGCCCCGCTACTAATAAATCCTCTGGAATTGCCGCTTCAAACATCCAGGAATTATCCGACTGGGGCGCGACATTTCCAGCTAAAGAACGATTGTTAATTTTAACGACCGTACCAGTCAACAAATCCGGTTTCAAACTAGCTAAACCCGAGATTTTTACCTTGAGATTTTCCCCCGCTGGAACCTCAGTAACGATGATGCCATTTTTGCCCATCCACCGGACAGATTTTTCTCCAACTTTTTCTGCTGGAAACCAACCGCTGCCAAGCACATTGCTATCCATGTAAATTGTTTTACCCTCAAAGACATTTTCATCATCCAAAGGCTTCAATTTAATTCCAGTAACTAACAAGCTAGCCGCCCTCGAATCGTTCGGTCTTAATTCCTTAACCCCGGGGGTATTTATCGCAATTATGCAAGTTTGCCCGGCAACTATTTTATCCGCAGAAGCCACCGCCGTAAATATCCAGGAATTATCTTGCTGCAGCTCGATTTTTCCATCCAGCAAAGCATTGTTAATTTTGACAACCATTCCCTCAACAAAACTAGAATCCATAGCCGCTTTAACTGCTATTTCAACTTTTACAGAGTCAGCCAAAGGTGCTTCAGCAATAACAATTCCAGTCTTTTCCATCCACCGGACATATTTACCCTCAAACATTTCTGCTGGAAACCAACCAGAACCGACTAAATGTTCGTCCATTAAGATAGTTTTTCCCCGATCGAAATTATTCTTTTGCGACTCAGAAACAACATCTGGATAGAAAGCAATTTTGTCCGCTAAAACAGCCAAAGCTCTTTGGGAAGCATCCACCGTATATTTGTCGGTTTTCAAATCAAAGAAATTGTATCCAGGCTTCAAAGATACCGGTAAAGTAACTACATTGGGATGATGAATGGAGGCGTTCAAAACTGGCGATCGCCACAACATTTCCCCATCTTCGTTCCATAATTCAACGAACTGGTCCGCAGAAATATTTCTAAAAGAAATCAAAATTTGACCGGCTTTCTCTTCATCAGAAATAATGGCAATTCGGCTCTTCGGCCAAAGAGCCCAGCGACTCGGACTAAAAATGCCAATTTGAGGCTGACTGGCTTCTACATTACTAAACCCGGAAACTACCGCACATTTCACATCAACTCCATAGCCAATTCCGTTCTCTTTTTGAGCGTCTTCTGGGGAGGCACTGATGAAAATTGGGCGACAAATTTTGGGCGCTTCTAAAGCAAACTTACTAATAGGATCCAAGCCCAATTTTTCCTGCCATCCCGACCGTTCCAAAGCTACCATAAAACTCTGATAAATCGAGCGATAAGAATAGGTATTTCGAACGTGAATTGGCGCGCTAATACTGAGAAGCTCTAACTGCTGGCGATCGTAATACAACTCGGAAATAACTTTAGCCAAAGCTTCGGGATTTTTGCCAGAAACCAAACGACCCGTCACCCCATCGGCGATCGCTTCTTTCACCCCCCCAATAGCATAACCCACAGCAGGAGTACCGCAAGCGGCAGCCTCAACAAAAGTCTGACCGAAACTTTCCTCAAGGCTAGGTCCGACAAACAAATCCGCAGCGCTATAATACAAAGCCAAAATCGAGCGATCGTCGAGATAACCAGTAGTAAAAACTTCAATTTTGCTTTCTACTTTCTGGGTATTGCCAAACCCGACCAACATCGCATTTTCCAAATTAGCTATTTCCAAAGCCTCTATTAAATGGGATGCGCCTTTGCGAGTATCTTGCATGGAAGTGCTGCCGGTCAAGACGATAAATTTATCTTCTGGAAGACCCAACATTCGCCGACAATTTTTCTTATCTCCGGGCTGGAATATTTCTAAATCAAGCCCCAAGCGAAGAGGTTGAAACCTCTTTTCTAATAACTGATAAACTTCGGGAAATGGAGTATTAAGCAAAGCGAAACGAGCCCAATTTGTCGTCCAATTACTATTACCTAATACCAATAAATTTTCTGAATTTTTTACCAATTCCCGCTTGCGAGTAAAAACATCGGCTATCTTTCCGGGCAGCAAACTCGGATAACTGTTACTGGTCGGACAGTCGGCATCGCACTGGGTAGTATATTTTTCGCAGCTACCGATATAAGCGCAACGCCCCGTTAATAACCATTGATCGTGCATGACGAAAATGGTAGGAAATTTCGCCGCTAGCATCTCCAAAAGTTCGATATCGTTTTTGATATTGTGGAGGTTGCCAACAACGACCAGATCCGGCTTGACGCTGGCGACGAGCTCGTATGCTTCGGCAGCAGAAAAGTCCGCCGCCTCGAAAGACCATCGCGACCTACCAGCGATAGGAATTATTTCATGTCCGGCAAGGCCAAGGGCGCGAGCGATTTCTTTGTGAGCTATGCCGGCACCGCCCTCAAAACCGAGGTCGTTAAGGAATACCACGCGCAGGGCGTGACGTTTGGGGCGATCGCTCTCGGGTAGCTTCGGTGTCGGACGGTTATATTTGACTCGCAGGGCATCCCGAGTTTTCAGCAACTCCGGCTGATATTTTTCCGTAGCGCTAGTTTTCTGTTCCGGGTGCATCCGAAATTGAGCGGTGGGAGTGCCGATCGCTTGAATGCGGGCCCCGCAAGCAGCAAACTGCGCCCACATTTGGTAATCCATGCTGTAATACAAAGACTCGTCTAAAGCACCGCCAATTTTTTCCCAGATAGCGCGACTAAACATCACCTCGGGTTGGTGGAAAAATTTCCCGCTTAACCAGCAGTTTTCTACATCCAGGATGTCATCTAATGCGAGGAGACCATCGGGAGCAGAAGTGACGTGTTGGAGAATTTCCTCGTCCTCCTCAAACACTTGACAGACGCCGGCGACGATATCTGCTTTGCTGGTATGAAATGCCAAGGCTATGGCGTAAAGGGCACCGGGGGCCAGGCGATCGTCGCTGTTTACCCAAGTCAATATCTCTCCAGTGGCGCGACTCAATCCTTTATTGAGAGCGTTACTTTGTCCGCTGTCCGGTTCGCTGACGACGTAACTAAAATGTTCTCGATAGCGATCGACTACGGTCATGGTTTCGTCGGTGGAACCGCCATCTATTAATATATGTTCGACGTTGGGATAGTCTTGATTGACGATCGATAAAATCGTTTCTTCGATGAACTTTCCTCGATCGTAAGACGGCGTAACGATAGATATTTTCGGCCACGGACTGCCGTCGGGTAAAGTTTTCGGCCAGGGACGATTTTTTGGGGCAATATAAGGCCATTTTTCGGCGGTTTCTTTTAGTGATGGAGCGACAGTAATTTCCGCTTCGATCGCTTTGGCAGTAGTTTTATCTCCCTGTAGGGCATCGGCCAATCTGTTGTAAATCGCGACGTGAAGATCCGGTTCGATATCGATCGCTTTTTTGTAGGAAGCGATCGCTTCTTGCCACTGCCCGAGTCTGGCGAGGGCATCGGCTAATTTGACATGTACCCAAAGAGAGTTTGGATTGAGTTGTATGGCTTTTTTATAGCAAAAAATAGCTTCGCCGATGTCCCCTTTTTTAGCCAGCGCTTCTCCTAATTTATGGTAAGATTCGTCATGTCCTGGGTCGATTTGAATTGCCCGACGATAAGCCGAAATTGCTTTATCATTTTGGTCTTGTTTAAACAGGGCATTGCCTAAATTTTTGTGATACCAAGATACCTCGGGATTTTGAGCGATCGCCTGTTGATAAGTAGCCTCTGCTTCCGCCCACTTTTTAGCTTTTAGTTGAGCGAATCCTAAATTTTCATAAGACCAAATTAAGTCAGGTTTTAATTCGATTACTCGACTGTAAGCGACCATCGCTTCTTCCCATTTTTCCTGTTTTAGCAGGGCATCGCCTAAATTTTTCTGAAACCAGAACGCATCGGGTTTTAGAGCGATCGCCCTTCTGTAGCTCTCGGCCGCCTCTTCCCACTTTTCTTTTTTGATTAAAGCCGCAGCCAAGTTTTCGTAAGAACTAACAACATCGGGATTTAATCTAATAGCCTCTCGGTAAGCAGCTATAGATTCCTGCCATTTTTCTAGTTTAAACAAGGCTTCAGCTAAATTGTGGTAAGACCAAAAAAAATCAGGTTTTAATTCTATAGCTTTACGGTAAGCATCAATAGCTTTTTCCCATTTTTCTTGCTTCGCTAAAGCATCCCCTAAATTGTTGTAAGACCAGGAGACATCTGGTTCGATTTCTATAGATTTTTCATAGATAGCGATCGCTTTATCTAAGTCTCCTTTTTCCATAAATATTTCAGCCGCTTTGTGATACAAATCCAAAGTTTCAGGATTGAATTGAAGAGCTTGTTGATAAACTTTGAGTGCGTCTTGGTAAGACCCTTTTTTTCTGAATAAATCTGCTAAATTATGGTAAATTTCGATAGAAGAGGGGTCGCGAGCGATCGCTTTCTGATAGGATGCGATTGCTTCATCAATTTCTCCCTTTTTTTCTAATAATTTACCTAGATTATAATGAGACTTTGCCGCTTTGGAGTTATTGGGAACTAAACCGTCATAGGAACCGTTTTTGTCTATCGCTTTCTGCATGTTCTGATGTCATTTAAAGTCTATATCTACAGACACCCTGGAGAACTGCAGCTTGAATTTCGCTTAACTGCTATTAACATCCTCTAGCTTCCGAGAAAAAACCCGCAAACTTTTCTATAAAAATTCCTTATTTGTTTGTTTTCAAAGCATCTTATCTCCCTATGAAGAATTGGGAGATAAGATGCTTAAATCTTAAGTCAGGTTTTTAAGCCGCTAAGTCAGTATAAATACTAGGATAGAAATTCCTGTTGTTCGTAGTAAGAGCAAAAGTATGAGATAATAAACCGACAGAATTGAGAGCCTGCCGAGATAGAAACCATGACGATCGCCATCGACTTCGGAACCAGCAATACCGTAATCTGCCGCCAAAACCAAGCAACCCAACAACCAGAAACCCTCAAACTACCAAATTTATCCCTCATCGCCGGGCAAAACCCCCCCCTAATCCCCAGCTTGGTTTACATCGAAAATGCCGCCGAGGACAAAATCCTCCTGGGGCAACAAGTCCGGGATAAAGGTTACGACATCGCGACGGACTCCCGCTTTTTCCGCAACTTCAAGCGGGGCATCGGCACCCAAATCAAAGGATTCTTACCCGAGCTAGATGGCCAAGTCGTCGATTTTGAACGAGTGGGGCAGTTATTTCTTAGTAATATTGTCGCCGGCATTAGGGAAATCCCCCAGACAGTAGAATCCTTAATATTTACCGTCCCCGTCGATAGTTTTGAAGCTTATCGCCACTGGTTGGGTAAAGTCTCTCAATCTTTGCAAGTGGAACAAGTCCGAATGTTGGACGAACCAACGGCTGCTGCTTTGGGTTATGGTTTAGCAGATAAGGAACTTCTATTAGTAATAGACTTTGGCGGCGGTACCCTCGACTTTTCTTTAGTACGTTTGGATAGTTCCGCAGCAAAAAAACCCCTCGGTTTTATTCTTAAATGGGGGGAAAAGTTCCTCGCAGAAAACGCCACTCAACAGGCAAAAACAGCCCGCGTTTTGGCAAAATCGGGGCAAAATTTAGGGGGATCGGATATTGATAACTGGTTAGTGGATTATTTTGCAGAAGATCGGGGTTTGACTAAATCGCCTCTAACTACTCGTTTGGCAGAAAGGTTGAAGATTCAATTGTCTTTGCAAAGGCAAGCAAAGGAAGTTTATTTTGATGATGAGAATTTCGAGACTTACGAATTAGAATTAGACCGCGATCGCTTCGATTCTATCCTTCAACAACGCCAGTTTTTTGAAAATCTCGATAAATCCATGACTCAAGTATTGCAACAAGCACGCCGTCAAGGCATAGAAGTTGCGGATATTGATGCGGTGTTATTAGTAGGTGGGACGGTACAAATTCCGGCAGTACAGAACTGGGTTAAACAATATTTTGATGAAAGAAAAATTAGATCGGATAAACCTTTTGAAGCCATCGCCAGAGGCGCTTTACAATTAACTCAAGGAATAGAAGTAAAAGACTTTCTTTATCATAGTTACGGCCTCCGTTATTGGGATAGGCGAAAAAACGCTCATAATTGGCATCCTTTAATTAAATCCGGTCAACCTTATCCCACTAGCGAACCGATGGAATTAATCTTGGGCGCTTCGGTAAGTAATCAGCCAAGTCTGGAGTTAATTTTAGGCGAATTAGGGGCAGAAAGCGGAGGAACCGAAGTTTATTTTGACGGCGATCGCCTCGTCACCCGACAGCTTTCTGGCGGTGAAACTTCCGTACAACCTTTAAACGATACTGATAGCGGTCGTACTATTGCAAAATTAACACCCCCAGGAAATCCGGGAAGCGATCGAATCAAGATATTATTTGAAGTTGACGAAAATCGTTTTCTGAGAATCACCGTAGAAGATTTATTAACCAACGAAACCCTCCTAAACAACATCCCCGTAGTCCAATTAAGTTAAGGGAATTAAGAAACCCGGTTTTTTCAAAAAACCGGGTTTCTGGGCAACCGATGAGTGCCAGTTCGTAGTAATCGCTTTAGCGATTTCAACTCGATCCTTGACCAAAGCAACCAAATCCCCTAAACTAAAATAAAAGTCAATTAACAATCTCAAACCATGACCAACCGTCGCAACTTTTTCAAACTAATATTAGCAAGCATTCTTGCCATAATTACCACCCTGAACTTTACCCCTTCCGCCCTAGCATTAGGCGGCAAACTCCCAGAATTAGATAAACCCGCCCCAGAATTTACATTACCTACTAATACCGGCGATGGAGAAATTTCCTTATCCGACTATCGAGGTCAGTGGGTCGTGCTTTATTTTTATCCCAAAGACTTCACCTCCGGTTGCACCATAGAAGCGCGAAAATTCCAACAAGATTTACCCAAATACATTGACAGAAACGCCCAAATTTTAGGAGTAAGCGCCGACGATATCGACTCCCACGCCGAATTTTGCGACTCGGAAGGATTAAAATTTCCCTTATTAGCAGACACCCGTGGAACTGTTAGTAAAGCTTATGGTTCGTGGATAAACTTTATCTCCATGCGGCACAGTTTTATTATCGACCCAGACGGTATTTTGCGCGAGATTTTTCTCGGAGTAATACCCTCAATTCACAGTGAAGAAGTCTTGGCGCGTTTGGATGAGTTGCAATAAGTTTATTAATAATTACGAATTTGCGCATCGTCTTATTAAATGTCCATTTGTTGCACGCAAATTGCACGCATTTTTTGACAGTCACTCAATGACAATTATCTGCGTAGTAGCGCCATAAGCCTAAAATTGTGGGTAAAGCAAAAGTTCGTAGTAATCGCTTTAGCGATTCATAGATATCAATCGCTAAAGCGATTACTACAAGCGAGCCTACAGCGTTAAAATTAACCTACTACTTTAGCTGAGACCCGCTAGTAGGGTGCGCGGCGCGCGCCTTACAATTTATTCTAATAGCGACGAACCAAAAACGCATTTTACCTCTTCTCCCAGCCACGCAGTCAATGGTGGAGTAAATGAAGGTTTATCGCTTTCACAAACAATTGATGTCGTTATAAAATCCCCTTGAGATAGAGTTACAAAAACCGCCCCCGTATAACTTTTTAAATCGTTAAATTTAGGAGTCGCCGTAGTTACAACCCATCGATCGTCAAAAGTTTTTATTTGATAGCGATAACTTTCTGTCTCGTTGCGGATACCGAGTCCTAACTCTTCTATTTTGTCTGTGAAACTACTATTTTCAATATAATAAGCTTGTTGACCTTTATTCATCGAACTAATATATCGTTTTGCCTCTAATTGTCTTGCCTCAACTGACAGATTTGCTATTGGTGGCGACGAATTCAAACCGCAGATAAGTCTGCCTTCAACCCATGCCGTAGAAGGTGGAACTTGGGAAGGGCGATCGCTCTCGCAAACTATGCTCTGGGTTCCTCGAAAGTATCCATCCACTTTCTCCAAAAATGCCGCCCCCGTATAGCTTTTTAAATGCTTATTTTTAGGAATAGCTATTACTAAAACTCGTTCTTCTTCAAGGGTTTGAATTCTATAACTGTAGTTTTCTGTTTCTGTTGGGATATCGAGTCCTAGTTCCTCTATCCTATTGGTGAAACTACTTCTTTCTGAGTAATAAGCTTGCTGTCCTCTGTTAATTAAATCGATATATTCTTGTGCTTCTAATTGTCTTTCTTCGATGGAGCGATGTTGCATCCGCAACGCTTCGCGATCGCGAAGCGTGCCGGACGGCTTATCGCTCCCCGCCCCCAGAAGAAACAAAGCACTAATAACAACTATAACTCCCCCTCTACTAAATTGGATAATTTTAGTAAAAATTGAATTTAGATTATCTCGTATTATTTGCATTTTATTGTAAGCTATAAATCTTCCCTAATTTAGCTAATCCAATTGTAACCTTTCCAACTCTTGACAAGCATGAAGCAAAGAAGGTGGAGCATCAAGAGGAAGTCCTTGCGGGCAAATTTCCTTTGCTAATTTTGTAGCAGAATCTTTAGCTAATTTTACTCTTTCTTTTTTGTCGAAATTTGTATTTTTATAATCATCCCGTTCGTTGCAATTATTATTGCCATTAATGTACTCAAACCAAGTTTCGATATTTCTGGTAGGTACAAAAATAGCAATTTTTTCATCTGGCTGTCGAAGCTCTTTATTTAGCTCCCCTTCCCGTTCGTCTAAGGCTTTATTGAAAGAACGAATTCTCTGATGGAAAGTTTTATCGTCACCATCAATCATTACTATGAGAGCCATGTTTTTTTTATTTCGATCCCGCCTGTATTGTTTTACATAATTAGGATACTGCTCGACTACGGAAGAATTGTTATTACTAACTTCTCCAGCTTTCAGATTAGAAGGCTTTTTAATCTTGCGCTTATCAAAACCTCTTTCAACTAAATATTGAGTTATGAATCGTTTGTGGTCAATATCTTCGCAAAGGATAATTACTTCTGACAAAATATCTTTATTTGTCATAAATCCACCCCAACTCTATCAATTTTGCCAGGGATAAACCATCTTTTCCTTCACCATTTATAGGCAGAAAACGAACCGCTTGATTATCTTCACGATAGAACCAATAACCAGAGTTATTCCCTAAATCGTTAATGATGGATGGATGATGAGAAATTAAAATTACTTGACAGCCATCGCCCATAAAATACTCATCAATTTTTTCTAACCAAGGCTGTATTTCTGGCAAAGCTAGAAAATTTTCTGGCTCGTCAATGCATAAAGTACAATCCTCATCCGCAGCAACATACATTAAAGTATAAAGAGCTATTATTGCTTTTTGACCGTCCGATAATTCATCAAATTTATAAATGCTTTTGCTCGGAAGTTTAAAAGATGCCGATAAACTTCTAGCATCCTCCCCAGATTTGGGATTTTGAAACGAGTCAAAACCTGGAATAATGTTTTGTAACTCTAATGTCAATTTAATTATCTGCCCTTGGTTTGCTTGAGATAAATAACTGTACCAAGCGGCATAATTTGACATTTCCCAATTGGGATGCCTTTCTTCTTGGCGACTTTCCGAATTCATTAACCCTGGATTTATATGTACTATGAAGAAATTGGCAATTCTTTTTTTAAACCAAGTAAGCTTTTTATTTTCCGGTCTATCGTACACAAAACCTACTCCAGAACCAGAGGATTTAAAAAAGGGAAAAACTACGCCTTCACGGCTAGGGTCATCATTATATAGACGTGCATGACCCCTCAAAATTCCTCTATCATCTGGTTGAAGACTAAACTCAAATAAAGGATCGTTGCCAAAACTTAATTTTTCCGTCCGCATTCTAGGCGGTTCGTAGTCTCCTAAGTGTTCTACTTCGAGAACGTATTTATAAATGCCTCCATTTCCTTCAATATCTAATTCAAATTTTTGAATAGAGGCATTTTGCCATCTAGTCAAATCCGATTTTTTAAACAAAGCGGCAACTTGATAACCATCCTCTGAAAAATCTTCACCTAAAATAAATTTTTGCAGCTTTATTAAAGCTGCAAAAACTGTACTTTTTCCAGAAGCATTGGCACCAATAAATAAACTCAAACTGTCTATTTTTAACTCGAAGTTAACCAGACACCTAAAATTGTTAATGTAGATTCTTTTTAACATTCAATTACCTCGCAATATCTAATCAATTAAATTACCACAAAAGAACTCGCTTACATCCGCAACGCGCGACCACCCCGTTTTTTTCCCTTTCAATCCTTGACAAAAAGCGGTCTAGTATGATTAGTATCCTGCAAATCCTCAAAAAGTCCGTCCCAATCCTCCTTGTCGATGCGGCAGATAAATTGGTCCAGACAGTCGCGATAAGACAAAAGCGATCGCAACAACTCCCCACGATTGTATTTGGCCATCATCAGTCCCAACTCCGGGTTGCCCCCACCAACCCGGCTGGTATCGCGAAAACCCGAGCTCGCCAAATTTTGTGCTAACTTGAGTACATCCGGATTGCTCTCCCTCATACAGGCAGCAACCAAACTAGCGCTCGCCATCGCGGGTAAATGAGAAATCCAAGCAACTGCTCGATCGTGTTCTTCAGGGTCGCATCGAAAAACATTAGCATTAAGCGATCGGGCCAGATCGTCCACCATCAGGACTGCGGTTGGTGGGGTATTTTTCGTCGGAGTAATTACATAAGGTCGGTTGGCAAATAAACCAAATTCCGCAACTTCAATCCCGCTTTCTGCCTTACCTGCCATCGGATGTCCGCCGACAAAATTAGGCCAGAGTAGAGAGAGTTGCTCAATAATGGCCGCTTTTACCGAACCGACATCAGTTAAAATGGCATCAGGAGAAAGATGAGGAATAAGCTGTTGTACTGTAGGAGCGATCGCCCCTATAGGAGTGCAAATAACAACCACATCGGCGGCAGATAACAAAGACAAATCCACGCAAGCGCGATCGACTACTCCAAGTTCTATGGCCCTTTTACAAGTGGATTCTCGACGAGAAACTCCCAAAACATGATGTCCGAGGGCTTTTAAATCCAATCCCATCGAGCCACCAATCAAACCAAGTCCGACAATACCAATATTCATGTAAATAAATGGGGATAATTAAAGGGTGCGCCCCAATGATCTTAGAAGAAATATTAGAAAAATATACCGCCGGAAAAAGAGATTTCACCGACCTCAACCTCTTTGAGGCAAATCTCAGTGGCATCAACCTCAGCGGCGCCAATTTAAGTGGGGTAAATCTCAGCGTAGCAAACCTCAGCGGTGCAAATCTAACCAATGTTAATTTAAGCAGAGCTAAACTGAATATTGCCAAACTCAATGGAGCCCATTTAGAAGGCAGTAATTTAAGCGAAGCAGACTTAAATGTCGCTAACTTAGTCTTAGTCGATCTTAAAAGAGCCAAACTAATTCGAGCTAAATTAATAAGAGCGGAATTAATAAGAGCTAACCTCAGCGAAGCAGATCTTACAGGAGCAGATCTCAACGGTGCTACGCTCACCGAAGCAAAACTCAGAAAAACTAATCTAAGCGGTGCAAATCTTCGAGGAGCCACTCTCAAAAAAGCAAATCTAAGCGGTGCTAATTTAGTAGAAGCTAATTTACAGGGAGTAGATCTCAGTGGGGCCTGCTTAGAAAGTGCCGATTTGCGTAGTGCCGAGCTCAGACAAACTAATCTTACAGGCGCTAATCTTAAAGGAGCAGATTTGAGCGGGGCTAATCTTAGATGGGCTTTGATGAGTGGCGCTAATTTAAGATTAGCTAATCTTAGCGAAGCTAAATTAAGCGGAGCCGATCTAAGTAGATCGAATTTAAGTAATGCTAACTTATTAGATGCTAGTCTGGTTCATGCCGATTTATCCGGTTGTTATTTGCTAGAAGCTGATTGGATCGGTGCCGATCTTACAGGGGCAATCTTAACAGGAGCCAAAATTTATGGCGTTTCTAGGTTAGGTATTAAAACTGAAGGAATGACTTGCGATTGGGTTGACCTTAGTGCTTACGCAGATAAAAGTAAAGTTTATTCTTTTAAATCTGGCGAAATAAAACATTTTTTTCACCAAAGCTTGCCCGCAGTGAAAATTGTCATTGACGCTCCTTTAGATCGTGCCAGTTATTATGCTTTAGCAGCGGTTTATTATGAGATTGGCAAACAGTACCAAGATAACGACAGACCTCCTAGTATAGAAGTTAGCTCTCGCAAAACCACCATATCATTTAGTATGGATAGCGATTGCCAATTATTTGCAACGGCTTATATGGCTATTGTGCCTTTCTATGACTCCCTGAAAACTCAGGAAAATATTGTCAAAATGATGAAGCAGCTTAAACGACTCTTAAAAGAAGGAACTTTAGAAAGAAAAGAAATTAAAAATATCAAAAAATTAAGCCAATTATTAGACAGAAGAATTAGCAAAGGAAAAAATAATAATGTAGCTAAAATATTTACTAAAATTGGAGAAAATATTAATTTTTTTCATATTCCCACTAAAATGCTATTAATAAATTCTAGTTCGGGTAAAATCAATGTTTATCATCATCCTACCTTTGGTAAGCCATCTCTACATTTTTATGGTAAAAAATCGAGTGCAGATGACGAAACCGTGCTTCAAAATCAAGAAATTAATTGGTTGCCTCAAGATACAGTAGTTGAATTTATTAAAGGTTTCCATTATTTATCGCCTTCCTAAAAATCTAAAATATCTACCATATTTTAATATTTTAAGAATAAAAGGTATCGCAATAATCTAATATTTGCAAGCAACAGACAAGGAAAAAACGGGTGGTTCTCAATTGTTAATTAATTTCGATCGTTGAGATGCACCCGGTATCGGGAGCAGGTTAGTTTTGCCAAAAAACTTTTATTGCCAACGTTCCATCAAGAACAAACGTTCCCAAAAGTAGCAAATTTTTGGTTCCCTTCAAAGGTTACTTGCACCACCCGGTATCTCGACCGATAATGAAAAAAAGAGCGGCAATGATAAGCTGAATTTTCAATTTCAAACTTTCTTAAATAGGAATCGATGGACGGCGAAGAACTACTTAAAAAATATGAAGCTGGCGAAAGAGACTTTACTGGAATAGTTTTATGTGAAGTTAATCTCAATCGAGCCAACCTCGCTCAAGCGAACTTTAGTAGGGCTATTTTAAGTCTGACCAATCTCAGCGGGGCCAATCTCAGCGAAGCCAATCTCAGCGAGGCTAAACTCAATGTTGCCAGACTAAGCAGCACCAATCTTGTCGGTGCGAAACTCAATGGTGCTATTCTTAACGTGGCCAATATGATTAGGGCAGACTTGAGTAATGCCGAATTGATTGATGCCACCCTGATCAGAGCCGAACTAATTCGAGCTGATATGAGTTACGCAAACCTAACCCGCGCAAATCTCACAGAAGCAGACCTAAGGGAAGCAACACTCCGACAAGCTAAATTAGAGCAAGCGGATCTGACTGGGGCTCGTCTTCGGGGCAGCAACCTCAAATTTGCTAAGTTAGAAAGTGCTAATTTGCAGAGGAGCGACCTCAGCCGCGCAGATTTAAGGGGCTCTTGCTTGAGCAATGCAGAACTCAGACAAGCTAATCTATCTCAGGCAAATCTAAGCGGTGCGGACCTCAGAGGCGCTAATCTTAGATGGGCAGACCTAAGCGGTGCTAACCTCACGGGAGCAGATCTCGATGATGCTCGATTGAGCGGGGCTAATCTATACGGGGCTAATTTATACCATGCCAATCTTTTAAATGGGGTTCTGGTTCATGCGGATCTAACCCAAGCTAATTTGATTCAAGCTGATTGGGCAGGGGCAGAGCTGACTGGCTCTTCTTTAACAGGAGCTAAACTTTATGGCGTGTCGCGCTTCGGTCTCAAAGCTAAGGATATTACTTGCGATTGGGTCGATATGAGCCCTAATGGCGATCGCAGTAAAGTTCTCTGTTTTACTCCAGAAGAATCTCGAATGTTTTTTAATGCTACTCCCCCTACTCTCCAGATTATAGTCGATCGACCTTTGGCTTCCGAGTCTTTTATGGCTCTTGCTTCTACTTATGGTCAAATTTCCGAACAATACCCTAGCATCAATCTACCACCTAATATCGAAGTCGATCGTCGTCGGACTATTCTCTCTTTCCAAGTGGAAAGCGATCGGGAATTATTTACTACCGCTTATTTGGTTATAATTCCTTTTAAAGATGCTAATTTTCTTCAACAAAATATTGTTAAAATGATCGGTGCTATTAACAATAAAAAAAAGAAAAACTTAGATGTTAGAACTTTAAATAAAGTCACAAAAATAGGGATTTCTTTGAAAAAACTAATAGACAATTTACAAGAAATTAAAACAAAAAAAAAAGCGAAGCTATTTTCATCAGACAATATTTTTTTTCAAGGAAATACAAAAATACAGATGGCTAATTCAAGCGGTCAAAAATTAACACTTTATCAACATCCAAATTTTGGTAGAAACTTAGTTAATGTAGCGGGAATTAACTCCGATTCTGCTAAATTGCCATCTCCACCCAACTATTTAGCCGCTATTCCTCCACTTAATGAAGGAGTAAACTTTATTAAAAACTTCCAGGAATCTTATCAATAAAAAATGGTGAAGGGGAGCATCTAGAAGAAATTTTAAAGATAGCGTCCCAAAGCGATCGGAACTGAAAATAAACAGAGAAATGCAAGAGAACCCACGCCTCTTGCTAAAGCTCCCACTCAACTGGGAAGATTGGGAAAATATTCGTTGGGATTGAGAAAATGTTAATTGTTAATTGTTAATTGTTAATTGTTAATTGTTAATTGTTATAAGCTTGTGATTGAGGTAGAAGTCCATAAGTCGCTCCGTAACATTCTGCGTTCGAGAACAGAGCCTTCCTGGCCCCATCATCTAACAATGGCCAGGTTGGTAGCCCGGGCTTTGCGACTCGGACGCAGCGCTCTGATACAAACAGCCACCTATCCTTGCAGCCGCGAACAGCGGTATGAGTTAAGCTATTTGATGCCTCTTTTAATGTGGGAGGGGCCAACCATTTTAGTAGCTCCAGCAACAGTCCAAGAACGTTTGTTGAGAGTTGACATTCCTCAATTGCTAGAGCAAAATCCCGATGGCAGTTCCATATTTCCCCATAAACCCATCCAAACATACCCCCCCACTTCTGAAATCAAGGGACTATTGCTAATTGCGCCTCAAGATTGGCTCGCAGATCGCTTGCAAGGGAGGCAATTACCCCCTGGCATACCTACAGTAATAGATTGGGCAGACGACCTCGAAACCCTGGCTAGAGAGCAACTAACTGTTCGCCTTCAACAACGAGATTGGAACGAATTAATAGAGCTATATCCAGCAAAAGCAGAGACTATCCGCCAGTGGAGAGTAGAGTTGACGCGATCGCTCTTCCAACATCCCCCCAATCCCTACGGCTGCTATTTAATTTCCCCACCAGAACAACAAATCCTAAAGCAGTTAATCGAAACTTTAAACTCATTAGAAGATCCAGGCCAAAGGTCTCAGGGTAACTCACCCCGACAGCGAGTAAATTCTCACCAAAGAAGGAGAAACTTCTGGCATCAGTGGTCCCAGGAAAAACAACTGAGATGGGCAGAAATAGATCGCCTGCAAGGTTCTTTTACTCTCTATTGCGCTCCTCTCGATCTAGCCCCTATCTTGGCCCCGATTTGGTCCCAACAACCGGTAGTTCTCATTGGTGCGGCCTTGGAGCTAGAGGCCAAGGCCCCAATCTATCGAATGAATTTAGGATTAGGAGAGCTAACTTGCGTTAAATTCTCAAGCGATCGCCTCGGCGGCATCATTAAACTCTATTTACCCAGAAGGCTGCCGATGCCCAACACTCCTCAATTTCAGCCAGCCTTGCTCTCCCAATTGCGGACTTTACTGAGCATGAGCAATTTCGCTGCTCCCGGAATAACAGTAATCTTGGTGGAAGATGTACCGCTAAAACAGCGAGTAGGCGCTATTTTAGCTTCGGAATTTGGTTCGAGGGTTCGGGTAGAAAAAACTGCTTTGGATGAAAATGGCATTTTAGTGACCGGCTGGAAGTTTTGGCGAGACCATCAACCCCTACTAGGGCCTCCTCTTCTGTTGATAATTGCCACTCTCCCCCTGCCTTCCCTGGAAAATCCTTTAGTCGCAGGACGAGTAGCAGATTATAAACAAAGGGGTTTAGACTGGTTTCGGTTGTACCTCTTGCCCGACGCCTTAAGAGAGGTCCAAAGGGCAACAGCAACCGTGCGACAATCTCAAGGAGTAGTTGCTCTGCTCGATAGTCGCGTAATTCACCGCAGTTACGGCCATCAAGTATTAGCTGCCCTCAGCCCTTATGCTCGCATCGATTATTTAGATACCACTTGGCTTACTTGAGAGGGCTCGCGGCTAAGAGAAGAATCGTTAATTCAGCTAAAAATATATTTTGAATTTAGAGCCAGATGCCTTCGCTAAACTTCTTCTATAATAAGAAAATTAATCAACTTACCATTGAGAAAATTATGGGAGAAGCCAAACGTCGTAAAGAAGCACTAGGAGACCAATACGGCAAAGAAGAGAAGTTTATATCTTGGCTGCCGATTACCAAAAGCCAAAGCGCCAAATTTATGAAGTGGACGACCACAGGTAGTTGGATTGGTATTGGATTGTTAGTTTTTTCTTGGCTAACAGTTAGATTTATCGGCCCGGCTTTTGGGTGGTGGCAAATAGATTAATTTTATCTAAATTTAACCAGGTTTTAACTGACAAATCTTCCCAAAACGAAGGGGATTTTTTCCCCTTCTTTCATTTGATTTAAAGGATTTTTATCTGCTAGACTTATAAGTTTTATTAGTTATTTGTATCCATGGCAAATATTAAGCCCTTTGGCTGCCTGGATTCTTCTTTAGGTATTCTGTCCGGGCTCTTGGGAAGGACAGTAATTATAAAGAATGTAGCGATTAATACTTGTCCTGAGATTAATTATTGATTAAGGTAAGATATCTTAGATTTAGCCACTATCTGGACACCCTGTTTTCAGAATTTAATCGCTATACTAGGGCAATACCAAAAACCAAACTACTTTAAAAATTTAATATTTTTATAATTTTTAAGGTGTGGTGTAAGGAGGATCAGTGTGTTTATAAGACTAGCAGAGCAACATCGTAAATTTGTTCGGGACTTGGTAATGAACCTTCAAGCTCTGGCCATCGTGCTGGAGCGTAGGGGTTATCTAGCTTCCTGCTACACTTGTGGCGGTCAAATGAATAGTGCCTCATTTATGGTTAGCTTGGGTGAAAATCATTTGATTCGCTTCCTAGTGTCGGACTACGGCATTACTTGGACCGAAATGCGGGACGATCGAGAATTGATGAAGTTAGAAGGGGCAGAGGCCATTAGCCAGTTGGAAGAATTGGCCAAGTTGGTCAAATATCAAATTAAACCAGGCCCCGAACCTAGCAATATGCTCGCTGAAGGTGTGGTTTCGTAGTAAGTTTGGCGTACTCGCATCTCCAGACGGGGTTAGGTGTTTGGCATCTTCTGGGGCAGCTAAAGCGCTAATTACGCTCGATTTAACTACTATCTGTTAGCTAATCGACAGGTAGCTCTAAATTGACCAAAAGTAATTGCCAGAGCAGCAGTGCTAAAATAAGATGACTACCTAATAGGATTCGATAGCTGGTAATAGAGCAATAGAACTGAAAAATAGCGAGACAAAATTAAGCAATATTGCTTAGTTTTAGAATACTTTTCCAGTTCGCCCTATTAACTGGCTCTTAAAGGTAGCGGATCTGACTGCCACCAAAGCATATTCGTCAAACAAATGACATCTTTAAACTCTCAATGGCAACATTCTTTTGTTGACACTAATAATATTCGTTTGCACTGCGTCACTCAAGGACAGGGAGAATTAGTTCTACTGCTGCACGGTTTTCCCGAATTCTGGTATTCTTGGCGCAATCAAATACCAGCCCTGGCCCGTCATTATAAAGTCGTAGTGCCAGACCTGCGCGGTTATAACGATTCCGACAAACCGGACGGCGGCTACGATTTAGATACCCTTACGAAGGATATTAGAGGTTTAATCAAGGGTTTGGGCTATGTTAAAGCTCATATTGTCGGTCACGATTTTGGAGGAGCGATCGCCTGGAATTTGGCACAAAAGTCCCCTCAAGCTATCGACCGTTTAGCTATCTTAAACGCCGCTCATCCCCATAAATATTTCCAAGAACTAATGGGAAACCTCGATCAACTCCGTCGCAGTTGGTACGTTTTGGCTTTTCAGGTTCCCGGTATCCCAGAATGGCTCATCCAGCAAAACTTAAAGGATTTTGTTAAAGCTTTACTTCAAGGACAAGCTATTCGCAAAAGTGCTTTTAGCGGTGATATTACCCAAATTTATCAAGCCGCTTTAGAAAAACCAGGGGCTCTAGTAGCTTCTCTCAAATACTATCGTCATCTCCTCTTGCCTCAAAATTGGTTTAACTGGTTGCAAAAGCCTACTCCTATTACTGCACCAACTTTGATTTTGTGGGGCGAAGAAGATTCCCTCTTAAGTAACAAACTAACAGAAGGTCTCGACAAACTAATTGCTGCCCCTTTTAAATTAAAACTGATTCCAAATTGCGGTCATTGGCTCCAACAGGAAGCACCACAAACAGTTAATAGAGAGTTGCTCAATTTTCTGCGTGCCAAATAACCGGTGGGGTGCATTTCACCAACGGACGCTTTCCCAAAAACTGACGGCTTTTTGTAGAACAGGCGTCTCGCCTGTTATCCCTTCAGTTGTAAGTTGTTAGTTGGGTTTTTGTAGAACAGGCGTCTCGCCTGTTATCCCTTCAGTTGTAAGTTGTTAGTTGGGAGAAAAAGTCGGTTGAAACTGGCGCTACATACTTTCAACGGGTGCATTTCAATTCCATAAATGAGAAGCGTGGCAATGGGTAGATATCCAACGCTATCCCCCGATAGTTTGCCCTGGCCCGTGGAACCTTGGAAGCTTGGAACGTTAATTGTTGCTTCCTGGTTCCTTGGAAAAAAATAAAAAGGAAAAAAGTAAAAAAAAGCTGCCGTTATTCGTGCCTTGTCTTGTGGAACGACAGGGGGAAATTGGCAGCTTTCAAAGTAAGAAGTAACAGATGGTTTAATTTATAAATCCATCGCCAGAGATTAACGGTTATTCTTCCTCTGTTTGTTTTGCTTTTCCTTTTTTCTGTGTATCTTCTTCAACCGCACCTACAGAATTAGCCGAAACTACGGCACCATCGGATAGTTCTTGGCGTACTTCAACCTCGATCTTCTGGATAAACTCTGGGTTTTCTTCCAAATAAATAATTGCTTTTTCCCGACCTTGGGCGATATTATCCCCTTGATAGCTGTACCAGGCACCTTTGCGGGTAATTACCCCAGTTTCTTCTGCCATATCTATCAGACAGCCGACGCTAGAAATGCCTTTGCCAAAGATAATATCAAACTCGGCAATGCGGAAAGGTGGAGCTACTTTATTTTTAGCTACTTTAACCTTGGCACGAATTCCGTATTCCTCAGTTCCTTTTTTCAGGGTTTGAGTCCGACGAATATCAAGCCTTACTGAGGCATAAAATTTCAGGGCATTACCACCAGTAGTGGTTTCTGGGTTGCCGTAAACTATCCCTATTTTCTGGCGTAACTGGTTGAGGAATATTACCGTACAACCGGATTTACCAATATTACCAGTAATTTTTCGCAGGGCTTGGCTCATTAAACGGGCTTGTAAACCCATGTGGGAATCGCCCATATCTCCTTCTATTTCCGCCCTCGGCACCAGGGCTGCTACGGAGTCCACCACTACAATGTCCACCGCCACGGAACGGACTAGCTGATCTACAACTTCTAAGCCCATCTCCCCAGTATCGGGCTGGGAGACTAATAAATTTTCAATATCTACGCCAAGGGCTGAGGCGTATGTAGGATCGAGGGCGTGTTCCGCATCCACGAAAGCTGCTATTCCACCCATTTTTTGGGTTTGCGCGATCGCGTGCAGTGCTAGAGTAGTTTTACCAGAACTTTCTGGTCCATAGATTTCTATTACTCGTCCCTTGGGCAGCCCGCCTCCGAGAGCTAAATCCAGAGTCAGCGCTCCACTGGGGATAGTTTCGACCTTCATTCTGGTGGCATCTCCCAGACGAACGATCGACCCTTTGCCAAAGCTGCGCTCGATATTCTTTAGCACCGAGTCTAAGGCTTTTTTCTTTTCAGGGCTATCGGTAACTTTACTAGCCATTCGCTTTCTTCCCTACGACGTTATTATATTGTGGCCTCCTCGTTCCTAGATTCGAGGAACCCAACATGAATTTTAATATAGCATTTATCCTCTTGTCTTTTAAAATGCTACTTATTAATCTATGTTAAATTTCTGTTTGTTACTTTAAAATTGGTTTTAAAAAAACTTAATTGCTTTTTATGTGTAGCATTATAAAAGTAATTTGTCTAAATGCAATCAAAGACAATGCTAAAAGTGGAAAATAGGGCCCGATATGACGTCGGTTATAGTTAAAAAGACAAAAGTCAGGTATTGGTAGCTGCGGTGGCCATGGAGACAAAACTTCACCAAATCTTGATATTTATCCCTGGCGATCGAGCGGATAAATAGGTCATAACAGAAGTAAGCTTTTTCCCGATCCACTTGTATAGTTAGCATTACTAAAAATTTTAGGGGCCAAAATTGATGAACAAATCCTCCGACCAAATCCCTTTTGTTGACCTCTCTCAACAACACCAGCCAATAGAAGAGCAACTGCAACAAGCCATACTCTCGGTAGTAGAGAGAGGAGATTTTGTCTTGGGTCAAGCTCTAGCAGAATTTGAATCGGACTTTGCTGCGGCAAGTGGCGTCCAATATGCTGTTGGCGTAGCCTGCGGAACTGATGCGATCGCTCTGGGGCTTAAAGCTTGCGGTATTGGCCCAAACGATGAAGCGATCGTACCAGCCAATACATTCATCGCCACCATCATCGGCATAATCAATGCAGGGGCTACCCCAGTTCTAGTGGACTGCGACCCTAAAACTGCTTTAATCGACCTGGAAGCTGCCAAGAAGCGATTGACTCCCAAAACAAAAGCCATTTTACCCGTCCATCTCTACGGTCAAATGGTCTCTCCCAGGCAACTGCAAGATTTCGCAGAAGCCCACAATCTATTAATATTTGAAGATGCAGCCCAAGCCCACTTGGCACTGAGGGAGGGATACAAAGCAGGCGCAGTAGGTCTGGCCGCTGGCTTTAGCTTCTATCCCAGTAAAAATTTAGGCTGTTTTGGTGATGGGGGCATGACTATTACCAACGATGCTGAGGTAGCTAGAAAAATGCGCAGCCTCCGAAACTACGGGGCCCCGAGCAAATATTTACATACGGATCTCGGCATTAATAGTCGTCTGGATACTCTACAGGCTGCCATACTTAAGGCTAAACTTCCTCATTTGGAGACTTGGAATAGCGATCGCTTAAAGGCCGCAGGGTACTACGATACTCTTCTGGAGCCTCTCCAAGAAAAAGGCATTTTCCCCCTCCAAAATACTAGCGGCAATGGTCACGTTTATCATCTTTATATAATCAGAGTGACGGATAAATGCCCTCTCGATCGCGATACCATCAAAGAAAAGCTAACCGCCAAAGGAATAGGCGTGGGGATTCATTATCCCATACCTTGTCATCTTCAACCCGCTTACGAATATTTGGGCTACAAAAAAGGCGATTTTCCTAATGCCGAACTTCTCTCTCAAGAGATGTTGTCTTTACCAATGTATCCGGGACTGACCGAAGCACAAATCGAGCGAGTAGTGGATGCGATAAGCAGCTTTTAAGCAGATACATTTCAATGGCAAAAACGAACAAAAATACGGGAGCACGTCACCTTTGAAGCGAACCAAGAACTTATCGCTTTTAGGCAACAGGCACTATTGCTACAGGCAACAGGCAACAGGGTAGCAGAGTTTTAAAGTATTTTTGCAAAGATGACGTGCTCCCCAAAAATACAATCCTAAATTGTTAGTTGTTAATTGTTAATTAGTACCTAGTATTTTTGCCAGATTGAAAAAGATTCGATGTACTTTTTTTTGTATAGAATTTAAAAAACATCAAAACTACAAACTATGGAAACTCCACGCAAATTTTCTTTACTCAAAGAACCATACTTAACTACAGCAGCGATCGGTGGAATAATGACGCTGATGTATGCTCCCCTCATCATCTATTGGTACCATGGCTGGCTCGAAAAAAGCATCGGCATAGAACATGAATATTTCAGTCACGGAGTAATCGGCCTGCCTTTTGCTGCTTACATTGCCTGGACAAAACGAAAAGATTGGCTAAAGTTGCCCGAAAAATTTCAGCCCGTAGGAGCAGTTTTATTAGGGTTAGCCGGAGCGTTTTTTCTTAGCGGAATTCCCGATTTAATTAATTTATCATTTCCGTTAATTTTAGCAGGACTTTGCTTGTGGTTTAAGGGAGTAGCTGGCTTGAAGTTAATGCGAATGCCGCTGATATTTGTGTCCCTGGCAACTCCGAACCATATTCCTTATTTAATTCAACCCTTGGCTTTGCCAATACAGCGTTTTATCGCCGGGACTGCTGCTTTTATTTTGATGCAGCTAGGTGTTAATCTTCAGCTAGAAGACATTTATCTCTACATTGGCGATCGCATTGTAGAAGTTGCTCCCCACTGTGCCGGTTTGAAAATGTTATTTACTAGCATCTACGTCGGCCTAATGTTACTACAATGGACCGATGTTATTAAATCTCGCACCAAGACAGTTTTCTTTTTGTTAACTGCGGCTTTCATTAGCGTAACTGGTAACATTATTAGAAACACCGTACTTACTGTTTTTCACGGTACAGGTAGAGAAGCTGCTTTCCATTGGCTCCACGAAGGTTGGGGAGGGGATCTGTATTCTGCTGCTATGTTGGGTCTTTTAGTTCTTTTAATTTGGTGGATACAAAACTTCTTTTCCAGCGATGGTTATGATGAGGGATATCGCGAAGAAATCGACCCTACTTAAATTGCGATAGAATCACTTGCTTTCATAATTAATAATTTAAAAGTGAAAGCAAGTCTAGTTTGATAATTATGGGTGGTTTGAATTACATAATTCCCGATCGGTTCGGGAATAATAAACAACGATAAAAAATGGGGGTTGGCGTGTCAAAAACTTCGATGGCAAATATAGCAAAATTCCAACAAACCAAAATTGTATTAATCCTATTTTTGATACTAATGCTTGCAGTAGGAGCTATTCCTGCATATTTCACTGGGAATTGGTCTTTTGCTAATCCACCAAAAATTACTAATTTTAAGTCCCTAAGAAGCATCAAAGAAAATGGGTTGATACTTCCAGGCTGGGAAATTAAAAATCACCAAAAAGCCAAGATTAGCGGTCACCAATGGCTGGTTCAAACTATAGAAGGGAAAGATCGCTCCGCAAATTTGTTAGTATTACCTCAAAATGGTCCGAAGGATAAACCCCAAGTGGAATGGATGGATATCAACGGACTCTATCGCTGGAAAGCCGATTCCTATCAGAAAAAAGGGTTTAAAGTAAATCTAACATCTGCTGCTGAGAATCTCCCTGCGGGACTAACTCCAGGAGAAGAAATTGCCGTGGAAGGTCAGTTCTTTCGGGGGTGGACCAGCCAGCAAACTTATGCTGTCTTTCAATGGTATGCCTGGCCTTCTGGTGGAGATCCTGCCCCGAGTGGTTGGTTTTGGAAAGACCGCTTCGCTATGCTTTTCCAAAAGCGTAGCGTCCCTTGGGTGGCTGTTAATATCCAATTTCCCATCGAACCTTTGGGCGAAATCGAGCCTTATTGGCCCATTGCTGAGTCTCTGGCAGAAAGAGTACAGCTATCCCTACTCGAACAGGCTTTTGCAGATTTCGTAACAAACCAGAAATAATTATTGCTAATGCGATCTGCTCGTTACCTAGAAGAAATGCTTAACAGTTTCCTTGCCGGCCTTGTCTGGGTTGTCTTTTTTGTCTGCCTTTTCTCCCTACAAACGGAAAGTGCCAGAGGACAACAACCCCTGCCTGACAATCTCGATGAATATACTCCAGAAGGAACTATTCCTCGAAACTCCCCTTCTATTGGTTCTCCGGCGTTAAACCCCAATTTCGATCCCGATCCAGAATTAAGGTTGAAACGCTATCTACTGGGCCCTGGAGACCAAATTGCCATTCAAGTTCAAAGATTTCCAGACTTGAGCGTTTCTACCACTGTCGGTCCTGAAGGTACTATCCAAATGCCACTAATTGGTACGGTGCTATTACAAGGGCTTACTCTCGAAGCTGCTAGGATTTTAATTGGCGATCGCCTCAATGAATTTATCAAAAACCCAGAAATAGTGGTATCCCTTTTGGCTCAACGTCCAGTTAGAGTTACCATTACCGGGGAAGTGACTAGGCCTGGTTTTTATCCGGTTCCGGGCAACGCTCAAATTTCTGATGCTCTGAGGGCCGCTGGAGGAACGAGTTTCTTGGCAGACCTGCGCAATGTAAAAGTTCGTCGGACTTTGGCTAGTGGGGTTGTTGTTTCTCAAATAGTAGATGTCTTAACGCCTTTGCAAGTGGGGGCACCTCCACCTAATTTGCGTTTGGAAGATGGGGATGTGGTCATAGTTCCCTACCAACCTTCATTGGACGCTCAACAACAAGACCGGGAGTTAATTACTAATTACAGTCAGGCCGGTCCAGTTATTCCAGCGATCGTTACTGTTACTGGAGAGGTAACTAGACCTGGCTTTTATCAGGCGAATCAAGTTTCTTCGGCTTTGCTTCAAGCTGGAGGTACTACTTTAAAGGCTGACTTGCGGAAGGTTCGGGTGCGCCGGACTTTGGTTGACGGTACTATTATTGAGGAAGTGGTGGACCTCTATACTCCTTTGCTAAACTCGACGGAACTTCCCGATGTGCCTTTACAAAATGGCGATGCTGTAATTATTTCGGATCTGGAACCGGGAGCGGATTTTGGTTACGATCGCACCCTTGTTAGCAAATCTACTCTAGCTCAACAACAGATTACTGTTAGAATTTTTAGCCATCCTAATAACGCTCTTGCTACTACTCCTTTAGCTAATGGCAGTCGTTTAATAGAGGTTCTTAATGGTATCCCGGTAAATGTGGCTGACCTCAAAGAAATTACTCTTATTCGTTTCGATCGCGAGCAGAATCAAGTTATTCAAAGGGAGTTAAATGGAAAAGATGCTATCTTTGGGGATAGTTCTCAAAATATTTTACTTCAAGATGAGGATGTAATTGTTCTCAATCGCAATTGGCTCAATCAGATTAATTATGTGTTTTCCAGCTATACCGAACCTATTCGCGATTTCTTAGGATTTGTTCTCTTCTTCCGCTCTTTGCAACGAGATAGCGCTAATATCTTTTTCGGTGGCGGTGGAAATAATAACAATAGGAATAATAATAGAAACTAGAGAGCCGCAAATCATATTCTTAGAAACCACATTTTGGGAGCATCTCATATTTGTAACAAAATCAATTATTTTTGTCAGTTGTTAGCGGTCAGTTGTTAGTGGTTAGTTCGACAACTAACCACTAACAAAAAGCGTTTAATTATTGGCTTTATTCTTGCATTGAGATGCTCCCCCCCAGACCTCGCTCCCTCAAGTAATTATTAATTATTAATTATTAATTATTAATTACTTAAAGCCCACTGACGAATTAACTCGTTTACCTGTTCTGGTATTTCGTCGTGGGGACAATGACCCGCTTTAAGAAAATGTTCTGTTAATTGAGGATAATGCTGGCGAAATTTAGAACTTCTTTCTTGAGAATTCATCCACGGATCCCCTTCTCCCCAGAGCATTAACAAAGGCGATTTTAACTTATTCAATAAAACATCTACTTTTTCGCCTTGGGGCGTTTTGAAAACTGAGGCGAATACTTTCGCCGCACCAGCATCGCACGATGGTCTATAAATTTCTTCTACTAAGCGATCGCTCACTGCACTTCGGTCTAAATACACTTTTTCCAAGGTTTTGCGAATTACCGCTTTTCGCCGCGTCCATTGAAATAAGAGAAAACTTGCCCAATCTTGCCAAAATAACCATTTCATGCTACTGGATATGGCTTTTTTCCAGACTGGGGGTTCGGGTTTTGGTTCTGACTCAGTAAATGGCCCGGCGCTGTTGATTAAGATTAAGCCAGTGGCGGCGGTGGGACATTCAGAGGCGACGCATAAACCTACATACCCTCCCAGAGAGTTACCGACTAAAACCGCTGGTTGCCCTATAACTTCCTTAATAAAATCACTAACTAGCTCTTGCCACAGTTGGCCGCTATAGGCTAAGTTTGGCTTCGCGGAACGTCCAAATCCTAGAAGATCGATAGCCCAAACTTCAAAGTCGGAACTCAGACCGATAATGTTTTTTCGCCAGTGGTCGGTAGATGCTCCAAATCCATGTATTAATAGAATTGGGTGGCGCTTGGGATGAGATTTCCCCGCCCGGACATAGTAGATGGAGCGACCCTGCCACTGCCAGTAGCTTCCCGGGATGGAATCAGAGGCTATTGTTAAAATTGTTGACATAGTGTAAAGATTTGTTAAGTTTATTTAACTATTTTAACAAAAAGATTCTGGAAAAGGAGGAAGTAGTTTTCCAGATTCAATCCCTCTAATGCAGAAGGTTTTAGCTATAGGCAGCAAAACCGGCCGGATTTGGTAATTTTAGATTTTAGCTAATATGGCTAGAAAAGATTAATTTTTCCGCGAGTGTTTATTTTTGTTAAAAGTTTTGATAAAATAGTAATTAACAGAGGAGTTTTGCGAGGCAATTCTGCAATGCCTAAAATTGTTTTAGCAAGACCGCCTTCGAGCAGAACACCAGAATTTAAAATTTGGTGGGAGCTTTTAGAAGCGGTAAATTGATGTGGTTCGATGCCCCATTAATTGACTTTCTCTGTATGTTATGATGCAATTAGCCTCTTTAAAGAGCAAAGAGCCGTCAGCGCTTACCATGAAAAGTAGCAGTGTCCTACTAGCAGTTTCCTACTATTGCCCGGGAAAGCGTAAAATCTTATGGCGGTACGTTGATGGTTGAGTAGTTTTTTTCTCAAGGGCGATTTGCGCCCCCCAAAGCTCTCGACAAAAAGAAAAGATAAAGAAAAGAGCGGCGGGGCATCCCGTTCTTATTCTTAATAGCTGGCGCAAATGTCCTGGAGTAGTCCCGGAGTCTGCGCCGACCCCACGCAGAAGCCGAATGGTTAGCGTGGGAAGATGTCACGAAGCATTCACAACTATGCAGGGTGTGAAGTCAATCCACCATACAGCTAGGGAGCGTTCAAAGTGATTGCTATCTCATCGCGTCCGGTAAAAAAAAATTGGGTTACAATCGGCTTTGCTTCAACCCTATATCTTTGTCCGATTCTAGAACTGTTGCTAGCAGATATTCCTACTGCATGGCAAGCAGAAGTTCGGCTGGGACTTCAAGAAGCATTGGTGAATGCCGCAAAGCATGGTAATAAGTTAGACCCAAGCAAAAAGGTTGTAGTCCGTTTTGCAGAAATTCAAGACCAATACTGGTGGGTCATCTCAGACCAAGGACCGGGGTTCTCACCAATATACGATTGTGGCATGAATCTGACTGATGGCCATTATATAAGCAATGACAATGACAATGCAGCCGATCGCTATAGCCCAGAAGCAGAGCGAGAATGCGGTCGCGGTTTATTCATCTTAGATAGAATTTTCGATCGCGTTGAATGGAATTCCCAAGGGACAGAGTTGACCCTTGTCAAACGCATGAAAAATGCCTCTCGCTTACCTCTGGTAAGATAAAGTTTTAGAAATAAAATAACTTCTTTTAAAGAAGTTTGCAGGAAATATAGGTAAGAATGTAGGCAGGGAAAGAATTAACGCGGTTTTGAAAAAAGTTAATATAATGCCCATACCTGGAAGCTATCGCTGACCTTTGGCAAAGCAATACTTCTAGGATTTTTTGGGGCCGTGTGTAGGACAGGGCGGGGCAGAAATAGAGCGATCGAGCCAACCAATGGCTTGTTGGAGATGGGCCATCGCTTCTTCGGGTTGCTCTTTAATTAAAAATACAAGGGCGGCGGCTACTTGCTCTCTGGCCCTTGCTGGACGATTAGATTTAAGGCGATGCCAATCTCTCTCGGAGATGGCTAATCTCTGAGCTAGGACTCGGGCTAGTTCGTCGGTGGTGGCTGAGTTAAACTCGCTGCTGTCTGGAGCGCTTAAAGTAGAAACTGTTTTGAGATTATTAATAGAATTAGACATCAACTTTTCCTAGCTGGCGACATCAATCTCGATTATAAGCAATAATGCCGGCAAAAGCGATCTTTAAGTAATTAATAATTAATAATTAATAATTAATAATTGTAGGGCGTTTCGTCGGGGTGGCTGTGAAGCGTTAATAATTGTCCAGAGAGCGAGTACATTTTTGTTAGAATTATTTTCCACGACTACGCTCGAAAGTGGCGATCGCCACTTTCGGTCATTTTAGCTCCATACATAATTATAATTTTATTCATACCAAGAGTTGAACGGATAGTATTGACAGCTAATATTTAAGCTAGGACTGGGAAGTTGGGAGTTGTGCGGCAGAGTTTGAAATTATGACACCGGAAAAAAAAAGCACGCCACCAGAAGAAACATCGGAAACAACAGAGCAAGATCTCGAAGAAGCACTGGCAGAAGTCGAGCGATCGCTCCTGGCCCTCAAAGATCGTTACGCCAAGATCGTAAATCATAAAAAACGTCAAGCAGAGCTAAAACATCGCTTAGAAGAAATACGACCCGAACTCCGCCGCCAGAAAACCCAAGAGTTGCGAGAAGAATTGGGACAAATTAAGGCAGAGTTGGAAAACATAGAACTTAACCTCGAAAGCAGTCTCTTCGGGTGGAACAGTATTAAAGAACCATTTTGGCAAGCAGTCCGCTTTGGGGGGCTAGGCATTATTATCGGTTGGGTGCTAAAATCCTGCGCCAGTTAAGCAAAAGTCGTTAAGTAATTACAATACCTTCGCCATTTTCTTGTAGGTTGGGTGTAGCGTAGCGAAACCCAACATCTTTGTTGGGTTTTGCAACGATTTTGTTGGGTTGCGCTGCCCTTGACCCAACCTACGAATGGTATTTTTGATTTTGGCGAAGGTATTGTAATTAATAATTAATAATTAATAATTAATAATTGTCGGACGTTTCGTTCTAGTGGCAAACTACCGCAAGCAGCTATAAATAAAGAAGTTTATGGAATAGCAAGGATAAAGAAAAGATGACAAAAACGCGCATAGCAGACATCCTCAAAAATGGCCAACCAGACGAAAAAATAACCGTTCGGGGTTGGGTTCGTACCAAACGAGAACTCAAAGAATTTAGCTTCGTAGAAGTTAACGACGGTTCCTCCATGGCAAATCTACAAGTGGTACTCAATGCCGACTTGCCAGATTATCAAGAAATCCTCAAAAAAATCAACACCGGTGCATCCGTAGAGATTGCCGGAGAGCTAGTGGAGTCTCCTGCAAAAGGGCAGCGCATCGAACTCAAGGCCGAAAGCGTGAAAGTTTATGGGGAAGCAAACCCCGAAAAATATGTTTTGCAGAAAAAACGACACTCCTTTGAGTTTTTGCGAACTATAGGGCATTTGCGATCGCGCACGAACAGTTACGGTGCAGTCTTCCGAGTGCGTAACGCCTGCGCTAACGCCGTACATCAATTTTTCCAAGAACGGGGTTTCCTGTGGGTACATACTCCTATTATTACAGCTAGCGACTGCGAAGGCGCGGGGGAAATGTTCGCCGTGACTAATTTAGATTTAAAAAACGTTCCCCTTACGGATAAGCAAGATGTAGATTTTAGTAAAGACTTTTTTGGCAAACCTGCTTATTTAACAGTTAGCGGTCAACTAGAAGCGGAAATCATGGCATTGGCATTTAGCAATGTCTATACCTTCGGACCCACTTTTCGGGCAGAAAATTCTAATACTTCCCGCCATTTAGCCGAATTTTGGATGATCGAACCAGAGATGGCTTTTTGCGATTTAGAAGGAGATATGGATTTGGCAGAAGCGTTTTTGAAATACATTTTTAAATATGTGTTGGAAAACTGCGCGGAAGACATGGAATTTTTTAATAAGCGCATCGATAAGTCGGTTTTGGAGACTGCGGATAATATCGTTAATAATGAGTTTGAAAGGATAACTTATACGGAAGCGATCGCGATTCTGGAAAAGACGGATAAAAAATTCGAGTATCCCGTCAGTTGGGGTTTAGATTTGCAGTCAGAACACGAACGCTATCTGGCAGAGGAATTCTTTAAAAAACCTGTTATTGTTACGGATTATCCGAAAACAATTAAAGCATTTTATATGCGCTCTAACGACGATGAAAAAACCGTAAGAGCGATGGACGTTCTAGCGCCAAAGGTAGGAGAAATTATCGGCGGTTCCCAGAGGGAAGAACGCTTGGACCTCTTAGAACGGCGTCTTGAGGAAATGGACATAAACAAAGAGGAATTATGGTGGTATTTGGAGTTGCGGGAATATGGAACCGTGCCTCATGCCGGGTTTGGTTTGGGGTTTGAGAGGTTGGTGCAGTTTATAACTGGTATGGGGAATATTCGGGATGCGATCCCTTTTCCAAGGGCTCCAATGAGTATTGATTTCTAAATTTTATAGCAAGCCGTAGATCGTTCGTGATATTTTAGAAACCCGGTTTCTTGAACAATACCTTCGCCATTTTCTTGTAGGTTGGGTGGAGCGATAGCGCAACCCAACATCTTCGACCAAAATCCAACGATTTTGTTGGGCCCTGCGAAGCTACACCCAACCTACGAATGGCATTTTTTCTTTTTGGCGAAGGTATTGTTGAAGAAACCGGGTTTCTGGGCCCAAAATTTTTCATAATCCATTTAGGATTGCTATAGCAGGAGTTTTTTCCCAACTAATTAATAATTAACAATTAATAATTAATAATTATTGGAGTCCCGCTATCCCAATAGCTCAAAAGGGTTAATATAGGCCCCGTCCGCGAACAAATTTTTGTCCTATTTCCGCCGGTTCCGACTACTTATCAATTAACAATTAACAATTAACAATTATTAATTGTTAATTGATATAATCAACTTTCTCCAACGCGGCCCGCACTACCTCTACCCCGGCACCTGGGAGATGAGCGTTTTCGCTGAGGTGTCGCTTCCAGGCTTTAGTGCCCGGTTGCCCGGCGAACAACTGCAACAAATGGCGGGTGATGCTATTCAACTTCACCCCCCGCGAAAGCCACCGATCTATATAAGGAAGCATCCCTTCTACCACTTCGCCACGAGTGGGAGGCGCTGCATCCTCGCCGTAAATGTCGCCGTCCGCCGTGGCAAAGATATAAGGAGTGTCGTAGGCAGCCCTCCCGATCATGACTCCATCTACTTTATCTAGCTGCTGCCTCGCCCGATCTAAACTGGTAAAACCGCCGTTTATCTCTATAAATAGATGGGGAAATTCTGCCTTGAGGCGGTAAACGTCTCCGTAACGCAGGGGGGGTACCGTGCGATTTTCTTTCGGGCTCAAACCTTGCAACCATGCTTTGCGGGCGTGTACGCTGAAATGCTGGCAGCCGGCCCCAGAAACGATCGCTACAAAATTAGCCATATCTTCGTAGCGATCGCGATCGTCGATACCGATACGATGTTTCACCGTTACCGGAATATTCACAGCCTGCACCATGGCCTCTACCCCTCGCGCAACCCTCTCCGGTTGGGCCATCAGACAAGCGCCGAAGTTGCCATTTTGGACGCGATCGCTAGGGCAACCGACATTAAGATTTATTTCGTCGTAACCGAGTTCCTCCGCTACTTTAGCACAGATAGCGAGTTGTTGCGGGTCGTCACCTCCTACTTGCAACACCAGAGGTTTTTCTTCTGGAGAAAACCCCAGAAGTTTCTCGCGATCGCCGTGCAAGATAGCCGGAGTCGTCACCATTTCCGTATAAAGCAGAGTCCGCCTAGTCAGCAGGCGCATAAAATAACGAAAATGGCGATCGGTTCGGTCCATCATCGGCGCTACGCTTAACGGATAATATTTTTTTGCAGTCGGAGTTTGAGTTAAAATTGCGGTCATAAATTAAACCCTGCCGTTGATATTTTTCGTAGTGGGTCGCAAGTAGTGTCTTACTCTCCAAATGAAGTTTGTAGTAATCGCTTTAGCGATTTAGATAGATGAATCGCTAAAGCGATCGCTACTAGCAGTCACTACATCTTGACCGCTACCATAAAACAATATAAATATCATAGATAAATCCAACAATTACTGCAAGGGAGCGTTCTGGGGCTAGTTCCCAACTTCCTCGCCACGATCGCCGAACAAGACCCGCACCCGATCGCCCCACTCTAACTGTAATTGAGATTGGGCGCTACCCCCGTTGGCTGCAATTTCGACCCAACCGTGAGAGCCAACGATACAAATAAGCTCCCCCGGTTCGCAGTCCGCGTAGGTATTGCCGCTAGGTATCTTCTTACCACCAGCGATCGCCCTCCAGTTTTTGCCCCTAACCACCGCCCCAGGAATATTGCTAATCGAATTGCCAAAGCCATCTATATATTGAATGAAACCCTCGATCGCTCCTTCTGCTTCCTTGGGGCGACTCGCTTCGGGCAAAGGCAAAGTTACCAAACTGCCCGGGTCGATCGCCTCTCCTAACTTTTCCAAGGAAACGCCGCTAGCAAGATGTGCCCCCGCAGGTGCAAAGATATCTCGACCGTGGAAAGTGGTACTAGGTCGTGGAGTCCGCCAATAGTTCGAGTTTGTCAGTTCCACCGCCGATAGAACCTTTTCCTCTAAAGTCTCGATAACGCCGCTAAAAATACCGTTATCCGGCCCCACTAAAAAACCATTGGTTAATCGAACGGCGATCGCCCGCCTCCTACTCCCCACTCCCGGATCTACTACTGCCACATGAACGGTCCCCTTTGGAAAATAAGGATAAGCGTTCGTCAAACAAAATCTAGCCGCCGTCAAATTCTGGGGCGGTATTTGGTGAGTTAGGTCTATTGCTGTCAATGTCGGGTTAATAAGAGCGATCGCTCCTTTCATCGCTCCCACATAAACATCTTTTAAGCCAAAATCTGTTAACAAAGTTATTATTTTTGCTGACATTTTATTAACCTTTTATTTGCCAATGACTAATTTTCCGGCGCAACAATTTTCAGTAGTGCTAAAGATGTAGCGAACCGTTGCTTGTAGTAATCGCTTTAGCGATTCATCTATCTAAATCGCTAAAGCGATTACTACGAACAGTCACTCTTATTTTTTACTTTTCCCAAATTTAACATCTTGCATAGAATTGCCAATTCCCTGAATAATTCCCCTGCCGATCAAACCTATGCCTCGTCCGACTACTTGGGTCAATAAATAGACAACGCCGCTACCCATAAAAGAAATAACAGCCCGGACTCCTGGAGCGATCGCATCTCTAGTTTCTAATACCAAAGTCACCGTTAATTGAAGGCCAGAAAGCTTCGCCAACTCTTGCCTTCTCGGGGCATAAATTAACACCTTTTGAATGCCGCTATCGTTGAGCGCAAATAACCAAAAACCGCTTTCAAAAATTGCCTTTGGTTCCTCAACATATTCCCTCAAACGATACTGCCAGGACAAACTATTTCTAAAGCGCTCTATCTCTCTGGTAGAAATCAAATTGCGATCGTAAAAACTCTTTTTAATATCCTCCACATCTGCCAAATTATTTAACAACGGCTGCATCACCGCATTAGCTACTTGAAGTATCAAATTTTGTAGCAAAGTCGCCGCCCTCTGCATCGCTTCTATAGTTCCCGGTCCAAAAGAAACGTTATCTATTACTAAAGGAAATTGAAACAATAAATGACCTAGCAAATCTTCTACTAAAGGTATTTTCTCCAGAATAAACTCGCGGACTACTTGGGCATCTCGCAACAACAACGGCACTATTTCTATTTCTTTTGAGTTTTTTTCTGCCTCTATATCCGAGAAAAAAAAGTAACTTTCGCTCCCTTTTAGCTTATAAGATTTTCCCACAAAATCCCTTAAAGCTTCTTCCCACAATTGACCGAGTATATAAGAGCGTTTTTGCGAGAGTTCCGCAGGTTGAATGCGAGCAAAACGCAACTCCGCCAGAATCTCCTCTAACTTCTGCAATACTATATAAATTAACTCCCGTTTTTTAGCCAGTCGCAAAATATCAATTTCTAACGGCATTCCGCTAAGATTAAGCAAACTACTAGAGCGCAACCGAGCTGCAGTGGCATCAAACAAAACTGATTGCAACTCGGTACCGCGCACGGGATAGCGAACGGTGAGGGCGGACTCGTTTTCATTTCTAATAGCGAGGGACTCGGCTGGGTTTTGGCTGTCTTTTTTGGCGCTACCATCGGCAGAATAATCGGCATTTTCCGAAGGAGGGCGATCGCCACTTTCCGAGTTCCCAGATAGTCCGTTTTCGCGGTCTGCCGAATTAGGTAACAACTGACTAACTATCCAACGAGCAGTTACCAACTCCCGACGGCGACCCCGAGTAATAGCCAAATTTAGTACCGATGTCAAGTCATTTTGATTAAAAGATTCTTGGCAATCTTCCAGGTCCGAATTAGCTTCCGATAGGGCGCGATCGATTTGTCGCAACCCCGACTTTCCCAAGTGGAAGCGGATATTTTTTAAAACTTTAGAAGTTCTACTTTGAAAAGGCGAGGCATGGGGGAGCGGCAAGTCGATTTCGAGCCAATAACTTTGAGCGCCTCCCACCTGCCTAATAGCAGTCACTAATCGATCTATCGCTACCCCTTTCGGGCAATAACCTTCGACGCCTGCCTCTCGAAGCGCGGCTAAAACCGATGCTTCTCGCAGGTTAGTCAAGACCAAGATAGGGAGGTTAGGATAGAGAGTTTTTAGCTGCTGGCAGAAGGCTATGGCGGGGGAGAACTTTTCGCTCTCATCCAGTTCGGGGTTGCAGCTCTCTACGTCCCAAACGATCGCATCGAGAGTGTCGGCAGTGACAGTTTTCGTTGGTAAAACCTCGCTTTCTGCGATCGCCCCTTCTAAAATGCGCAAAGCGGCGGCTGCGTTTGGTGCTTCCGCCACCAGTTGTAAGTCTGGAAACTGCTCGCAAATACCCCGCAGACCCATTCTAAATATGGGATCGCTATCGATAGACAGCAGTTGCAATGCTGGTGCGCTCATAATACAATTAACAATTAACAATTAACAATTAACAATTAATAATTAACAATTAACAATTAACAATTAATAATTAATTATTCGGTAATGGATCGTGCTAAAGAAGCAATTAACAATTAGCCATTAGCCATTACCGATGTTTGGTTATTCCTGAAGCAAATAAGCATCATTCCCAGGGGGACTGTAGCTTGGTTCTGGTTCGTAATATTGCGGTGCCGGTGCCGGTGCGTAATATTGCGGTGCCGGTGCCGGGTTGTAATATTGCGGGGCTGGTGCCGGTGCGTAATATTGCGGTGCCGGTTCGTAATAAGATTGGGAAGGAGCGGGATCGTAATATTGCGGTGCCGGGGCCGGGGCCGGTGCGTAATATTGCGGTGCCGGGGCTGGGTTGTAATATTGCGGTGCCGGGGCTGGCTGATAATATTGTCGCTGCCTTGCCGCTTCTTGCTCCGCCCAGATCGCCTCTCGTTCTGCGGACCACTTAGAGATCGCACCCTGGGCTTCGTAATAAAGAGCCCGACCGTAACTTATTTGGTAAGCGGTATTAATAGCTGCCGTGAGACTGCCTTGTGCTGCGAGATTATATGCTCGATTGAGAATTGGTTGGTCTTGGGCTATTTGCTGTTCTGTTATCCATTTATCGATCTCCTGTTGAGCTTCTGCGTATAGAGCCCGACCTTTAGCAATCTTGTTTGCCGCGTCGATCGCCTCGTTGACTTTTCCTTCTTTTGCCAGAGTCCTGGCTTCTGCGAGGAAAGGTCCGTCCTCAATAATTTGTATCCTTTTCTTCCACTCGGCAATTAAAGTTTGAGCTTCAATTCTCAAAGGGCGACCCAGGGCGACATAACTAGCTTGCTCGATCGCCTCGTTTAGCCCTTCCACAGTTTGTTGTGTTGCCAAATCTCTAGCCGCCGTTAGATAAGGTCGGTCTTCAATGCTCAGAATTTCCTTACGCCAACGAGCGATTAAGCTTTGGGCTTGAATTCGTTTTGGTTCGTCGCGGCCCACCATTTGCGCTTGTTCGACAGCGAGCTCCAGAGCAAAAGGTTGACCGACATTAGCTAAAGCGCTTGCTAGCTGAAGCTGTTTGAGATTTTCCTGTAGGGTTGCTATTTCCTGGAGGCGAGCTTGTGCTTCTTTATAATAAGGACTATTTGACTTAATTTTGGCTGCTGCTGCTTTTCCTTCGACTAAAGTCACAAAATCTTTTGCCCCTGGGACTCCCGCTGATTGGTTCCAGATAGCCGCTTTCGCGTGACCTAAGAGAATTAAATTTTGACCTTGCGGGTAGAATTTGTAATTGCTGGGGATGAAGTTAGTTACAGCGATCGCTCCTTCCAAGTCTTTTTGTTCTATTTTCTTCGTAGCTATTGCTAGCAACTTGCCCGCCCACTCCGACATATCCTTATCTGCATTTTTCCACATATAGAGGTCTCGCGGGATTTGATTCGCTAAAGCCAGAGCTTCTTTATATTCTTCTGCGGTCTCTCTATAAACCAAATAGCGAGCATCCTTGAGCTTTTCCCAGGCTCGTTTTTCGATCGCCATTTTTTCCAATAGCTCTTTAAAGCGCTTCTTTTGCCAATGAACGTTATCCAGCCCCGACATGGCCAAGGCATAAACAGAAGCCTTTTTCCAGTCCATTGCTGCGATCGCTTTGAGGGATTGGTCGTAGAGAAGTTGACCCTCTTTCCATTGAGCTTCCCAAAGCGCAACTCGATCTTCTACTCGGGAATAGATCGGGCTAGTTTTGGGAATTTTTCCCACCGTATCCAAGGCCCCTTGCAAATCCCCTTCATTTATTTTTTGATTAGCCACCGACAAGATTAATTTCGTCCATTCGGCAGTCATCTGTTGAGCTTGGGAGTAAAGAGGATGGTCTTCTTCCCAAGTTTCCACTAAAGCTATTGCCTCTTGGAGTTCTTCTAAGTTTTTTGACTCGGCGGCCTTATGGGCGCAGTAGAGTCTTTCCGAGTCTGCCGATAAAGGAGATATTTGCTCGCAGTTAGGCGGTGGTGGAGTTACGAACAACCATAACAGTGCCGCCGCACCAGTCATCCCCAACCCGGCTACAATTGCCCACCAGATCAATTGCCACGTCCAAAAACCTGTTTTGGGAGCGAGGGTTTCTGTTTCTCTCGCGTCGAACTTTGACTCCTCTGCCGGGCCCCGCTCCTCAGAAGGTTCGGAGGTAATAGTTGGGGCAGAGGTTTTATATTCGTTTGATGTCATAGAGCGATCTATTTCTGCTTCTGGTTTTGCTGTCTGTTCGTTTCCTTGGGAATTTTTGCCGTTAGTTTTAACCACGCCTACTTTTGGCTCTTCGCCCAGATAGCGGCTCTTTTTTCGTTCTGGATAGCTTATTTTAGACATGGTTTTTTTCCCTTTTGGCCTCAACTATCGAATTTTTTAATTACGGCAACCCTGCTTTTTTCTTTTTGTTATTATCCCATAATGTTCTTGCTCTAGCTTTTTGGCAATTATTAAGGTTTTATTTAGGGATGCAGGCTTGTTTTCGAGCGAAAGGTTTTTTTTTAAAAAAGTAGAATTTTGATTGCTAGAGATGGTAGAAGCAATGGCTGCATCTCAATTATGAAATGAACCCAATAACTTATTTTTTTTCTGTTGACTTATTTTAAGGGTCGGACTGGCAAATATGGGATGCTCCCGAACCCATTCCCTATCTTTTCTAGGAGCTATCCGGAAGGGATCCAGATAAGTAGCATGGACTTTTATTAGGAATTGACTCAAATTTTTATCATACTTAACCTAAAAATGCAACCCATTTTAGAGCATTTTTTAGATTAATTTACCCTAACCGAGGGCAGGCCCAAGCTCAAAGGCTTTCTTCTGCTTTATTTGGCGATGATTCTGGGGAACGGTAGGCATAAAAATCTATGCGATAGTCTGATATTTTAACTCCCGCTCGCTCTTCCATTTGCTGGATTAACTCTGGAGGTAATTCTAAAAAAACATCCATAATTTCCCCCGTGTCCAGACAGTTAATATGAGAGTGGGGGTCGCTAATATTGCCGTAGAGGCGGCAATCTGCCTTTTGGATGCACTCTACGATGCCCTTTCTGGAGAGAGCTTCGAGATTTTGATAGACAGAGGTATGACCGATGGCCTTACCTTGCTGGTTTAATTTGTCGTAAATTTCTCTGGCAGAGAGATGCTGCGGAACTTCCCAGAGGAGTTCTAGTATGTAGCGGCGTTGGCGACTGAGGCGCATTCCCTTAGCCTGGCAACTGTTGAAAGCATCTTCTAGGGTTTGAATTTGTTTGGCTGACATGGGGTTGTTTCTCCTAAGTGGAATTGTTTTTTGGTGGACATCTACCCTTTAATGGTCTATTCTATCTTAATCGATAAGTTGGCTTGCCACAGGGCCAACAAGTCTAGTTTTTGGGACAGTGCCGAATGACTATTACGATCGCCCTCAATACCGAACAAATTAATAATTTAGACCTATCGCCAGCTAAAACTGCAATCTCAAAGCTCCTAGAAAAAGAGGCCATCGCCTCTTACGAACAGCAGCTTCGTTTGGAGATAGACTACGATCGCGACGCCTTAGACCCTAGAGAACTCTCGGAAATTCCCGAAATCAGGTTATGGTTTATCCGCCTGGATGCGAACTATCCTTGGTTGCCGTTTTTACTAGACTGGAAAGAAGGAGAATTAGCTCGTTACGTCGCCATGTTAGTCCCCCACCAGTTCCATCGCACGGAAGGCATCCAGTATAACCCGGAGGCCTTGGAAATATTTTTAATGGGAAAAATTTTTATTTTAACTCAATGGCTGCAACAGCAAGGCATTCCCAGTAATTCCAAGCTGATGTCCCTAGCTCAAATGTTGGGTTATGAGTTAGACGAGGGATTTTTCGAGGCGATCGCAGCCACCAATTAACAGCAAAGCAGGGGCAGTTGTTGCCATCTGCCCCTGCTGCTTAACTTTATCTGAAGATTGGCTAACTTCCCCAAACCTTCTCCAAGACTTGCTCTGGGGAAATATCAGCCATTTTACCCGTGGAAG
>JAXHVR010000005.1:0-24928 GCA_034189005.1 Cyanobacteriota bacterium | reverse complement strand
AAGCAGGGGCAGTTGTTGCCATCTGCCCCTGCTGCTTAACTTTATCTGAAGATTGGCTAACTTCCCCAAACCTTCTCCAAGACTTGCTCTGGGGAAATATCAGCCATTTTACCCGTGGAAGATTTAATAGCCACGCAGCGATCGCTTGGGGGCAGCAACTTCTCAGGGTTAGTGGGGCCAAACAAAGCGATCGTATAAGTCCCCACCGCCACTGCCAAATGCATCGGGGCGCTATCCGTACAGAGCATCAAATTAGCGCTGGCAATAGTTGCAGCTAATTTGCCAATATCTCCCGGTTCTATTAATTTAATCTCCGGACATAAATTCATCAACCTACCGGTCCAGGCATCATCCTCCGGTCCCTTCGCCACAACCACGGGCATATTCGGCTGCTTTTCTTGAATCTCTTGGATTATCTTCTGCCAAGACTCCACGGGATAGATTTTATCAATGCCTTTAGAGCGAGCCAATTGGCTAGAACCGCCGTGGACTAAGATATAGCCGCTTTCAGCAATACCCATACGCTCTTGGGTAGCCGATGCCCACTCCAGATCTGCCTTGGGGACATTAATCGACAATTCTTTAAAAGGAGTGACAATTCCCAAACCCTGTAGCAAATCGTGGTACATGGAAGCGGCATACTGCTCGGTTTTTAAGGGAACTGCATCGGTTAGAAAGAAATTCCCCTTGTCCGCATAGCCTACTCGCTTGGGAATACCAGTCAACCACAGCAACAAACCCACAGCCCACCGCTGCCCCAGGGAGATAACTGCTTCGTATTCGCGATCGCGAATTACTCCGAGCAAATTTCCCCAATCAGCCAGACTATTTGCGTCCTTAAAGTCGTAGAGCAGGACATCGCGTACCGACTTGCAAACCCTGTAAGCACCCTTTGCTCTGGGCTCGGTCACTACGTCAATTTGCGCCTCTGGATAAGACCGCTTGAGGTCGTCGAGGGTAGGAAAGAATAAAATTTGATCGCCAATTCCGCCAGGAACGAGGGCCAGTATTCGCATCTCTATTAATTCTGTTTACTTATCAGCTTAATCTTAAGAGAAGATAGACCATTATTGACCATCTCTGCTAAATCTATAATCCAAAATGCATTTATTAATTCCCGCCGCAGGCATGGGACGGCGAATGGGTAGTTCCCGCAATAAACTCCTGCTAACTCTACAGGGTAAACCGCTGCTGGCCTGGACGTTAGCAGCAGCCGCCGCCTCAGAATCTATTAGCTGGATCGGCATTGTGGGACAACCGGTCGATTTTCCCGACTTCAAAGAAATAATGGCCAACTTAGCCTGGGAAGGGCCGATAGAGTTAATTGAAGGAGGCGCAACTCGGCAAGAATCTGTTTGCAACGGCTTGCTGGCGCTACCCCCAGAGGCAGAACGAGTTTTAATTCACGATGGGGCTCGGTGTTTGGTTACTCCCGAATTATTCGACCGATGCGCTACAACTATTCTCGATTGCGAGGGGTTAATTGCAGCTATCCCAGTTAAGGACACTATTAAAGTAGTGGATGAATCGGGTTTAATTAAAAACACTCCAGACCGCAAAAATTTATGGGCCGCGCAAACTCCCCAAGCTTTTGAAGTGAAATTATTAAAAGAATGTCACTCCAAGGGTAGGAGTTTGGGTTGGGAAGTTACCGACGATGCTGCTTTGTTTGAGAAATGCGGTTTGCCGGTGAAAATTGTTGAGGGGGAGGAGACTAATTTAAAAATAACTACAACTGTAGATTTAACAGTAGCTGAATTTATCCTCCAACATCGCATTTCTGAGTAGAACAGGCGTCTCGCCTGTTATCCCTCCGCGTAGAACAGGCGTCTCGCCTGTTATCCCTCCGCGTAGAACAGGCGTCTCGCCTGTTATCCCTCCGCGTAGAACAGGCGTCTCGCCTGTTATCCCAAACGTAAAACAGGCCACGCGCCCCTGTTATCCGCTTGACTCTGGAGCTTTTTTCTGAGACTCGGAATTTAGAGCTAATTTCAAATATTTACGAACTACAGCCAAGACTTTTTTCCCTTCGATAGGTTTAGTCATAAAACCGGTTGCCCCCACCATTTTAGCCCGAACCCTATCTACAACTCCATCATTACCAGTTAAGATAATTATCGGCGTCTCCTCAAAAAGAGAAATTCGTCGAAGTTGAGTACAGATTTCATAACCATTGGCGATGGGCATCACCAAATCTAAAAAGATTAAATCTGGTTTTGCTTCAATCAAAATGGGTAAAGCTTGTACGGAATCTTGTACTGCTACAAATTTATAACCCCCTTTATTCATTATTTTTTCCAATACCTTACCAACCTGGGGGCTATCATCAACACAAGCAATGGTAGATGGTTTTTTTTCTTTCGGTTTTTGATGAGAATCTTCTACTAATGCCGGAGAGCCAGGTCTCCTTTTTTTGTCTGGTGCTTCTTTTAATTGGATTAGTTTTTTACGAACGTAGGGAACGATAGTTCCAGTCAGTATTGGCAAGTCTTTTTTAATTAAAGCTGCAATCTCTCGCAGAGAATTTTTACCATTGACTAACTTTACTAATGTTTTGTAAGTAGCTGGTTTTGTTGCTTGTTGTAATTTTTCTGGTTGGGAGATAATTGGGACTAAATTAGGAGAGCAAGCTGCTAAACCGGCTTTTTTCCACTTCAACCATGACTTCTGAACTGATGGCAGAATATTGTCTGGACTAACTACGGCAAACATTAAGATTGATGATTTCTCTATGGCACCTTCGGTTTGAGTTTTATAAGTTAATTCTTCTTTTTCTTCTCGCTGGATGATATCGAATAAAACTTCCTTAAGAGTGGAGATAACCAAAGCTTTAGTTTGCTCTTGTTTGAGCAAATTTCTTCTGGATAAAACTGAAAGAAGATGGTAGTAGTAGCACTTGACTGCATCTCCAGCCCGCAGCTTAAGATTAGCTAGGGAGATATTAGAGCAATACTGACGCCAAAGTCGGTGGAAGCGTCTGTTCGTATGAGGGCCACCGGTGGCCCAAGCCAAACGACCGAGACAAAAGAATAGAGTCCAACTTGTTTTCGATGCTACTACTTCTAGCTTGCCTGTAAATTGCTGTGGAAGTTCATCGGTCAGCTTATTTGTGAGGTTATTTACGCTTTTTTTGTTATTAGTCATACCGATTTTAAAGAAGGGTTAAAAAATATTTATAACTGCAGTTTTTTCGGATTCAAATTGGGGCGAACTTCACTTTTGAAGCGAACCTAAAGTTTAGCGTTCTTTTGTGAGTTGTTAGTTGGGAGAAAAAATAGGTTTTCCAAACTGACAGGCTCCCTAAATTATTGGGAAAAAGTATTAAATTTGGGGGCAATAGAATTTATTGGGTAGCCCTAAAGATGTAGCGAACGCTTGCTTGTAGTAATCGCTTTAGCGATTTATCTATATCAATCGCTAAAGCGATTACTACGAACTAGATTTAGAGACCAAAACACTACTTGCGCTCCACTACCATTTATTGTAGATCGCACGCTGAAAAATAAATTGTCAAAAATTTTTTTTTATTTTTAGCGACTGGATATCTTGAGTAATTATACCGCGACAAAAGCGATGGAATCTGAGGAGGACGAGTATCGGGCCTCGATAGGAAAGGCTTTTGAAAGCGGGGGCATTTGATATTTGTAAAAAGACTCGGAAAGAGAAGATTGAGGCAACAGCACGATCGCTGGGGCTAGTGTTAACCGATCTCCCTAATTTTCCGTCTATATTGAGAGCTATACTTCCTAAGAGAGGACTTTAACGGTGGACATCGGACGTCAATACCTCAGCTACCTCGCTGCCATAGCGATTACCCTATCCCCTTTGGGCAGCGTTTGGCGAACTTCAGCTTTAGCACAGACAAGGCCCAACGCTGATAGCGATCTAGAAATTACGGACTCAAAAACAAAAGCAGACCAGCTTTTTCAAACTGGCCTCGAACAATTTAGAACGGGACTGTTTGAAGCTGCCCTAGAAACTTACAAACAAGTCCTCGCTATCCGCCGAGAATTGGACGATAAGGCGGGTATTGCTCAAACTCTGAACAATATGGGGGATGTTTATAGCGATCGCGCTCAATATTCCCAAGCTTTAGACGTTTTGCAGCAAGCCTTGGCCCTAAACCGCGAATTGGGCGACAGCGTGGGGACGTCAGAAACTCTCAATCTCATCGGCTTTGTTTATCGCCGCCAGAAAAAGTACTCCGAGGCCCTTGAATTGCACGAAGAAGCTTTACAACAGGCCGAAACAGCGGGCGATCGCCGCTTTGTAGGCGAGTCTCTCCACAATCTCGGTGCAGTTTATACCAGCCAAGGCCAATTCGACCGGGCCCTAAATTTCTACGAACGGGCCATGGCAATCCGCGAAGAAGTGGGGGATAGCAGGGATATTGGGCGCACTCTCAATAACATGGGGGCTGTATATTTTAATCAGGGCAACTACGACCGAGCGTTAGAAATCTATCAAGAAGCTCTAGCTATTCGTAAGGAAATAGGCGATCGGGCGGGAGTCGCTAGATTGCTCAATAATATCGCCTTTCTCTACCGCCAAAAAGGCGACAATTCCCAAGCTTTAAAGTTTTTTGAAGAAGCAATCTCTACTTTAGAAAACATTGCCGACAATCAAAGTCTAGGACGCATTTATAACGTCATAGCCGAACTTTATCGAGAACAAACACAACCGGCTAAAGCTTTAGAAGCTTACGAAAAAGCCTTCCAAGCTGCCTTAAAAGCAGAAGATCGAACAGGTCAAATAAGCGCCTTAGATTATCTGGCAGATGCCTATTATCGAGGTGGCGATTTGGTCAAAGCTAAGGATGCTTACGAACGGGCTTTAGCTATTTACCAAGAATTAGAAGACCGCCCCGCAGAAGGAAAAATTCTCAGCGGTTTGGGTAAAGTTTATGCCCTTCTCGGAGACGAAGAAAAAGCCAGAGAATTTTTGCTCGAAGCATTATCGATTAACCGAGAAGACACTGACCCGACGGTGCTAGCTTCTACCCTCAATAACCTGGGGGTGGTTTACAACAGTTTGGGGGAATATTCTATAGCCTTAAATTACTACAAACAAGCCCTTAACCAATTGCAAAATTTGGACGATGAAGCCGCTGTTGCAGTGGCTTATAAGGGTATGGGAGATGGTTTATATCAATTGAGGCAGTATCCTCAAGCTTTAGAAAATTACGAGTTGGCTTGGGGAAGCTTTAAAGAATTAGAAGATAGCCAGAGTTTGGGGAATCTATATACCAACATGGCTGAAGTCTTAGAAAGCTTAGAAAAGAAAAATTTAGCTATAGCTTTTCACAAACAAGCTCTTAACCTTCGGCAAGAAATTGCTAATCCGATAGACGAGAGCCAAAAAGAAGAAAATACCAAAATTAATCGCAGCTTGGCGGGTTTATTATTGGAAGAAAATCGCCTTGCAGAAGCGCAGGAAGTTTTAGAATCGATAAAAATTCAAGAAATAGAAGGTTATTTGGGAACTGTTCGAGGCAATAACGAGAATGCTGTAGCTTCAGTTCGATTGCTCCCTGTTGAAGCACAAATTTTTGAAGGAGATACTACTAAAAACCTTTTTAATTTAGAGCTAGAAGAAAACGATTTAAAAGCAACTAACTCGGAAGCTTTTAACAATTTTCAAGAGAAATTACAGCGGTTGCCGGGGAGCGTTGTACTGTATCCTTTGATTTTAGAGGATAGGTTGGAGTTGGTATTATTTACAGCCAAAGGCACGGCAGTTCGTAAAAGCGTGGAGGTGACGGAAGAGGAATTAAAAAGAGCGATCGCTAATTTCCGTTTAGTAGTAGCCAGCCGGGTCGGCGATGCGGAAGGACCGGCGGAAGAACTCTATAATTGGTTGATTAAACCGATAGAAAACGAACTGCGAGACGAAGGCGCAGAAACGATTATTTATCTGAGCGATCGCCAATTGCGCTACATTCCTTTAGGGGCGCTTTATGATGGCGATCGATGGCTGGTGGAGCGGTTTAATATTAATAATATTGCGGCCGCAAGTCTGAGCGAATTTGATGCCAAAAGTAAGGCATCGCCGCGAGTTTTAGCAGCCGGTTTGACCGCAGGGGATTATAATTTCCAAATAGGCGATCGAGAAGTATCTTTAATCGCTACCACTGGAGAATTAGTGGCAAATTTGGCAGAACTAATTCCAGGAACAAACATCCTTTTAGATGAAGAATTTACTCCCGAAGGGATGGTTAATAATCTCAGCGATCGCAACATTCTCCATTTAGATACTCCAGTAGCATTAGTAACGGGAGAAGAAGGCAATGGCAAGCCAGAAGATTCTTTTATTTTATTTGCCAATGGCGAAAGGTTAACTTTGCAAGACATGGCAAAATGGTCCCTGCCGAACTTAGATTTAGTAGTATTAAGTGCTGCTGAAACTAACTTAGGCGGTGACATGGGAAATGGGGAAGAAATAGTAACTTTGGGCTACCAAATGCAGCAGGCAGGAGTAGGAGCAATTATTACTTCTTTGTGGCGAGTTGATGAGGAAGCCGCAGGGGAGTTTCTGACAACTTTTTACAGCGTGTTGCAGGAAGGAAAAAGCACGGCAGAAGCTTTGCGAGAAACTCAAATTACCATGATAAGCAAGGACGGAAGGCTGGGCAGAAGTCCTTATTATTGGGCGCAGTTTGTGTTAATGGGAAATGGGTTTTAGCGTCTCGCCTGTCATCCCTCCGCGTAGAACAGGCGTCTCGCCTGTTCTGTTATCCCTCCGCGTAGAACAGGCGAGACGCCTGTTCTGTTATCCCTCCGCGTAGAACAGGCGTCTCGCCTGTTCTGTTATCCCTGGGCGTAGAACAGGCGTCTCGCCTGTTATCCCAAACAATTAAGCGGATAACAAACAGGCAAGATGCCTGTTCTACGTTCCTATTACCTATCTCTATTGCGTCTCCTTCTTCTCTTTGGTTCTTCCGGTTCTGCCAGTTCCTCCAAGAGCGATCGCGCGCTGTCTGCTCCCTCCACGTTTCCTTGTTCCTCGTAAAGTTCCAGAGCAGATTCCAGTGCGGCGATCGCCTCTGGCGTTCGTTCTCTGCCTTTAAAAGCCAGCCCCAGCTTGTAATGGGCGCTGGCATCTTCGGGGTCGATCTCTACGACACGACGATAAGTGACGATCGCTTGCAAGTAATCTCCTCGATCCAATTGAATATCCCCCACTGCAAGCTGGGCTTCGATTAAATCCGGTTCTACCGCAGCAGCGCGTAAATAAGCAGCCATAGCACCGCTGAGGTCGTTTCCGTACTTAAGAATTTCCCCAATTTCAAACTGGAATTCTGCATTGCGAGGCTTAAGCTCGGCCGCAGTTTGAAAAGCAGCTAAAGCCGCTCTGGAGTTGCCGCTACCGAGCCAGGCAATTGCTAGCTTTAGCTGCACGTTGGGGTCTCTCGGTGCCAGCCCCGCCGCTTGCTGGAGGGCTTCCACTGCTTCAGGGAAGCGTTGGGTTCTCAGCATGGCTAAACCCATAGCTGAATAAGCTTTCAAATTATTAGGGTCGAAGTGAAGAGCTACTTGGTAGGCCCTGATGGCATCTTCGTAGTTTTCTTGTCGCAACAGACTTACGCCCAGCCCCAGGTGAGCGTTGATATTGTCGCGCTTGAGTAGGGTAGCGCGGCGATAAGCTACGGAAGCGGCGGCATAATCTTCTATTTGGGCGAGGGAGTGTCCCAGAGCGTATTGGAAATCGGCGTTGTGGGGGTCGATAGCGGTGGCTTGTTGGTAGAAGTTGGCCGCCGACTCAAAATCCGATTGTATGGCGTACAAGTAGGCAATGCCGGAATAGATCCGGGGATTTTTGGCGTCTAAACGGGCTGCTCGCAGGTAAAGGTCGATGGCCACTTCGTAATTTCCAGCATCTACCTGCTCCCGCCCTTGGCGCATGAGATTTTCGGCGGTGGGGTTGGAGGCGATCGCCCCTCTCACTAATACTTCCGACGAGCGAGCGACTTGGGGGAAGGTGGCGATGCCGGAGGCCATCAAGAGGATACCGATTAAAGTTAAGGTTTGTTTGTACACGGCCAGTGTTTCGCTAAACATTGCTTGAAATTGTAAACCATCCGATCGATCTATGACTTTTGAGGCATACCAATGGGGTTCCATAGCAGATAAACTACAGTCATACAAGGTCTTCCAAGGATTTCTTTAGTTACGGACATTTTCATTGGCCTAGCTTTTTTGGGGAATTTGCACAGGGCCAGCCCAGGGATGATTCGTGGGTCTTTCTAGGTTGGATTGCAGGGGTGCATCTCAAGAATGAAAAAAACCAAAGACGCTGTCGGCGCACACCAGTTTGTCTGGGGCGCGATCGCTTCTATTGTAGCATTGCTTGCCCAAAAATCCATAATTTTTTGCTTAAAATAGGCAAAAGAAGAATTAGAGTTAACAAATCATGGCTAAAATTAACAATCAAATCGCGCCGTTTGAAACTAGAGTGCCAAAAATATCTAGTTCCAAAGTTGTTAAAGCCAGGCGCGATTATAATACCTTAGTTGCGACAGAAAGTTTAGAAGATTATGCCCTGCGTTTCGCTCCCAAATCTTTTAGGAAATGGTCAGAATTTCTAGTAGCTAATACTGCCATGGGGGGTATTTCTTTTCTAGCTTTAGAAGCTATAGGTGGTTCTTTGGCTATAGCCTACGGATTTGCTAACTCTTTCTGGGCAATTGTTGTTGTTGGAGCGATTATTTTTTTAGCGGGCTTACCGATTAGTTATTACGCCGCTAAATACAATATAGACATCGATTTATTAACCCGTGGGGCGGGTTTTGGTTACATCGGTTCGACCATTACTTCCCTCATTTATGCCAGCTTTACCTTTATCTTTTTTGCCCTAGAAGCTGCCATTATGGCTCAGGCTATAGAGCTATATTTTCATGTACCTTTAGCTTTGGGCTATCTGTTTTGTTCTGTAATTATCCTGCCGTTAGTATTTTTTGGCGTTACCTTAATCAATAAACTCCAACTCTGGACTCAACCAGTGTGGATAATCTTAATGGTAATGCCCTATATTTTTGTAGCTTATAAAGAACCGCTGGCCCTATCTAATTGGTTGAATTTCGCGGGGAATTCCCCAAGCGGTGCCGCCTTTAATCCCATGCTATTTGGGGCGGCGGCCACTGTATGCTTTTCATTAATAGCTCAATTAGGAGAACAAGTAGATTATTTAAGATTCCTCCCAGACAAACAAAAACACAATCGCTTTAGATGGTTTGGTGCCGTAATTGTAGCGGGGCCTGGTTGGATTATTATCGGGGTAGCCAAACAGTTAGGAGGAGCTTTTCTAGCATCTTTAGCTATTAATAATGGAGTGTCTGTTATTAAAGCAACAGAACCAGTATGGATGTATTTATCGGGGTTTGAATATGTGTTTGCCAATCCCGAAGTGGTGATGGCAGTAGTGGTTTTATTCGTGATAATATCTCAAATAAAGATTAACGTCACTAATGCCTACGCCGGTTCTTTAGCATGGTCGAATTTCTTCTCTAGGATAACCCACAGTCATCCGGGGCGAGTGGTTTGGTTGGTTTTTAATGTAGCGATCGCTCTGGTATTAATGGAGTTAGATGTATTTGCTACTCTCCAATCCGTATTAGCGATTTATTCTCATGCCGCCATTGCCTGGATAGCCGCTTTAGTCGCTGATTTAGTTATTAACAAACCTCTGGGAATAAGTCCTAGCTATATCGAATTCAAACGAGCCCATCTCTATAACATCAACCCAGTAGGTTTTGGTTCCATGGTGGTAGCTTCTTTAGTGTCGATAGCAGCATTTTTAGGTGCATTTGGTTCTGGATGTCAGGCTTATTCTTCTTTTATTGCATTGGGATTAGCCTTTGTACTTTCCCCGACTATCGCCATTATTACTAAGGGCAAATATTATATTGCCAGGGAAGACGTACATTTCCAAAATGCCGCTCCTTATCAAACAATTGAATGTTCTATTTGCTCCACGGAATACGAACCAGAAGATATGGCATATTGTCCGGTTTACGACGGACCTATTTGTTCGTTGTGTTGTTCCTTAGAAGCCCATTGTCACGATAGTTGCAAAGAACCAACTACTAAATTGGGCGAACTTAAATTAGCAAAATATAGTGAAATTTTGCAGAGTTATTTAGATTCTACAACGGGAACGAGAATCAAGAATTATCTAATAACTTTTGTGTTAAGTTCTAGCTTAGTATCTGTCATTTTTGCGGCAGTTTATTTTCAAGATTTAACTGCTTTAAACGATTTGAAAGAGCTAGGTAGTTTTTCTGAATATTTCCGGTGGAACCTTTTCAAATTATATGCTGCGTTGATAGTGTTAATTGGCATAGGTTCGTGGTGGTTCGTCCTGACAGAAGAAAGCGAAAGTTTAGTCCAGAAAGAACTAGACGAGCAAAATCTACAGCTTCAACAAGAAGTAAGCGATCGCCTCCTAGCAGAAAGCGCTTTGCATCAACTAACAATAGAATTAGAAAAACGAGTCGAAGAAAGAACGGCAGAATTAAAAGAAGCTTTAGATAACTTTAAAAAAGCCCAAGTTAAGTTAGTACAAAGCGAAAAAATGTCGAGTTTGGGGCAGTTAGTCGCTGGGGTTGCCCACGAAATTAATAACCCCATTAGTTTTATTTACGGCAACTTAAAACCTTTAGAAGAATACAGTCAGAATCTCGTGGCTGCTTTAGAAATCTATCGCAATTATGCCCCCGATAATGCCCCAGAAATTCAAGATAAAATAGAAGAATTAGATCTAGATTTCATAGTAGAAGATTTACCATCAGTTTTGGCTTCGATGGAAATGGGAGCTACTCGCATTCGCGATATCGTTCTGTCATTGCGCAACTTTTCTCGTCTGGATGAATCTATGGTTAAATCAGTAGATATCCGCGAAGGAATCGAAAATAGTTTATTAATTCTGAAGACTCGCCTCAAGGCTCAACCAAAGCGTATAGAAATTAAAGTTATTAAAGAATATGGAGAAATGCCTTTAATAGAGTGTCATGCGGGGCAGCTAAATCAAGTATTTATGAATATTCTGTCCAATGCTATCGATGCCATAGAAGAAAGGCAAGTGGAAAACAAATCCTGGGAAGGTATTATTAAGATTAAGACAGAAGTTAAGGATAGTAATAAGTTAGCGATCGCTATTTCTGATAACGCAGGGGGCATAAGAGAGGAAGTAAAGCAGAAATTATTCGACCCATTTTTTACAACTAAACCAGTGGGGAGAGGAACCGGTTTGGGCTTGAGTATTAGCTATCAAATTGTAGTAGAAAAGCATAGAGGCAAGTTACTTTGTAATTCCACACCGGGTGAGGGAACGGAGTTTCAAATATTGTTGCCATTAAAGCGCTAAGTAATTAATAATTAATAATTAATAATTAATAATTGAGGGGAAAGTGCGGGCTTCTTGTTGCGCCTTGCATTGCCCTTTTTCCTTGCAGGCATTTTTTTTGCCTAAAAATATTGGGCCAATGCCCTAAACTCTTTCCCAGACTGCCTTTGATGCCGTTAAGTTTGCTTTGGAGGCTTCGATGGCAGTAGCGATCGCAGACACTTCTCTAGCAAATGTTATACAATAATCAAGATTGACCGATCGCCAAAATAGCTCCAGTCGCTCCCGTGGGGGAAAGCTCGATACTATGCCAAAAATGTCTAGTTCCAAAGTTGTTAAAGTAAGGCGCGATTATAATACCTTAGTTGCGACAGAAAGTTTAGAAGATTATGCCCTGCGTTTCGCTCCCAAATCTTTTAGGAAATGGTCAGAATTTCTAGTAGCTAATACTGCCATGGGGGGTATTTCTTTTCTAGCTTTAGAAGCTATAGGTGGTTCTTTGGCTATAGCCTACGGATTTGCTAACTCTTTCTGGGCAATTGTTGTTGTTGGAGCGATTATTTTTTTAGCGGGCTTACCGATTAGTTATTACGCCGCTAAATACAATATAGACATCGATTTATTAACCCGTGGGGCGGGTTTTGGTTACATCGGTTCGACCATTACTTCCCTCATTTATGCCAGCTTTACCTTTATCTTTTTTGCCCTAGAAGCTGCCATTATGGCTCAGGCTATAGAGCTATATTTTCATGTACCTTTAGCTTTGGGCTATCTGTTTTGTTCTGTAATTATCCTGCCGTTAGTATTTTTTGGCGTTACCTTAATCAATAAACTCCAACTCTGGACTCAACCAGTGTGGATAATCTTAATGGTAATGCCCTATATTTTTGTAGCTTATAAAGAACCGCTGGCCCTATCTAATTGGTTGAATTTCGCGGGGAATTCCCCAAGCGGTGCCGCCTTTAATCCCATGCTATTTGGGGCGGCGGCCACTGTATGCTTTTCATTAATAGCTCAATTAGGAGAACAAGTAGATTATTTAAGATTCCTCCCAGACAAACAAAAACACAATCGCTTTAGATGGTTTGGTGCCGTAATTGTAGCGGGGCCTGGTTGGATTATTATCGGGGTAGCCAAACAGTTAGGAGGAGCTTTTCTAGCATCTTTAGCTATTAATAATGGAGTGTCTGTTATTAAAGCAACAGAACCAGTATGGATGTATTTATCGGGGTTTGAATATGTGTTTGCCAATCCCGAAGTGGTGATGGCAGTAGTGGTTTTATTCGTGATAATATCTCAAATAAAGATTAACGTCACTAATGCCTACGCCGGTTCTTTAGCATGGTCGAATTTCTTCTCTAGGATAACCCACAGTCATCCGGGGCGAGTGGTTTGGTTGGTTTTTAATGTAGCGATCGCTCTGGTATTAATGGAGTTAGATGTATTTGCAACTCTCCAATCCGTATTAGCGATTTATTCTCATGCCGCCATTGCCTGGATAGCCGCTTTAGTCGCTGATTTAGTTATTAATAAACCTCTGGGAATAAGCCCTAGCTATATCGAATTTAGACGAGCCCATCTCTATAACATCAACCCAGTAGGTTTTGGTTCCATGGTGGTAGCTTCTTTAGTGTCTGTAGTAGCATTTTTAGGTGTATTTGGTTCTGGGTGTCAGGCTTATTCTTCTTTTATTGCATTAGGATTAGCTTTTGTACTTTCCCCGACTATCGCCATTATTACTAAGGGCAAATATTATATTGCCAGGGAAGACGTACATTTCCAAGATGCCGCTCCTTATCAAACCATTGAATGTTCTATTTGCTCCACGGAATACGAAGTAGAAGATATGGCATATTGTCCGGTTTACGACGGACCTATTTGTTCGTTATGTTGTTCCTTAGACGCTCATTGTCACGATCGCTGCAAAGAACCAACTACTAAAATGAACCAATCTAAACCAGCCAGATATTTGCAAGTTGTATTAGCTTCTATTGACAATTTAATAGGTATGAGAATCAAAAACTATCTCATAACTTTTATCTTAGTTTCCGGGTTAGTTTCCCTGACTTTTTTACCCGCTTGCTTTCAATATATAACTCCATTAAATTCCTTAAATATCGACCGGGGTATTTACGAAGATTTACCAGATACAATTGTAAAATTATATGCTGGATTAATCGTATTAATTGCGATCGGTTCGTGGTGGTTAGTGCTGACCCAGGAAAGCGAGAAGTTAGTCCAGAAAGAACTAGACGAGCAAAATTTACAGCTTCAACAAGAAATAAGCGATCGCCTCCTAGCAGAAGCCGCTTTACAGCAATTGACCGTAGAACTAAAAGAAGCTTTAGATAAGTTTAAAAAAGCTCAAGTTCAGTTAGTACAAAGCGAAAAAATGTCTAGTTTGGGACAGTTAGTAGCCGGGGTTGCCCACGAAATTAATAACCCGATTAGTTTTATTTACGGCAATTTAGCTCATTTGGAGGAATACAGCGATAATCTCCTGAAAGCTTTAGAAGTTTATCGCCATTCTCCCCCCGATAATGCCCCAGAAATTCAAGAGCAAATAGAAGAATTAGATTTAGATTTCATAGTGGAGGACTTACCGTTAGTTTTGGCTTCGATGAAAATGGGATCTACTCGCATTCGCGATATCGTTCTGTCATTGCGCAACTTTTCTCGTCTGGATGAATCTCTGGTTAAATCAGTAGATATTCGCGAAGGAATCGAAAATAGTTTATTAATTCTGAAGACTCGCCTCAAGGCTCAACCAAAGCGTATAGAAATTAAAGTTATTAAAGAATATGGAGAAATGCCTTTAATAGAGTGTTATGCGGGACAGTTAAACCAAGTATTTATGAATATTCTCTCCAATGCTATTGATGCCATAGAAGAAAGGCAAGCAGAAAACAAATCCCGGGAAGGTATTATTAAGATTAAGACAGAAGTTAAGGATGGTAATGAGTTAGCGATCGCTATTTCTGATAACGCAGGGGGCATAAGCGAGGAAGTAAAGCAGAAATTATTCGACCCATTTTTTACGACTAAAGCAGTGGGGAAAGGAACCGGTTTGGGCTTGAGTATTAGCTATCAAATTATAGTAGAAAAGCATGGAGGCAAGTTACTTTGTAATTCCACACCGGGTGAGGGAACGGAGTTTCAAATATTGTTGCCATTGAAGCGCTAAGTAATTAATAATTAATAATTAATAATTAATAATTGAGGGGAAAGTGCGGGCTTCTTGTTCCGCCTTACATTGCCCTTTTTCTTTTCTTTATTTTCGGCCTGGTTCGCCCCTTGCGACCCGATCGGCCGCGACTACTTATTGAGAAAATATTGGCTCGCGCCCAAACGCAAAGTAATATCAAGTCGCAATAAATAACCATGGGGAAAATAAAGAGAGGAAAAAGGGGAATCCAAGGCAGAAAAAATATCCCAGACTTTTCCCTCAATTATTAATTATTAATTATTAATTGATATAAGGTTATATTAGAGATTAAAATAAATCCAGGCTTTTTTGCCAAGGGGTGCGGCAAAAGCTCCACTGAGCTAGGGCGATCGAACTTGCCACAAAGTTTGAAGACAGCGAAATCGTTAAATTAACAAGCCAGGATCTACCAGAAACTAACAGTTCAGCAAAATTTAGGAGAGTTATGAACGCTAAATCCCCCTTAGCCAACAGTCGATTAAACCCATTAGCAATAATAGTTATTGCTGTTTCTTACTTTATCCTAGCCAAACTCTCCCTATCCCTAGCTTCCGTGCCGGGAAATGTCACTCCAGTTTGGCCCTCAAGCGGGATCGCCGTGGCGGCAGTTTTGCGACTCGGACCAGGAGCCCTTGCAGGAATATTTTTAGGAAATGTAGCCGCTGAAATATCCGAACGCGCGATCGCTACTGCTAGCATTATCTACTCCCTAACTGTAGCAATAGGAAACAACTTAGAAGCGTTTCTATGTGCCACGATCGTCGATCGCTTCGTCAAGAGCGACAAGCTCCTAGAAAGGTCTCAAAACGTTGTCGTCCTGGTAGTGGCTGCTGTATTTTCTCCTATAGCTAGTTCCACTTGGGCCGTGACTGCTTTGTGTTTGACGAAACTCGCGCCTTGGTCCGCTTATGGAGATATCTGGTGGAGTTGGTGGCTCTCGGCAGTCTTCGGCATACTTTTAGTCGTGCCTGCATTGTTAGTGTGGAGCGATAGTTCGCTTCAAAGTCTATTTCCAAAACTGACGCGCTCCCAAAAGCAAGGGTTGGAGAAAGCGTCGATCGTGTTTCTGACCCTAGCGATCGCTCTTATATCCTTCGGCGGCGGATATCCCATCGAGTATTTGCTGATTCCGATTCTAGTCTGGTCGTCTTTTCGACTCGGAAAGCGGGGCACAACCCTCCTGGTAACTATTATAGCTGCAATCTCGATTATCGGCACTGCCAACAACTACGGACCGTTCGCGCGCTACTCCCTCAACCAATCTCTATTAATGTTGCAATCTTTTCTAGGAGCGATCTCGGTTCCAACCTACATTTTATGCGCCGTTATCTCAGAAAACAAACAAGCCCAAATCAAACTGCGACAAGCAAATGGGGAATTAGAACGACGAGTAGAAGAACGCACCGCCGAGTTACAAATCGCCAAACAACAGGCAGAGTCTGCCAACCAAGCCAAAAGCGATTTCTTAGCCAGCATGAGCCACGAACTGAGAACCCCCCTCAACGGCATCTTGGGTTACGCCCAAATTATGGAAAAAGCCAAAGACCTGAACCACCACCGCAAAGGAGTCCAAGTCGTTCGCAACTGCGGCACCCATTTGTTAAATCTCATCAACGACGTTCTCGACTTATCCAAAATCGAAGCTCGCAAAATGGAACTCTATCCCAAAGAATTCCATTTTCTCTCTTTTCTTACCAGCATTGCCGAGATGACTCGGGTTCGCGCCGAATATAAAGGTATCGAATTTACCTACTCTGGCGACCCCAACCTCCCCACTGCCATAGTTGCCGACGAGAAGCGCTTGGGACAAGTTTTAATCAACCTTTTGGGTAATGCCGTCAAGTTTACCGATACTGGTGGGGTGACTTTGAGGGCGGAAGTGATTAAAAAAGGCGAAGAAAGCGCTCTGGTACGTTTCGCCGTCGAAGATACCGGAGTCGGCACGAGCCCGGAACAAGTGGCAAAAATCTTTTTGCCTTTCGAGCAAGTGGGTTCGACTTCCAAGCGTGCCGAAGGTACCGGTTTGGGGCTGGCTATTTCTCTTCAATTAGTAGAGATGATGGCCAGCACTATCCAGGTTACTAGCACTCCGGGTAAAGGCAGTCGCTTCTGGTTCGATTTAGAATTACCCCTTGCTGCCAACTGGCAGCCTGCGCCAACGACGCTAAAGTGGGCGCAGATTATCGGTTACACCGGTCAGCGACGAAAAATTTTGATAGTTGACGATAAAGATTTCAACCGCGCCGTTGTCGTCGAAGTTCTCGAACCTTTGGGGTTTGAATGTGCCGAAGCTGTTAACGGCGAGGAGGGTTTAATTATTGCGCAACAGTTTCGACCGGATTTAATTGTTACCGATTTGGTAATGCCGATTTTAGATGGGTTTGAAATGACTCGCCGGTTGCGGCAAGAAGCGTTATTACAAAATGTAGTAATAATTGCATCTTCTGCCAGCGTTTTAAAGCAAGACCTATTTGAGAGTCTGGAGGCCGGATGCGATGATTTTCTGCCAAAACCAGTTGAGGTAGAGAAATTATTCTCGTGCTTGGAGAAACGTCTCGAACTCAAATGGATTTATGAATCCCAAGAACCCCCTGCAACTTCAGCAGAGAAATCCCCCGAGGAGCCTTCTCAATTTTTAGTACCGCCCCCAGAACAATTGACAGCCATTTACCAAGCTGCTAAAATAGGCGATATCGCTCGAATAGAAACTGAAGCTATGAGAATTAAACGGCTAGACAAAAAGTACGTTTTATTTAGCGATCGCCTGCTACAATTAGCGGGAGAATTCGAGGACGCACAAATTTTGTCTTTAATCGAGCAATATTTGCCTCTTTCTTAATTTTATTAATACAGAAGAAAACCCGACTTTTCTCAAGTATATTCTCAATTTATCTTTCAAACAAGCAGTTTTTTTATGCTTACCCCGAACGTGCTATTAACTAATCCCGGACAAGTATCCCTAGAAACCGATGGATTTTTTTTAGGTTTCTACTACGGATTGATGCTAATTACCATTGCTTACAGTTGTTTTTTACAACAGGCTTTTAGAGATAATATTTGTAGTCTTTACGTCCTTTATTTATTAACTCATATTTCTTTTTTTAGTTTTGCTAATGGTGTCTTCAAAGAATATTGGTGGTTTCATACCCCTTGGTGGAATTCTTTCATTGTTCCCTTGACTTTGGGACTCAATTTATTAGCTTTTCTGCTGTTAAATGCTAAACTTTTCTATAGCAAAGACTTAAGCGCGCCATGGCATTTTGCCATGAAAGTGCTAATGGCGATCGCCTCCTTTATTGCCCTCTTAAGTCCCTTCGCGCCTTTTGCCTTCCCTAAAACTCTGTTGTTAATTATTACCATTTTAACTTATGGAACAATCTTTGTCGTAACTCTATTAGCGTGGAAACAAGGCTCTTTCCTCAAGCCCTACTTTTTATTAGCTCAACTGCTGCTAATTATAGCAGGTTTAATCTCGAATTTAGTTCCCTTGGAATTCTTGCCTTTAAATTTCCCCAGTAAATATTTAACTTTGCTGTATTTAGCAGCGGTCTTATTTTTCTCCCTAGCCAACGCCTATCGGCTTAACGCAATTATGAAAGAAAAAGCCGAAGCTCAATCTAAGTTTTTATGCAAGCAAGCAGAAGCTATTTATCAGACCCAAGAATTAAACTTGACCATGCAAAAAACTTACGAACAGTTAGAAAAAAAAGTAGAAAAACGAACCGCAGAACTAAATAAAGCAAAACTTGATGCCGAGATTGCCAACCAAACCAAAAGTAGATTTATTGCCAACATCAGCCACGAATTAAGAACCCCCCTAAATGGCATTCTCGGTTACGCGCAAATCTTGCAACGAGAGGCAGATATCGACCCCGCGCAAAAAGAGGCGATCGACACCATTTACAAATGCGGTTTTCATCTTTTAGCCCTAATTAACGACATCTTAGATATATCTCAAATACAAGGCAACCAGATGACATTGTACCCCAAAGATTTTAATTTAGGGGAATGTATGGCAGAGGTAGTTAATACGGTTCGTCCCAGGGCAATACAAAAAAAAATTGCCTTTAATTACCAAGATAATCCAGAATTACCAAAGGCAGTTTATGCCGACGAAAAACGCTTGCGACAAGCCTTACTAGAACTCTTAGATAATGCCATTAAATTTACAGAAAAGGGTCATGTTACTTTCACCGTAGAAGTGTTAGAAACTGCTGCTAAAACTAAATCGTCCCAACTGGCAGCGGAAAAAATTCGCTTTCAAATAGAAGACACTGGCATAGGAATGACACCAGAGCAATTAACCAGAGTGTTTCTGCCTTTCGAACAGCTAGATAATCTCCCCCACAAGGCAGAAGGTACCGGCTTAGGACTGGTAATTAGTCAGAAATTAATCCAGATGATGGGCGGGGATATTGACGTTAAAAGTTCCCGGGAAAAAGGAACAGTTGTTTCCTTTGAATTAGAACTTCAACTAAGTTCGACAATCTTGCTAAAACCTAAACCAGAGAAAATAGTTAACAGCGCAAATATTGTAGGATTTAAAGGGGACAAAAATAAAATAACAGCGATCGACGATAATCAAGAAGCTCTTTCTTTTTTAGTGGATATACTCGAATCCTGGGGATTTATTGTCAGTCAAGCTAATAACGGGAAAGAAGGGTTAGAAGCGATCGGAAAAATAAAACCTGACCTAATTATTGCCGATATGTTTATGTCTGTCATGGATGGTTTGGAGATGATAAAAATCTTGCGCCAAGCTAAAGAATTTGACGATGTAGTTATAGTTACTTCCTCTGCTAGGGGTTATAATTATGAACAACAATTAAGTCTGGAAGCGGGGGCTAACGATTTTATAGCTAAACCCATAAAAATTGAGGAATTGCTGGAAAAACTTCAGGCAAACTTGGATTTAGAATGGATCTATAAATCATCAGAAAATACAGCAGAAACTACGGAATATCTGCCCGCAGATTCCTCGGAAATAGTTCTTCCCCCAGCAGCCGAATTAGAAGTTATTATTAATGCCGCTCGTATTGGCGATATCTACCGCATCGAAGAAGAAGCAAACCGCATTCGCCAACTCGATGTTGCTTACATTACTTTTGCCGATAAAATTGCGGAATTAGCTGGAGAATTCAACGATCTTGAAATTTTGGGCTTAGTCGAACAATTAACAATTAACAATTAACAATTAATTGCTAACTGGTAAGGCAATGGTAAATTCCGTACCCTTTCCGGGGGCAGAATTACAACAAATAACGCCGCCGTGCTTGTCTTCGATAATCTCGCGAGTAATAGACAAACCCAAACCAGTGCCTTTACCAACCCCTTTCGTAGTAAACAAATGGTCGAATATTTTAGCTTTCACCAACGGTGGCATACCAATGCCATTATCTGTTATTTTAACGATCGCCCGATCGCCATTTTCTCCCATCTCGGTTTTGATTTTTATTTCGTTCCGATTAGCTTTAATTTCTGCCCAACTCCGTCCGCTATTCAACTCATCAAAAGCATCAATAGCATTAGCAATAATATTCATAAAAACTTGATTCAATTGTCCGGGATAACAATCTATTTCTGGTAAATTACAGTATTCTTTAATAACCTCAATATCGGGACGCTGTTGATTAGCTTTGAGGCGGTGTTTGAGAATCAAAAGGGTGCTGTCTATGCCTTTATGGATATCGAACTTTACTTTAGCCTCCGCATCGCTGCGGGAAAAAGTTCTCATGGACTTGCTAATTTGAGTAATGCGTTTTGTTCCTTCCATCATCGAATCAATTAGTTGTGGGAAATCCTCCACTAAATAATCTAGTTCGATCGCTTCTATTTGTTCTTTAATTTCTGCCTCTGGCTCCGGGTAATACTTCTGATATAAATTTAGCAAATTAATCAAATCTTGGGCATAGTTAGTAGCATAACTAAGATTGCCTGCAATAAAACCAATAGGGTTGTTAATTTCGTGAGCGACACCGGCGACTAATTGCCCTAAAGATGACATTTTCTCCCCCAAGATTAACTGGAATTGGGCTTTTTTCAGTTCCCTCGTGCGTTCCTCTACTTTTTCTTCTAGTTGGGCGTTTAAATCTTTTAACTCTGCATTTTTTGCTGCTAATTCTTTGGTTAGTTCTCTAAACTGGATTTGCATATTAATTCTGGCTAGAATTTCTTCTCGCTCGAAGGGTTTAGTAATATAATCTACTGCCCCCAAAGATAAACCTCGAACTTTATTATCCGTATCCGCTAAGGCAGTCATAAAAATCACGGGAATTTCATTAGTCTTGGGGTTTGCCTTAAGCCGCCGACAAGTTTCAAAGCCATCTATTCCCGGCATCATAATATCCAGCAAAATCAAATCTGCGCTTGTTTCTTCTAATTTAGCAAGAGCGCTTTCTCCGTCTTTGGCTACTAGAACTCTAAATCCAGAATTTCTTAAAAAATCGAACAACACTTTAATATTGTTAGGGTTGTCGTCAACAATGAAAATAGTGTTTAACTCTGAATCGATCATTTTTCTCAAGAGCGATGATGTTTTTGACTGCTTAAATGTAATAATACTACCAAGAAATAAGCCGATGTTTTTAGCTCGCCATTCGATCGCGACACCCGTCCCTTGCTCTTCTTTTGGCAGCCTACTACGCGGTCATTATAACAATTTTTAATTTAAGGCAATAGCATCGGTCCCAAAATAAAAGTATCCTACTACAATACGAAACCATCGATCGGGTGTATCTAAATATTTTTCTACCGCTACATCTTGAGGACTAATCTTTAAAAAAATAGGTCAATTTGAGCATTTTAGATAGGACATCTTTACCTAAAATTATCTCAAATTAACCTACTTAAACTAATACTAATTAAATTAGCTAGAGAAATTAAAAATATATTAACTTTCTTCCTCTACCTTCAAGCGATCGCATCGCAATCTATCCACAACTATGTCTCCAGTCTCTAAAGATTGATAAATTTCTAACTCCGCCTCTGGTAAGGCTTGAAACAAAAAACGTTCCCCGGGAAAAACGACGTGTTCTAAGTACCAATTCGCAATATTACTAATCCGAGCAATTTGTGTCTTGCTAGTAGCATTGACGTAGCAGCAGAGAATTTCTCTCTTTTCTTTTCCTGGTATTCTATCTAGTCCTAGCATAAAAAAAATTTTCCAAAAGTTTATTTTCTTGTATTGTTCGATCGCCTACTCTTTAATTATAAACTACTAGCTCTGGGGTTGCACTATATTTTTATCTTTCTTTAGGATTAAATTTTTGTGACATTTATTAACATAAGTTATGCTTTTAGGACAGTAGCGATCGCCGTCACATTACTTATCAGTTGGCTGTGGGTCCGAGCAGAATCTACCCCAGTATTTTTACGGCTTTCTCCCCTCCCTCGCCCTTCGTTTTTATCGAAGCAAAAAAAATCAAAAAATGATTTTTTAAAACTCTTGCATTTCGCTAAATAAGCTAGCTAACACCGTATTAGAAAACAAAAACCCTTCCGGATCGCTTAACCTCAAACTACCGATCTCCGGCAGATATTTTCCCTCTCGCAGGGGGAGTATTTCGCCATTTCCAGCAATAACTTCCACCCATCCCGACTCTTGGTAAGGTTGCAAACAAGACCAAATTTGCTCCACAGTTTCGGGGCCGAATTGCCTCGCTAAGACATCCAAACTGAGACCTTCTGCCAAACGCAAACCCAACATCAACGTTTCCAACAAGCGATCGCGATCGGACTGTAAGTAATTTTCTGCCTTTAAATCGGAATTGGTTTCCTTTAAAGAAACTTGTAGCGATCGCACCCATTCGTAATATTCCCCAGTTTTGCGGGGTCGAGTAAATCGATGCCCCCCCACATAACTAGCCGCACCCATACCGAATCCGTAATATTGCCTATTCTGCCAATATACTCGGTTGTGCCGGCACTGATAGCCCGCCTTAGCATAATTAGAAATTTCGTAATGCTCGTAACCCGCCCCTACCAGCAACTCTCGGGCTCGGCGATACATTTGGGCAGCCATCTCCTCCGTAGGCAAAGGCCTTTCCCCCCGTTCGTAGTAGCGAGCAAAAGCGGTTTTAGGTTCCACTATCAGGTCGTAGCAAGAGATATGAGTCGGACTTAGGGCGATGGCAGCTTCCAAAGAAACTTCCCACCTTTCCATCGTTTGCTGGGGCAGTCCAGAAATTAAGTCGATGCTGATATTGACTATTTCTGCTTTATGTAGTAGGTTTATTGCTTCATAAATATCCGATACTTGATGCGATCGCCCGCAAAGGGCCAATAATTCATCCTCAAAAGCTTGAACCCCCAGACTAACCCGATTAACTCCCGCTGCCTGGTATCCCCGGAGCTTTTCCCCATCAAAAGTGCCCGGGTCCATTTCGATAGAAATTTCCGCATCAGCCGCAATCCCAAATTTGCGCTCCAGGGCCTCCACAATCCGTTTCAATTGACCCACCGACAACAACGAAGGAGTGCCACCCCCAAAAAAAACTGTTTTTAGTGGTTGACAAAAAGACTCAGTTATGCTAATTTCGTCCGTAATAACATCAACATAATGGCCTATAGCCAGAGAATTATTGCCATCCTTGCGATCGCCTACAACATAAACGGGAAAATCGCAGTAAAAACATCGCCGCCGACAAAAAGGAATATGAACGTAAGCGGACGTATTAGGGATAGGCTCAATTCCGACCTTATCTCTAGTATTTAAGCCAAAAGACATTTTTTGTAATTTATAAAAAAAACTTTAAATTTATTTAATAGTAGTATTATCCGCTTGCTTACCACTGCAGGATTTTAATACTGAAAGATATAATAGACTCAAAAGGACAGCAACCTGAAAAAAGGTAGCCATCCTTTCTATTTCATTCAAATTCTCATAAAATTTATATCTCCTAAAAATCATGCTTGATGCAATCATCATTATCTCATTCATAATTGCAGGAGCAGGCATAGGCTTTTATAGCATCGAAGTCCTGCCCCCCGAAATACTCGTACAAGTCACTAATATAGAAGGCTTGCGATCGGTATTAGCCGCTTTTAGCTCGTTAATCGGCTTTGTCATCGGCTTAGTCTTTCAAACTACCTATAGACGAATAGAAGTCCGAGTCAGCCAAATGCCCTTGGAGGTATTGCTGACTAGAGCCATTGGCCTCATAATAGGTCTATTAGTGGCCAACTTGATGTTAGCTCCCCTATTCTTGCTGCCCATTCCTCAAGAGTTTGGCTTCATTAAGCCCCTCGTGGCCGTACTCGGCAGCGTCATCTTAGGCATTACAGGGGTCAACCTAGCGGATACTCACGGTCGCGGTTTATTAAGACTGATTAATCCTAGTAGTTTGGATAACGTTTTAGTGGCAGAAGGAACTCTCAAATCTGCTTCTACTAAAGTATTAGATACAAGCTGCATCATCGATGGCCGGATCGAAAGTCTCTTAGAAACTGGTTTCATGGAAGGGCAAATTCTCGTCCCCCAGTTCGTATTGCAAGAGTTACAGTTAATAGCCGATGCCTCAAACGATCAAAAGCGAGTCCGAGGAAGGCGAGGTTTGGAAATACTAAATCGGATGAAGGAAAGATATTCCGATCGCATTTCTATCCACTGGGCGGACTACGACGACCTGACGACGGTAGATGCTAAGTTAGTCCGTTTTTCGCAAGAAATTAATTGCACGATGCTGACTAACGATTACAATTTGTCTCAAGTCGCCCTCGTGCAAAAGGTGCCGGTGTTAAATATTAACGACCTGACTAAGGCCGTGCGTCCTACTTATTTACCCGGGGATAGTATTGAGTTGAAAATTCGCAAGGAAGGTAAAGAACCATCTCAGGGTATTGGCTATCTCGATGATGGCACTATGGTAGTGGTAGAGTCGGGGAGCGATTATGTGGGGGATGAGGTTCAAGTTATCGTCACCAGTTCTTTACAGACTTCTGCGGGTAGGATGATTTTTGCTCGAACTCAAGAGTCTGCTTCTTCTTTAGCTTAATTTTAGCTTTTTAATGCCCCGGTTTTACCTGGATTTTTGGGAGCATCTCATCGGGTGCATCTCAAGAATGAATAAAACCAATAATTTGACGCTTTTAGGCAACAGGCACTATTGCTACAGGCAATAGGTAAAAGAGGTTTTAAGCGCCAAAAAATGTTTTTGCTTTCTCTGAGATGCTCCCCATCTCATCGAAGTAAAAATCAAATATTCCTATTATAGCGATTATTGAATTGGTGAGGTACACCCGGATCGATCCACCATTATCCCCCTGTGGATCCCCCTCCCGTCCCCCTTGATAAGGGGGAGGCCAGAGGAAGAAGGTTTTCATGTACGGGGGACTTTGATTTGCTCTGGCTCCCCCCTTTTTAAGGGGGGCAGGGGGGGATCGCTC
>JAXHVR010000049.1:15821-44264 GCA_034189005.1 Cyanobacteriota bacterium | reverse complement strand
GGCGTAGGTGTCAAATTCTGGCGGGGCTTCCCCGAAGTATTGGATGCCTTCGCAGAAGTTCGGAACCGTGGTAGGTTTGGGAGTTGTTGCAGTCATGCTGTTTGGTTTGTTTACTTAACTTCATAGTAATTTAACATTTCTGGGGACAAAATTTAATTATTTTTACGGTGGGGGTTCATAAGTATTGGTAATAGTAAGCTTGAAGTTACTTCCCCCTTTGGCTACCGTCGGGGTTGCCCCAGGGCAAGCTATTGACATTTGTAGCAAAGTATGATAATTACGATCGGAGTTGCAAGTTAGCGTACAAATGCGATAAACTTAGACCGTACTTTATCGGAGCAGAGGAATGGTCTCAGTTCGGATAGCTAAGAAAAAATTTACCGTTAGAGAATATAATTTAATGGCAAAAACTGGTATTCTACAAGAGGGCGATCGCCTAGAATTAATTGAGGGAGAAATTGTAGAAATAAGTCCTGTTGGCACAAACCATGCAACTTGCGTTAGACGACTAAACCAGTTATTCAGCCGACTGCCAGAAGAGCGGGTGCTGGTTGACGTTCAAAATCCGATAGAATTGAGCGTTCGCACGGAACCCCAACCGGATTTAGTATTGCTGCAACCGCGCCCGGACTACTACGAAAGCGGACATCCCACTGCTTCGGCAGTTTTATTATTGGTGGAGGTGTCGGATAGTACGGTAGATTTCGATCGCAAAGTAAAAATGCCTATCTACGCTCGCTCTCAAATACAGGAGGTCTGGCTAGTCGAACTAGGGCAAGAGTGTATCGAAGTCTATCGTCAGCCTACCAGCAATGGATATAGTTTAGTTCAAAAATTTTGGCGCGGTCAGCAGCTTTCACCTTCAGCGTTTCCAGATTTTGACGTTAGCGTAGATTTTGTAATAGGATAAAACATTTTGGATTATGTATTCTCTCTGGTGGCGAGTCTATTCGACTCGCCACTAACATCAGCGACTCCTTAAGTAGCTTCTACGAAGTAACCGCTGCGAGCGAACTCTTCCTCTTCTGGGGTGAAGTAGGGAGCTTTATCCTCCAGATCGGGGTCGAAATAATAAGTCTCTTGGAGGAAATTACCGTCCATGACCGCCTGTTCCAAATCTCCGATATAGCCCCCAGCGATTTCGCACGCCTCCTGGATGCTCTCCGTATCGCCCTTTTCTAAAAACCGCTGCAAGTCCGATCGCACCCCGGCCAAACGAGCCATGGGCTTGAGCAAACCGTAAACCCGATAAATGCGATCGGTCGCGATGCTAACCTGCCGCAAAGCCAGAGAGCGAGCCAACTCCGAATCCAAACTAGGCCAGTAGCGAGTAGTATAGAAAGCCTTCTCGTCCTTATGATACCAAGCTTCCGATCGCGCGATGGAAGAAGAAACCGTATTATGCAACTTCCAGAAGAACAAGCGCAAAGAAGCGCCGCTATCCACTACGGAAAGTTTATCGTCTATAGACATCTCAAAGTTAGCGCCGGTGGGGTTCCCTCCCAATATCAAATACTCCATCGGGTACATTTCCACTTCCTTATTCTGCACGACGTACATATTCAGGTGGTAGCGGCAATAGGGGCAGGGGTACATGGTTGCAAAGAACTTAAAGAACTCCTTAAACGCTGCTATCAAACCCTTCTGCTCTTCCTCAGATTTTGTAGCAACAATTTCAGCCGTGGTATGGAAGAAACGCCAAACCGCCGGACCGATATAATAAGGAAAGCTCAAACGCATATCCGCGTTTTTAACATGGTTGCGACCGAGATAGACATCCAGGAAAGCCACATAAAAAGAAAGTTCCCCAGACTCCCGTCCGAACTCTGCCCGTTCGCGGCGTTTCTGCACCCCGTTGAGGTAGAAGCGAGTCAGCCGCCAGGCTTGCTGAATCTCCAATTTTTGTTTTGGGGTGCAGTTAGGGAAGCCGGACCCTACGTCTCCCGCGTACGGTTCAAACTCTCCCGCATCTTTAGTTTCTGCGTACCACTTATCTAGTGCGGCCTCGTCCGGTTCCGTGTTGCTCTTAATATCCGCCGCCGTGCTGACGCTGAAGGCTGCTAGCAGTTTCGGCATAAAATCTTCGTACCAATAGGCTGCCGGCATCATGGCCCCATCTACTTCCTCGGCCGCGCTTTCTAGGATAACCCGGTTCCATTTTTTCAGATAGTCTTTGGGGTTGGCATCGGGAGCTATGGAGGTAGTCATTTCCTGATTTAGTTCCATCTGCCGCAGGCGGTTGAGCTCGTAGTGAGCGAGGACGTCTTGGGCGATATCGCGCAAGCTGAGGCGCTTTTTCTTCATGCTCAGGGCAAATTCGACTCCGGCGGCGAATTTCTGGCGGAGGGTGGCGAATTTATTGCGGGCGGCTAACATCGCTTCGTGTTCTGCCTGCATTTCGGGAGTTTTTTCCATGGTCTCCCAGTTATCGATGCGCTCTTGGAGTCGGGCGTATTCTTGGCAGACCGAGCTTACTACTGCATCGAGCAGGGGATGGCAGGCTTCTTCGACTATGCCGAGTCCTTTATAAACAGCGATCGCCTTTTGTAGGAATTCGACGAAGTTGGTAATAGTGTAGGGCAGGGTTTTTGCCCGCAGGTGAGTTTCGCAGTTGGCGGAGAAGTTTTCCCGGAAGCTGCGGTAGGCGGCGCCTTGAATTAGCCGGAACATTCCGATCTGCATCTGCAACGTGGAAGTGCCCCGCCCTACTTCTTTCTGGGGATGTTTGGCGAGTTGTTTTTTGACCTCTGCGATGTCTTCGGCGACGCTGCTGCTTTCCTCCTCTTGGCTGGGGGGAGGGGCTTCTGCTACCAAAGAAGATACCGACGCTCCCCGATAAGTCTTGGAAGTATCGGACTCTTGTGGCATCAGCTTGCAGAATTCTTCAAAGTCGATGGTGCCGTCGCCGTCTTCATCGACTTCTTTGATTAATTGGTTTAGCTCTTCGTCGGTTAGGCCGAATTTTTTCATGACATCGCGCATTTCGTTGGCGCTGATGAGACCGCTGCCGTCTTCGTCGAAGACGCTGAAGGCAGTTTTCAGCCGGCTTTGGCGATCGCCGCTTTGGGCTACCATTAGAGCTTTAAATTCGTCAAAGTCGATAGTTCCAGAGGAGTCCAGATCGACTTCTTTTATCATTTCCTGCAATTGGTCGTCCCTGGGATTTTGTCCCAAGGATTCCATTATGCCTTTTAGCTCTTCTGGGGAAATGGCACCGCTACCATCGGCATCAAAAACTTTGAATGTTTCCCAGAGTTTGTCGATGTCTTCTTGCTTGAGGGATTTTGGTATTGAGACTGTAGATGTCATTGAGTTTTTTTCTCCTTAATTTAGATTGCTGGATCGCCAAAACGATGTTGCTATTCTAATTTTAAAACCGCAAAATCATCTTTCTCTGGGGCGACAATTTATATTAGGCGATCGCCCTGCTGGCTGACAACCTTTTTTTTTATTTAACACAAAACTTAATATTATAAAAGACCGATTTTCCTAACAACCTTTGCTAAAGTAAGAATTTGGAGTTAATGTATTCCAAAATTGAAAATTGAGAACCAATTAAAGTAAAAATTATGACAGTACAGAAGGGCCCCACAACGCCTCGTTTCCTCCAACTCGTTCAATCGATTTCTAGTCCCTTGACATTTATGGAAAAAAATGCTAAACGCTATGGAGAAGTCTTTGAAGTAGATTTAACTCGCAAAGTGCTATTTTTCAGCAGTCCCAAAGCGATACAAGAAATATTCGCGGCTAACCCCAGAAAGTTCGAGTGCGGGGAAGCCAACGATATCTTGCAACCAATAGTAGGAAACTATTCCTTACTATTGCTAGACGGCGATCGCCACGGGCGACATCGTTCGCTATTAATGCCACCGTTTCACCAAGAGCGAATGAAGGCTTACGGGAAACTGATTTGCGATCTAACCCTAGAGGTAACAAAGAAGTGGATACCCGGCAAGCCTTTTATTGCAAGAAATGCTGCCCGGGATATATCGATAGAGGTAATATTACAAGCAGTTTTTGGTCTCTCGGAAGGAAAGCGCTACGAGGAACTAAGGCAAATGTTGGGCCAAATGCTAGAGGCCTTGAATTCTCCCTGCAAATCTAGTATGCTGTTTTTAAAAAAACTGCAAATCGATTTAGGCCCTTGGAGTCCTTGGGGCAAGTTTGTACGCAGGCGGCAGGAGATAGATAAGTTATTGTATGCCGAAATTAGCGATCGCCGCGCCTCCCTCGACCCAGAAGCTAGCGACATCCTCACGCTGATGCTCTTGGCCACTGATGCCGAGGGTCAACCCCTGACAGATGAAGAGTGCAAAGACGAACTGCTAACCTTACTGTTTGCCGGAGACGAAACCACGGCAACGGCGATCGCTTGGGCTTTATATTCGATCCACAAGCACCCAGAAGTCCGAGCTAAACTGTTGGCAGAATTAGCAACCCTTGGGGATAACCCCGAACCGATGGCGATCGCCAAATTGCCCTATCTCAATGCCGTTTGTAACGAAACCCTCCGAATGTATCCAGTAACAATAGTTACTTCTCCTCGAACCAGCAAAGAACCGATAACCATCCATGCCGAAAATTACGATGGGGGAACGACCTTAGTGCCTTGCATTTATCTGGTGCATCGGCGCGAAGATTTGTATCCAGAACCCGATAAGTTCAAACCGGAGCGATTTTTAGAGCGCAAATTTTCTCCTTATGAATTTTTCCCCTTTGGCGGCGGCAACCGGCGTTGTATTGGGGCCGCCCTCGCCACGATGGAGATGAAACTGGTTTTAGCAACGATTTTGTTAAACTATAACTTAGCTCTAGCAGAAGAGCGACCGGTCCGAGCAATAAGGCGCGGCGTTACCCTAGCTCCCGCAGGAGGAGTTAAAATGGCGATGCTAAGTAATTAATAATTAATGATTAATAATTAATAATTAATAATTAATTATTATTGGGTTCCTTTCGTTATAATGACTCTTTATATCGACTTGTTCGTCGATATAACCTATTATTCTCATCAGCAACAAACAAAAACAACTTAAGTACCATGAAACTCCCAGAAGGTCCAACAACAAATCCGCTATTACAATCCCTCCAATGGCTGGGCAAACCCGTAGATTATATGGAAACTAACGCCGCAAAATATGGGGGAATGTTTACCGCCCGGTGGGGCAAGCAAACTGTGGTTATGGTCAGTCACCCCGAAGCCATGCAAACCATGTTAACCAGTAAATGTCTCGCGGCCCCGGGGGAAGCTAACGAGATTGCCCGACCGTTGCAAGGGGATAACTCCTTAATACTGCAAAGCGGCTCGCGCCACCAACGCTCTCGCCAACTTTTGATGCCTTCTTTTCATGGGGAGAGGATGCGAAACTATGGAGACTTAATTGGCGTTCTCACCGAGAAAGCTATGAGTAAATGGCCGAGCGATCGACCCTTCACGGCCCATGCTGCCATGCAAGACATTACCATGAGCGTTATCTTGCAAGCAGTCTTTGGTTTATACGAAGGGAAACGCTATCAAAAATTAAAAGAACTATTCTTCGAGCGCTTGGAGATGACTGGTTCGCTGGTGGGAGCCTTGCTATTATATTTTCCCGCCTTCCAAAAGGATTGGGGTTCTTGGAGTCCCTGGGGGCGTATTATGCAGAAAGTTCGGCAAATTGACGAAATACTCTACGCAGAAATTAGCGATCGTCGCGCAAAACCAGACCCAGAACGCACCGATATCCTCACTTTATTAATGTCCGCCCGGGACGAAAGTGGCGAAGGCATGGCCGATGCCGAATTACGAGATCAAATGATGACCCTGCTCTTCGCCGGTCACGAAACCACTGCAACGGCTTTAGCTTGCGCGTTGTATTGGGTTCACAAGCATCCAGAAATAAAGGAGAAGTTATTGCAAGAACTGGATAGCTTGGGAGATAACCCGGAATCGATGGCAATTTACCGGCTTCCATATTTGAGCGCTGTTTGCAACGAAACTATGCGCATTTCCCCTGGGCCAATGTTGACTTTCCCACGGGTGGTCCGCTCGACCGTAGAGATTATGGGACATAAGTTAGAACCGGGTGTCGAGACGATCGGTTCTATTTATCTAACTCATCAGCGGGAGGATTTATATCCCGAACCGAAGCGGTTTAAACCAGAACGGTTTTTAGAGAAGCAGTTTTCGCCTTATGAATTTATACCTTTTGGCGCGGGCGATCGCCGCTGTATTGGCATGGCCTTGGCGCAATTTGAGATGAAGTTGGTATTGGCAAGGGTCTTGTCGGAGGCTGAATTAGCCCTAGTGGATGACAAACCCCTGGAAATGAAACGCCGGGGAATTTTATTAGCTCCTAGTGGCGGCATACCGATGGTGATGAAATCAATTAATAATTAATAATTAATAATTAATAATTGAGCATCTTTAGCAATCCGTTGGTATAAAGCGGTATCTAAGAAACCGGGTTTCTTAAACCAATACCTTCGCCAAAATAAAAAATACCATTTGTAGGTAGCGCGCACGCGGAGCGAAACCCAACAAAATCGTTGGATTGTGCTACGAAGATGTTGGGTTGCGCTATCGCTCCACCCAACCTACAAGAAAATGGCGAAGGTATTGTTAAAGAAACCGGGTTTCTGGTCCCCGAATTTTTCAGAACCCCTGCACGGATTGCTATATAATATCCAACCAGTTCTCTATTACCAACTACCAATTATTAAAATTGTGTTATCAAGCAATCGAATTTACAGCCGTTTTAACAGCAGAAAAAATAAAGTAAAACCGACACCAACCAGAAAATTAATAACCTTTCAACTCGGAAGCGAAAAATATGCCATACCAATAGAAAAAGTGTTGCGAATTTTAGATAAATTCACCCCTCGCGCTGCTCTCAAAAGCGGTAGGAGTTTACTAAAAGAACAGGAACAAATCATCACTTTATTAGACCCATCAATATTGCTTTTAAGCAGTCAAGAACCGAGCGATCGCTCTTACCTCATAGTTTGCACTGTTAAAAGTCCTAATTTATCCGGGAAACTAAGGGACGATGGGGAAACACAAATATCGGAAAATGCCGTAGAATACATCGGCATTCCCGTCCCAGAAGTGCCGAAAGTTTTAGAAATTGCGGAAGATAAGTTTGGGGAAGTGCCAGAATTTTACAGGCAAGGTAATTTGTCCGATGCAGTAGAAAAAATTATTAATCTATCCGAAGAAGAAATTGTATTTTATCTCAATTTAGAAAGTCTTTATGCAAGTGCGTAAAAAAAGATTATAATTATGAAAATACTGTTCGTAGTAATCGCTTTAGCGATTCTCCAATGTTCGTAGTAATCGCTTTAGCGATTCTCCAATGTTCGTAGTAATCGCTTTAGCGATTCTCCAATGTTCGTAGTAATCGCTTTAGCGATTTTATACGAGCTTTTTTACAATCGCTAAAGCGATTACTACGAACTGCTAAAGCGATTTTCTACGAGCTTTTTTACAATCGCTAAAGCGATTACTACGAACTGCTAAAGCGATTTTCCACGAGCTTTTTTACAATCGCTAAAGCGATTACTACTAACTGCTAAAGCGATTTTCCACGAGCTTTTTTACAATCGCTAAAGCGATTACTACTAACTGCTAAAGCGATTTTCCACGAGCTTTTTTACAATCGCTAAAGCGATTACTACTAACGGGGAAAATCGCTAAAGCGATTACTACCAACGGGGAAAATCGCTACGAATTATTGCCGGCTAATGAGAAATTTCTCTAAGCGAGCCATTCCTTTTTCTATAGTTGGTAAGTCGGTAGCGTAGGAGATGCGGATATGACCTTCGGTGCCGAAGGCGACTCCGGGAATTACTGCTACTTGTTGCTCTTCTAAGAGGGCGCTGCAAAATTCTAGAGAGTCGGCGGCAACTTTCCTGATATCGGCAAAGATATAGAACGCCCCCTCCGGTTTGGTGCAACTGATGCCCGGCATGGCGTTGACCAGATCGTAGATGACTTCGCGGCGTTTGGCGAAGGCTTGGCGCATTTCCTCTACGCAGTCTTGGGATGACTCCAAAGCGGCGATCGCTCCATATTGAGCGAAGGTGCAAACGTTCGAGGTACTGTGACCTTGAATAATATTAGTCGCTTCGAGCAGTTCCACTGGGGCCGCTAAGTAGCCGATGCGCCAACCGGTCATGGAGTAACCTTTGGCAAAACCGTTGCTGATAATGCTGCGCTTCAAGATTTCTGAATTTACCGAACCTATGCTCAGATGCTCCACGCCCTCGTAGAGGATTTTTTCGTAAATTTCGTCCGAAACTACTAATATGTCTTTCTCTACTACTACCTCTGCCAGAGCTTTAATTTCCTCTGGGGAATAGACCATGCCCGTCGGGTTGGAGGGGGAGTTGAGTACGAAGAGCTTAGTTTTCTCGGTTATAGCCTGGCGCAGTTGCTCCGGCGTAATTTTGTATCCAGTAGCGGCATCGGTGTTAACTATGACTGGTTCGCCTCCCGCCAGTTTCACCATTTCTGGGTAGCTTACCCAATAGGGCGCGGGAATAACTACTTCGTCCTCCTCTTCGATGAGGGCGAGCATGAGGTTAAATAGAGAATGTTTGCCGCCGTTGGTGACGATGATGTTTTCCGGTTCGTAGTTGATGCCGTTTTCTCTTTGCAACTTGTTCGCGATCGCCTCTCTTAATTTCGGCTCCCCCGCCGCCGGACCGTATTTTGTTTTCCCCGCATCCAGAGCTTGTTTTGCCGCTGTTTTAATATGTTCGGGGGTGTCGAAGTCCGGTTCCCCGGCGCTGAAGCTACAGACATCCATGCCTTCCGCCGCCATCGCTTTTCCCTTGGCGGATATGGTCAGGGTTAGAGACGGGGGGACTTTTTTTACTCTGGTTGTTAGTTTCATGTTAGTTAGTTTAGGGTTTAAGCATTTAATTGTGCAGTTTAAGAGTCCCCCTTTTTAAGGAGGACCAACGGGCGATTGAATTCGCTTATGTACGTCATGATAAAGAAAAACGCTATAATTATTAATTATTATAGCGATTATTAAATCGGTGAAGCAGACCCGCTCGATCCCCCCCTGCCCCCCTTGAAAAGGGGGGAGCCATTTCAAAGTCCCCCTTTTCTGCGGGGGACCAACGGGGGATCGAATATTGATTTGTACCTCATAAATTCGATAATTGCTTTAATTATTAATTAATTAACGTACATAAGACGCGCCGTTAATATCGATGGTAGTGCCAGTGGCGTGGGGCGCCAAACCGGAGGCTAAAAAAGCAACCGTGTTGGCAACGTCTTGGGGGTCGGCTATTTTGCCTAGAGGTATATCCCCGGTAAACGCTTCTTCTCCACGCTCTTTAATAGTGGCTTCTTTCTTTTCCGTACGCACGAAACCGGGAGCAACGGCGAAGGCTAAAATGTTATCTTTGGCAAACCCGCGAGCAATGGTCCGGGTTAGAGCAACTACTCCACCTTTGGATGCTGCATAGTGGATGTGTTCGATATCGTCTCCTCGGAATGCCGCGCGACTGGCGATGTTGATAATAGTGCCGCCGTTGCGAGTTTGGAAATGACGAATTGCTTCTCGGCAAAGCGAGCCCACGGCGACTAAGTTAACTTGCAGGGTTTTCTGCCAAACTTCTCTCCAGGTATCCAACTCGTCCTCGGTAGTTGCGGGGATATAGATTCCCGCGTTATTTACTATAATATCAATTCTACCTTTCCAAGCCACTGCCTCTCCCCACAGAGCGATCGCTCCATTTTTTTCAGCTAAATCAGATCGTACTATCTGACATTTATTTTTACCTATTTTCTCGGCAACAGAAGCAGCCCCATCCTCGTTTTGGCTGTAATGCAATATTACCTCCGCTCCCGCCCCGGCTAAAGTTTGAGCGATCGCCGCCCCAATACCGCTAGAGCTACCGGTTACTAAGATGATTTTTTCTGTTAAATTTATCATTTTTTGGAAGGTTGTTAATTGTTAGTTGTTAGTTGTTAGTTGTTAGTTGTAGCAACCAACAATTAACAACTAACAACTGACCTTCAAACAACTTCTTTCTGATTTTCAGTTGTTTTTTTATGGCCGTGGAAGCGAATTCCTAGAAAAATATCGTAGATAAAACCCCAAAAGTCTTTTCCTTTTAATAAGCCCAAACTTTGAGGGGAACCTTTAGCATCTAAAAGGGGTTTCATCACCTCATAAGCAGGCTTGTAATTATACCAAGGAATAGAAGGCCATAAATGATGTATTAAATGGTAGTTTTGCCCCCCAATTAAGATATTGAGAATGGCACTGGGATAAACCCTAGCGTTGTGCCAGCGATCGCGTTCTTGGAAAGGACGGTGGGGCAAATAATCAAAAAACAATCCTAAAGCTAACCCCACTACTAAAGCAGGACTAAACCAGAAATTGAGAATATAGCCCAAAAAGTGATAATGGATAGAAAGCGCCACCACAGCTATTACAAATAAACGGCTTAAAAACCATTCCAAAAGTTCGTACTTTCGCCAAAGTCGCCGTTGAAAGAAATAGATTTCGTGGTAGAAAAAACGAGCGGCGATCAACCATAGCGGACCCCCCGTGGACACGAAATGGTCCGGGTCATTTTTAGGATCGTTAACGTGAGCGTGATGTTGTAGGTGGACTCTGGTAAATACTGGGAAGGCAAAGCCCAACATCAGGGCGCTGCCGTGACCTAAAATTGCATTTAGCAGGCGATCGCTATGGGCCGAGTTATGGGACGCATCGTGGATTACTGTCCCCACCAGATGCAAGGCCACCACGTTCAGGCAAAAACAACACCAGTCCGGCCAATGCCAGGACCAATAGCCAAGGCTTGAAGCTGCCACCATCCCTACCGCACTCAAAAACATCCGTACATTTAGATTAAAGCCACCATCGGGGCCCGTTAATTCTCTAGGAACCCTCAGTTGCAGCCCTGCCTCCGACATATTTATTCGCACTCCTTAATAATTATTTACAGTTGTTAACCCAGTAGTATAGGCTACGGGCAAAAATCTGTAAAGATTTACCCATGGCCACGGCTTTGCCCTCAAGGGTAGAAATGGTCTTTTAAAATGCAATGCCAGATTTCAGCAGGCGATCCCTAATAGCTCTGGGACGATCCCAAATCAAAAATAAGGTAGAAAGCAGTAATTAAGCTTAGGGAGTAGATCGAGAGATAAATTAAAAAATGCTTATGTTTCGCCCTAAGCATGATTAAATAAGAGACTCAACTTAAATATGCCAAACCCTCCAGCCCTTCTGGATTAATTTTTATATATGCAACTGCACTCTACCCCACGTCGAACTAAAATAGTCGCCACTATCGGCCCGGCAACCGCTAAACCAGATGTTCTTCGAGAGCTCATCAAAGCCGGTGCAACTACTCTGCGACTCAACTTTTCCCACGGAACCCACGAAGACCACCAGCGAAGCGTGCGTCTGATCCGGCAAACTTCCTTCGAGCTAAATCAGCCGGTGGCAATTCTCCAAGACTTACAAGGGCCCAAAATTAGGTTGGGAAAGTTTGAAAACGGCTCGATCGCCCTGAAAAAAGGCGACCCGTTTGTTTTGACCAGCCACAAAATGCCGGGAACTCAAACAATTTCTTCCGTAACTTACGAACCTCTAACCGAAGAAGTGCCGGAAGGTGCGAGCATTCTCCTCGACGACGGCAAGGTAGAAATGCTGGTGGAGAAGGTAAAGCGCGAAGAAAAGGAATTGCATTGTCGGGTAGTAGTTGGCGGTACCCTTTCTAATAATAAAGGTGTCAACTTTCCTGGAGTATATCTGTCGATTAAGGCACTGACGGATAAAGACCGCAAAGATTTAATGTTCGGCCTCGACCAAGGGGTGGACTGGGTAGCTCTTAGCTTCGTGCGCAACCCCCAGGATGTCCTGGAAATCAAACAATTAATTGCCAGCGCGGGTAAGAAAGTCCCGGTGATAGCCAAAATCGAAAAGCACGAGGCCATCGAACAGATGGAAGAAGTGCTGAGTTTGTGTAATGGAGTGATGGTAGCGAGGGGGGATCTGGGAGTGGAACTTCCTGCCGAGCAAGTGCCCATCCTCCAAAAGCGGCTGATTTCTACGGCTAACCGTCTGGGAATACCGGTCATTACTGCCACTCAGATGCTAGACAGCATGGTTAATAACCCCCGCCCCACCAGGGCAGAAGTATCGGACGTGGCCAATGCAATTATTGATGGGACCGATGCGGTGATGCTCTCCAACGAGACGGCGGTGGGTAACTTTCCCGTGGAGGCGGTGGCAACTATGGCGCGAATAGCAGAAACTATGGAGCGCGAGGGTAGTTATCGCAATATGTCTGGGGTGGAAGAGAGCGATCGCTCGATTCCCAACGCTATCAGTCAGGCCGTGGGTCAAATAGCCGAACAGCTAGAGGCGGCGGCAATTATGACTCTGACTAAAAGCGGGGCCACCGCCCGCAACGTTTCTAAATTCCGACCCCAAACTCCGATTTTGGCAATCACTCCTCATGTGGATGTTGCCCGGCAGTTGCAATTGGTCTGGGGGGTGAAGCCTTTATTGGTGTTGGATTTGCCTTCTGCGGGCCAGACTTTTCAATCGGCAATTAGCGTGGCGCGGGAGAAGGAGTTATTGCGGGATGGAGATTTGGTGGTGATGACTGCGGGTACTCTCCAAGGCGTCTCTGGTTCGACGGATCTGCTGAAGGTTGAGGTGGTTAAAGCGGTATTGGGTAAAGGTACTGGCGTCGGTCAGGGTTCCATCAGCGGTCGAGCTAGGGTGGCCAGTAGTGCTTCGGCGGTGAGAGATTTTAATCCTGGGGACATTTTGGTAGTGACTAATACTAATGCCGACTTTGTGGACGCCATGCGTCAGGCTGCGGGAGTTGTGGCCGAGGCGGATAGTTTGACTTGTCACGCAGCGATTATTGGCCTGCGCCTGGGTATGCCTACTATTGTCGGGGTGGAGAATGCGACTGGGGTTATTCGGGATGGGACTATTATTACTCTGGATACTCAGCGAGGTTTGGTTTATTCCGGTGCTAATGGCGCTTCTCAAAGTAACGGCAATATTGAGGTTTGATCTGCTAGGGCAGAGGATTAATTGGGGTTCGATCCCCCCCGGCCCCCCTTGACAAGGGGGGAGGAAGAGGGGAGATGCCCCCGCAGAATCGGGGGGAGGAAGAGGGGAGATGTCCCCCGCAGAATCGGGGGGAGGAAGAGGGGAGATGTCCCAGGCCGCTTTGGTTCGGGGGGAGGAAACATTTAAAATTGTCTAAATTCTATGCTTGCCATTTAGGCTTTTAGCGTGTTAGCATAAAAAGCTGTTTAAGCCGGTGTGGCTCAGTGGTAGAGTAGTTGATTCGTAATCAATTGGTCGCGGGTTCGAGTCCCGCCACCGGCTTTTTTAAAACCTAGATACAGCAGGATTAGACTTGCTATATTCTTAAGTATGCAAAATATTAAGTTAAAAACCTATATAAGAGAAGATGGCATCTTAAGAGTGCAGATGCCTGCAGAAGTAAAGAACACCCAATTAGAAGTATTAGCGGTCTTCCAAGCCACTACAGATACAAGGGAAGAGAAAACAGCGAGACATCCGGGATGGCCTCCTGACTTTTTTGAGAGAACGTGGGGAAGTTGTGCCGACGACCCGATAAGAATTGATGAAGAAGGAGTCTCGGCAGAATTAGATGATAATATGGAAGGAGTTTTGATATCGTAGCGATCGCTCTTGGAGATAAAAACGACTAAAGTCGTTACTACGAACTATTCCACTGCCCCCAATGCTATGAGACTTGCCTTCTGGGCATCGCTCAAACCCTCGACCCCGGAGATGTTGGCGTTTTCGTAAGGACCGGGTACTTTCATGGTTTTGATGCACTCCCCGCTCTTAACATCCCAGAGTTTAATGGTTTCGTCGGCACTGCTGCTGGCGAGGGTTTGACCGTCGGGGCTGAAAGCTACCGATTGCACCCAACTTTCGTGTCCGCTAAAAGTGGCGTAAAGTTGATGAGTATTAACATCCCACAAACGCACGGTATTGTTAAGCCCTCCATTGGCTAACAGTTGACCGTCTGGACTGAAGGCGATGGAATGGGTCCAGACTTGTTGACCTTCAAAAATCGCGATGCATTCGGTGGTGCTGACATCCCACAAGCGCACGGTCGTGTCGTAGCTGCTAGTTGCTAGCAGCTTGCCATCGGGACTGAAGACAACTGAGGTTATATATCCTTCATGTCCTTGGAAACTCGTTACATTTTCATCCGTGTCAACATCCCACAATTTAACCACTGGATCGAATCCAGTAACGGCTATTTTATTACCATCGGGACTCAAAGCAATTCCAAACACTGTCGATGTATATTTGCTAGGAACAGTTTTCAGGTATTGCTTGGTCTTAACATCCCATAACCGGATATTGCGATCGTCGCCTCCACCGAACGCCAAGCGATCGCCAGGGCTAAAAGCAACCGAATACACTTGGTCTTTATGTTCGCGCAAAGTAGCCAAACATTTACCCGTATTGACATTCCATAATTTGACGGTCAAATCCCAACTGCCGCTGGCTAGAGTTTTACCGTCGGCAGTGAAAGCAACCGATTGCACGCGCTCTTTATGTTCCCGCAAAGTAGCCATTACCTCCCCTGTTTGTAAATTCCAAAGTCTCACAGTACTATCGTCGTTACCGCTAGCTAAAGTTTTGCCATCGGGACTAAAAGCGATCGTTCGGCTCCAATTCTTCCATCCTGCTAAAGCAACTTTGAGCTTGACATCGTTAATATTTTCAACATTCCATAGCCTCAACTGTTTGTCACCACCGCTACTGACTAAAGTCTTGCCATCTGGACTAAAAGCAACCCCCATTAACGAAGTGGTATGTTCTGGTAAAGTTTTGAGCAGTTGAGGGCGATCGCGATTTTCCAGATTCCACAATTTTATAGTTCGATCGGCGCTTCCACTAGCAAGGATTTTTCCATCTGGAGTAAAAGCGAGCCATGGCGCTACATTTTCGATAGTAACTGGCTCGCGAATGTTATTGATGTCTGCTATGTTCCAGAGCTTGATAGTCAAACTAGAACTGCCACTTGCCAAAATTTTACCATCGGAGCTAAAAGCAATACAACGGACTGTATTTTCATGTCCTGATAAAGTAGCAAGACATTCGCCGCTAGCAACATCCCACACTTTAATATCCTTGTCTTTACTAGCAGTTACCAAAATTTCGCCACTAGGACTGAAGATAATTCTGTTTATCCAGCTTACATCTCCTGACATAGTTGCCAAACATTTGCCATTGCTGACATCCCATAATTCTATTGTACCGTCTATGCTACCAGTAGCTAAGATTTGCAGGTTGGGACTCAAGGCAGTAGCTCTTACAACATTTGACTCGATGTTTAAGCTTCTCAAGCACTTACTGGTTGTCAGATTCCAAAACTTTACTGTTTTGTCAGTGCTAGCACTAACGAGAGTTTGACCCTCAGCATCAAATTTTATGCTTGTGACTTTCTGGGTATGACCTTCCCAAGTCAACAGTTTTTTACCATCGGCAACTTGCCACAGATGAATTTTACCCGATTCATGCCCTGTTGCCAAGAGTTTGCTATCGGGAGTAAACGCAAACTCTCTGACTTGATGCCTAGATTCCATAAATACACATTTAGCCAGATTTGCCTCAGCAAAATTTACATCCTGCAAGCTAGCACCAGTAAAATCTGCTCCCAAGATAACAGCGCGACTAAAATCCAAACCTTCCAAAGCAGCACGATCGCTTTTTACCAAAAGGGTCGCCGCATTCCCGCCAACATAACCAACCTCCTCCAAAGTCTTCCCCCGCGTCGCCCCCACAACCTCGCGGAACTTATGGCAGATTTCCTCCAACTTCTCCTCAGTCGCTGCCGCTGGTTCCAACATCGGCAACAACAGATCCAAAACCGCCTTCGCCAGAGGCATCTCTCCAAAAGTGGTACGCAAATGCTCCAGAGACTCCCTAGAAAAAGTTTTTAGAGGAGCGATCGCCATAACCTCCCCCCTAGCATCCACTTCCCGCAGGAAATAATTAGACCAAGTGTAGTCCAAGGCAGTTGCCTCGGGATTGACATGAGACTGCGCCTCGGCCACTTCCAGAAAATCCGAAGGCAACACCCCCAACTCCGCAGCAAACTTATAGGCAACAAAAAATTCCAACAGGGAACGATGGGCCGGACTGTAGTCCCCATCCTCGTTGCGAATCAGCATCGTCTGACCGATCATGTCGTAATGCCAGTGGTCCAGATCCTTTTCTTCTCGCACCACTGGCTCGAACAAGCGGCGAATCCGATCTGGAAACTCCCGATAATTGAGACTCATCTTGTCGGTGGATAACATTTCCCAAGACAGTTCGCACAGAAAATACAACTTATCCGCCAGAGAAGTAAAAGTCCGCTCTTGCTCGATATCTCGTTCCATCTTCCGTTTCACCGCATAGAGATAAATTCGCGCCAAATCGATGGCCTTCCCCGCCTCAATCTCTGGCAGCGCCTCCAGAATTAACTCGCTCATCACCGGACGGCGCGCTAAATCTAACAATTGAGGATTCCCCATCACCTTTTCCACCGTCGCCGGTTCGGCCTGAAAGGAAAGCACCTGACGAATTTGGTCGTCGTTAAACTTCTTCAATTCCAAAGATTCAAACTGGGGCGGTTCCCCAGTCAGGTTGGCGACGGAAGCTTTCAACTCCGCATTGAGAGTGTCGCGACGTTCCTTAGCTTCAGGGAAATGCTCGGTCCGACAAGTAAGAATTACCTTCGCCCCTGGCACCACGCTTTGAGCCAACTCCCAAAAGTTATCGATCCTCTTTTGGCGATCGACCTTAGTCGCCATCTCGTCGAAACCATCAAAAATTACCAACAACTTACCCATGCGGTTGAGCAGTTCAAAAGCAGAATAACCGGGTAGGGGAATTTCATGCTGCCGGAAAAAGAACTCGGAAAACAGAGACTTGATATTAACGGCCCTGGCATAGTCCCGCAGCAAGATAATTATCGGCAAGCGCGGCCGTTCCACCCCTCGCTTTTTCGCATCCAAATAGCGCTGTAGCTGGGTCCAGGCGTAGTGGAAGACGAACCAAGTCTTGCCGGTACCGAACTCGCCGAGGACAGACAGATGTTTTTTCGCCGGATCGTCGAGCCACTTGTCAACATAACCGTCGATCCAGCCGTCGTCTTCCTCGTAGCGATCGACTGCGATTTTTTGCTTCGTATTCGGATCGACTTCTTCCTTGGTACAGGCTAGAGGTACATACTTTTTCTCCATGCCGCGCAGTTCGATTTGTTCCTCCAGCCATTGACAATAGCCGCTGAAGTCCGCCTCTTGGTCTAGGAGTTCGTCGAAGGTGTAGCAAAATAGGTTTTGGTTTTCGTTCTTTTGAGCTTCGTTGCGAGCCGTTTTACTGATGCGGAGGACCGCTACGAGCCAACCTTCATCGGTTCTTTGCCCCTCCACGGACTGGCTTAAAGCATTGAGAGCGCTAAGTCCCGCCTCCCCTTCTACCCCTCGCACGAGGATGCGATCGTATCCCCGGCGGGCTGGAACTTCGATAATCCATTCAAAAAACCTTTTACCTTCGATTATCCCCTCAACGTTGTAGCTTTTTACAAATTCGTAATTTAGGATTTTAAACCATTGTTTCATTTGTTGGGGTAGGGGGAATTTTAGGCGTTCGCGAAGCGTTGCGGATGCAAAATCGCTCTCTCGCTTTATTTCCGTCTCCACCACTCCTCGGAAGTTCTTCTGGCTGACTTTTTCCCCGAATAAATCTCCTAATATTTTCCATAATTTAGCTCCTTCCGCTTTAATATGTCCCTCAGTAGAATATACTTTTGCTGCTATTTGCCCATATTTTTCTCCTTCCCAACACCTGCAAAAAATACTTTTGTGCAGGTCGCTGAGACCTTTTATTTCCCGTTCTTTATGTTTGGCGTTGACGAAATCGAACGCTTCTTCTGGTGTCATGGCTCGCGCTTCCTAGTTTTTTAATATAGCAATTATTGAATTGGTGAAATACATTTTCGATCCCCCCCAGCCCCCCTTGAAAAGGGGGGAGCCGGAAAACACTCAAAGTCCCCCCGACAGTAAAAACTTCTTCCTCTGGCCTCCCCCTTTTTAAGGGGGACGGGAGGGGGATCGACAGGGGGACCAACGGGGGATCGATCTGGTCTGCTTCAGCGATTCAATAATTGTCATAATGAGTAACTATTATAGAGGGATTGACAGTCGCGATGCAACAGTTTTATCGAAGTTCTAACTTTTTCTAACTTTTTCCCAGTGGCGATCGCTAAGTACCCGTGCAAAATTAATTAGAAACAGGCGAGATAATTAGAAACAGGCGAGACGCCTGTTCTACGGGGAAATCCGGGGTCCAAATATTTTTGCCTACCTACTTACCAACTAAAACTCACTTTTTTATCTAACTTTTTCTTACCACAAAGACTGCGGTCCCAAGTTACGATTGGAACATCGAGCAAATTGTTAACCCCTGAAATTGTTAACCCCTGAAATTGTTAACCCCTACAGGTCCATTCGCAGATGATAGATAGAGTGTCAGTTGCTCAACTGTCTCTTGAGTCTGCCTTCTACTCCGACAATCTTATGGACTTGAAGCTCGTTCCCTTTGACAAATTAAGAAAGTGGCATGGTACTCTCACCCGCTCTGGGAGGATACCCTTACGCTGAAAGTGTTGAGTTAATTCTTAGAACCATGAAATCTAATCTCTGTCTCAAACCCACAACCGAGGAAATAGCCGGGCAGATGAAATTGATGCTTGTCTTGCTATTTCTGAATTTTTTATCCTTTGTAGCTTTTCCACTGGAAACAATAATTGCCAGCAATTGCAATAAATGTTCCACAGAGGGGGGTAATATTTGCTGCCCTACTTAGAGCTTAACGATCGATTTCAAACCCGAGAAATCAAAAATTGCATAAATTTGACTCAATTTACTAATAGATATTGTAGGAGGACTTGGCAGAGTTAAGTATTATGCTCCTTGCCAGTCCCCCATCGCGTTCATCTGTAAAAAAGCCGGAGGTCTTCCCATGTTTAACCTTTTAGGACTATTATTAAAACCCGCTCAAACCAAAGCAAATAACTCTCAACCTCCCCGCTACTCGTACCGTGAGACTTTAGAAAAGGAGGCGATCGTTGACGAAGCTATTCACCCATACCGTCCGGGAAGGGTCCGTTTTCAAGACACTACCTGGCCCGCTCGCTGCCCGGATAACGTTACCCTGGAACCGGAGGACATTTGCGAAGTCGTCGATCGGCATAATATTACCCTCATTGTCAGGCCTATTTATCGCCCAGAAGTTTGTTAAAATTGCTTGTAGTAATCGCTTTAGCGATTTATAAGGATGAATCGCTAAAGCGATTACTACGAACTTCGATTTATAAAGATGAATCGCTAAAGCGATTACTACGAACTATGGAAATCGCTCTTCGCGATCGCTACGAACTGCCCCTACTCTGGATGCGCCATAGAATAAGGTTCGATCGCCTTATCGAACTCCGATGCGGAAACATAACCCAACTCCAAACAAGCCTCCTTGAGAGTCAAATCCTTCTCGTGAGCGTGATGAGCCACCTTCGCCGCCTTATCGTAACCAATTTTCGGACTCAAGGCCGTCACCAACATCAACGAATTTTCCAAATAACTATCGATCTGCTTCTCATTCGCTTCCAGCCCCACCAGCAGAAAATCGGTGAAATTATTACAAGAGTCCGCCATAATATTAATAGACTCAATTAAATTAAACACCATCATCGGCTTAAAAGTGTTTAACTCAAAACTCCCCTGGGAACCGGCAACAGTTATAGCAGTATCGTAACCGATAACCTGGGCCGCCACCATAGTCATCGCCTCGCATTGAGTCGGGTTCACCTTTCCCGGCATGATCGACGAACCCGGTTCGTTAGCCGGCAAAATCAGTTCCCCCAGACCGCAGCGGGGACCGCTGCCCAACCACCGAATATCGTTAGCAATCTTCATCAGAGAACAAGCCAAAGTTTTCATCGCCCCGCTAGCCATAACGATCGCATCGTGGGCGGCCAGGGCGGCGAACTTATTCGGGGCTGACACAAAGGGCAACCCAGTAAGTTCGGCAATTTTCTCCGCCGCCAGTTGGGCGAAACCCTTGGGCGCGTTCAAACCGGTACCCACCGCAGTACCGCCGATGGCCAATTCGTAGAGATCCGGCAGGACGTTTTCCACCCGCTTTAGGTCCGCATCCAGTTGAGCGACATAACCGGAAAACTCCTGCCCCAGAGTTAGCGGCACCGCATCTTGGAGGTGAGTCCGCCCGATTTTCACTAGATCGGCAAATTCTTCTGCTTTTGCTTGGAGGGCATCCCGCATTTTGGTTACTTTGGGAATTAGACGTTCCTTAATTGCCACGGCGGAAGCGATATGCATGGCAGTGGGGAAGGTGTCGTTGGAAGATTGCGACATATTAACGTGGTCGTTGGGGTGGATGGGATTTTTGCTCCCCATGACACCCCCCGCCAGAGCGATCGCCCGATTTGCGATTACTTCGTTAGCGTTCATGTTGCACTGGGTGCCGCTGCCGGTCATCCAGACTCGCAGGGGGAAGTTGCCGTCGAGTTTGCCCGCGAGGATATCTTCCGCCGCTTGGGTTATTAATTTAGTTTTGTCTTCTGGGAGTTGCCCCAGTTCGTGGTTGGTTTGGGCGCAGGCTTTCTTGAGGATGGCGAAAGCTTTGATGACTTCTGGGGGGATGTAGTTGCTGCCGATGGAGAAGTAATAGAGCGATCGCTCCGTTTGGGCTCCCCAGTAGCGATCGCTCCTCACTTGGATTTCTCCCATGCTGTCGCTTTCGGTTCTTGTTTGGGGCTTTTTGGCTTCTGTCATTGTTTTTTCATCCTGGATTTATTGCAAATCCTTCAAAGTTAATTGGAGCTAATAATTATATAGCAATCCGTCCGCAATTAACATTTTCATGGGTTAACATTTTCCCAATTAACAATTAACAATTAACATTTTTCCCCTCCTGCCCCGCACAAAGATGTAGCGAATGTTCGTAGCAATCGCTTTAGCGATTTATCAATATAAATCGCTAAAGCGATTGCTACGAACTTGTTTATTTACTAGACAGTCTTTAAATATTTCTCCACCACAGCCAAAATTTTTTTAGAAGTAGCCGGCTTGCTCACAAATTCAGAAGCACCAGCCATTTTGGCTCTCCAGCGAGTTACCCAGTCATCTTGTTTTGTTAAAATGGCGATCGGAATTTCTCTAAATCTCGAAGTTTGGCGCAAAAAACTACATAATGAATAGCCATTAATCTCGGGGATAACTAAATCCATAAATATCAAATCCGGTTCGGACTTAGCCAAAGTTGATATGCCCTCTAGGGGGTCTAAAATTTTTAAAACTCTATAGCCTAGCGGTGCTAAAATTTTCTCTAAAAAATCTCCATTCTTCCCGTCCATACAAGCAATCATGGGTTGAGGACGCTTGGTAGCGGAGTAAACTAGGCGCAATTGTTCTACAGGCGATGGTAAATCTGGCACCGCTTTCATTTCAATCCAACCCTTTTTTAAAAATTTGCTTAAGATGGGAGGTAATGCTTTCCAGCTTTCTTGTTTTTTTAAAACAATATCCCACAAAGTATTCTGACCGTTAAATTTTTGATTCAGAACCAGTAAAGACTCGTTACTTACTCGCTTTTTCAAATTTTTTGAGTGTTTTAAAATTGGTGCTTGTTCCGGCAAAACCGAAGTTAAACCCATCTGGTCCCACTCTTCCCAGAGAGTGCCTGCTGATAATAAAAGTTTTTGTATTTCTTCTGGGGACAATAATAAATCAGAAGTCGTTTTTCTCGCTTGTGGTTTTTGAGGAGTCCATTCTCTTTTTAATGTCGGCTGACTGAAGAGAGAAAAGAATACTTCATAAGCGCTGCTGGTAATTATGGCTTTGGCCTGTTCTATGGTAATTCGGTCGCTGGCGATCGCCTGTTGCAGCAGTTGATATTCCCAAAGTTCTTCCCCAGAGACTAAGCTTGCATTAACCCGCAAATTCTGGCAGTGTTGTTTAGTTACCCTATACCACCGTCTCGTTTTATGCAATCCTCCAGTAGCATAAACTAGATGTCCCTTAAATAGGTGAATTTCCCATTCTTGATCGTCGTTTTCTAATAGCAATTTACCCGTAGCTTGCTTCTGGCTGAGTGCCGTTAGAGTATTAGACAGTCTGTTACAGGCAGTTTCTGTCGCTAGCATATCGCTTTATCTGGTTACTACATCTTAATTTTATAGCAATTAGTGATTTTAAAAACCAGGGGTTCTACCCTGTATCTTAATTTATACGCAATTACTCGCATTTTTACGCTGCTACTTTAGGCTATCGCGCTTAGGTAGCGCTTTTTGGGCAATTAGCAATAAAGCTAATGGCAGGCATCCTGCACCTTATCGGTTCCAGTTACCGATTTTCAACTACTAATAGGAAAAGGAGCTAAACCCTTTTTAGGCTCGTACAATACATTAGGTTCTTTGCTCGTTACTTCCTTAGTTTTGACATATTTTTTCACTACTTGAATAACTTTGTCTGCTTCGGCATATTTACTTAAAAAGTCATTAGCACCCGTTAATTTCGCCCTAGTTCTATCTACAATAGTATCTTGCACCGTTAAAAAGACTATGGGTGTCTCTTGAAACATCGTAGTTCTGCGCAAAAAATAACAAACATTATAACCGTTCACTTTCGGCATTACTAAATCTAGAAAAATAAGGTCGGGCTTATGTTTTTCTAACTCGGGCAAGCCTAGAAACGGGTCTTGAATTTTAATAATTGTATAGCCCAGTGGCTTAAGAATTTGCTCTAAAAAATCTCCCACCAAAGGACTATCATCAATACAAGCTATGGTTAAGTTATAAGAGCTTACTGCTGCTGAAACTAACTTATTTTTTGCCATTGGAGATGGCAGATCGGGAACTTTATTGAAAGCTATTAAACCTTGCTTTTCAAAGTAATTTAAACTGCGAGCCGTTACGCACAACGGCTGCTTTTTTTCTATAGCTATATCCCAGATAGTATTGTCACCATTTAAGAGCTTATTTTCTAGCCAAAAAGAATCCGATTTTACATGAGTAGATAAATTGACAGATTCTTTTATTATTGGAGCAAAATCAGGCTCGACATGGGATAAACCCATTTCTTTCCATTGTTGGGATAGTTTATTTATAGAAGCAAAAACCGGCTGAAGTTCTGAAGCGGAGAGCAGCAAGCTTTTAGCTATTTGAGAATTGGGAGGCTTTAGAGGATGCCAAGTTTTAGTAACATTTGACTCCTGAATAATAGCAAAGAAAACTTCATAAGCGATCGCTCCTAACATAGCCTTAACTCGGGGCAAACTCAAGCGATCGTCTTCAATACCCTTATGCAATAATTTGTATTCCCAGAGTCGCTCGTCCTCCAGTAATTTTGCTTTTAATTGAAAATCCGGCCAGTATCGAGCCATCCCTCGATACCAGCGCCTTGCTCGATGGAAGCTTCCACAGGGATACAAAAGCTGGCCAAACAAAAAATAAAGCTGCCATTTTTTAGTCCCACCTTCCACCAATAATTTGCCGCTTACCCGCTCTTTGCTGATGGTAGCTAGAGTCTTTGCCAGCTTAATACAGCTTTTAGTATATGCCGACATACTATAGAATCCCTTAATCGTGGCTCTAGTTTACATTGATTGATTATCCAGGCAACCCTTTATCGATTTTATTATTTAGTATTTCCTCGATACTTGTCATCCGCCATGATACTGAATTTACCAATAAGACGCTTTTCAATTTATGTGTTTTCTCGCAAGCTTTGAGAACTTCACTCTCAACAAAAAGAGCGAGTTTCTAGTATTTAACTAGGAAAGAAAATTCGGCGGTCGAAAATCTTGACCAAAACTTCATCATCTATTGGCTTCTCATCACCACTCGTGGGGCGAGGAGGAGCCCTGTTGGCGACTCCAGAAATTCCCCGATGCCCAAAAATTCCTCCTCATGACCGTAAACCCGCACCGACTTTTGCTTTTGCTCTCCCTGATTTTCCTCGTAAGCGATGCGCTTTCCCTGACACCAACCCCGGGCATCTCCTGCAGGGAGAGCGATCGCTTGTAAATGTCCCAAGGGTCCGTCCGCCGCTACGGGGCGAAAAGTCCCCTTTTGTAGCTGACTTTCTAACTCTTCCAAGGTCAAACTATCCCCCAAACAAAAGCTGCAACTTTCAGTTCGACTCAAACCTGCTAAAGTAGCGCCCCTATTCAAAATGGCCCCCAAATCCCTAGCGATCGCCCGAATGTAAGTCCCTGGACCGCAGGCGATCGCCAGATCGACCTCGGGAAACTCTCCATCTCTCCACTCCAAGACTTCCACTCGATAAACCTCCACTGTTCTTGCTGGCACTTCGACGGTTTTACCCGCACGCGCTAAATCGTACAATTTCTTTCCTTCTACTTTAATAGCGCTATAACTCGGCGGCACTTGCTCGATAGTCCCCAAAAATTTAGGCAAAACTGCTTCAACTTCTGCCAGAGTCAGGTCTGGCGCTGGTTTAGAGGCGATAATTTCTCCCTCTAGGTCGTCGGTGGCGGTGGTTAAACCAAATCTCACCGTGCCTCGATAAGCTTTTTCCGCAGGCATAAACTGTAACAATCTGGTGGCCCTACCAATAGCGATCGGTAAAACTCCGGTGGCCAATGGATCCAAGGTTCCTCCATGTCCCACCCGTTTGAGGCGCAACAATCGTCGAACCTTCGCCACGCAGTCGTGGGATGTCATGCCTTTAGCTTTATTTAGATTGAGAAAACCTTCCACTGACAATTAATAATTAATAATTAATAATTAACAATTATATAGGAAGCCGTAGATCGTTCGCGATATTTAGAAACCCGGTTTCTCAAAGAAACCGGGTTTCTTGCCCCCTAATTTTTCTGGGTCCCTGCACGGATTGCTATAGCAATCCGTTAATATAAAGCGATATTGAAGACCAACCTGGTTTCGCAGAAGTTAGCCGGTTTCTGGCTCAAAATTAGAGCGTAATCCATTAAAAATTGCTATAATTCGTAATTGGTTAACGGGCGATCGCTCCATTAGTTATTTTCAATAAAGCCGTCATCTTCCTGCCATGAAGCTCCTAGTATTTTAGCATCGCTTTTACTAGCAGAATAATCTTTTGCAACATTTCCTTCCCCTTCATTTAATTTCCAATAGCCAATTAAACCTGGTTCGTTTCCTCTGAGATAGGCATACATATCTGCATTTATTTCAACAGCAGAACGGGGAATATTCCAAATTCGTACTTCTTTAATATTGCCTTTAAAGCGGGTTACTCCTGAATTACCTCGATCCCAACCGATGAATAACGATCTGACCTTGGAAATAACAGTAGTTTTTGGGATATGTCCGTGTTTTACAGAACCGATTTCTCTACCGTCAGCATAATATTGCAAAGCGTCGCCTATCTTGCTAGCGGCAAAATGATGCCATGTATTATCTAATAAGTTTGGTGGGTTTTGGTAATTTATGAAATTCTGACCGTCCAGTTGAACGTAAGGGATTTTATGAGAACTTCCTCCCCACTGACAATGAAAACCAAACAACAATCCCGGTCCGTTAAAGCCACCACGGTTAGATAAAATCTGAGGGTGGGCGGTTTGTTCGCGATCGCTTCCTTTCACCCAAGCGGAAAAAGTAAAATTACCGCTACCTATTTGTCTTAAAAAACTGGCGTCGGTTATTTCTAAATAATCGTCAATTCCATCAAAATACAAACTCTGGCAATTACTCTCTTCTAGAGCTTTTTTTACTTTCGGATAGTCCAGTTTTTTTTTCAGGCAATTTTTGGCAGTTTTCCTTACCAAAGAATCTCGATCCTTTAACGCCTGAATTATCAAATCTAGTCCCGCTTCTCCATATTTAATTGCCTCTACAACAGCAGCAGCTCTTACTTTTACTTCTGTAGAATTTAAGCGCATTTTTACCCCTTCAATGCCTCCCAATACAGCACCACGAGTAGGGGGAGGTTTTTTACCTCCTTTAACTGCATCATATTTTCTCGGTATTTTTTCTTCTTTTCTCATGCTTTTTATTTCCGTTCTCTCGAACCATTAATAATTGTTAATTATTATCAAATAGTAATAAAATCCCCCGAACCGAGTTCCTCGGGAGCAATACCGTCCAAAACAGCCAAATAATCTCCTTCGTCGCCCCTTTCGTCAATTCTAATAGCCGTACCGCTAAGAGTCGTACCCTCAATCTCCTCGATTACAACCTCTTCCAACTCCAAATCTCCAAAACGAAGACCGTCCAAAAGACCAATTTGGTCTTCTTCTTCTAAAGTAAAATCTAGAATTACATCGGCATCATTAAGATTAATGCCGCCCGTAGAAGAACCAATAAAAAATACATCTTCACCAAAACCGCCAATTAAAAAATCCTTATCGCGATCGCCATAAAGACTATCGTTACCATCGTTACCCTCTAAAACATCGTCTTCTTTACCGCCAAACAAACAATCGTCCCCTTCATTACCCGCCAACAAATCGTTACCTAAATTACCCAATAATAAATCGTCGTCTTCCTCCCCAAATAACTGGTCAACATTCTTGCCGCCCCATAAAGTATCCTCCCCTTCACCGCCAAAAAGTAGGTCCTGGTCTCGGTTGCCCAAAAGTTGGTCGTCATCATCTTCTCCGAGTAAAGTGTCATTATCTCCCTCACCATAGAGGGTGTCCCCCGCGCCGCCACCCAAAACCGAGTCCCGACCGCTTCCTGCGAAGAAAAAATCTCTCCCCGCCGTCCCCTCAAGGGTTTCATCCTCATCAGTCCCCAAAATTTCGTTACCGTCCAAAGATGGCCCAGAGTCAAAGTCGGGACTTGTCCCACCGCCTGTAGTGGTATCGTCCCCTCCCGTTGGGGTATCGCGCTCTATAATAATTGTAGGGTCGTCAAAAATAGGCTCTACAGTGCTAGTTACCACCTCATCCTCCTTATAATTAAAAATTATTTGCTGTTTTTTAAACGTAAAATTTAAGGCCAGAGCAAGATAGAAAGACTCTTAAGCTCTCTAATTCCTAGACCAACTTGGCGAAATAATAAGTTTTTGCTAAGTTTAAGGTATCTTGAGGGCTGTCAGTGCCAAACAAGCTATTTTATTTTTTGGCCAAAGCTATTGGCAACGACTATTAAAGCAATTTTCTATAAATTGACATTCATTGAGATTAACACCATTACTCAAACAAAAAAAGCCAAAATATGTTTAACGCAACTGAAATCTTAATTGATGCCTTTGTCAAAGAACTGCAAGCCGGTTACAGTCGCACTTATGGCGGCTTCAAACCAGATTACCCTGAAATAATCGCCTGGGCCGGCAATATGGCTCTGGAAAATATCGCTAACTGTGATGCTCTATACCATAACGTAGAACACACTATGTTAGTGACCCTGGTTGGACAAGACATCCTCCGGGGCAAGCACATCCGCGAGGGGGGGGTTTCTTCCGAAGACTGGCTCCACTATATCATTTCCCTGCTCTGTCACGACATCGGTTATGTCAAAGGAGTTTGCCGGCAAGACCAAGAATCTGTTGGCCTCTATGCTACGGGCATCGAGGGGGGCATGGTTTCCTTGCCTATCGGTGCTACTGCAGCTAGTCTCACCCCTTACCACGTCGATCGCGGCAAATTAGTAATAGACGAACGTTTTGGCGGTCACAAATTAATCGATGCGGAACAAATTAAGCGGAATATAGAACTAACTCGCTTCCCCGTCCCAGCAGCAGAAACACACCAAGACCGACAGAATTATTCCGGTTTATCGAGGGCGGCCGATTTAATCGGTCAGTTAAGCGACCCTAATTATCTCCGCAAAATTAGCGCCCTTTTCTATGAGTTTGAAGAAGTGGGAACTAATAAAGTTTTGGGTTACAAGTCTCCAGGGGATCTGCGACGCAATTACGGTAAGTTTTATTGGAATGGCGTTTATCCCTACATTCCAGCAGCATTGGGTTATTTGGAATTAACTCAAGGTGGCAAACAAATCATTGCTAATCTCTATGCAAACGTGTTCCAAGTAGAACACGAACCCCTAACGAAAATTAACACCAAACCACCGATAGGTTCTGCTGGGGCTAAGGAGAACTATTCGAGTAATGGCGGTAATGGTAGCAGTAATGGGGAAATGGCTGCTACTACCGCAGTTCAATCTGCTGCTTTGCAAAAGAAATTTAGCGAGTTTTCTGAGTTGAGTTTGTAATATTTAGCTAATTGGGCAGCGGACGAGTGCAGCGGATTTAACGGATGGGTGAAATGTGGGATAATTAGGGTTACTATTCCCAATTCCCCATTCCCCGTTCCCTATTCTCGGAAAAAACAGTGGTAAAAGCAAGTTCTGAAATCAAACAAAGGGTCGAAGGATTGAGGCAACAACTGCAAGAAGCTAGTTATGCCT
>JAXHVR010000049.1:0-15721 GCA_034189005.1 Cyanobacteriota bacterium | reverse complement strand
TATTCCCAATTCCCCATTCCCCGTTCCCTATTCTCGGAAAAAACAGTGGTAAAAGCAAGTTCTGAAATCAAACAAAGGGTCGAAGGATTGAGGCAACAACTGCAAGAAGCTAGTTATGCCTATTACGTCCTCGATCGCCCCATTATGGAAGATGCAGTTTACGATCGCCTCTATCGCGAACTGCAAGAGTTAGAAGAGCAATACCCAAAGTTAATCTCTCCCGACAGTCCGACTCAAAGAGTGGGAGAAAAACCAGCGACAAAATTCCAAACGGTCCGCCATAATATCCCCCTTTACAGTTTGGAAAATGCTTTTAATATTGAGGAATTAAAAGCTTGGGAAAAACGTAGGTTGCGGGGGATAGAGGAGGAAGGAAGAGAGGAAAAAGAAGGGATAAAATATGTCTGCGAATTAAAAATAGACGGTTCCGCTTTAGCATTGACTTACGAAAACGGTATTTTAACCAGGGGGGCGACTCGCGGAGATGGCAGCGAAGGGGAGGAGATTACTCAAAATGTTAAGACAATTCGCTCGATTCCATTACGCTTAAAAACGGATAACCCGCCGCCAATTTTAGAAGTGCGCGGCGAGGCTTTTTTGTCTTTAGAAACTTTTGCCGAACTTAACGCAGAACGAGAAAAAATAGGGGAATATTTGTTCGCAAATCCTCGGAATGCGGCGGCGGGGGCGCTGAGACAATTAGACTCGAAAAAAGTTGCGGAACGACGGTTGGATTTTTTTGCTTATACGGTTCCTTCTGGGGAAGAAATCAACTCTCAATGGGAATGTTTGGAATATTTAACCGATTTGGGGTTTAAAGTTAATCCCAATCGAAAACTCTGCAAGTCTTTGGAGGAAGTAGCAGAATATTACGATTATTGGGACGAAAAACGGAAGGATTTAGCCTATTTAACCGATGGGGTTGTTGTTAAAATAAATTCTCTTCAATTGCAACAACAATTAGGTTTTAGTAGCAAATATCCTCGGTGGGCGATCGCTCTTAAATATCCGGCAGAAGAAGTTCCGACTACAGTAGAAGCGGTGACGGTACAGGTAGGAAGAACGGGGGCGCTAACTCCGGTGGCGGAACTAAAACCGGTGCAGTTGGCGGGTACGACGGTACAGAGAGCATCTTTACACAATAGCGATCGCCTGGCAGAACTAGATTTACATATAGGAGATACGGCGATCGTGCGCAAAGCAGGGGAAATCATCCCAGAAGTAGTAAGGATATTACCCGAACTCCGCCCGGCAAACGCACCACTATTTCAAATGCCGGAAAATTGCCCCGAATGCAGCGAACCTGTGGTAAGGCCGGCGGGGGAAGCGGCGGTGAGGTGTATCAATGTTTCTTGCCCGGCAATTTTGCGGGGTTCTTTGAGCCATTGGACCAGTCGTGGGGCTTTGGATATAAACGGTTTTGGGGAAAAATTGGTGGGGCAATTGGTGGATCGAGGATTGGTGCGATCGCTTGCGGACTTATACGATTTGTCGGTGGAGGGGCTGACGTCTCTGGAGAGGATCGGGGAAAAATCGGCGACTAAGTTGGTGGAGGCGATCGCGGAATCTAAGACTAAACCTTGGGACCGGGTTCTTTACGGTTTGGGCATCCGCCACGTCGGCAGCAGCAACGCGGAACTTTTAACCCAGAAGTTTCTGGGCGTGGAGGAGTTGGCGGCGGCAAAAGAGACGGATATCCAAGGGGTATATGGTATCGGACCGGAAATCGCCCAATCGGTTTGCCAGTGGTTTCGCGTGCCGGCGAACCAGACATTAATCGAAAGGTTGAAGGCGGCGGGAGTGACGATGGTGGCGGCGAAGGTGGAGAGTGACGGCGGGGCTCAGAAGTTACCATTGGCGGGGAAGAGTTTTGTCATTACTGGAACCTTGCCGACGATGACGCGGGAGGAGGCGAAAAAGTTAATTCAAAATGCCGGGGGCCGGGTAAGCAGTTCGGTGAGTTCGAGAACCGATTATTTGCTCGTCGGAGAGAATGCTGGTTCCAAATTGGAGAAGGCGAAAAAGTTAGGAATTGCTCAATTCACGGAAGAGCAGTTATTGGAAGCGATCGCTTATATCAATTAACAATTAACAATTAACAATTAACAATTGGGTTAGGGGATCGTTTATTGCGACTTGATATTAAGATGTTCGTGAAGATTTAAGAAACCGGGTTTTTGTGAAAAAGCCGGTTTCTGGCGGGTGAGAAAATTAAAACAAGGAGAAGAGATTATGACTCAAGCAATAGTCAAACCCGAACTTATGACCTTAGAGGAATTTCTGGATTGGTATCCAGATGGGAAGGGTCGTTTTGAATTACATAATGGAGAAATAGTAGAAATGCCAGCAACAGGAACTCACCAAATTGTAGCAGGAGAAATATCGACAGAATTTTCTGTAGAAATTCGGCGGTTAAAACTTCCCTACCGCATTCCTCGCGATTGTCTTGTAAAACCCATTGATTCCGACGATTCTGCTTTTATTCCAGATGTTGCGGTTTTCGACGATCGCCTTTTAGAAAACGAACCGATGTGGAAGAAGCGATCGCTCGTTACCAAAGGAGAAACCATTCCTTTAATTGTCGAAGTGGTAAGCACTAATTGGCAAGACGATTATGAAATGAAATTTAGCGAATACGAGAAATTGGGAATAGCTGAATATTGGATAGTGGATTATTTAGGGTTGGGTGGGAGGCGATATCTGGGTAATCCCAAACAACCGACTATTTTTGTTTATCAATTGGTGGATGGGGAGTATGCTATTAATTTGTTTCGGGGGAGCGATCGTATCCAATCCTCCATTTTTCCCGAATTAAATTTAACTGCGGAACAAGTTTTTAAAGTGGGGCAATAGACTATTAGTTTGTAAAGTACGGTAAAAAATGCTATCCGCAATTATTTTAAGGAGTCCATGAAAAAAAGGTCAGCAATCAATCCAGATGAAGCATATCAAAAGGTACTTTTTGTTTTAGATCGTAAAGATGCCTATCGTCAAATACGCAATTACCTCGCCGGTCGCTTCATCGGAGCTACACGAGATGAAGCATTATTAGAAGAAGTAATTAAATGCTTGTTTTGCAAACTTCACATCAAAAAACATAGTTTTAAAATTAATGTTTCTAGCAGCAAAGTTTCCAAGTATTATCAGGAAGCATTTATAGAAATACGACAGTTATTGCCTAATGTTTTTGCCGAAAATTCTGAATTGCTGCTCGATGAAGATAGTTTAATTTATGTCGATAAACTATTAGATGATGCCGACCTGGATAATCCCAAACGGGATTTATTTGGCGATGCTTATGAAGTCTTTGTAGGCTCTAATATTCGCGGTCAAGACGGTCAGTTTTTTACACCTCAGAATGCTGTAGAATTGCTAGTCTCTATGGTCGAACCAAAACCTGGAGAAAAATTGATAGATCCAGCTTGTGGGGCGGGTGGATTTTTAAATGCCGCCGCCCGTTATTTAGTTGGTGCTGGTGTCTCTCCAGAAGAGGTCGCTAATAGCATTTTTGGGGTTGATAAAGACAGTTATTTAGCTAACTTAGCGGCGGCGCGTTTGTCTCTAGTTACTCTAGCGCCAGCACGAGTTTATTGTGCCGATTCTTTGGCGTGGAAAGCAGCGGATAAGAAGGATTTTAGTTTAGAAAATTATTTAGGTAAATTCGATATAGTTCTAGCAAATCCTCCTTTTGGTTCCCGCATAATTGCTGCTTCAGATAATGTTAAAAAATCTTTCGATTTAGCTTATAAATGGAAACAGAATAAAGACGGCAATGGATTTATTAAGCTCTCAGACATTCAGTCTTCTGTGCCACCACAAATTCTTTTTATAGAGCGGTGTATTTCTCTAGTTAAACCGGGCGGGCGTATCGGAATTGTCGTTCCCGAAAGTATGGTTTCTAGTAAAAATTATCGCTATGCAGTGAATTACATCCAGGAAAAGACTAACATAAAAGCGGTTATGGGAATGCCAGAAGCGCTCTTTAAAATTTCTGGCAAAGGTGGAACCCATACCAAAACTTGTCTGTTATTGCTAGAAAAGAAAATTGATAAGGGAAAAGATGAAAAAAGTATTTTTATGGCAGAGGCAAAGTGGTGCGGTAACGATAGTCGCGGGCGACAAATAGGAAAGGATGAATTGCCGGAAATTGCTCTTAAATACCGTCAATATTTAGAGGGTAAGTTAGGAAAATCTAATCATCTCGGTTACTCTATAGAAAATAAAAAAATAGCCGACAATATTTTAGCGCCGCGCTATTATAACCCGGATGTAGATGCCGAGCTATTGTTGCTAAAACCTACTCATGATTTGATTCAACTAGGAGATTTAGTTTCGTCGGGAATACTAGAAATTACTACTGGTGATGAGGTTGGTAAGCTTTCCTACGGCACTGGTGTTATTCCTTTTGTTAGAACTTCTGATATTTCTAATTGGGAAATAAAGGTAGATCCCAAGCACTGCGTTAGCGAAGAAATTTATCAATCTTTAGCTAAAAAACAAGATGCCCGCGAAGGCGATATTTTAATGGTAAAAGACGGGACTTATTTAATTGGAACTTGTGCTTTTATTACTAAATATGACACTCGCATTGTTTTTCAGAGTCATTTATATAAATTGCGAGTGAAAGATACGTCTGAGCTTTCTCCTTATTTACTGCTAGTTGCTCTGAGTTCTTTACCAGTGCGCCGTCAAGTAAAATCTAAATGTTTTACTCAGGATATTATTGATTCTTTGGGGAATAGAATTAAGGAACTCGTGTTACCAATTCCTAAAGATAAAGAGGTTAAAGAACGGGTAACTAAAATGGTAAAGCAGGCTATCAATCAAAGAATTGAAGCGCGAGAACTTACTCGGAAAGCTTGTCTGGAACTGGTTGGAATTGGCGATCGAATAGGGGTCGTTGATAGCTAATTAACTACGATCTAAAAATACCAAATTGCTGGTATTTTTCCTGAATTTGCAGGATTAAATCGCGAGTTTCTTGCAAAGAAAGAGAACCTTGAATTCTGTTACCATTTGAGGAAATCCAACTGATATTTTGAGGTGTGTGTCCGTAATATGGTAGGTCGCTAAGAGCTTTCAATGGATTAATGTGCCCTACCTGGAAGCTAGTTTTTCCATGTTTTGGATCGTTGATTTCTCGCTCGAATTCGGAAAAACGTAAAGCTTCCATTGTGATAGGGCAGCGAAATGTTGCATCTGGCAAAATAATCCCTGCTGGTTCTAGTTTTTGTCTTAGTTCTTCTATCGATAAAAGAATTTTTTCCTCCTCTAATAGCTGTCTTGTTTCTTTGGGGAAACCTTCAAAATGACAAAGTTGGTTTATGAGAATAAATTCTATTTCCCAGCAGGTACGTCGCAAGGCAAAATGGACGGAAGCGGGGTGGGTTTCCCATCTTTTTTCACGATTTGTTTTATATTCGCCAGTAAGAACGCGATCGCTCAGATAGGTTTTAACTTTAATTTTCTTGTAGGCAGCAACCCAAAAAGGGGTAAAAGTATTAGTATGACTTTTGCTTTTTTTTCCCAGGAGCAGCGCGCGAAGTTTTAAAACTCGTTGTGCTAAATCGTCCCAAAACCAAACTAAGTTATCGGAGCGATGCATTTGACTTTCTACCGTTGCTTCTTGATAGTCGAGGGGAATTTCATAAGGTAATAACTTATTGGCGCTAAATAGCTGTAATAGTTTGTTATTTTCGCTATCTTCAATGGCGATCGCTAATTCTGCGGTTAGTTTTTCTAATAGATAAAAACACTCTTCAAAACTGCCATAACGGGGATCCCTCGATCTTAATTGTTCTCTCCAGCGCACTCTAAATTTGGTACTGTCAATTTTAGGTATCTTTACCAGTTCTATGAAAAATGCAGAACGCACAATTCCCTGAAATACATAATCGCTAACTCGTCGAGGTAAAGCATTTTTTATCCTATTAAAATCGTCCCCCATAGCAATTTCTAAAACTGGCATTAGTTCTTGAAACAAGGCACGCATATTAAAGTTTTCTCGTGCCACAGAGCCTTCTAAAAAGTCTTTAACTTTTGCTTCTGTGGAACTCATTCTTCTACCTCAATACCATAGTTTGCAAAGAGGGCAGAAATAGAAATATCTAACGCTTTTGCTAGTTTTTCTATGTTTTCTAAAGACAGGTTTCTCGAACCTCTCTCAATGTCAGAAATATAAGTCCGATGCAGTTCGGAGCGAAACGCCAGTTCTTCTTGGGAAATTCCCAACTCCTGCCGTCTTTTTTTGATAGCCGTCCCAAAGCGTTTTTTGATATCCAAATTTGCCTTCTTCTGGAAATAGCAACCTTATCGCACGAGTCAGATTGTTTTGTCCACAGACTATGAGTGACATCGAACGCGACAAAGGAGACTTTAGAATACCAAAGGTAGAAAGGGGCAGGAGTCCCTTGAGTGGCGGCGAATTTTGTCGATCGATTGGTGGATGGGGAGTATGCTATTAATTTGTTTCGGGGGAGCGATCGCATCCAATCCTCCATTTTTCCAGAGTTAAATTTAACTGCGGAACAAATTTTTAAAGTGGGGCAATAGACGAGATGTTCGTGGAGATTTAAGAAACCCGGTTTTTGTGAAAAACCGGGTTTCTGGTCGGTAACAAAATTAATAAACTCATTCTTTTTCTTGTCAAGAGCAATTTTTTAAACCAACCAATCCGAATTAGAATCAACTGTCTCTTTCAATAATTTGTCGTAACTTCTGAGAAATTCCTCCACATAATGAGGTTTTGAATTTAGTTCTGCTGCAAGATAATCGTAACCGCCGCTTGAGTATTGATTGAGCGCGTCCATTCCTGCATCGGTTAAATTAGTCGGAGTTGTCGGATCGACTAATTTATTAAAAAGTTGTCGGACATCATTTTTCTCCGTCGCCTCTATCCCCAAACGAGAAAGTTCCGCCCCTATCAACAAACCAATAATCAACCTTTGACTCTTCTTATAATCGCTGACAAAATAATCGACAAAATCTGTCACCTCAGAACGGGTCGGATTGCTTTTTCGTCCCTTCGCCAACCCCAACATCAGACAGAAATAGTAAAGATCGAACTTCGTTTGGATGGGCTTTTGGTCTTTAATGTTAGAAAACCAATTTTCCGCATCTCGTCGCATTTTAAATGACATAATCTCTAGTCCTCTACTTTTTCTTTTGGTATCTCAGAAACCCGGTTTTTTGGAAAAACCGGGTTTCGCAAGCGGACTCTCTAGTCCTCTACTTTTTCTAAATCGAAACTATCGAAATAATCTTTTCCCTCCACCAGCACGCCATTGCTGGTTTGAGTTACTCCAGAATGAGGGAGCGACCGCATCAATGCTTCCGTACTCGCCGAGCGCCGAAATAGCGTCAGGAATTTCGTTCTCTTTCCCGAACTAGCATCGAGATCCTCTGTAAACCCCGCTCTTTCTGAGGAGATCGTAAATGCCACAAACTGCTCGCATAAGTCTGGAATTAATCGAGCAATTTCCCGACGCACCTCCAAGTCCAGGGGGTTGGCGGGGCTATCGACGATTAGCGGAAACTGATGTCGTCCGCGATCGAGCAGAGTTGCTAAAAAAACGTAGCCCACCGATAAAGTCTGCCCTACGCTGGCACCTTCCTGGTCGCGCAGTTGGAGGCACCGGTCTATTTTTTTAATCCGAACGTACTCCCGCGACAGCACCTTTTTTAGTCGCTGGTTGCAACTGACGCGGATCGCCTCCTGCAAATTTGCCCGCGCTTTCGTAACTGCTACATCCATTATAGTTTGCAAAACAGTTGTCTTGGCGCGCAGTTCCAGGGTATCCGAAATCTCCGCTAATTTTTCCTTTGCTTCCTTTAATTGCTTCTTCAGGGATGCCAAACATTGGGTCGTGTCTCCGTCGTTATAGTTTGGAGCGCGGTTTATTTCTTGGAGGCGTTTTTCCAACTCCCGCTGGCGCTCCCGTTTGCTATCGCGCTCCTCCGCCCAAGTTTTCAATTCATCATCGCCGCGATCTATGGACTCCCGCTCCAAAACTCTAACTTCGGTCTCTGCTAATAACTTGTTATCCACCGCTCGACCCAAACGCTCTAGCTCCTCGGTCAAATTTGCTGCGGTTTCGTTACCTTCCTGGCGCACTTGCACGTCTATGTCTTGCTTGAGCGCGTTGATAATACCGGATGTATCTTCTGCTAGGTAATATTGACTTCGTTTGGCAATTTGTTTGCGGGCGCGACGGTCTAGCGGCCGACCGCAGATACAATCTTTTTCCTCCAAAAGCTCGGTGAAAAACTGACTGGAGGTGCTAGCTGGCAGTCGCAAGCGGTCTAATTGGTCTTTTAGTTCGAGGAGCGATCGCGCAAACGCTTCGTGCAATAAATGGGGCTGCCGCATTCTAGTCATTACTTCCAATGCCGAATCTTCAACGTCTCTGCGAGCATCGCGCTCTTTCTCTTTTTTCGCCTCTAATTCTTGACCCAAATTCTCTTGAGTGCTAATCTGCTCGTCAATCTTTCCCTCCAGCATCTCTATCTCTGGTTCGAGTTCGGACAACTTTCGATAAATTTGTTGGCGATCGCCTTCTACTTTCTTCATTTGCGCTTTCAGCCTTTTAACCTTGTTTTTATACAAGCTTTGCCCTTGCTTGCTTTTTGCTGTTTTATCTTTTGTCTCTTCTACCCAAGCATCTTCGGCTTTCTGTTTAATCTCTTCTAGTAAATAAAGTTGAAATAGAGCCTCTATTGCTTTTGACGCTTCCGATTCTCTGGAGTCTAGCAGTTTATCGGCAAACTCCCCATCAAAAATAAATAGTTTGACAAAGCGATCGTCAAAAAACGGTCTCGCCTCCGGTGGCGGTTCCCAGTTTGGCATCCATCCACCGCTACCCGGGGAGCTAGTTGCATACTCCGCTTTTCCCCCATCAAAATCTAACATTAGTTCAAAAGTAAGGGGGCGGCGATCGACCCAGAGATGCAAAGTAAAGAAACCCTCGGAACGGGATTCCCCGGGACGGCGGAAACTTCTTATCTTATCCGCACTCCAATTTCTGGCCTCGCCATTCATGGCAGCGCGAATCATCGTTAGAGTGGTGGTTTTTCCCGTACCGTTGGGCATCTGAATCAAGACAACGGGGGCAATTTCGTCGTTAATCTTCAGGTCTATTTCAACGTCCGGGCAGCGCAAACCTTGGCTTTCCCAACCGAGTATTTCAATCTTCTTCATCACTCTCTCCTTTTATAGCATTCAAAACGTTATTTAGATATTCTCGTTCCTCGCTAGCACCGAGTTCGGAGGTGCTGATAGCGTTTAGCCAAGCTTCGATACGTTTGGCAACTTTGTCTGGTTGCCTTTGTTCTCTGACTGCTTCTCGAATCGCTGCGATTACTTTTTCATCAAAATTATACATTTACTCGTTCCTCCTAATTTCAGAAAGTTCCGATAACCAAGTATGGCGATCGCTATCGGCATCAAATTCGCGCTCTTCATTCTCCCCAACTCGCACGAAATCGACAACCGTCGCCCGTTTGTCGGGAAAGTTTGGGTCCGATCGCAGGCATCGACCGATCCGCTGAATGGTTTCCAGACGGGCGCGCGCCGAGGAAAATAAAATAACGTTTTTGAGGTTTTTGATATCGATGCCCTGGGAGATTCGGTGGCAGGTTATGAGGCAGTCGATTTTGCCTTTGGCGAACTCCACTAAATAGCGACGATCGTCTTCTGCATAATAGGTTCGATAGCGGTGGGTGTAGGGATGCAGTATTTCTAAAATCCTCTCTCCATAAGCTTTATCCTCTACAAAGATAATTGCGGATTCTATAATTTTAGGGTTTGCTTGCAAAAACTCGGCGAAAACTTCTGGCTTTTTCTCTGCCGTTTTATAAACCCGCGCCAGTTTCGTCCACAACTCCTGCTTTGTCATCGGTATTCCTTGGCGCTGTCTTTGAGAATAGTTGGCATAGACTTGTCGCAATTTTTGGCGATCGCTATCGGTTAGCTGATAGGGGAGCGCGATGTAGTCGAACTCGCACAAGATACCGCGTTCGATCGCTTCTTCGAGACCGAACTGGAAGAAAACTTCGCCGATCTCGTCAAAGATAAATTGCGTTCCGTCGCGATCGTATTCTCTTTCTGGTGTCGCGCTGAGGCCCAGTCGATAGCCAAAAGCTCGATGTTGGCCTGCTAGCTTCGATCGCATCGACGTACTGCCCAAACCGTGTACCTCGTCGTGGATAATTATAATTCGTTCTTTTCGATCGGGAGCTAGACGGCCGAACAAAGATGCCAGTTGTTCGCGGGATATAACCAAGACGGCGTTCTTAGAATTGAGGGCGAACTCGCCCAATTCGTGATGTCGGGCGTAATGCCTCAACACGCGATAAGGTTGAGAACGAGCGATATTGCGTCCGCAACGCTTCGCGATCGCCCAAGGTTCGATTTCTCTGCACCACTGGTCGAGCAAGTCGGTACCTTCGGTGCTGATAATTATGGCATCGATGCGATTCGATGCGTCTAAAGCGGATAAAGCTTCGATGGCCGTTCTAGTTTTACCCGTACCCGTCGCCATCTCTAAAACTCCGCGTCTAATTTCGAGAAATTTGGCGATCGCTTCTTCCTGATGCCTCCACTTGCGTTGGGTTTTAATTTCTCCATAAGCAGTTGATTTTTCTTTGACTGTTTTGTTTTTCGGAGCGATCGTCGGTTTTTCTTTGACTGTTTTATGTTTGGGAGCGATCGCCGGTTTTTCTTCTGGTGCTTTAGCGCGAATTAGCGCTGCCGACTGGGGAGAAAGCGGTAAGACTTTCAAGGCGATCGCGTTTCCCGACCAAGCTTCCTCGAACTGTTCTTCTTTTATGCGGACTCGCCCTTCGTCTGCTGCTATCCAACTGCGATAGACATCGATGGATTCGTAGTTGTTGCTGTAGGCGCGTTGCGACTCGTTAGCGGAACCTGTAAACGCTACGCGATCGCCCCAAGGGAATTGAAAGATGCCGATTTTTTCGTGAAAGATTCCCGGGCGATCGCCGCTTTCGGGAAAGGCAAATTTGATAATAAGGCGATCGTTCGCCACCATCCAAGCAAACAGTCGAACGCTTGCTTTTGGGGAGTAGGATTCTTCTAAGATTTCTCGCACTAAGCGATCGGCGGATATTTCTCTGAGTTGCTGGCGGTCCGATTCGTTTAGGGCCGTTTGTAGGGCTTGGCGATCGCCATCTGAAAGCTCTGGAGAAATCAGTAAATAAATTGTCACCGATTCTGCGGCAAAGCGAGGCAATACTTCTAACCACGCCATTAATGCGGTGCTAGAAAAATAACCAACCCCTCGTCGATATTCGGAACAATTGTTGAGACAAGGTAGAAAAAAATCTTTCCCCAGCTTATAAGTTCCGCTTCGATAATGACTTGAGAGACCCTGAATAATTTCCCGTTCCTGGGAATAGTCGTTCGAGCTAGCTATCATAGATATTATTTTTATGGTTAAGAAGTTCCCAAAAAATTAATTATTTTCAAACAACTCTTCATCTATTCGAGGATCGAATCGATGCGAACTTTTGGGGAGTATAGTTTTTCGTTTTTTCATGGATTTTGCTCCTGCCGTCGATAGAACGACTTTAGCACGGTTGTCTCGAACTGTCAAATATCAATTAATAATTAATAATTAATAATTAATAATTTAGTCGTTAGTATTGTAGCTGTAAATATAGATAACTTTTAATATGCAATAAATATAAAAAGACCCAGCTTTTTCAAAAAACCGGGTTTCTGGTGGGGGAGCGATCGCTTTAATTTATACGAAAATTAGGGAATAGTTTCTGTTTTAATTTCTTTAATAATGGCCGAAATTTCTGCTTCCGATTGAAAGTGTCGGGCTAAAACTCGGGCGGTTGTTTCTAAGAGGCGATCGGAGAATAGTTTGGCTAAATCTTGTCGAAGTTCTTGCCCGATATAAAATTTTAGCAATGCTTCTACAGACATATCTCGATAGTCGGCTACTTGTTGTAAGGATTTTAGGGTGTCTTTTGGTATCTGGAGAGATACGGTTTCGCTGGGGCGGGGTTTGATTTGTAAGTCAGAATTGTTCATAAGATTTTCTTTCAGTACGGGTGACTTTACGAGCAGAGATTATGCGATTTCGCGCTCCGCGTTCTACATAAACTACCAGCAATAAGCGTTGAGCGTTGGAATAGCCAATAATGAAGTTACGTTGTTCGTTGTCGGTGGTGGCATCACCTTCAACGTAGAACGGATCGAAGAAAACTTCTGCTGCTTCTGTAAAAGTAACTCCATGTTTTTCTAAGTTGCTTCGCGCTTTGTTGGTATCCCATTCAAACTCAACTCCTTGGATGGAGTATTGAAAATCCATAACTTCTTGCGATTTTTTTCTCCTGACATTATAGTGTAGGGCATTTTGGCGATTATGTCAAGGGGGAGAGCGATCGCGTTCTAAAGACCCCCAACCTCGCTATGCTGTTGCCGAACTGTATCTGTACGGACTGGATATGGTTCGCAAAGGACAACGTTAGGCGGGTGGAAAGAGGAGATTAGTAAAAATGCTTTGCTACACAAATTTTTGTGGAGATTTAAGAAACCCGGTTTTTCACAAAAACCGGGTTTCTGGCGATCGCTCGAATTAAAAAACCTTTAATAAGGAGAAGACCAAGAGCGAACCTCGCCCAACGTTACCGGGATTAAATCGCTGACGTCGATGGTGAAGCGGAACACTTTCTTCGCCCGGCGGTTGTTTTCTGGGTCGAAGAACTTTAACTGCACGTCCCAACAGTCGCTATCCATCCGACAAAACGGACTCCGCTGCACCACGATGCTGTCCAATTCCATCCCCGCACCAACCGCTTCCGAGAAGGTTTGCGCCGCTTGGAAGGCGTTAGTTGCGGCAAAGTTGAGGGCGCGGTCTTGAGAAGTTTGCCCCAGGTTGCGCAAGTCGTAGTAAACTCGGTTCAGGAAACTGCTTAGGGTTTGTCGCATCCGCTCTTCTTCTGCCCCAGCTTGCTCGGCCCGCACTGCTTCTAAGGCAGAACTCACTAAACTATTAACCTGCCAACCGTAGATACCGCGAGGGCTTAAAGGCTCTACTACTGGCACTATCTGTCCCGAGAACAATTTCACCGTGCGTCCGGTGAGGCGTCCGGGGATGCTGACTCGTTCGATATATTCGGCGCTGTCTTCCGCTTGCACTTCCCCAGAGAGCAACTCCTGGAAGACTGCATAGACATCCCGCGCAAACGGTCCCACGGGTTCGAGGGCGTAGATGGGAGTAAGTTCTATATTCAAAGTCCAAATCAAAGACTTGGCTTCGGAGAGGTTTGCTGCTAAGTAATCCACCATTTGGCGGGCATCGTAGGGATTGGCCGGGAGTAGGGTGCTTTCGATTTGCACTGCGGGCATCAACTGTTTGAAGGTGTCGCGCCGGGCTTCCGCGCCGAAATCGTAACCCAGGGTACCGATCGCGTAAATTATATTCCCCACCTCTTCTGGGGCGGTGCTGGCAGTAATTCCATTGACATTATTGTTAGGCATGGCAGAGGTTTGGTTATTAGATTGGTTAGCAAGCGATCGCGCTTCGGAAGCAGTTAGATTCCCAGCGGTCGCTTGAATGTCGTTATTTTCGCTGGCGCGAATGGTGGCTTTAAGGTCTATTTCTGGAGCAGTTGCCGCCGGCGAACCCGCGCAACCGCAGTCTCCACTGGCTTCTACTCCTAAATTCCCCCCTTCCGAAGAAGAGATATTTTCCGATTCTGTCATAGTTCCTCCTATTGAATTTCGTAGAACAGGCATCCTGCCTGTTCTATATTTAACAGGCAGGATGCCTGTTAAATAAGTAGTCGCGCCAGAAATATTCAGCTTTCCCGCCAAACAGCGGCGTTCGCTCTCCTTCTGGCTCGTACAAGGTAAGGCTGTCTCCAGCAAGGCAGCGCGGACTTTTCGAGGGTCGGGTTTTTCCCCCTGCTGCAACTGCAAACTCAGCAGCAATGCCGCCACTCCCGACACTATGGGCGTCGCAAAGCTGGTACCGTTAGATTCCGTAGTGCCGCCGCCGGGTTTTGCGCCGAGAATATTTTCCCCTGGGGCGAGGATGCCCTGGTTTCGATAAGCTTGGCCCCAGTTGCTATAGTTAAGGGGCTCTCCCTTTTCTCCCATCGCTCCCACTGCCAGCACTGTCGGCAGTGCGGCGGGAACGTGCAAGCACTCGCAACCGTCGTTCCCCGCTGCGGCTATTAGCAAGACGTTGTTATCGGCGCACAAACGCACGGCCCGGTTAAGCCACTCTTCCGCCTCGCCATAGTCGGTTAGCTGTCCGCCGCTGATATTGATAATATCGGCTCCTGCATTGACCGCTTGTTCGATCGCTCTCCCCAAATCTAGTTGAGCCACGCGACGGCGACGGTCGGAAAAAATAGGAACGATGGAACCCCGGCAGCGAGGGGCGATGCCTTCCACTGGAGACCCGGGTTGACCGAAAATAAGACTGGCAACGTGAGTGCCGTGGAGAGACATCTGGCTTTGCCGGCCGTCTCCCCGGACTAAGGTAGGCAGTTGGGTTAAATTGGCTCCTGCAAAACAAGGATGCTCCAGGTCAACTAAGCCGTCGAGTATGGCGACGCAAATCTCAGGGCTGCCTTTGGTTTGGGCCCGGAGTTTTTGTATTCCTGGGATTCGATCGGTTTGGGGCATTAGCTTTAATTAACAATTAACGACTAACAACTGACAACTGACAACTGACAATTACTTAGGTACGGACCACGATCGCACTTTCCCTAGAGTTACTGGCAGTAAGTCTATGACGTCAATGGTAAAGCGATAGACTTTTTTCGCCCGGTGGATGTTATCGGGGTCGAAGAATTTTAGTTTAACGTCCCAACAGTTGCTATTGTAACGACAGAAGGGACTTTTCTCGACTTCGATACCGTGTAACTCCATGCCAACTGCCACTGCTTCGGAGATGGTGGCTGTTGCTTGGAAGACGTTGGTCGCGGCAAAGTTCAGGGCGCGATCGCGATCGGTCTGCCCCAAATTCCGCAAGTCGTAATAAACCCGGCTGAGGAAATTTTTGAGAGACTTGCGGACCGCCTCCTCTCTGGTGGCATCTTCCTCCACTAAGGATGCGATCGCGTTTTCTACTAACGAATTTACCGTCCAACCGTACATTCCCCTGGGGCTACCCGCCTTAACTACTGGAACCGTTTGCCCGGAGAACAGTCTAACTGTTTCGCCGGTCAGCCGGCCGCTAATGCTGACTCTTTCTATATAATCTTCGCTATCTTCTGCCTCTGCTTCTCCCGCGAGGATATTTTGGAGGGTTTCATAGATATCCGCCCCAAAAGCGCCTGCGGGTTTGAGGGCATAGATGGGAGTTTGTTCGAGGTTGAAAGTCCAGATTAAGGAACTGGCTTCGTAGAGGTTGGCATCGAGATAATCTGCCATCTGCCTGGCGTCGTAAGGGTTTGCCGGAACCCTCGTGCCGTTAATCTCCACCGAGGGCATCAACTGTTTGAAGGAGTCGCGCCGGGCTTCGGTGCCGAAGTCGTAGCCGACGGTTCCGATGGCATACACCAAGTTGGAAGCCGCGCTGGGACTAATGCCGCTGGCAGTAGCATAGTTTGTTGGTTGGGTTTCCAATCCCTCTTCCTCCCCCCGCAGATTCGGGGGCCGGGGGGGATCGATCCCTGGTGTTGGGTTGCGCTTCGCTCCACCCAACCTACTATTTACCTCTTCCTCCCCCCTTATCAAGGG
>JAXHVR010000048.1:23413-44415 GCA_034189005.1 Cyanobacteriota bacterium | reverse complement strand
CCTCCAAACCACTCCCCCCCAAAGAGTTGAAAAAACTTTCAGTATCTACCCCCTCATTCGCATCCTCGCCAGCTTGAGAATTGAACCCCAAAACATGAAGCATTCCCGTCGCTTTTGTTTTTAAAAATTCCTGTTGGTAAGCGTTTAGATATTGGGCGGCGTCGCGACGAGCATCCGCAATGGCATCTGCACTAGCTTGGTCCGCCCTTAATTGAGACAATTTTCGATAAGCTTGTTCTGTCGCCTCAGTTGTTGACTGCTGCTTCTGCTGTTGCTCGTCAATCTTGGACTGAGTGGAGGCCGGGTTATTCTTCCCCGGATAACCATCAGAACTGGAGCGGGCCTGGACGTAAAGCTCGATGGCCTTGGGATCCCCCCCATTCCTGAGAATCTCAGCAATAGCATCTGGAGTTGCTTCTATGCCCTGTTTTTCGAGTTCTTGTTCGATCGCTTTTTGACGGTTAGTCATAATAGAAAAACACTAGAGTTTTGGTAGTCAAGCCATGGCGGCCTGTTCAATGTTGTAGCCCGCAATGTCTTTTGGGACTGGAGTCCGTGGGAATGACCTTAGTTGGCCATTGACCCAAAATTAAGTTGACTCAACCATAATCATACTACCCAAATCCTTGGGATGGCCTTGCGAGAGTCTCCCCCTAATATTAATTAAGATTTTCCCAATTAAGATTTTCCCAATTGGGCGATCGGTGTGGGAGTGGCACTCCGATCGCTCAATCGAGTAGAAAAAATCCGTCCCACTGACAATACCTTCGCCCTCAAGAAAAAATACCATTCGTAGGTTGGGTGCAGCGAAGCGAAACCCAACATTAGGAGTGTTCGTTCCGCTTCGCGTGCGCGCTACCTACAAAAAAAATGGCGAAGGTATTGACTGAAAAACGCGGTTTCTCAGTGGGACGGGGTGCAAGATTTAAGCTATTGGCGATTTAAAGACGGGCTTGATTTCTTTCCGGGCGATCGGGCAGATAATGGACATTAATCGTCTGACCCACTCGGCAAGACCGAGAACCAACGCTGGTTTCTCCGTGATAGCTACGTCCGTTGTTATCCAAAAACTGATATCGAATATAGTAAGTGGTATGCTGGCGACCGTATTGGTCGGTAGTAACATGAGAATCGACATCAGTCACGGTTCCCGTTGTTTTCTCGCCCCGCCGCACGATATCGTTTTTGTAGGAAACCCAAACAATAATAACGACGATCGCAATTCCCAAAACAATCCATAAAACTTCCATTTTTTTTCTCCTTAAATTCAGTTTGTAGTAATCGCTTCAGCGATTGGTAGTAATCGCTTTAGCGATTTATAAATATGAATCGCTAAAGCGATTACTACGAACAGCGCTTAAAATCTTTGGCACTCCAAAATCACAAAACCTTAACCAAAGAAACGCTAATAAGTATTTGCACCATCAAGATCCAGGAATAAATAACCTGAGAATTCCAATTAACCAGAGCATCCTCCGGCACGACAATTAAGCGATTAAAAAGAGGAATAAACCACTTTTCGCGCCAACATTCATAAGCCAAACCAAACTCAAAAACTAAGATTAAAACCTCAGCAATCAACACGTCAAAGAAACGCCCCAAACGTTCTGGGTTGTAACTGATATGCAGCAAAATGCGACTGAGAAAATTAACGGCCAAAAATACCATCGGTAAAAGCAGCCATTGGGGAGACAAACAAGCAACAGCAGCCACCAAAGCAACAGGCAGCATCGCCAAAAACAAACCCCAACATTTCGGACATTCATAGCGGATAAATTCTCGGTGATGCTCGAACAAATACAACTCCGCTTTACCCCAATTAAAAAGCCTGCTGACAACCTGGGAAATCGTGTTCCAAGTTTCCGTGGTGTGGTAAACCAAAGCCTCGGGATTTGTAGTTAATAAATAACCCTGTTTGTAGAGACGATAGCCAAAATCGATATCTTCTCCACCCGGCTTTTTAGGAAAAGTTTCGTCAAAACCGCCTACTTGTAAAAAAGTCTCTTTCCGACAAGACAAATTATTAGAAGGCCCCCAGACTCGCTGCCCTTCCTTATCTGCCAGGCGAAAAGCCATTAAAAAACAAGTAAATTGAAGGACGCGCCACATCCAAGTTGTAGGGCCTTTAAAGTTAGTTTTACCTAATACAGCTACGACGCTGGAATCTTTTTGATAAGACTCCAAATGTTCTGCCAAAAGTTGAGGGCTAGCTTCGCAATCGGAATCAACAAATAAGACAATAGAATGGGAAGCAATTTTCGCTCCAAAGTTGCGTTTGGCGCTGACGCTAGTTTTTTTCAAATAATACTTAGCGCCGTATTCCATACACAAAGCATGGATTTGTTGTGCTTGGGGCAAGGGACTGTTATCTACAAAGATAATTTCTACGGGAGCTTGTAGATAGAGTTTGCTTTGTCCGAGAGAAGCGAGCAATCGCTGGCATAAATCCACTCGTTTAAAGGTAGGAACCACCACGGAAATACCAGCATATTTTTGTTTTTGAGTTACTGGCTTTCCTAAATTAATGTCGTAGTCGCCCATTAATAACATTGATACGGTGGGGCCGAGGAATACTTTTTCGTTGTTGTTTGACATTTTCTTTTTTTTTGGGAATGGGGGGAACAGGCGAGACGCCTGTTCGGAAGGGGGAACAGGCGAGATGCAAAACAGGCGAGACGCCTGTTCTACGGGGGAACAGGCGAGACGCCTGTTCTACTTAATTAGACGGATATTATCCACGGCTAAGTCGATAGAATCGTGGGGCTGGTTTATGGTTTGCCAGGTGATACTGATTACCTGACCTAAAGCCTTGTTTCGATCGCTTTGTTTGCCCCAACCTTCTTGTTTGAGTTCGTCGAAAGTAACGACGTATCGGGTCCAGTCGTCAGTGGGGGCGAAGTTATAACCGAAGTCGTCATAATCTCCGGTGGCGGGCGATCGCAACTTCATCCGATAGCTTTTGCCGTCGCCTTTTGCCCAAAACTCAATGGCATTATATTGACTGATATCCACCGGGTCGTTAGGACTGTGGAGATCCGTTCCCATGCCTAAAAAGCCATGCTGATAAGTGGTAGTGACTTTGCCTTTAATGCTGGCAGTTAAACTGGAACCTTCGGGACCGCCAGGACTGGCTGTAAAAGCGCTATAACCTTGGGGGATTGCTTTAGAATCTCCCCCCTGCTTGCTATCGTCGTAGGTAAACCAGGTTCCTTGAAATTGGTTGAAGCGATCGCCATCTTCGAGGTCGTCCACCAAAACAGAAGTTTGACCTTCTGGGGGTGCGGGTACGGTTTTAACTTTTTGGGCGCTGGATGTCATGCCGCAGGCGGTGACGATGGCGGGGGCGATCGCTGCTAAAACAACCATCCCGGTTTTAACTAAGTTTTGTCGGTTAGTAAAGTATTTCATAGTTTGTTAATGGGTAATTAGTAATGACACTTACTCCACGTCGCCCGCAGCGACAGAAATGCGGAGTGCGTGCGATCGATGAGAAATTGTTTTTTGAGAATGCCGGCGAACAATTAAGCAGAAAGCTTGCTATTAGAGCGAACGCCACCGAATTTAGTCCGACCATCTTCTAATCTGCTCTGAGGAATATGGATAGCCACCAAACCCAATTCGGCCTCGGCTTGAATTACAGCTTTAGTTACCGTTTGAGAGATTTGTTGTTGAATTTGTTCTTCCAAACGAGCCAAAGCCGCCTTGCTAATTTCCCCCGGTATCAATCCCAAGGAAGACGGAAGACTGTTAACCTGGCGCATGGTTTCTTGGCGAACTGTAGCGGCCAGTGCATCAGATAATTCTAAAGAGTTCATCATGTCCTCGCTCCTTTTCTAGTTAGAAGATGGCCTTCTTACGGACCATCCGTGTTAACTGCTTAACTTTAAGCATACTTTATTATGTACTACTTAACTTAGTTATGTCAAGGGGTTGGTAACATAACTTAACTTAAGCGTTAAAACAGAAGGGGTTATGCTAGACTGAAATTAAGGTATAGCGATGGTTTGAGATGAATTTAGAAGAAGCCGTAAAAACAGTAAAAGCAGCAGTATTTGCCCACAGCCAGAGGCCCCTAACCGATGCAGAAGAGGCCGTCTTGCAAGGGGCCTGGGAAGGAAGGACTTACGACAAAATGGCAGAAAGCTCCGATTATGCGGTCAATTACTTAAAAAACGACATCGGGCCTAACTTTTGGAAGCTACTGTCTGGGGTAGTAGGGGAAAGAGTAACCAAATCGAATCTTAGGGCCGTATTGGAGCGCAACCAGCATAAATTCGCCCGCCTCCCAGAAGTTAAGGAAACCCCCGCAGCAAAGCCTGCCCCAAAAGTTGCAAGCACTGTGGCGGCTAAATATTACGAAAACCGACCGGGCCGCCATCGAGACTGGGGCCGGGCGCCTGACGTGTCAGTGTTCTACGATCGCGCCTCGGAATTGGCCCTCCTGAAGCAGTGGATAGTTAAGGATCGCTGTCGCTGGGTGGGGATTATCGGCATGGCAGGCATTGGCAAAACTGCCTTATCTGTTAAGTTGGCCAGGAGTATAGCCGACGAGTTCGATTATGTTATGTGGCGATCGCTAGCCAACAGCCCCCAACTTAATAAATTATTAGAAGACCTCCTTAACTCTTTACCCGAAGCCAAGCAAACGCCCCCACCAGCAGATCCCGAAATTTCTGACCTAATAGATATGTTTCGCCAGGGCCGATGCCTGCTAGTCCTAGACGATGCCCAAGGCATATTAGAAAGCGAACAGTTAGCGGGAGGCTACCTGAAGGGATACGAAAGTTATGGCGAGCTTTTCCGACGCATCGGCGAAGAGCCCCACCAAAGCTGTTTGCTTTTAAGCAGTCGAGAAAAACCCCGGGAACTTGGTTTTTTAGAAGGGGAAACTTTGCCGGTTAGAACTTTAAAATTAGAAGGTTTGGGAGATGGTGCGAAGGAAATTTTAAAAGCCAAAGGTTTAACCGCAGAAGCAACCTGGACTCCTTTAATCAAACTCTATCGAGGCAACCCTTTAGCCTTGAAAATGGTGGCAGCGACGATTAAAGAATTATTTGGGGGAAATGTTGGAGATTTTCTCAAATATCAAACTTTAATGGTGGGGGATATCGGTTACGTCCTAGAGCAACAATTTCAACGGTTGTCCGATGTCGAGAAAGAAGTTGCTTATCAATTAACCGTAGCGGGAGAACCACTTTCTATTAACGAATTGCGAGAGCGAGTTTCTCTTTCTTTATCTCCTTCTCAATTAATGCAGATTTTGAAATCCTTAGAAATGCGATCGCTCATCGAGAAAACCCAAAATTCAGATCCAGAAAATTCCTCCATTCTCTTTAGCATTCAACCGTTAGTAATGAAACACATTAAAGAAAATCATTTACCCGCAAAACTGACAAGCAAGCATGAACGATAAGATTTGCTATTGCATCAATCCTAGATGCGAAAAGCGCGTTAATCCAGAGGATTTATTACACTGCAAAAATTGCGGTACGGAATTAGTTATAGGCGATCGCTATCGACTATCCAAGCCTCTGAGAAGCTTGGAAAATTCCTATCAAACGGAAGTATTTGAAATCCACGACGGCGAAACCAAAAAAGTTCTCAAAGTTTTAACTAATACCAACGCCCAATGGATAGACTTATTTAAAAGACAAGCATTAGTCTTACAAAAACTTCGGCATCCAGGAATTCCCAAAGTAGAACCTGACGGCTACTTTACTTTTACCCCGAACAACAGTTCCAGAACCCTCCATTGTTTGGTAATGGAATTAATCGAAGGACTAACCTTAGAAGAATGGCTGACTAAATTCGGTCCTATTTCTCAGGAATTAGCATTAGATTGGTTAAAACAACTAACAGAAATTTTAGAACAGCTACATAACAATAAACTCTTCCACCGGGATATTAAGCTTGGTAATATCATGCTGAGAAATTCTCCCCCGCCTTCAGAACTAGACTCAAGCAAAACAGGTCAATTAGCGTTAATAGACTTTGGTACGGTTCGAGAAATGAGCGGAACTTATCTAGCAAAAATAGGCGGCGGGCGAGAAATCACCGCCACCTTTTCTCCCGGCTACACTCCCATAGAGCAAGTGGAAGGTAAAGCAGTGCCTCAATCAGATTTTTATAGTTTGGGCCGAACCTTTGTTTATTTGCTAACTGGCAAACATCCTTTCGACCTCCCTTTTGATGACAATACGGGAAAATTAAATTGGCGGAAACAAGCACCAAAAATGTCTCTAGCGTTTGCTCAATTAATAGACGACTTAATGGCTCTTTTTCCCGGCAGCCGCCCGCAGAACGCTGGGATAATTTTACAAAGAATTGAAGAGATAAAAAAGAATTATCCTTTGACAAATTTAAAAGCCAAAACAGCAGAGAATCGTTGGTTGTTTGGGATTAATCTAGTTTTATTAACGATGTTATTAGTTACCGGGGCTGCCTGGTGGGAAGCGAAAGAGCAGGTTAGGCAAATAATCCTAGAGATCGGGATCGAAGAGCGGAAATCTACGAACTTTTAGTAGTAGCGCATCCAGCTTAAAATTGTGGGTAAAGCAAAAGTTCGTAGTAATCGCTTTAGCGATTCTTATGGATAAATCGCTATAGAGGATTTAAACAATGAAAAATGAACCAGAAAACCACAAGATTTTGGCAGCATTTAAGGAGCGAGATAAAATTACTCAAGCATTGACAAAAGCTGTTAACAATGCTGTTTTACAGCACAAACAAAACCGCAATCCCATAGCAACTTGGCGCGAGGGAAAAGTCGTTTGGATACCCCCAGAAGAAATAGCGATCGAGTAAATATAGCAATCCTAAATGGATTATGAAAAATTAGGGGGCCAGAAACCCGGTTTCTCAAGTAAATATAGCAATCCTAAATCTTATGCGATATTTTAGAAACCCGGTTTCTTCAAGAAACCGGGTTTCTGGCTTTCAAATTTTTCATAATCCCTGCACGGATTGCTATATTAAAAAACATATTTGCGAAAAATGGATTTTCAGCGGTAAAGCATTCGGGCGGTAACTGAAGTAATAAAGCACTAACTTTCACTCGACGAATGCTTTACCCCAACCCCGCGTTTAACCTTCTCGAACATTCGATGCGCGACCCGAAAATTTTGTACGCCCATAAACTACCTTCCTACAAACTTTTCCCCAAAACCTCCCGAGTTTCCCTCGCTGCTTCTGCCATAGTCTCTTTAATAGATGCCCCCCTTAAAGCCTGACTCAAGTAACGCTGTAAAATCTGAGAGACTAAATTATATTCAGCAATATTTGGACGGGAAACAGAATTATCCAGCAACTCGAATAACAAGGGAAAGTGGGGGTATGTTTGCACGATTTCTGGTTCAAAAAAAAGCTCCTTGCGACTGGGCATATAACCCGTATCTAAAATTAACTGCCGTTGAATTTCTTCGCTAGTAAAAAACTCAATTACCCGCCAAGCTTCCTCCGGGTGTTTCGAGTTTTTAGCAATACTAAATCCCCAGCCTCCCTGACAGCCACTTTTGCTATAACCGGGAGCATTAGGAGTCGATGCTATTCCCACCTTGCCAGCGATCGCCGAATCTTGACTATTAATTATTGCCCAAGCATAAGGCCAACTGCGCAGAAAAAGAGTTTTACCTTCTTTAAATTGTTCCAAGCTTTCCTCTTCCGCATAAGCCGTTACTTCTGGAGGGGAAATTCCCGCTTGTATTGTATTGCGTAAAAATTCGACTGCTTGAATGGCTTCGGGGCGATCGAGACCGACTTCTAAAGTATCGGAATTAATCCAAAAACCGCCGTAACCTTTGAGGATTTCTACAAAAACCGCCACCAATCCTTCGTATTGAGAACCCTGCCAAAGAAAGCCCCACTCAACTTCATTTTTACTTTGCAAATTTTCGGATATTTCTTTTAATTCATTAAAAGTTTCAGGGAGAAAAAAACCAGCACCATTTAACATATCCCGGCGATAATAAAGCACCCCGACATCAGACCTTAATGGCAAGCGATAAAGCTTTCCTTTATAGCTTCCTACTTCTATAGTTTCTGGCAAAAATTTATTTAATTCTTTAGCAGAGATTCGCTCGGATATATCCAGCAAAAAATCCCTCGCGGCAAACTGTGCCAGCCAGACAGTATCCGTATAAACTATGTCGTAGCGAGGGTTATTTGTCTGTAGTTCTGCTATATAAATTGCTTCGACTTTATCCGTGGTGTAGGGGCCTTTCAGGAGATTTATTTTAATATCTGGATTTTGTTTTTCGAACTTTTCGATTAAAGGAAACCAAGGCTGATAATCTAAACCTGGGGCGACAAAAGAAATAATGACGGGCGATCGCGGCCAAGTTAAAACCAAAAGTAATAAAAGTAGAACTTGACAGCCTGCTATAATTATTAAAAATTGACGTAATTTGAGACGAGATAATTGTTTCCTCATAATTATTTCCTAATAGTCTCCCGTAGGTTGGGTGTAGCGAACCTCCACCCAAAATTAACTTTTCTTGGGTTTCGCTTCGCACGCACGTTACCTACAATTTAGTTTTATTTTTATTGAGTTTTGCCTCGCTACAATTTAACCATAACGCAAAACAACCCAGTATTGCCGCAGCAATCTGGGTGGTTCGTGTTATAGTTTGATGGGGAATATTCTTGATAATTAAGCCAGGCGCATCAAAAACTCCATCGGGTTAAAATCAGGGAGTTTTTTTCCATAGCTTTTTCTATAAATTGGAGTCTGAACTGGTAGGCGATCGCCCCCAACATAAGAATAAACTTTGCTAAAAGCAAGAGCAATAAACGGCAAACGAATTGCGATTTGCATCATAGTTTCCTGAAATAGACTGTTTAAATTGATAATTCGCCGAATATTTCCAAAATCCGGGTCTATTTTGATGTAAGGGCGCTCGAATTTTGCCGATAATTTTTTTTAATAGGAAAATATACCTGCACTGGATCGGTTAATGGGGCGAAGTCTCTTATTAACTTTCCAGGAAAACATTTATAATTCAGCCCCAAATTGCTAAAATTGTTAATAGTTAATATACGAAATACAATGAAAACAGCAACATTTGCCGCTGGATGTTTTTGGGGAGTCGAAGACAAATTTCGACAAAAAAAAGGCATCATTTCCACAGCAGTCGGCTACACCGGCGGACATTTCCCCAATCCCTGCTACCTCGACGTTTGCTCCAGAATAACCGGTCACGCCGAAGCCGTAAAAATAGAATTCGATCCAGAGCAAATTTCCTACGAGGAATTACTGGAAGTATTTTGGAATTGCCACGACCCAACCCAACTAAACCGCCAAGGCCCCGACAGAGGAGAGCAATATCGTTCTGCTATTTTTTATCATTCCCCAGAACAAGAAAAAGCCGCGAAAAGATCGAAAGAAAAGTTACACAATTCTGGCAAATACGACCGAGAAATAGTCACGCAAATAAAACCAGCCGGTGAATTTTATTTAGCAACAGAAGAACACCAGCAATATTTGGAAAAAAAGCGGATTGCTAATGGCTGACGACGGATTTACAAGCTATTCCTTAAATCCTCTGCACTCCTCCGTTGCTAACCATCAAAAACTAAATTATTAATTATTAATTATTAATTATTAATTGTTAACCATCGGGAAATTGCCAGCAGGAAATACGTTCGACATCGCCGCTGCCGCAACTAGAGCAAACCCTATCGGAAGATGAATCTACCCATTCGTAGTTGCAGCGGCGGCAGTGACAAAAAATATTGTTGCGGTTGGCGACTTCAATTTTTGCCTGCCAATCTTTTATTAAAGAACTATCTTTTTGTTTGCTAGTTTCTGACATTTCAAATACCTTTACGAGCGAAAAATGGTTATTGATGGCCTTTGGAGCCTCGACAAGACCGATTTTAGGCTGGGGAATTTTGGGCCCGGAGAAAAACAGCTAGTATGGCGATCGCTATGCTAAGATGCTGAGTGCCTGATAAATCTGAAAAAACTGAACATAACTATCACCATAACTACAGGAAAACTGTCAAGTGCAAGTTAACGCAATCGATTCAAAAAATTCTCCGACCGAGGAACCCCTGAAGCGACGCCAAGAACTCCCATTCACTTTACAGGAGTTAAAAGCAGCTATTCCCGACTATTGCTTTGAACCCTCCACGATTAAATCTTTGTCCTACCTGTTTCTGGACGTAGCGATCGTTGCTGGTTTGTACGCTGTAGCCCATGCTTTAGATTCCTGGTTTTTTTGGCCCATTTTCTGGTTGATGCAGGGGACCATGTTTTGGGCCCTGTTCGTGGTGGGACACGACTGCGGCCATCGTTCTTTTTCCCGCTACAAATGGGTAAACGACTTTATCGGCCATCTTACTCATACTCCAATATTAGTTCCCTTCCATAGCTGGCGCATCAGCCACCGCACCCACCACAAAAATACTGGTAACGTCGATACTGACGAAAGCTGGCATCCTATTTCCGAGTCTGATTATCGCAATTTACCTTGGTATGTCAGGATTGCTCGCTACAATCTAGTGCTATTGTTATATCCCATTTATTTATTTCAAAACTCTCGCGGCAAGCGAGGCAGTCACTTCGATCCTAACTGCGCGTTGTTTAAGCCTTGGGAAAAAGCGGAAGTGATAACTAGCACTGTCTGTTGTATTTCGATGATAGTCTTGCTTGGTGCGATGACCTATCAATGGGGCTGGATGTGGTTGCTAAAATACTACCTCGGTCCATACATCGTTTTTGTGATGTGGCTCGATTTAGTCACTTATCTACATCACACGGACCCAGATATTCCCTGGTATCGCGGCAAAGATTGGTATTTTCTCAAGGGCGCTTTATCTAGCATCGACCACGATTACGGATTTATTAACAATATCCATCACAATATCGGCACCCACGTCGCCCATCACATCTTCTTGAATATGCCCCATTATCATCTGAAGGCGGCAACTGAGGCAATTAAGCCAATTTTGGGGGATTATTACCGCAAATCAGATCGCTCGATCTGGGAAGCTTTCTGGCGTTCTAGTGGAACCTGTTACTTCGTACCCGATGCAGGTACTCCCGTTTATTATCAACCTGCTACGAAAAAAGAGGAAAAGTAATTAGTAGTAGATAGGAAGCGATCGCAAAGTAGGGTTAAAGCATTTAGGTATTAATATTTAAAACCCGTAAAAAATATTAAGACCCAAATGCTTTATCTCTACTGGGAATCGAAATCGAGTATCAAATAAAAATCAAAAAAAATCTAGAGGAGGTTTTTTACGAAAATTATAACTTTATCAAATTTTCGACGGATAGCTTCAGATACAACCTCGAAATTTATGTAGTTTTAACCTTAAAATCTAGAAAGATAAAATGTGGCAAAAAAAACTGAAAGCTCGCATAGAGATTGCAAGCGCTCTAAATGCAGACTTTGAGCCCGTAACCAATACTTTAGCTGCTTCAAACGGTAAAGCAGTTCGCGAAGACAAGATAGAGACTTTTTTTAGTCGTTCTATCGAATTTCGTCAAGAAACTATTTACTTTTTATTAGTAGATCGCTTTTATGAAGGCGATCGCTCCAAACATGAAGCCCTTAACGGAGAATATTACGATCCGACTAGGCAGCATTGGTGCAAATACTGGGGCGGAGATTTGCAAGGGATTATTGACAAACTAGATTACCTCGCAGGAATGGGAGTAACCGCAATCTGGATTTCCCCCCTATTCGAGCAAGTGGAAGGGATGTGGTGCGATATGACTGCCCTGCACGGTTACTGGCCGAGGGATTTTAAGCGACTCAATCCGCGTTTTCTCAATAAGGGAGATTCCACCTCCCTAGACGATTATACCGTATTCGATCGCTTGATAGCCGAAATGCACGATCGGGGCATGAAGCTGATCCTCGATATCGTCTGCAACCACAGCAGTCCAGATATCGACGGTCGCAAAGGAGAACTTTACGACGATGGGGTAAAAATAGCCGACTTTCATAAGGATGTCAATAACTGGTATCATCATAACGAAAGCATTACAGATTGGCACGATGAATGGCAGCAACTTTACTGCGAAATCTCGGGTTTGGCAACCTTTAACGAAGAAAATCCAGACTTTCGCCGCTATCTTAAATCGGCAATTAAGAAATGGCTCGATAAGGGTGTCGATGCTTTACGAATCGATACCGTCAAGCATATGCCCCTCTGGTTTTGGCAGGAATTTGTCGGCGATATGCTTGCCCACAAACCCTCTCTGTTTGTTTTTGGAGAAGTAGGGATACCTTGTCACCCTTGGGATGGCAAGTCCGCTAACTTGACCAATAAATCTGGAATGTCGATTCTGGATTATTGTCTGTGCGGAGCAATTCGCTCGGTCTTGGCAGAAAATGCGCCTGGGGGGTTTCACTTGGTCCACAACGTGTTTGATGCCGATCGTTTCTACAATACAGCAACGGAATTAATTACCTTCATTGACAATCACGATATCCCCCGATTTCAGAGTATCAATCCCGATCCAGAGATCTTACGGTTAGCGACGATTTTGATTATGACTTGTCGGGGGATTCCCTGCATTACTTACGGCACCGAACAGTATCTCCACAACGATACCGATGGCGGAATAGAACCTTACAATCGTCCTATGATGGAGAAGTGGGACCGCTCTACTCAGCTTTATCGGGATTTGCGCTTGTTATCTAAGTTGCGATTGCTAAACCCGGCTGTGTCTCTAGGAAGTCATGTAGAAAAATTTGTTTCGACCGATATCTACTGCTATCTGCGACGCTATCGGGATTCTCGCTGTCTCGTAGCGATGAATAGGGCAGAACATGGAGTGGCTCTTTATGTAGAGAACGTCGAGTTGAAAGATGGGGAATATAATTGCCTCCTTAGCGATCGCCGCTTTGAAGTCAAAAATGGTAAGATATTAGGACTGGAACTGGCTCCGAAGCAGGCGATCGTCCTCAGTTATATCGGCAAGCAGCTCGAAGGAAAAACGATCGTGCGGGCGCAGTTAAATGGCATGGCAACTAAAATCGGAGAAACCGTGGTCGTGACGGGAAATTGTCCGGAGTTGGGCAATTGGGATCTGAGCAAAGCATACCCACTGGAGTATATAAATCCCAATACTTGGTTCGGGGAGATTCCTTTTAACGAGAGTGCGGGGAAGACAATCTCTTATAAATACGTCTTGCTGCGGGAAAACTCAACGCCCCTGCGAGAAAATTTGCTCAACCGCCGCTGGATTTTAGCAGAGCAAGGAACGGTAAAATGGTACGATAGTTGGGCATATTGAGCAAACGTCCTCCACCAGAGCGAGCTAAATATCCTTTGGAAAACATGAATATTACTACTTGGAAAACCGCTCTTGAGAGAAGGTTAAAAATATCTGAAACACCAGCAAATACAGAGAAAGTATCTAATCTAGTACGAGGTTATATGCCGACGTTAGATGGATATCGCGGCGTGGCAATATTGCTGGTTTTAGTGAGCCATGTCTTTTGGGACGAACATGAAGGTCGAGTGTCGAGTTTTTTATACGTTTTTGTCCATAAAGTGACTCAAATGACATGGTGTGGCGTGGATGCTTTTTTCGTTCTTTCGGGATTTCTGATTACGGGAATTCTTCTCGATACTCGCGAACAGCCCCATTATTTCCGACATTTCTATGCCAGAAGATTGTTGAGGATATTTCCAGTTTACTATGTAACTTTATTAATTTTCTTTGTCTTGTTGTATCCAGTAATGAACGGATATGAGTTTTACGAACATTTAGAAAATAACCAGGCTTGGTATTGGCTGTACCTACAAAACTGGGAATGGGTTTTCCACCCAAGATTTGAGTTAAATCCCATAGGCCATTTTTGGAGTCTAGCAGTCGAGGAACAATTTTATCTCGTATGGCCCCTAATTATTTATCTGATGCCGGAAAAATTTTGGGGTTGGTTAGTTGGAATATCAATCTTGGTTCCAGCTATTTTTAGAAATGCGATTTTGCTAACTCATCCTTTGACAGATGTTTGGTCTATAACTTTGTACAATAATACTTTTTCTCGAATAGATACTCTCGCTTGGGGTGCTGCGATCGCTCTTTTGATGCGCTCGGATCGGTGGCGGGACTGCTTGTTGTCGCTTTGTCCGCTAGTTACAGTATTGAGTGGCAGTATTATTGGAATAACTTGCGTGGTTCGACAAGAAGGTTGGACCGCATCTCAGCCAATCGTACCATCGATCGGCTATTCTCTATTAGCTATTTTCTTCGGCTCGCTGTTAGTTTCATCTCTAGCAGCAGCAGAAAATAATCCCCTCGTTCGCTTCCTTAACTGCTCTCCATTGAGAAAACTCGGTCGCATTAGTTACGGTTTTTATGTTTATCACTTGCCAATTATGGACGTATTGCGCGATCGCCTGCCTGCTGAGATGAACAACTCCTTCGTCCTCGGCGATTTATTGCTGATGTTCTGCTGCGGAGTCTTGACTTTGATAGTATCGCTGTTGAGTTGGTATTGTCTGGAGCAGCCGATTTTGAAGCTCAAGCGTTATTTTCCCTCGCGGGAGTTAGCCGAAGAGCGATCGGGAACTTCCTGACTAGAAGACAGTAAAACAGTTTTTTTGGCATTGCAAAAGACGGGATGCTGCGGCTTCATATTTGGCCGGGCTACGTCCTTTTTGCCTTATGACGACCCGACCCTACTTTGCAACCCTGATTTTTTTTTCTCAAAAGCAAGTTTATTCGACTGGTGCTTTTAATTCCTTTTCTGTATCGCCCATTGGCCATCTGTCATATTTTTGTATATAAAAATATAATCTTCTTTTTCCATAAACTCCTTAACGGCTTTTTCCAATGTTACAAAATCGAAATCATCCCCTGCTATTATGCCATTAGCTTTTACTTTTAACTTCAAAATGTTTAGTTCTTTTAAGGTATCTTCATATTCATGGCTGCTGTCTAAATATACCCAATCAAAATAGCCATCTTCAAATTCTGCTAATACTTCTTCGCTCCATCCTAAATGAAGAATTAACTTTCTATCTACCAATTCCTTTCTGTAATAGTCAAGAATTCCCATTAGAGCGTCAACGGTCGAAAGATTTCCCTTACCCCATTTCCACTCTTTACCCATTAAAAACCAGGGGTCTATTAGATGGAGCTTATCGGGTTGATTCTGCTGCAAAATGCAGTTAGTAAAGAAACCTTTATGTACCCCGATTTCAGCCACTACTCCCCCTTGAGGCATCATGCTGAGAAAATCAAGACGTTTTTCTATCAATTGTTGTTGTTCTACAAACTCATCGCTTTGTTTCTGAATTCCCCTTTGTTGTAATTGAGAGTTGATAAATTGATGAGAGAATTCTTCTTTGGACAGTCTTAGGGAAATTTGATTGTTTTCCATTTTCGCTCCTCCTATTAACGATTGCCGTGTCTATAGAATATTTCGGCTAGTTTTGGTTCGTCTGCATTTACAATGCTACTGGATTGATGTTACCAGATTAATTTTCATCAGTGCTAAACTATGCTAAAGTTAAATCATAAAAAGCGATTCTTGAGATTATAACATCTCAAACGCAATTTGTCAACCCATTTAACCTAAATGTCAAGCTTTATTTTAACACAGCAGCAGTAACAAACGAGCAAAAGTTATGGAAACTTTAGAAATAGAAACAGATTTAAAAAAGCAAACAGTAGGGGAATCGTCTAAAAATGATGTCAATTCCCCATCGCGCTTAATTGAATATGCCGGGAACTATAGCGTGCAATTCTGGCTCGCGAGTTTTTGTTCTATACTCAATAAAATATCGAGCTTGGTTTCGCCAGCGATAGTGGGAGCGGCAGTAGATGCGATCGTAAAGCAAGAAGATTCTTTTATTGCTCGATTGGGAGTTAAGGATATTTTCCTACAGCTATTAGTATTATCGCTAGCTGCTGCAATGGTTCAAATCTTAGAATCTACCTTTGAATATACCCAGGCGAGGTTGTGGCGGAATCTGTCCCAACGGATAGAAGATGACTTGCGCTTAGATAGTTACAAACACTTGCAGCAAATGGAACTGGAGTTTTTTGAAGACCGCAGCACCGGGGGCTTGCTCTCCGTTCTCAGCGACGACATCAATCAACTAGAGCGCTTTTTGGACGTCGGAATCAATCAAATACTCCAAGTATCGACAACGATTATCTTTGTCATAGCGACTTTTCTAACCCTAGCGCCAAGCGTGGCTTGGATGGCAATAGCCCCCATGCCCCTAGTCGGATTTGTATCTATTGCTTTTCAGCGGGGTTTAGCTCCGCGTTACGCAGAGGTCAGGGAAAAGGTAGGTTTCCTCAACGGTCGGTTGGTCAATAATTTGACAGGGATTACCACGATTAAAAGCTTTACAGCCGAGGATTACGAAGCCGATCGCCTAGCAGCAGAAAGCGAAGCTTATCGGGAAAGTAACGGACGGGCGATCGTCCTGTCGGCGGCTTTTATACCCCTAGTTCGTCTAATTATAATCGTATCTTTTACAGGCATCCTGATTTTTGGCGGGATGGAAGTCGTGGCAGGAAGACTGTCCGTGGGCATCTACAGCACCTTAATATTACTGGCGCAACAGATACTATTGCCTTTAGTAGTATTGGGAAATGTTCTCGATCTCTACGAGCGCGCAATGGCATCCACCGCCCGAGTAATAAATCTGCTCGATACGCCAGTGACGACTCCTGCGGGAGAAATATCCTTACCAGTCGAAGAGGTACGCGGGGAATTAGAATTTTGCAACGTCACTTTTGGTTATCGCGATAATCCCCCTCTGCTGGAAAATTTGTCTCTGAAAGTGCCAACAGGAAAAACTATCGGCATCGTCGGTTCTACGGGTTCTGGCAAAAGCACCCTAGTTAAACTTCTGCTACGTCTGTACGAAGTTAAATCCGGTAGTATCTTATTAGATGGCATCGAATTACAAAAGTTGCACTTAAAAGATTTGCGTCGCTGTATCGGATTAGTCAGTCAGGACTTATTCTTGTTTCACGGCACCGTGGCGGAGAATATCGCCTACGGCAGTTTTGATGCCCCAGAGGAAGAGATAATCGAGGCAGCAAAAGTGGCAGAAGCCCACGATTATATCGTTGAACTGCCAGAAGGTTATCAGACAATTGTGGGAGAAAGAGGGCAGAAACTCTCGGGAGGACAGCGACAGCGCATCGCCATAGCCAGAGCGGTGTTGAAGAATCCACCAATTTTGGTTCTAGACGAGGCAACTTCCGCAGTGGATAACGAAACCGAAGCTGCCATTCAGCGATCGCTCGAACGCATTACCCAAAATCGCACTACTATAGCGATCGCCCATCGTCTCTCTACTATCCGCAATGCCGATTCTATCTATGTGATGGAAAAGGGTAAAATAGTAGAATCCGGCCGGCATGAAGATTTGTTGGCAAAAGGGGGAGTTTACGCTCATCTCTGGAAGGTTCAAACCGGCTAAAGCGATTTTAGCGATTAGCTATTGCACCCGCACAACAGGCCCAGACAGCCTGTTGCTGTAGCAAAAGCGATCGTCCCTCCAAACAAAAAACGCCCTCTAGGGTGGGGAGGGTGGGAGGTGTGGGGGGTGTGGGAGGTGTGGGAGGTGTGGGAAGTGTGGGAGGTGTGGGAGGTGTGGGGGGAAAGATTTGTTATTTAAAACTGACAAGTTAAATGAACTTTTTGGGTATCCCACACTCCCCACACTCCCCACACTCCCCACACTCCCCACACTCCCCACACTCCCCACACTCTGCCTTTTTCGTGCCGCCCCTACTTAATCCTAAACCTTCGCCAACTGGGCAAACTTAATCTTCAAATAATCCTCTTCCATCTTCGCACCACTCGGTTGCAAAGCAGCCAAAGCCTGGGGCAATACCAAATTCCGTCGGTGGTTGCCAATCCGAATATTCAACTCATCCCCAGTTTTATTCAACTGAATTTGCTCCTTCGGAATTCCAGGCAAATACAATTGCAAACTATAATTAGCCCCCTCCTGTACCACCTTCAGGGTATTTTCCTTATAATAAACCTGCGCCGGATCCTCATCTTTATAAAGAGTTTCCTTCAAACGTTCCAAAGCAGCCAAACCGCACATTTCTTCAGAATAAAGCGGCACTTCTTTCACTGGCAACGGTTTAAAATTATCGTGAATTTCCTGCCGATATATTTCTTGATTCTCTTTCCAACGCTTAAAAAATGGATCGGTTACGGACTCGGGAATAATCCGATTAGCTACCACCAAATCAGTCGAAACATTATACAAACTCAAATAAGCATGAGCTCGCAAAGATTCCTTAATAACCATCTTCTCTGGATTAGTTATTAACCTCACCGAAGTTTTAGTGTTATCCGTTAACACCTTTTCCAAGGCTTCGATCTGTTCGTAAAACTCGTAAGGTGCGTCCATTACTTCATTATTCGGTAACGAAAAACCGGCGATCGGTCTAAAAATAGGCTCCACAAGAGGTCGCAACGCCGCTGACATTCCCTGAAACGGCCTATAAAACTTTCTCATATACCACCCCCCCACTTCTGGCAAACTCAAAAGTCGCAAAGCAGTACCAGTGGGTGCCGAATCAATTATTAAAACGTCGTATTCGCCGTCGTCGTAATGCCGCTTCATCCGCACTAAACCGAAAATCTCGTCCATTCCCGGCAAAATTGCCAACTCTTCCGCTTGGACTCCATCGAGGCCCCGCGCCTGCAAGACTTCGGTAATGTAGCGTTTGACTGCCCCCCAGTTACCTTCTAATTCCATGAGGGCATCTAATTCTGCCCCCCAGAGGTTTTCTTTTACTTTTCGCGGTTCGTGACCCATTTCTAAATCGAAGCTATCTGCGAGGGAATGGGCCGGATCGGTGCTGAGAACTAGGGTTTTATGGCCGAGTTCGGCACAACGCAGTCCAGTGGCGGCGGCTACAGATGTTTTACCAACGCCACCTTTGCCGGTCATTAAGATTACGCGCATGAATATTTTTTACCTACCTGAGAATTTTGTTACATATTTTAACTTTAACGACTTTTCGCGGGAAACTCTCGATATTTCTGTCTCTGGTAGGATAAAAAAGAACGTACTCAGAACGAATCCGAAAATAATTATTGTTGGGTTGAGCGAAGCTACACCCAACCTACGAATCTTCGTAGGCTAGCTCGTAGTAATCGCTTTAGCGATTAATATCTATGAATCGCTAAAGCGATTACTACGAACTTTTGCTTTGCCCACATTTTTAATCTGGATGCTCTAGTGCTTTCTATTTTCTACTTTCGTAGGTTAGGCGCACGCGCAGCGCAACCCAACAACCAACTATCTTTGGGGCACAACCCAACAACCAACTAACCTGAAAATTGTTTGCATTACTTAACTTTAAACAACTGTTTCAAAACGTCCGGGCGCGAAATGTCCCAGTAGTCGATGTGACTGGCAATTAAGCCCTCATCGTTGAGTTTTAATTCGCTCCAACCTGGTATGGCCATCCGGGGCTTCCAGGGTACGGGAGCCGTCCAACTCAAAGTCCAGCGGGTTTTTATTGTCTTTCCAGATCGATTTATTTCCTTAAGGTCGAGTTCTATATCTATAAACCATTTTTTAAAGAAATCGATCATTTTTTGGTAGCGATCGCCACCTCGGAATTTATTAACAGGATCTTCAAAATAAACATCTTCTGCATAGATGCTGTAAGTTTGGTCTTCTGGAAATTTCTGATAGTCTTCTTTGAGGATGGCAATAATATCCATTGAATTTTAGGGTTGTTTGCAATTATTAATTGGGAAAATGTTAATTGTTAATTAACTTCGGGCCACAAACGTTCTAATTGAAACCGCCAGGCTGCTAAAGTTTTTTCCCTAATTTCTGGTTCCATATCTATTTCACCCATCAAACCTTCTGCATAAAAACGCTCCAAATTTTTCAGAGTCGCCTCCTGAGTTTGTCCTTGCATTTTTGCAGCTTGAATAATTTGCACTATTCTGCTTTCAATAAGTGCTTGGAAAAAGCTATCTATTCCTTCTTCCTTAAGATCGACTAACCGTTTAATTGCCGCTGTAAAATCTTCTGGAACGATAGTTAAAAAGTTATGTTGAAATACTCCCCATAAAACGTTTTGATGTAGGGCGTAGCGAATTTCTTGAGTGTTATCGAAGTTGGCTTCGAGGATTTGTTCGAGAAATTGTCTGACATCTGTAATAGGGGCGATCGGGATTAACATTCGCAGCCAATTGTTATCTTCCGAAAGCAACACTAAAAGTCTGAATTTTTCAGTTTCTACTTCCCAGACATCAGAGGAAGATTCCTTGACAGTTTCACCAAATAGGTTTTTGAGGATAGGCGTAATTTCTTCTGGAGTCATAGTTTTAATTTCAAGTTTTAATTTCAAGCGATCGCCGCATTTTTATGGATGCAAATCTCATCTTTGAATTGGTAATTAAGAAATCTGTTTTTTTAAACAAACCAGTTTCCTGGCTATGGGTCAATATCCCCGCAGCAAAGATTCGATGCACTCCTTTTTATCTTATTAAACGATAATCCCCCGACTAATGTCGAGGGATGAAAGGCTTTGATTGGGAATAAAGTATTGATGTAGCTAATGGCAAGATAGCAAGAGCGATGTTGGCTCCGCAACGCTTCGCTCGCGCCATCCACCATTAAGCCACAATTATTAACTTCCTTAAGGAACCCATTCCAACACAGCTTCTTCCTTAGTATTAGTGTGTCGGTCTGGAGTCTCGCGCTCGAACTTCATGTGGATCGAGCGAGTTTGTTCTCCATCCACAGCCACCGCCATAATCGGATAGTCAATTAAACCATCCTGGAAGGACATTTGGAAGCGGAAAGTACCGTCGGGATTGAGTTTAACTGGTTGCCCGCCGATAGTAACGGTAGCATCGGGTTCCGTTGCACCATACACGATCAATTCGGCATCAGCAACTAACCAGAACTTCCGAGGGCGAACCGGTGGCATAGAAGCAGCCATACCAATACCGGACATATTCAGGCCCGCACCCGACATGGTGTAACCGACACCCGACATGGTGTAACCGACACCCGACATG
>JAXHVR010000048.1:0-23313 GCA_034189005.1 Cyanobacteriota bacterium | reverse complement strand
TGGTTAAGCCCATACCGGACATTTCGTAACCCATACCGGACGTGGTTAAGCCCATACCCGATGCGGTTAATCCCATACCTGACGTGGTTAATCCCATACCGGACATGGTTAAGCCCATACCGGACATGGTTAAGCCCATACCCGATGTGGTTAAGCCCATACCCGATGTGGTTAATCCCATACCCGATGCGGTCAAGCCCATACCTGACGTGGTTAATCCCATACCAGATGGGGTTAAGCCCATACCAGATGCGGTTAATCCCATACCAGATGCGCTTAAGCCCATACCAGATGCGCTTAAGCCCATACCAGATGCGGTTAATCCCATACCAGATGCGCTTAAGCCCATACCGGACGCGGTTAAGCCCATACCAGATGCGGTTAATCCCATACCAGATGCGGTTAATCCCATACCAGATGCGGTTAAGCCCATACCCGATGTGGTTAATCCCATACCGGACGCGGTTAAGCCCATACCCGATGCGGTCAAGCCCATACCCGATGCGGTCAAGCCCATACCCGATGCGGTCAAGCCCATACCCGATGCGCTAACTCCTACACCAGACATAGTTTTACCGACACCGGATGCGTTAACACCAGACATAGTGGGAACTGCTGCCATTCCTGCCCCAGAGGCAAAAAGGTAGGAACTTTGTGCTTGTTCGGAGATCGTTTGACCCGAGCCCGGTGCTGTCTCGCCCACGTCTGAGATAGAACCTGCTACCCTTTCGTGTTCGTTAGCCAGGCCGAACATTTCGTCGTAGATGTTGTCGGGATTGTCTTTATAAGCGATCCGACGGGTGGTAGGAGCCATTTCTAGGAAGGTCTTACCGCGCAATTCTTCGTCCCAACTGATGCTGATGAATCGATCGTCGATCCAGTCTGAGGGATAAACTGGCGGAATGTGGACGGGGGTGGAAGTAGCTAGCACTAACCAGCGACCATCGGCGCAGCGGTAGCCAATCTCTACCATATAGTGGCGATCGCTCACTGGTATTGGCAGATACCATTCCCGAGCTAGTTCGTCGCATGGATATTCTTGAGTGCTATGGGGACTCTGGGAGTTGAGGTTGATGTCGGTGACATCGTAGATGCGCAAGGCTAGTTGTTCGCCGCCTTGCCGACGGAGTTCTTCTTTACTTTCGTTGGGAATATCCCAGTAAGCGTAGGCCCATTCTGGATCGCGAGCCATTAGCACGACCCGACTTTCCCCATAGCCGTTGGGTAAATCTTCTAAGCCCTCATCCACTGAGGACAAAGCATCGCTTAAGCTCTCTTCTTGACCAACTTCAAATTTTTTAGCTTCTACTCGTTCCTGTGCCTGCATCTCCATAGTTTGAAGTGGCTCGGGGGCTCGAGCCGAGCCTTTGATTTCTAATATTGCCGATCGCAGTTGCTCTTTACGCATTCTGCTATAGCGAGAGATTCCTAGTTCGCTGGCGACTTTGCGCATTTGTCGCAAGGTCATCTCTTGTAAGGGCGGTCGTTCTTTTGCCATTCGATTAGTGTCCTTTTTTTGTCTTGGAATTTAATTGATGGGAGATATTCATCTCTCCTTGCTGTAAAGGATTCCCGCGATTTTTGATTAATCTCGAATGCTGAGGAAATGGCTTTATGGCAATTTAAGTTGCTATAAGGCTCTGGAATTAGCAGTGAGATTTATCGGCCATACTCAATAATTAGCTTTTTTTTGGGATCGTCGGGATCGCTTTATTACTGATATCTTGCATAAAACTTTTTGTTTGGTCAAGGGTACTCCTCGTCTATTTTGAGTACAAATACCGATTCACGGGCTGTTCGGGGATCGAAATGTTATCTTTTCTTGACAAAAGGAGTTCAAAGTCTCGGTGTGTCGTACTTTTGATTGCTAAATTTTGGATTTTAGAGAAATCTGCCAATTCAAAATTTGGGGACAACAATCAAATAGGGGCCTCCTGATGCTTGAGGCCCCTATATCTGGGATGTTATTTTTACGGGAGAGCCAAAAATTAACATCTCCAAGAATACAGTCGAACTAAGGTTTTTATAAGTATTTGGGCGGGCAGAAATCAAATAAAAATTTGCTGCATGCTAAATTTTTCAGAAAACCAATAACTTACTAATTTTTGGAACGTTGGAACGTTGTCAGTTGGAACTTGGGAAAATGTTAATTATTAGACTTCGTGGCAGTTGTAGGCAACAGGCACTATTGCTACAGGCAACAGGGAAGAGTTTTTAAGGAAAAAGGAACGAAAAACGATTTTCTTTTTACTTTTGCAAGAGGTCTATTAATTACTTAGAAACCAAACTACAAAATATCCCAATCTCGAATATGCCACTGTCCGTTTTGGCGAATCAAATCGTAACGAACTCGCAAATTATCATCGCGAGAATCGCTGAGGCGACCGTTATCATAGAACTCTGCCTTTTCCCTAACAACCGCTTCTACCTGAGCGCGATCGGGATTACTTTCATTTCTAATAACTTCTTCGACAGTTAAGCTATGTTCGTATTGCCTATAAGAATTATCTCTCCTTAGGGCGGTAGCGGTCGGCAGCCATCGAGAAAGGGCTGGCTCTACCAGAATTTGGCGCATTCTCTCTACAGAATGATTTGGCCCTAAAGCTGCTGCTTTAGTCTCTAACCAGGTTTCTATGGCCAATTCAGCCACTTCCTCAGTAATAGGACCAGATTGAGAAAGAGTAACGGGCTCCGGCACTGAGGGAATTTCCAACACTGGTTCTGGCTGCATTGTGGGCTGTTCTCCTTCGAGGTTTGAGGAATTAAAGCCGCCGATCGCTCCGACCAACCAACCCAGCAACCACCACAGCAGCAAAAAAGATAGCCCCAAGATAGCAGCTAGAATCAATAACAACCGTACCTTAGCCAAGTCTTTTTTGTTAGAAGCCCTTCGCTGACTGCGAGGAACGGACCTGACCCCCGAACTCTCATCTAAACCAAAACGAGAAGAAGTACGCCCCGAGACCCTTCTGCCGCTTGGGGGTATTGACGAAGGAGCAGAGCTAGCAGCCATTCCTGCTGTTGGGGCTGCGCCGAGTGCAGTTTTTTCTTCCATCGCCCCCGAACCAAAATTTGGCGGAGGCACTCCAGGGCCTACCGTTGACGGGAAAGGAACGGCATCAGTTTCTGATGTAGAAATACCATCTGCCCCAGACGCTGCAGGCTCTTCATCGGACTTTAGTTCGGATTGGTAATGGGGTTGAACTACTACCCACTGATTGGCGGCTTCGGCTTCTGTGGGTAAGGCTTCTAAATATGCTTGAACGTGTTCGTCGGCAAAATATTCTTTCAATGAAGCCGACTTATCTGCTAGATCCCGGAAGTGGGGAAATACTTCTTCGCTCAACCAGTGGTCTGCATACAGACACAAACCGGGTAGAAGGTCTGGGGAATCTTGAGAATTTTCTCTAATAAACGATAGGGGTTCGTATTCTTGACTCAGTTCTAGGGCTCTGCTTGCTTCCTCTGTTTGTCCTAGAAGTAAAGAACATACTGCTTTTTCTAGATGTACGTCTTGAGAGCGGCCTAATTGCATCAACATCAGTTTGGCTTTGCGAATTAGGGCCGGTTGTTGTTGGTCAAATCCCTGGGCTAAAAGAGTATAGACGGCTAAGTAGGTCGCCACTGCCGAAGGACGGCGAGCTTCTGCTTCGAACAAACTTTTTTGCTCTGTGGTGGTTAAGTGGCGGCGCAACTGCTGAATGAATTTAAGAAAGTCTTCTATTCCCAAACCAGAGCGATCGTCTCCTTGACCGTCGATGCCGCCGCGTTCGTTGAGCATATCTTGGAGAAGTTGCAATCCCCTATGTCGCGATAGAGCTTTTTCTTCCGGGAGGGCTAATAATTCTATGATTCTGTAGGGACGGAGTTTGTAGAGATCTGCTTGAATTTCTCCGCGAATTTGGGGAAATAGGTTTTCGCGCAGCAGCAATTCTTGACCGCTTTCTAGGGATTGGGCGGCATTTTCGTATTGGCCTTGTTGCCATTGTTCCCTACCTAATTCTAGGTAGGCGCTGGCCACGGTAAGGGTGATGTCTGGAATTACTAAGGCAGGGTCTCCAAATCTGCCATCCACCAGACCCATATTGTTATTGCTGAGATAGGGGCGAGTTAGTTTCAATACCAGTTCGTATTCCCCGAGCTCTTGGAGGATCGATAGCGCTCCTACGAATTGCCGATCGCTTATTTCTATACTGGGAGTATTCGGCTCTACGACACCACCAAGAGAAACTGAAGAGGTTTTACCAGAGGCCATGGCCTCCGCAGGTGGAGATTTTATCGAGCCAACGGACTCTAAGGGTTCTTGAGGGATAGACTGGATCTGGGTCTTTTCAAATAGGGGTGGAGCTTCTTGCTTTTCTATATTTATCCCCGGTTTCGTCTCTAATTGCTCCGTATCCTCCCCGTAGGTTTTGGCCAAAAAATTGACATCGTAAGCTTGGCGTTCTTGTGGGTCTGACAAGATCGCATAAGCTTCGTCAATTAGTTGTTTTCGTTCGGCGATCGCTACTTCTGAATACTCCCGTCTTGGAAGTTGCTGAGTGCGATCTTTATGGGCCTGCCGCATTTGTTCGGCAGTTGCCTGAATTGGAAGACCCAAAATTCGGTAATAATCCAGTGGAATTCGCACCGTCTAATTCCCCAAGGGCGAGTTACTATATTTGCTTATCGTAGCTAAGGCAAGGACTTTCACGAAATCGAGATACCACATTAAGTGGCCTGCCTTACACGAACTTTTTTAACAGGTTCGTTCCCTGTTTTAAACCATATTATAGTTGCACTGGATTTTACCAGTCTTCGTCTTTTGCTTTTCAAATTCATCTTTTGTTTGGGCGTTTTTTTTGCCGTTGTCTGGCAAAAAAACCGCTGGCAAAAAAACCGATGCTTTTTTTAGTATGAATTTGAGTATGGTTTTGAGTCAGAAAACTTGTTTTTAGAGAATTAAGTTGCCGACTGTCCTAATGATAAGATGTTTTATTGTATTGGACTAGACCGCCAAAAGCTAAGTCTTTTGAGCTATTTGGACTGCTTTGGTACCGAAGGTTGCTCGATCCATTAACAGATGCCCATTATATCAGCCGAAAAAACTAATGATTCAAGAACGTAGGTTACCCGCTTTTGATGCTAGTAGCACCAAAATTTCTCAAGAAGAAGGATTGCTTCTTTACGAAGATATGGTTTTGGGCCGCTCTTTTGAAGATATGTGCGCCCAGATGTATTACAGGGGCAAAATGTTTGGTTTTGTCCACCTCTACAATGGCCAAGAAGCGGTTTCGACCGGGGTTATTAAGGCCATGCGGCAAGATGAAGATTTTGTTTGCAGTACCTATCGCGACCACGTCCATGCCCTGAGCGCTGGCGTACCAGCCCGAGAAGTGATGGCCGAACTTTTTGGCAAGGCTACTGGCTGTTCTAAAGGTCGCGGCGGTTCGATGCATATTTTTTCAGCGGAACATAATGTCCTCGGAGGCTATGCTTTCGTGGCTGAGGGAATTCCGGTTGCCACTGGCGCTGCTTTTCAAAGTAAGTACCGCCGAGAAGCTATGGGAGATGAGAATGCCGACCAAGTAACAGCCTGTTTCTTTGGCGATGGGGCTTGCAATAACGGTCAGTTTTTTGAATGTCTGAATATGGCTGCTTTGTGGAAGTTGCCGATTCTTTATGTGGTGGAAAATAATAAGTGGGCCATAGGAATGGCTCACGAACGGGCTACTTCGGAACCGGAGATTTATAAAAAGGCCCATTCTTTTGGCATGGCTGGTGTGGAAGTTGATGGTATGGATGTAATTGCAGTGCGGACTGCGGCACAGGAGGCGATCGCTAGGGCTCGTGCTGGTGAAGGCCCTACTTTAATTGAGGCTTTAACTTATCGCTTCCGGGGACATTCTTTGGCGGATCCTGACGAACTACGGAATAAGGAAGAAAAAGATTTTTGGTTCGCCCGCGACCCCATTCAACGTTTGGCTGCTTATTTGACCGAACATAATTTGGCAGATCGCGAGAAGTTGAAGGCGATAGATGACAAAATTGAAGAATTAATTAATGATGCGGTTGAGTTTGCAGAAAAAAGCCCGGAACCAGACCCGAGCGAACTGCGCAGATTTATATTTGCTGAAGACGAATAGCAGCTTGTTTGGCTGGATTTAAAGGATATAAAAAGAAGAAAATGCGAGTTACTAATCCCACTTGCTAATAGCAACAAGCTAAGATTAGATGCACTTAATTTTCTTGCAAATCGAAAGTTATTTTGATTTTTGGCAACAATTTATCGAGAAACCGGGTAATGGTTTTAGGATTATTTGTAAATAGACATTTTCCCGGTTTCTTTTGCTAAAAAAAGTAGATGTAGCAAGCCGTAGATCGTTCGTGATATTTTAGAAACCCGGTTTCTAAAATATCACGAATGATTTAGGATTGCTATATAAGCCTAGCTTGACTATCTCCAGAGGCAAAATCGCTCCGAAATTGCTGCTGTTAGCCAGATATATCTGAGAAAATAATAGGTAATTAACCTGGATGGCATTGTAGCCAGATGGAAAAGAAACCTACCAAGCCAGAAAACAAAACCACGATTATTGAACTCAAAACTGGCCTTATAAAAAAGAGAACGATGAAAAATAAAACAAGCACAAAGTCTTGGAAGCAACCAGTAGTATATTTTTTACTACTATTAACCGGTGCCGCAGGGGCGTTATTAGGCCAGGATTTAATCCTGTCCGATGACCGAATCTCCTCTGGAGACAAGGCTGAAGCTAGCGATCGCTCCATCCCTGTATCCCCAACTAACTCTAATAGCAGCAACAGTTACGGGGTGGAAATGGCCAAATGGCTATCGGCTAATAACAACATCCCAGGGGAAAACTTTATTGTCGAGGCAGCAGACTTGGTGGGGCCTGCAGTGGTTCGGATCGATGCCTCTCGCAGTGCCAATAACTCCAGGTCAAGCAGATTTGGTGGAGAACTACCGGGGAATTTCGGTGGGGAAAACCCCGGATACCCTAACGGTTCCATAGAAGAAGGCACCGGTTCGGGGTTTATCCTCAGTTCGGAAGGCCATATATTAACAAACGCTCATGTGGTGGAAGGGGCCGAAATAGTGGATGTAATCCTCAAAGACGGCCGCCAATATCGAGGGGAAGTGGTGGGAACCGATGAGGTGACGGATGTGGCAGTGGTTAAAATTGAGGCAGACGATCTGCCAAAGGTGATTTTAGGAAATTCTGAGGAACTAAAACCGGGAGAATGGGCGATCGCTATCGGCAACCCTCTGGGTTTAAATAACTCGGTAACTATCGGCATCATCAGCGCTACTGGTCGATCGAGTACGGATGTAGGGGTTCCAGATAAGCGGGTGGGTTTCATTCAAACCGATGCAGCGATTAATCCAGGTAATTCTGGCGGTCCTCTGCTAAACGATCGCGGGGAAGTTATAGGCATGAATACGGCCATAGTTAGCGGTGCCCAGGGTCTCGGTTTTGCCATTCCTATTAATAGCGCTATGCGCATTGCCGACCAATTGATCGTCAGCGGTAAGGCAAAACACGCTTTCCTCGGCATTAATATGCAAACTATCACTGCCGAACTTCAGCGAGAATTTAACAGCGACTTCAACAGCAAGATTCGCATCAAGAGCGATCGCGGTGTTTTAATCCTTCAAGTCATACCCGGTTCTCCAGCAGACAGACATGGTTTGCAGGTGGGGGATGTCATTCGCAAGCTGGACGATCGAGATATAGACCGTTCGGAAACGGTTCAACAATTAGTCCAAGCAAAAGCGGTGGGCAGCGTGGTGAACTTGGAAATCGATCGCAACGGTGACATACTAAACTTATTAGTGCCAACAGGAAATTTACCTGAAGAATTTGGAGGTTAATCATAGGAGCTTTTGGAGGTAAGAATAAGAATAAGAAGGTGGCTGACATTTTAGAAATCGCTCAATTAGGCAATCCGGTTTTGCGCTCCATAGCTGTTGCGATCGGCAATGTGTCGGAAAGACGGGTCCAAAAATTGACCGACGCTCTAATTGCAACTGCTATAGAGACTAACGGCGTTGGTATTGCCGCGCCCCAGGTGGCACGAAGCGATCGCTTATTTATCCTAGCTTCGCGCCCCAATCTCAGATATCCGAAGGCACCCAAAATGGAACCGCAGGCTATTATTAATCCCAAAATTATAGCTCGTTCCGATGAAGTGGTTAAGGATTGGGAAGGATGTTTGAGCGTTCCTGGTATTCGAGGTTTGGTTCCTAGAGCTAAAGCGATCGAAGTAGAATATACCAGTCGCGACGGCAAACTCCACAGACAAGAATTCGCTGACTTTGTAGCGCGGATTTTTCAACACGAATACGACCATCTAGAAGGTATTGTTTTCTTAGATCGCGTCGAAAGTACGCTGGATTTGATGAGCGAAGACGAATATCAAAAGATGGTAATTGCTAATTGTTAGTTGTTAGCTGTCAACTAACAATTAGCAATTAACAATTAACAAATTGTTGTGTAATTAAAAGGAAAACAAATGACCATTAATTTAAGCAAAGGCGAAAGAATCAATCTATCCAAAGAAGCACCAGGAATGAAACAAGCTGGTATTGGTTTGGGATGGGATATCAATGCTACCGACACTGGTTCTGATTTTGACTTAGACGTGTCCGTATTTATGTTAGGAGGAAATGGCAAAATTCCTAACGACAAATATTTCGTCTTCTACAACAATTTAAAATCCCCGGACGCTTCTGTAGAATCTATGGGAGATAGTCGCACTGGTAAGGGAGAAGGCGACGACGAGACTATCAAAATAGATTTGACAAAAGTAGATGCTGCCGTCGAAGAAATGTTGTTTGTTGTCACTATCCACGAGGCAGACCAGCGCAGGCAAAATTTCGGACAAGTCAGAAATTCTTACATCAGAATTTACAACCAGGAAACTCAAGAAGAAGTCACGAAGTACGAACTAGAAGAAGATTTTTCGCGGGAAACAGCATTGGAATTTGGCCGACTCTATAAAAAAGATGGAGAATGGCGGTTTCAAGCAGTAGGACAAGGCTACAACGAAGGCTTGCAAAACTTCGTTGATAAATACGCTTAAGGCAAGGTCGTAGAACAGGCATCCTGCCTGTTTTCAAGAAGGTCGTAGAACAGGCATCCTGCCTGTTTTCAAGAAGGTCGTAGAACAGGCATCCTGCCTGTTTTATTTAAAAAATCGTTGATGTAATTCAGGGAAAAAAATGTCTATCAATATTAGTAAAGGGGAGAGAATCAATCTCGCCAAAGAAGCACCAGGGTTAACAAAAGCTGGCATTGGTTTGGGATGGGATGTCAATGTTACAGATACGGGAGCGGAATTTGATTTAGATGCTTCGGTATTTATGTTAGGAGCAAATGGCAAAATTCCCGCCGATGAATATTTCGTCTTCTACAACAATTTAAAATCTCCAGATGGTTCAGTAGAATCTATGGGAGATAGTCGCACTGGCGAGGGAGAAGGAGATGACGAAACTATCAAAATAGATCTCAACAAAATAGATCCTGCCATTGAAGAAATGTTGTTTGTCGTAACCATCCACGAAGCAGATCGACGCAGGCAAAATTTCGGACAAGTCAGAAATTCTTTCATCAGAATTTACAACCAGGAAACTCAAGAAGAAATAGCCAAGTACGAACTAGAAGAAGATTTTTCCAGGGAAACAGCATTGGAATTTGGCAGACTCTATAAAAAGAGCGGAGAATGGCGATTTCAAGCAGTGGGACAAGGCTACAACGAAGGCTTGCAAAACTTCGTAGATAAGTACGCTTAAAGGAAGACCGTAGAACAGGCATCTTGCCTGTTTTCAGCAGGGAAAACCGTAGAACAGGCATCCTGCCTGTTTTCCTTAAAAAATTTTTGACTCAATTCACAAAAAAAAATGTCTATCAATATTAGGAAAGGGGAGAGAATTAATCTCGCCAAAGAAGCACCAGGGTTAACAAAAGCTGGAATTGGTTTGGGATGGGATGTCAATGCTACGGATACAGGAGCGGAATTCGATCTAGATGCTTCAGTATTTATGTTAGGAGCGAATGGCAAGATTCCTGTAGATGAATATTTTGTTTTTTATAACAATTTAGTATCTCCCGATACTTCCGTAAAACATCAGGGTGATAATAGAACTGGGGCGGGAGAAGGAGATGACGAGACTATAGAAGTGGATCTAACTAAAGTAAACTCTGACATAGAAGAGATGCTGTTCGTGGTGACTATTCACGAAGCAGATAAAAGAAGGCAAAATTTCGGTCAATTGAGTAATTCTTTTATCAGAATTTACGATTTAGAGACTGACACGGAAGTAGCCAGATACGAACTGGAAGAGGACTTTTCCCGGGAAACGGCTTTAGAATTTGGGCGACTTTATAAGAAAAATGGCGAGTGGAGATTTCAGGCGGTAGGCGCTGGTTATAATGCCGGTTTGCAGAGTTTTGTCGATAAGTATGTCTGAGGTAATGGGTAATAGCTTTGAGCTTGTGAAGCGGGCGATCGGTAATGTTTTAACGTCATTAACTCGCTTGTAGTAATCGCTTTAGCGATTTATCTATATGAATCGCTAAAGCGATTACTACGAACGGTCACTATGGCTTTTACTCATTACCCATTGCTCGTTTAAAAAGGGTTAAATTGGGTGCAATCTTGTTAGGAAAATCTCAGAAAAATTTATGGCTATTAAACTAGAAAAAAGCGGCGACTCCCACCAAATAAATTTAGACAAATCTGAGGGTGCTGAGTCTCTTAGAGTTCATGTTAATCTCGACTGGGAGGAGTTAAAAAAGAAAGAAGGGGGATTTTTTAAAAAAGTCTTTGGCAGTAAAAGTTCTCCAGATCTAGATCTCGGTTGTATGTACGAGATGAAAAACGGTCAAAAGGGAGTTATTCAACCTTTGGGGGGGAATTTTGGGTCGAAAATAAATTCTCCTTACATCTTTTTGGATAAAGACGATCGCACGGGTTCTTCCAGCGATGGCGAAAATATGTATCTTTTTCGACCGGACCTAATTAAAAAGGTGATGTTTTTTAGCTTTATCTACGAAGGGGCGGATGATTTTCAGTCGGTGCGGGGGCGGATGTTTTTTAAGATTAGCAATGGCGAAGAGGTTTATCTAGAACTTAATAACCCCGATGGTAATAGAAGCTTCTGCGCGGCGGCGTTGATTCAAAATATTGATTCGCAAATAACTATTGTTAAGGAGGAAAAATATTTTGGCGACCATCAAGCGGCAGATGGCCACTATGGATTTGGTTTTAGATGGCAGTACGGCAATAAGTAGTTAAGATCGATTAACAATTGAGTGGAAGATTTAACGCTTGGGTGTATCTGGTATTTGGAATTAAGAAACCCGGTTTTTAATAAAAACCGGGTTTCTGGGTTACGATGCACCCGATCGCTAGTAGAAATAAATAAGTTTTGATATCTGCGAATTATTGAATATTCACCGACTTTATAACAGTAAAAGGAAATGACAATTCAATTAACTAAAGGCGAACGATTTAATCTGGTTAAAGAAGCACCAGATGTAAAAGAAATAGAGGTTGGTTTGGGCTGGAAGGCGAGCGATCGCTCCCAAGAATACGACCTTGATGTTTCTGTTTTTATGTTGGGGGCAGATGGTAAAATTCCCGACGAAAAGTATTTTGTCTTTTACAACAATTCAGAATCTATGGATGGTTCTGTAAAACATTCTGGAGATAACAAAAATGCTGACAAGGACGGCAATAACCAGAAGTTTTCTATAGACTTGACTAAAGTCAGCCCTGACATTGAAGAAATGCTTTTTGTGGTAACAATTCACGAAGCTAAGGCTAGGAATCAAAGATTTAGTCAAGTTGAAAATGCTTTTATTAAATTGAGCGATCGCTCTACCAATGAAGAAGTTGTCAGATACGATTTAAAAGAAAGTTTTGACCGAGAAACAGCAGTAGAATTCGGTCGCTTTTATAAAAGAAATGGTGAATGGAGATTTCAGGCAGTTGGCACCGGTTATAATGCCGGTTTGCAAACTTTTGTCGATAAATATTATGTAGAGAAAGATGGGGAGCGATCGAAAGTAGAACCACCACCACCGGCAACACCAGCGCCAACGCCGCCACCAGAAACTTCTGCTAAAAGTAGGATAGACTTGTTAAAGAAAAAGGTCGATCTAAGTCTGGAGAAGAAAAACTTAACTACGGTTAAAGCTAGAGTAGGAATAGCGGTCGATATTTCCGGTTCTATGGATATAGTTTATAAAAATGGAACCTTGCAAAAAGTGCTAGAAAGACTGCTGGCAGTGGCAATTCGTTTGGACGATAACGGCAAGTTGGATGTTTGGGTTTTTAACGAAATTTGCCAGCGACTTCCTGCCGTAACTGAAGAGAATTATGAGGATTATGCAAACCGAGAAATCTTACCGACCTTTGGTAAAGTTGGAAATGGCAGGTACGATAATTACGCACCTTTTGCGATCGATGTAATGCAAAAGTATTTGCAAGAAGAACCAGCTAAGTTTCCTAATTTAATTGTAGTTATCGGCGATGGGGGTTGTACGGATTCCGATAGGGCAGAATTAGCTTTAAAAGCGGCTTCTAAATATCCTATTTTTTGGCAGTTTATTGGGGTACCAGTTCCCTCGCAAGGATCGAGCGTCTCAGAGATTAACTCTAATTTTGAGTGGCTGAAATATTTAGATAGAATGGAAGGGCGAGTAGCGGATAATGCTAATTTCTTTGAGGTAAGCGATATCGATGCAATTTCCGATGAAGAATTGTACGATCGCCTCTTAAACGAGTTTCCTCTTTGGTTAAAAGATGCTATAATTAAAGGCATTTTTTAGCCGACTGGGGCAAAGCATTTGGAGATGAAAATTTATGGGTTATTAGAAAAGTTAACGCCCGTTTAGTTTGCGCCTGAAGCATATCCATCGTCTGAAAGGGGTAGCTAAGAAACCCGGTTTTTCCCAAAAACCGGGTTTCTTAATTTCCAATTGAGATGCATCCAGCATTTTTGAGTTATAATGACGTTGCTAGGGATAGCAATTTTACAATTTAGAAAACAATAAAACGATGGCTATTAACTTAAAAAAAGGACAAACAATAGTTCTGGAAAAAAGCGAATACGACCTGTCTCGACTGACAATGGGTTTGGGATGGGATGTCTCCCAATCAAAAGGACGTCGCGGTTTATTCCGTGGAGGAGCAGATTTCGACCTCGACGGTTATGCTATGTTGCTCGAAGAAAATGACAAGCTCAACAATTATAAAGAAAACGTCATTTATTACGGGCATTTAGCATCCGCAGACCAAACGGTAACTCACTCGGGAGATAATCTGACTGGGGAAGGGGAAGGAGATGACGAAGAAATATTTCTGCAACTCAATTCTATTCCAGAGCGAATTAAGAAAATTGTTCTCGGAGTGAGTATCTATCAAGGAAAGCAAAGAAACCAACATTTCGGCATGGTAGAAAATGCTTTCGTTCGGGCGGTGGATGCCAAAAATGTAGAAATAGCTCGCTATAGTTTGTCTGGGGAGGCTGCTTACGACGGTAAAATCTCGATGTTGATGGGGGAAATTTATCGAGAAGGCACCCAGTGGAAGTTTAAAGCTTTGGGCAATCCTTCCGGTGACGATATGAACGGCATCGTCGCTTCCTTGATGCGGTAAATTAAGGTTGCCAGGACTGTAGAACAGACATACCGGTCTGTTCTGCTAGTGCTTTAGATCGCCTCCCAACAAAACAACCAAAAACAAACTCATGGAAAAACGACAACTAGGAAAAACCGACATCTACATCACCCCCATCATCCAGGGCACCTGGCAAGCGGGAAAAAGGGGTTGGGCCGGCATAGAAGATGAAGAAATCATCAACGGCATCCGCGCCGCCGTCGATGCCGGCATCACCACCATCGATACTGCGGAAGTTTACGGCGAAGGTCACTCGGAAAGGATCGTCGGTAAGGCATTGGCCGGCAAGCGCGATCGCGTAATTCTCGCCACTAAAGTTTTCCCCACCCACTTGAAATACCAGCAAGTAATAGAAGCTTGCGATCGCTCCCTAAAAAACCTCCAAACCGACTGGATCGATTTATACCAAATTCACTGGCCCTCGGGTAACTTTAAAAGCGACATCGTACCGATCGAAGAAACCATGAAGGCCCTAAATGAATTAAAGGAACAGGGTAAAATTCGGGCCATCGGCGTTTCCAACTTCTCCCGCGCCGAAATCGAAGAGGCAGCCCAATACGGTCCCATCGAAAGCTTGCAACCGCCCTATTCTTTGTTCTGGCGGAAAGTAGAAAAGGATGCCGCGCCCTATTGCATCGAAAACAACGTCTCAATTATCGCCTATTCTCCTTTGGCGCAAGGACTGTTAACCGGTAAATTCGGTCCCGACCATCAGTTCGAGGAGGGCGACCATCGGGCATCGAACAAACTTTTTGCCGATAAAGAAAACTACGATCGCGTCCAACAAGCGTTAGAAAAACTGCGCCCCATCGCCGATCGCTACCAATGCACTCTCGCCCAACTCTCCCTGGCATGGTTAATCGCCCAACCGCAAACGGGGGCGATCGCTGGTGCCCGCAACGCCGACCAAGCAACCTCCAACGCGAAAGCTGCCGAGGTCCAATTATCAGATGAAGACCTGGCAGCTATTGAGGCGATCGGGCGGATCGTTACAGACCCCCTAGACGACGATCCGTTAATGTGGAATTTTGATTAATAGAAAAGTTCGTAGTAATCGCTTTATATCAATTAACAATTAATAATTAATAATTAATAATTGAGGGAAAAGTCTGGGATATTTGTTCTGCCTTGGATTCCCCTTTTTCCTCTCTTTATTTTCTTATGGTTATTTATTGCGACTTGATATTAGCGATTTATCAATATGAATCGCTAAAGCGATTACTACGAACAAACTATCCGAGTAAATCGACTAAACTGGTTTTGTCTTCGATGACAAAATCGGTCGCTTCTAATTCCGGTTTGCCCAACACGCGGGCAAACCTTCCACCTTCGCCAAAACCGCCTTCGCCGCCGTTGGCATTGTAATATAAATCCCCACTCTTGGAGTTGTAAAGGATTTTAGCGTCGCTGTTGGCCGCTGCGTTTTTACTATTAACTACTTCAAACTCTTCTATGACGCTAAAGCCTTCGCCGACGATGCTTTGGAGACCGTTGAAAGTATCTTTGTCGAGAATAATTTTATCCTCGTCGCCGTTGAAACCTTTGATGCGATCGCGCCCTATAGCGGCAATGTCAAAACCGTTACCGCCGCTAAACAAATAGCGATCGCTGCCCTTACCGCCTATCAGCAGATCGTTACCCTTACCGCCATCCAGGAGATCGTTGCCCGCGCCGCCTATTAAGCGATCGTTACCAACTTCGCCGGTTAGAGTATCGTTACCGGCACCGCCGTTGAGAACATCCTTACCCTTACCACCGTAAAGCAGGTCGTTACCGCCGCCGCCATTGAGGATATCGCGATCGCCTTCACCCTTGAGGATATCCTTGCCGCCACCACCATTAATTCTGTCAACCCCCTTGCCGCCGTACAGCAGGTCGTTACCGCCTTTGCCGTTGATTATATCGTTACCATCTCCGCCGTCGATGATATCGAAGCTATTTTTCCCGTTAATGCGGTCCCTGTTACTCTCGCCATTGAGTACGCCAGGCAGGTCTAAATTCGCGACGATGGGTAATTTAGAAACAAATTCCGACACATCGTCGATTATGTTTGTTGCCTCTTGAAAACTTAGCTTGGTGTAATCAACACCATCTAGAACGTCGTAGATATTTACTAATTCGCCAGTGCCTTCTAGCAGATTAATTATCGCGTCGTAATCTACGATTTTTAGCGCCTCCCCAGATAAATCTAAGAGTCCTTTAACTAGGGTGAAACTGGTTTTAAAAGGAAGTTCGGTGATGCGATCTAGTATGAAGTTGGGTATAGAAATATTATCCGTTAATGTGTCTAGCAAACTGCCTATTATGCCGCCAGACCTGGTTTGTATTCCTGTAGTTTCTGTTTCTATAACGACTGATTCGGTAGTTGCTGCTGTCTCTTCGGTAACTGTCATAATCGTCTCTCCCTGGATTAATAAAGGTAGATAGGAACTAAAACAACCGAGGTTAATAAAACCCTTGTTGTTATCTTCCTCTTTCTATTTCCGCTGGGACTTTGGGAAAATCCGTAGGAATTTAAAAAGAAAGAAGAAATACTTAACGACCGAAGCGAAGCTTCGGTCGAAAGAAAAAACCCAGTTTGTGTTAAAACCAGGTTTATTCAGTTGTAATTGACGCCTATAGCAATCCTAAATGGATTATGAAAAATTTGGGGGCCAGAAACCCGGTTTCTTCAAGAAACCGGGTTTCTAAAATATCACGAACGATCTACGGCTTGCTATAGATACTTAATGAATCTCTAAGCTGTTGGTTCGGATTCCTCTGTAGGACTGACTTCCGCAGTTGCGGTGTCGGTATCCGTTTCTGTTTCTGTTTCTGGGAACATTGCCAGAAACTTTTCTTGACCTTCAGTGGTGGCAGTTGCCGCCAGCAAACCTTCGTAAGAAGAGAAGGACAGACCGGCAAAAAAGCGATCGCGCGCGGCCTTAACTCGTTCTTCTATTTCGGAAATTGGCATCGACTCATCCTCTACCCCAGTTGCAATTTCCACGCTAACAGGAATATGTCTGAGAGCTTTTTGCACCGCTGGTTTTTCTAGTTCTGCTGTAAAATCTTCGAGGTTTTGTGCAGAAACTTGTAATACCAATTCCTCAATCAAACCAACACTCTCCCAAAGCTTCCAATCTTGGAGATAATTATTGTAAGCTTCCTCAGAAGGAAGAGAAGATAGAGAAATAATGCAGTTAGGATTGTACTCTTTAACTACCCAGAAAACCTGCCTCATAAAATCAGTAAGTTTTCCCGCACGCCACTTCACCCAATCAGCATCGCTAGCATTCTCTGGCGGTTGTTTGCCGGAATTCTCCTCGCTGTATAGTTTTTTGGTAAAGTCGTCGTAACCAAACTCCACCGGCAAGCCAAAATACTGATTTAATTGAATGCCATCTACTTCATAATTGCTAACAACTTCAATCAGCAATTGTAGAAAGAATTGTTGCACTTGGGGATGGAAAGGATTCAGCCAATATTTATTCTCGTCATTATTGCTTCCTTCTACTATTTTAGAACCGTCTTTACGACTGGTTAACCAATTAGGTCGATTTGCCGCTAAGGCAGAATTAGCCTTTAACTGAAAACCCTTTTCCAACCCGGGAATAACAGTCAAGTTTTTAGCCTCTTTCCGCGCGACTATTTCCGCCAAAGAAGCTTCATTAGCATCGAGCTGCGGATGCAAAGAACCGCCGCCTACTCGTCCCATTTCCGCACTTTCGTAAAGGGTATAAGCACCATCCCAAACTGTGGGATAGACGGTATTAATTTTTAATTCGGTTAACTGATTTAAAGCCCCTTCTATCTCAGCAGCAGAAAACAAGACATCGCTGCTACTATTTGAGAGCCGAACTCCCCTTGACTCACCGTTCCAACTCGGCGGCTCTATTTCTGCCTTGGCAATATACTCCTCTGGGATTAGGGAGATTTCACCTTCAGGCAGTAAAGCTTGAGACAAAAATGCAGCTACTTCTGCTCTGGTAGCTTCTCTATTTGGTTCTAGAGATTCTACCTTGGGATAATTGACGACAATGCTTTTTTCTAATGCAGCCGCCGCAGGAGAAATTCCATAATCGGGAATTTTTTCTGCGTCTTCAAAAACTTCGATCGTTTTTTCTGGTAGCTGAGATGGTTCGTAGCCCAAACCATTAGCTAATGCCACTAATATTTGTACTCTAAGAATCTTTTTTTCTGGTTTAAAACTGCTATCTAGATAGCCGGTTAAAAAACCTTTACGATAAGCTTGCTCGATCGCTTCATTTGCCCAATAATCGATCGCTACATCTGTAAATGTCAATGCCTCTCGAATCAGCGATCTATCGGGAAAAGCTTTATTTAGCAAAGCTGCAAATTCTGCCCGGGTCAGAAGTTCGTCCGGTTTAAAAGTGTCATCTTCGTAGCCGCTAATTATGTTACTATCAGCTAACTTTTCTATGACGCTCTTTGCCCAATGATCTTGAGGAATATCAATGAAATTTGCCATGGTTATCTATCTTGTTATTGGTGTAGTAGTCTTAGAGGACAGTCTGTTCTGGATTATTCGCAGGTAACTAGATCGCATCAGCAGAAAATGAATGTTTTCTAGTTTCTGTTTTTATTTCCATGTCCAGCCCTTGAAAATACCCTTCTTTCTAGGCACTCCTTATTCAGGATGGTTTCGACGATAGGACTTTCTTGAGAAGACGTCCCGGGAGGCAAACTCTATGCTCGAACCGTCTTCTAGCCTGTAAATCTAGCGATGGAGCGCAATCGCAGAGCGCGATTTATAAGTAAAGCAGTCATGCAAAATTAATCGGTAGTGGATCGCAAGTAACGTTCTAGAACCATAAATCTCGTTCGTAGTAATCGCTTTAGCGATTGATATAGATAAATCGCTAAAGCGATTACTACGAACAGTCACTACATCTTTACCACTAACATTTTGTTTAACTTAACCTGGCAGTACATTCGAGAATCAACCTTTGGTTTTCTATGGCATAAGGTTGAATTTCTAAAGCTTCCCGAAAAGCTCGAATTGCTTCTCGATATTGCCCCAGGGCAGCATAGCACAATCCCAAACCGTGGAGGGCTCCAAAATGGACTGGGTTAAGTTTTACGACCATCTGACAATCTCTGATGGCTTTTCTATAGTTTCCAATACTATAATAAAGCACTGCTCTTCGGTTCCAGGCTTCGGCAAAATCAGGCAAATCTTCGATTAATTGGCTTAAGATTGTTTCGGCTTTGTCGGCGCTGCCTGCTTCTAGGAAACTGTTAGCAGTTTGAATTGCTTCTAATCCTAACATTCCTTTTTCTTGGAACCAAATTTCCCATAGTTTTTCCGTTGCCCGCAGGCGGACTCCTTCTTCGGGATTTTTGAGGTCTTCTAATAAGGGTTTGATTGTTTCTAAATCCATGATTTTTAGCTACATTAATAATGAGGATATTAAAGAGATAGGGAGGATGATTTCATATTTGCGGCGGGGATAGTCATCGTTATTATAGAAACTGAGTTTTGCAGGCCAAACCCGGTTTGTTAATAATTTAGATGCTTCTCTTCTATTAATCTCAGCCATTTTCTGTAGGGTCATGTTCGGCGGGGTGCATCTCATATTTGCAGTATTACGAATGCTTCTGGAACCGACCGCGCGAACGCGCGAGCGCGCACTATTTTTGATATAATTACAAAACTCAGATGCATCGCACGTTCAGGATTTTAACTTGAGTCAGAGCCTAGATTTTGTATGTCAGAGATAGTTTTATTTGCTAATTTTAGCATGAATTTAGTCTGTTCTGGTAAGCGATCTAAACGATCGTCATAATCTGCTTTGTTTCGACTAAATCGTAACCTTACTAACTTTTTTCCTATTTTTTGACACCGTTCCTCAGAACTATTTTTGAATTGTTCGATAACAAACTTATGGGTTTGCTTTTCGGGAATAGAAATACTTTCTCCATCGCGCAAATGATTTCGTGCTATAATAAAAGCGGCGTAATATGCCCTGCTAATAGCAGAACGCAAGCGAGATTCTTGAGTAGCGGAAATCTGAGCTTTACCAGCTAATTGTTGAGCCAAACCTAGATATTCAAACCAATTAAAACTCATTATTACCCCAGACTAATTTCTAATTTATTCTGCGATTTACGAGAGGCTTTTAACCACCATTTTTCGTCTAAATTCCACATTTTTTCTACCGCTTCTTCAGCCTCAATATTTGTAACAATTAAGAGGAATAATTCATCATCTTCTGATGTTGATTCGGGGTCTATCGCCATTTCTAAAGACAACGAATCTGCTGGAAAATGATGCTTTATTTCTGTGGGTGCTTCTAATAAAAGAGGCACTAAAAAGGGATGCTTTTCTAAGAATTGCCAGACTCTTTCTGGTTCTGGCAAAGCATACAATTGTTTGAGGCGATCGCTGTCTTTTTGAGAAATGCCAACTGTCGGAATGGTAATGGTTTGTGCTTCAGTCATCTTTCCTACCTCCTAAACTCTCTGGATCTTAGCATACTTACCAAGAAAATGACCGTCCGCTGTTAGCTTATGGAAGCCTTGAGAAATATTAATGTTGCGCTGAAGACTTGGGCGGTCTATAATAATAGCTTACACGAAAACTTACCACTGGCTCATGTCCCATTTTTATTTCGATTCCGAAACCAATCCTAAATCTTTTGAACTGCCCGGCGCCAGACCTCATTATAATCCCGATCGCCCCGGTCAGGTAGAGCATATTTTCCTCGACCTAGTATTGGATATCCCTAACTCTAGTTTTGAGGGGACTTGCACCATTACTCTCAACCCCATTCGCAACGGCATTAACCAATTAATTCTCGATGCAGTTGCTTTAAATATCGACTCGGTAAAAATTGAGGATATCGAACAAGAATTCGATAGCGATGGGGAAACATTACAAATTTATTTGAGCGAAACTACAGAAGCAAATAAAGCTATAAAAATAGCGATCGCCTACTCAGTCGAAAAGCCCCAACGCGGCATTTATTTTATCAAACCAGACAAACACTATCCAGACAAACCAACTCAAGTTTGGACCCAAGGAGAAGATGAAGACTCCCGTTTTTGGTTCCCCTGTTTCGACTATCCAGGTCAACTGGCAACTTCAGAAATTCGGGTGAAAGTACCGAAGAAATTTATCGCCATTTCTAACGGTGAATTAATTAACAAAAAAACTAGCAAAGATGGCAATATTTATCACTGGTCGCAAAAAGAAATTCATCCGAGTTATTTAATAACTCTTGCCGTAGGAGAATTCGCCGAAATCAAAGACGAATGGAACGGCAAAGCTGTTACCTATTATGTAGAGAAAAACCGCGAAAAAAGTGCCCGCCTTAGCATGGGCAAAACGCTAAAAGCTATAGACTTTTTTAGTCGCATCTTTGGCTATGCTTATCCCTATCCAAAATACGCGCAAGTTTGCGTAAGCGATTTTATCTTTGGCGGCATGGAAAATACTTCTACCACTCTGCTAACCGATCGCTGTCTTTTAGACGAAAGGGCGGCCATCGATAACCGCAGAACCGAAAGTTTAGTCGTCCACGAACTCGCTCATCAATGGTTCGGAGATTTAGTAGTAATTAAACATTGGTCTCATGCTTGGATTAAAGAAGGAATGGCTTCTTATGCGGAGGTTTTGTGGACGGAAGAAGAGTATGGCAAAGAAGATGCAGCTTACTATATGTTGAACGAAGCCCGCAGCTACATCAGCGAGGATAGTTCTCGCTACCGCCGTCCCATGGTTACTCATATTTATCGCGAGGCGATCGAGCTTTACGATCGCCACATCTACGAAAAAGGCGCTTGCATTTACAATATCATCCGCGCGGAATTGGGGCAGGAACTTTTTGATAAAGCTATCCATACTTTTGTCCGAGATAACGCCCATAAAACTGTCGAAACCATCGATCTTTTACGAGCAATAGATAAAGCCACCGGTCGGAATTTAACTTTCTTATTCGACCAATACGTTTTTCGCGGCGGACATCCAGATTATAAGCTAAATTATGCTTGGGATAATAATAGCAAGCTGGCAAAAATGACCGTAACGCAAAATCAAGTCAAAAATAACAAAGACGAGAGCGCCAGTAAAGAATTGTTTGACTTGAAAATTCCTATTGCCTTCGGCTTTTTGAAAAACAAAAAAGTTGAATTAAAAACTTTTACGGTACGAGTTTGCGAGCAGAAACAAACCTTCTATTTCCCATTAGAAGAAAAACCCAAATTCATCAGTTTTGATGCGGGTAATAATTATCTCAAAACCGTTAAGCTGGAATATCCAGTGGTGGAACTAAAAGCGCAACTTCAATACGACCCAGACCCCGTATCTCGCATTTATGCCGCCGAAGCGCTGGCGAAAAAAGGCGGTTTGGAGGCTGTGAAGGCTTTAGGGGCTTCGCTCAAAAAAGAGCCCTTCTGGGGAGTTCGCGTGGAAGTAGCAAAGCAACTGCCAAAGGTGAAACTAGACCAGGTATTTGAAGAATTGGTAGTAGGGTTGGAGGATAAAGATGCCCGGGTCCGTCGGGCGGTGGTGGAAGCTTTGGCACAAATCAAAACCAAGGAAAGTTATAAAGCCCTAAAACCTTTGGTAGAGAAAGGAGACCCCAGTTATTATGTAGAAGCGGCGGCAGCGGGGGCGATCGCCTCTATTGCTGCGGGCAATTCTGAGGGGAAACCTAGCGAAGAGAAGGTTATTAAACTCTTGAAGACAGTTTTAGAGAAGAAGGAAGGATGGAACGAAGTAGTCCGATCGGGAGCGATCGCTGGTTTGAGCAAAATGAAAACTTCCCAGGATGCTCTCAATTTAATTTTGAAATATACCGAAAACGGCGTGCCACAAGCTCTCCGGTTACCAGCTATCCGCGCCTTGGGCAGTATTTCTACCGGTCAAAGTAAGACCGATGTAGAACGGCTATTGCAGCGACTGGAGGAACTATCCCAGGAGACATTTTTCCTGACCCAGATGGCGGTATTGGGTGCTTTGGGGCAAATGGAAACTCAAGGAGCCATGGCTATTTTACAAGGGTTAGCCGACCGAACCCCCGACGGACGGGTCCGCCGTCGCGCCGAGGAAGCAGTGCAGAAGGTTCAGAAGAAACTCGGGAGCGATCGGGCAACTAAGTTGTTGCGCCAAGAAGTGGATAAGTTAAAGAAAGATAACCAGGAGTTGAAAAGTCGTCTGGAGAGTTTAGAAGCTAAGGCGAAGTAGTTGTGGCAGTTCGTAGCGATCGCCACGGACAAAAATTGCGCTTTTTCTGAAAAACTGTGCCAAATAAACCAGTGCGTAAAGCCCCGCGTGCCCGAGGCTTTACGCTCCCTACGGCAGCGCTTGGGTTGCTGCTAGCGCTGCGGCTTTGAAGGGCGCCCTCGAAATTAATTTTGCCATAAATCGCGGGTAGTGGTAAAGATGTAGTGACTGTTAGAACGCTACTTATGACCCACTACCAAATCGCGAATGGTACCCTTGCAAAAAACGCAATTTATTACCGTCTGGAGGATAGCTTCCGTCGAACTCACGTTAAAATAACTCACCTTTCGCCCATTTTTTTTTCAGTTAAAAAAAATATCGAGTTGCTGTTTGTAGGTTTGAGGTGGGAGCTAAAATAGAGATTGTCCTGAAGCAATCGAGCGCTTCAAAAATAACTA
>JAXHVR010000047.1:35978-44541 GCA_034189005.1 Cyanobacteriota bacterium | reverse complement strand
CGGGGGAAACAGGCATCTTGCCTGTTCTACGGGGGAAACAGGCAAGATGCCTGTTCTACGGGGGAAACAGGCAAGATGCCTGTTCTACGGTTGGGAAATTATTGCTTACAGCAACAGGGGAAAGATGATAAAATTCATCGTCAAAATCAACAGAATTAAACCGATAATATTGACGGCAAATCCTGTTTTTGCCATGGTCGAGATGGGGAAATAATTCTCTGAATAAACAATGGCGTTGGGGCCGGTTGCTACTGGTAGCATGAAGGCGAAAGAAGCAGCGATCGCTGCCGGTAACATTAAGACTTCTGGATTAATATTTATCGCGGTAGCAGCGATCGCTAAAATTGGCATCATTAAACTGGTTAGTGCCGTGTTGGAGATAAATTCTGTTAGAATATTAACTACTAAACAGATAGCGATCGCCGTTAAAAATAGGGGAAATTTTGCTAACCAAAACTGCAAATTATCTGCCATAAAAGCTGACAACCCAGAAGCAAAAAAGCCCTTAGAAATTGCCAAAGCACCACCAAGCAATAATAAAATTCCCCAGGGAATTTTGACCGCACTATCCCAATCTAATAAATGTACGTCTTCTCCTTTATCGTTTTTTACTGCTATTAAAAACATGATAACAGATATCAGCGCCCCCACCGTCGAGTCGCTGACAAAATCCCTAACTCCCAAGTAGCTACTCCAGCCAATTATAGTAAAATCGCCAACGGCAATATCGGCTCTAAAAATCCACAAAAACGCCGTTGCGGCAAACAAAATAGCAACGTATTTTTCCCCCGCAGAAAACGCTCCCAATTCTTCTAATTCTAGCTCGATTATTTCCGCTTCTCCCGATAGTAGAAAGTCTTCTGGTATGGGGGAGCCAACTTTTGTTAAATAAAGCCAACTTAAAATAACAAAGATGAAAACCGCAGGCATTCCTACAATTATCCACTGGAAAAAGGTTATGGCAGAAATATCGGGAAAAACTGCTTTTAGTTGGGCTAGAAATATTAAATTTGTAGGCGTACCTATGGGAGTGCCGATGCCCCCAATATTTGCTCCATAGGCAATGCCTAACATCAGGCTAGTTCCCATAGTTTTCTTAACATCAATATCTGGATTAGCTTTAACTGTTTGTTCCACGGTAGCGACGGCGATCGGTAACATCATTAAAGTTGTCGCCGTATTGGATATCCACATGGAAAGCGCCGCCGTCCCTAACATAAATCCTAATATTAATCGCTCCGGTTTCGTGCCGACTATTTTAATAATATTCAGAGCAATTCGCCGATGCAAATTCCATTTTTCTATTGCCGTAGCAATAAAAAATCCTGTCATAAATAACAGGACAATATCCGAACCATAGGCCGTTGCCACTTGTTCGGCGGGCAGAATTCCTAATAATGGTAAGAGAAATAAAGGAATAATAGAAGTTCCGGCAATAGGGATAGTTTCTGCTAACCAAAAAACGGAGATTATTAGAGTTACTCCCAACATGGCGATCGCTTTTGGCGGCAAGTTATCGGGGAGTAGTTCTGGAAATAACGAAAGGAGAAAACAAGTTAAAAACAAACCAGTTCCCAGATAAAAGCTTTTTTTCATAATATTGGGAATGGGTGCATCCAACGCAACTAACGACTAACAACTGACAACTATCCCAGTATTTCATCTACTTTTAAATTAATACCGGGAAACTGTTGAATAGATAAACTTTGACCCCGCCGCAATTTTTGAACTTGTCCATAACCCCCGGCCGTAGGTTGTCGATAAACCTCCAGACATTGCTCGTTAATATCCACCAACCAGACTTCGATAATATTATCTTCCGCATAGAGGGGAATTTTTACTTCGCGATCGTATTTTATCGTGCTATCTCCCACTTCAACTATGAGAAATATTTCTCCTGGTTTTGGATGTCCAGATTCGTAGAAATCCGCTTTTGGTTCCAGTAGAGCTATATCGGGTTCGGGTTCGGAATAATCGTCTAATTCCACTGGGTTTTGGGCGGCAACAATGACGCGATCGCCTAGTTGCTTTGTAAATAGTCTAATTAAACGATTCACGCAAGCTGCATGGTGGCGACCTATTGGGGACATATTGACAATTTCTCCTCGAATTAGTTCTACTCGTTCGTTTTCTTTGAGAATACCAGCTTGAGGCATTTGGTTGTATTCTAAGACGCTAAATTTTCGTTTCAGCAATTGGACTGACATAATCGCCTCTAGTTAAAGAACAATTCCATCTTATCAGATGCTACATCTAAATGTTTGAAAGGGGAATTGGAGCGTTCGTAGTAATCGCTTTAGCGATTCATATAGATAAATCGCTAAAGCGATTACTACGAACCTATTAATTATTAATTCCTTTCATCGCTAATATTGCCGCACCGTAAGCAGCTTCGGTATTAAGAGACTCCTCCACTGGAACTTTTAAATAACGGTGACGGATAGCAGTCCAAGTAGGATTTTTTGCGCCGCCGCCAGCAGTATAAACTCGCTTTAAAGGAGTTGCTCCTAATTGCTGCAATAAATTATAACCTCGCCCTTCTATTCTGGCAATACCTTCTAGCAAACCGTTTAAAAATTCGGCGGCGTTTTCTGGTTTTGGGTCTAGTTTCGGCGGTAAGTCTGGGTCGTTTATGGGGAAGCGATCGCCTTTTTTCAAAAGCGGATAATAATCTAACAAACTCTCTTTCTCCGGGTCAATTTCCCCGCTCAATTTTTCCAACTCCTCGTCGTTGAAATATGCCTTTAAAACCGCACCTCCAGTATTAGAAGCGCCTCCAGTTAACCACAAATCTCCCAGGCGGTGACTGTAGATACCGTATCTGGCATCGTCAAGGCGATCGCGACTTAATAACTTTAACACCAAAGTCGAACCCAGAGAAGTCACCGCCTCCCCGGGAGAGTCGGCACCGCTGGCGAGGAAGGCGGCGATGCTATCGGTCGTGCCCGCCTTTACCCGGCAGTCTGGGGGCAACCCGAAACGCTTCGCTATTCCAGGAGCAACCTTACCGACGCTGGTTCCAGGAACTACTACTTCGGGCAATTTAATAGTAATAGTGTCTGTACTACAATCTAGCGCTTTTGTCAACCATTCTGGATAAGACAACTCTCCCACGTCGTAGCCGAGTTTGAGAGCGTTATGATAGTCGCTAATACCTAGCTTGCCGTGGAGGAGAAAACCCAACCAGTCCGCTTGGTGGAGGAAATAATATGTTCGATCTTGAAAATTAGACCTCTTGGATAAGTGTAGGGGCAAAGCATTTGGGCGGTCAATTTTATTGAAAATCGGAGGTGTTTCTGTCCATAAGCTTTGCCCCGTCTCGATCTGTGCGAGAAGTCTATTGTTTTCTAGTTTATAGTTTTCCTGCAACCAGAGGAGTTTGGCGAAACTGGAGGTAGCGCTAATAACTGGATGGTTGTCCGGGGCGATCGCCCTGACTTTCTCCATTACCTCGACCCCCCGTCCGTCGTTATAAAGCAAGGGCTCGGATCTGGGGTTGCCATCGCTATCGCACAATAACACCGTTGCCGAGGTTCCGTCGAGAGCGATCGCCCCCATCTGCCCCCGCATTTCCTGGGGGATGTCGCCGATGAGAGCGAACAACGCTTTCTGCCACTCAGAGGGGCTCGGGGTTCCGTCCTGCCAGGTATATTTACCCTCCGCGCGAAGAGTTCCACTGGCATCAATAACTGCATAGCGGGCCCCGGAAGTGCCGAAGTCTAGTCCTAAATAAAAGTTCATATTTGTTGTCATTGAAATATGTTAGGCTCGAAGTTTTACTACTTTTAGCTCGCGTTTCTAAAGTTTTATTAATTTTTTTATCGAAAGTTAAAAATACTAGACATAAAGCAAATTAACATCTATAAAAAGTATGGGAAGATAAAAACTTCCCATCGGGTTAATTAAACTTTATTGTTGTAGGAGCGATAATGGATACTTTCGCATATTCTCATCTAGCCTTAGAGCATGAGGCAGCTACCACCGACGATCGGGCGATCGCCAATTTCTCCCTGGACTTGAACTGGAACAAAATTTCTAGCGGTTGGATGCGGGTTCTAGCCGTTTTGGTCTTCTTCTCTGTCATCGGTGCGGCTAATAGCGCCGTGGCCGGACATTACCAGAAAGGCCATCGGGGTTCCAAAGTCGCTGGCATTCAGTACCAACTGAAAAAGAAAGGCTATTTCCATGCCAATATTACCGGCTATTATGGTTCGATCACCAAACGGGCAGTCATGGCCTTTCAACGAGACCACGGTTTGGCCGTAGATGGAGTTGTCGGCACCCACACCAAAAACGCTATGTGGGGCAAAGGCCATCGTCCCAAGCACCATCATCGCCACCGCCACGTTCGTAAGGCCAGTTGCGCTTCTTGTTCCAAACATGGAATGCTAGCTCATGGCGCGAGGGGCTACGACGTGAAGAAAGTCCAACGCCGCCTGGCACGCCTGGGCTACTTCCACGCCAAAGCCACCGGCTACTACGGCCCCATCACCCAACACGCAGTTATGAAGTTCCAGCGCAAATGCGGCATCAAAGCTGATGGCGTGGTAGGTCATGCCACCCGCAAGGCTATGGGAATATAGATATTAGGGCGAGCATCTCATTTTGGTAAAAAAACCAAAAAATCAACTATCTGTGTCAGTTGTTAGTAGTTAGTTGTTAGTTGGGCAACTGACAACTAACTACTAACAACTGACAAAAAGCGTTTAAATTTTGGCTTTCTTCATTCTTGAGATGCACCGTAAAAAAACCAAAAATCAACTATAGCAAGGCGTAGATCGTTCGTGATATTTGACAATACCTTCGCCATTTTCTTGTAGCATCTCGTAGGTTGGGTGTAGCGAGCGCGAAACCCAACATCTTCGAGCGCGAAAACCCACGATTTTGTTGGGTTGCGCTGTCGCTCCACCCAACCTACGAATGGTATTTTTCCGCCATCAGGCGAAGGTATTGATTTGAGAAACCGGGTTTCTCAAATATGCCATAAGATTAATGAAATTGCTATATAGTTCGTAGTAATCGCTTTAGCGATTAATCGATATAAATCGCTAAAGCGATCGCTACGAACTTGCTTGCAGCTTTTTTAACTAACCAACACCCACCGCCACTGCGGGAGTGGAAGTCTCCTGCAATAACAAACCATACTCCAAAGCTTCTACCACCGCTTCGTAAGAAGCCTCGATAATATTAGTGGAAACTCCCACCGTCGTCCAGCGCTGGTGTCCGTTGCTAGATTCTACTAAAACCCTGGTTTTCGCCTCGGTGCCGGCTTTGCCATCGAGTATCCTGACTTTGTAATCTGTGAGGTGAAAATCGGCGATCGCTGGATAAAAATTCTGCAAAGCCTTGCGCAAAGCCTTATCCAGAGCGGAAACGGGACCGTTACCCTCCGCCGCTTCGAGGAAATCTTTCCCCTCAACACCTACTTTCACCGTCGCCAGAGAATTACTATCATCCTCCCGAGAGCTTTTATCGCAGCGAACCTGGAAACCTTTGAGGTCGAAGAAATGCTCGCGCTCTCCCAAAGCGGACCGCATCAAAAGCTCGAAACTAGCCTCCGCTGCTTCAAACTGATATCCCTGACTTTCTAACTCTTTCAATTTCTGGAGAATTGTCCGCGAAGCGGGGTTTTCCCGTTCCAGTTGGATGCCGAAGCTGCGAGCTTTTGCTAGAACGTTGCTCAAACCGGCCTGCTCGGAAATCACGATCCGCCGAAGGTTTCCGACTGCCTCTGGTTCGATGTGTTCGTAAGTTAGGGGGTTGCGCTGAACTGCCGAGACGTGAATGCCGCCTTTGTGCGCGAAGGCTGACAAACCAACAAAAGGACGGGACTCGTCGGGCGCTAGATTGGCAATTTCGCTAATGGCGCGGCTTGCTTGGGTTAGCTGCTTTATGCCTTCTGGGGGAATGCAGTTATAAGCGAGTTTTAGTTGCAAGTTGGGAATTACAGTGCAAAGGTTAGCATTGCCGCAACGTTCCCCGTAACCGTTGATGGTTCCCTGTACCATGCGCCCCCCTTCCATGACTGCAGCTATGGCGTTGGCGACGGCGGTACCGGAGTCGTTGTGAGTGTGGATGCCGACTTGGGGCGCGGCGGGGCGCTCGCTCTTTTCTCCATCCACCATTTCTGGCAGTGCCTCGACTACATCTTTGACAATTTGACTTACCTCGTGGGGGAGGGTGCCGCCATTCGTATCGCAAAGCACTAACCATTCGGCACCGGCGCGGGTTGCTGCTTCTAGAGTTTTGAGGGCGTATTCGCGGTTTTGCTTGTAGCCGTCGAACCAGTGTTCGGCATCGTAGATTACTCGCCGACCTTGGCTGCGGAGGTATTCGATGCTATCGGCAATCATGGCGAGGTTTTCATCGAGGGTTGTTTTTAGTCCTTCGGTGACGTGGAGATCCCAGGATTTGCCGAAGATCGTTACCCAGCGAGTACCAGCAGAGAGGAGGCGCTGGAGGAGGATATCTTCCGCCGCCCGTCGGCCAGGTCTGCGGGTGGAGCAGAAGGCGACGACTTCGGCCTGGGTGAGGGGTTTTTCTTTCAGTCGCAAGAAAAATTGCGCGTCTTTAGGATTGGCCCCCGGCCAGCCTCCCTCGATGAAGGGTACTCCGAGGCGATCGAGTATGTGGGCTATGTGCAGTTTGTCTTCTACGGAGAGGGATAGCCCTTCGCTCTGGGCGCCGTCTCGGAGGGTGGTGTCGTAAATCCAAAGTCGATTAGTCATTTTTATGGGAAATTTTCCTAATATAATTACTGTTGATATTTTAGGAGGAATTGTTATGGTCCAGGTACAGGCCCAAGGTAAGACTATGGTATGCGATCGCGGAGCTAATCTCCGTAACGTTTTGTTGAAAAACAAGGTATCTCTTTATAACGATGCTGCCTCTATCGTTAACTGTCACGGTTTCGGCACTTGCGGGACTTGTTCGGTGGTCGTTGAGGGGGAAGTCTCGGAAATGGAATGGCGAGAAAAGGCCCGCCTCTCCCTCCCTCCCCATTCTGCGGGGTCTAACCGCCGTTTGGCTTGTCAGGTCAAGGTCTTGGGGGATGTTAAAGTTACTAAATACGAGGGCTTTTGGGGCGAAGGTTCTTTAGTTCGCTGGACGCCATAGCGGTAATTCTTAACTTAAATCTTTCTCAAGATTTGAGCTACCCCCAAAAGAGATTAAATGGGTTTTAAATTAAAAGTGGGTGGTTTCAGAGATTGGTTGGGGGTGCTAATCTTAAAAAGTTATTTCGTTTTAATTTATGCTCTTTTAAGTAGTAAGAAAAAATTAATTTAACGTTTGTTTTAAACGGGAGCATTTCAAATGTTTAAATCGCTAAAGCGATTACTACGAACAATACTAAAATTATAATGAATGGAACCAGCGACATCTTAATTATTGGCGGTGGAATAATCGGTCTTTCGATCGCGATCGAGTTGAAATTGCGCGGTGCCGATGTAACTGTTATTAGCCGCAATTTTGAGGAGGCAGCTACTAATGCTGCCGGTGGAATGTTGGCTCCTGGGGCGGAAAGAATTCCATCGGGTGCTATGTTCGATCTTTGTTGGCGCAGTTTGGATTTATATCCAGAATGGATTAGTAAATTAGAGGAGATTGCGGGAAAAAATACGGGTTATTGGCCTTGTGGAATTCTTACTCCAGTTTGCGATCTAGAACCAGGGGAAAAAAGCCAGTTTAAAAATGCTAATTGTCAGTGGTTAGATCGAGATTCTATTCATCAGCGCCAGCCGGGATTGAATTCTGAAGTTATCGGCGGTTGGTGGTATGGAAAGGACGCTCAAGTAGATAATCGCCTTTTGTTTGCTACTCTCCAAGAAGCTGCTAAATTGTTAAAGATTAATTTAATCGCAGGAATTGTTGGAGAAATTATTGAGGAAAAGGGAAGGGTTAAAAAAGTAAAAAGCTCCGGGGGAGATTTATCGGCTAATAGTTATGTTTTGGCTGCCGGTTCTTGGTGCAATCGATTGATGTCGGTTCCAGTTATTCCTCGGAAAGGGGAGATGCTGTCTTTAATTGTTCCTCAAAAATATTTGGAGAAAAGAGAGGAGGGAAATATAGATTGGTTGCCGCTAAAGCAGGTTTTATATGGCAAAGATGGCTGTTACATTATTCCTCGCCTAGATGGCAGGATTGTAATTGGGGCTACTAGCGAGGATGTAGGTTTTAGTAATGGCAATACGGTGGCGGGCATTCAAACTTTGTTGGGAAAAGCAGTTCGATCTTATCCGGTTTTAAAGGATTTTAAAATTGATGAGTTATGGTGGGGTTTTCGTCCGGCGACTCCCGATGAAATGCCGATTTTGGGTTATAGCGATCGCTCCAATTTGATTTTGGCAACCGGTCATTATCGCAATGGTATTTTATTAGCACCAGTTACGGCTATGTTAATTGCTAATTTAATCGGCGCCAAACACTCAGACCCTCTCTTGGATGCTTTCGATTATTCTCGCTTTGCCCGCTAGACGGGCGGTTAAGAAAACCGGTTTTTTGGAAAAACAATTGTTTGTAGTAATCGCTTTAGCGATTGTTTGTAGTAATCGCTTTAGCGATT
>JAXHVR010000047.1:0-35878 GCA_034189005.1 Cyanobacteriota bacterium | reverse complement strand
ATGCTTTCGATTATTCTCGCTTTGCCCGCTAGACGGGCGGTTAAGAAAACCGGTTTTTTGGAAAAACAATTGTTTGTAGTAATCGCTTTAGCGATTGTTTGTAGTAATCGCTTTAGCGATTGTTTGTAGTAATCGCTTTAGCGATTGATATCTATGAATCGCTAAAGCGATTACTACAAGCTAGCCTGCTACTACGATCGAAAAGTAAAACCCAATTATTAATTATTAATTATTAATTATTAATTATAATTCCCCGTTCCCAAATTAACAGACAAACCATGAGTTATTTAAGCGAAATCCAACAATTTATTGCTTCGTGGAACGATCCCTTTGTCTCGATAGATTTAACCGACTTCGAGCTATTTCGTACCAGTCCCGAAGGCAATATTAACAGCGAAGGAACCGCCGCTTGTTCCGACTCTCCGACCGTTCCTAAATACTATCGTTATTTCAAAAAGGCGATCGAACCGGGAGTGAAAGAACTGACCATCGCCTTCATCCTCAAATTAGACTGCATCACTTATTCCAGTTGTCAAGGTCACTATGCCACGCCAGACGCCGTAATGAGGCAAAGATATGTAGCAGTTTTGCCTCGGGATGCAGAAGATTACGAGCGTTTATTAAATATTTTAACAGAAATTGCCGAGCAGACGAATTCCCACTTTTATAGCAACCCCGTTAAAGTAGCAATAGCTGAGGATACAGTTAAGTCGGAAGATTGCGAAATGCCCGGTTTAGTTTTTTCCTTCGTCTCAGTTCTTTCAGAAGAACACATTTATTTTAGAGAATTAGAACCAGTTTATAATTACGTCATAGAACTGGTTCATAATAATTGTTAATTGTTAATTTCTTTTCTTTCCTTCAATTTCAGCAAAATTTCCTCGTGGACGGTTTTAGTAATAGGATAAAAATAAGCTAAAGCTATGCCGCCAATCAAGAATAAAGTAGGCAGAGGTCCGATCGCTACCCTAATAGCAAAAAGAGCGGAGTCTGGTTGAACGGGTATAGGTTCTCCTGGAACTCTTTCTAGGAATCCAGCTATTTCTAAAGCTTGCCCCACTAAAAACAAGCCGATCGCCAATCCCATCTTCTGCAAAAACACCATAAAAGAGTAAAAAACACCCTCCCTTCTTTCCCCCGTATTCAGTTCGTCCAAGTCGATTACATCTGGTATTAAAGACCAGGGAACTAAATAAGCAGTGGAAACTCCGATGCCGGCTAGAACTGCGAGGAAATACATCAAGCCAACTTGTCCCGGTTGTACGAGAAATAATCCTGCTTGAGCGATAAACCAGAAACCAACGCCCATAAAATAAACCGCTTTTTTACCAACCTTCTTACTAACAGCAGTCCAGACAAATAACATGGTTAAAGCAGTACCTTGAACGGCGATCGCCACCAAAGGGAAAATATCTTCAGGAAGCCCCATCCAGTTCACCACGAAGAAAGGCAAAATAGAAGCAGTAAGCTGCACTGCCAACCAAGAAAATAGGTAAATCCCAATTACATACAGAAAAGGACGATTGCTTAAAGCAATCTTTATTTGCTCCATAGGAGATATGCGGGTCTGGCTTGCGGGCGTTAGCGGTTGTGGAGTATTTTGGTTAAAAACCCGATTTCTAGTGCCAAAAAAGCACCAATATATAGGCAATACAGCGATAATTGCCACCACCGTTCCCAAGACCAAATACTCCGTTCTCGGATCGCCTTCGATCGCTCCAAAAATGATTCTAGCTAAGATTAAAGAAAAAATGCTGCCCCCAATAGAGAAAGCAAAGCGAAAACTATTGAGGCTGGTACGTTCGTTATAGTCTTCAGTTAATTCTGGGGTGAGGGCAACGTAAGGCATATTAATGCAAGTATATGCCGTACTAAAAAGTAAAGAAATTACCAGATAATAGAAAAACAGCGGCCATCTATCTGTAAAGGGCACGAGCCATTGTAAAAAGAAGAAAATCCCAAAAGGAATAGAAGCAAAAAGCATCCAAGGATAGCGACGCCCCAAGGGGTGTTTGGTGCGATCGCTCAATATTCCCACAATAGGATCGCTAATACCATCCCACATCTTAGAAATCATCAAAATACTGCTCGCTAAACCAGGAGGTAAACCGGCAACATTGGTAAAGAAAAACAGCAGATAAAATATCAGGATATTAGCACAGATTGCCGGTCCAAAGTCCCCCGCACCGAAGGCTAATTTCGTCGAAAAGTTGAGTTTTTGAGTTTCCGAAGTCTCGGCTTTCATAAATTCACCAATGATGGTTAATATCAATTAACAATTAACAATTAACAATTTTTTATTGCGATTGTTTATTGCGACTCGATCTAATAGGCGATCGGCAATAGAAAATACAACAATCTAGTAACTGTTCGTAGTAATCGCTTTAGCGATTTATCTATCTCAATCGCTAAAGCGATTATTGAATTGGTGAGGTACACCCCGATCGATCCCCCGTTCATCCCCCTTAAAAAGGGGGACTTTGAAATTTTCCGGCTCCCCCCTTAAAAAGGGGGGCTGGGGGGGATCGCTCGATGTACTTCATTGATTCGATAATTGCTATAATCGCTTTAGCGATTTATCTATCTCAATCGCTAAAGCGATTACTACAAACTAGATTTATGGTTCTAGGACGCGAATTTTGACCCAGCACCAAAGCAATTTCCTATTTGCTTTAAAACTGAAACTCCACAAAGCGCAATACCAAGAGCCCTAAAATACTGATGCCTGCCAGGATAGTAAGGACATAAGATTGAGACTTACCCGAGACGCCGTATTTCAGACCCTCTCCGCTGAAAATGGTAGCTAAACCCACTAAATTCACCAAGCCATCGACTATATAGCGATCGATCCAAGCATTTAACTTAGAAAGCTGGCTAACAGCGAGGACCACCGTCACCTGGTAAAGGCGACCGATATAAAAATCGTAGGCGAAGAGGTCTTGGAAGAAACGTAAAGGAATTTGAACCGGTCGCGACCAAGTTCTGCCCAACTCGATCGCCAGTCCGAAGACCACCCCCAAAAGACCGGATAACAGCAGTAAAGCCACAGCAGCCAAATTTAAGTAGCCCCAGTCCGGCAATAAATACAAACGCTGCATCATTACTGGAGTCAGCAGAGTGACGATAGTTAAAGTAACCATCGGCACCGCCATCGGCCAAGGTACCTCAGGCGATCGCCTAGTTTTAGGTTGAGCCTCCCCTAAAAAGACCAGACGGAAAACCCGAGTAAAATTAATTGCCGTCAGGAAATTCACCAACAACAGCACCACTACTATCCAAGGGTTGAGGAACCAAAAAATATCCACCCCTTCACGCAAAGCCCAGAAACCCCCCAAAGGTAGCAAACCAATTAAACCAGCAGCCCCGGCAACATATGCCGTAGTCGTAGCCGGCATTCGCGACCAGAGGCCACCCATTTCCGTAAGATCTTGACTGTTAGTAGTAAGGATAATCCCGCCAACGCTCATAAACATCAAAGCCTTAGAGATAGCGTGAGTGAACAGCAACAGCAGAGCAAAACCGCTCCACTGCATCCCCACCGCAATAAATACCAATCCCAGATAAGCGCTAGTAGTATGGGATAAGGCCCGTTTTATATCTATTTGAGCGATCGCCATCAAAGAAGCCCCGATCGCCGTAATCGTACCGATCGCCACCAGAGCATCCAAGGCCACCGGCGACAAATTTAAAATTGGTTGAAGCTTAATCAGTACATAAGCACCGCAACCCACCACCACCGAATTTCTCAACAAAGAAGCCGGGTTAGGGCCCTCCATCGCCTCATCCAGCCACAAATGAAGAGGAAACTGAGCGCATTTACCCGTCGGCCCCGCTATTAAGGCCAGTCCCAACAAACTAGCAGTTAAGGGGGACAAATCAGCCGTCTCTGCCCACATATAAAGATCGTTAAAATTCAAACTCCCCGCCATACTGGAGAGAGCAACCAACCCCATCAGCAGCAGCACGTCCCCCACCCGCTTCGTCAAAAAAGCATCCCTAGCCGCAGTGACCACCAGAGGCTGCGCGTACCAAAAACCCACCAGCATATAAGTAGATAGAGTCAGCATTTCCAACAAAGCATAGCTGAGGAAAAGAGAATCGCTGATGGCCAAACCGCTCATAGCCGCCTCAAAAAATCCCATCAGCCCAAAAAAGCGAGCCAAGGCCCAGTCTTTCTCCATATATCCCAGAGCAAACAATTGAGCTAACAAACTCAAACCCGTTATCAGCTCCATTGCCCCCAGAGTCACCGAAGAGATGTGGATAGCAAAAGATAAAGGGAGCTCTTCAACTTGCAGCCAGTGGAAAATTAACTCAGTCGGTTCCTGGCCCCAAGTAACTGCTAAAACGATCGAACCGTGGACCACCGCCAACAAAGTCATTAAAAGATTAAAGTAAACAGCCGGTCGCGGCCCAGTTCTTCTAATTGTTCCTATTGACCAGGGTAGGGTTAAAAATGCCCCAAACATACCATAAACAGGGACTCCCCAACAGGTTTGGATGAGAAACTCCATCATTTGTCTTAATTTTTCCTTTATTGTTAAAAATAACTATATACGCTGCCCCGCCATAAGTTCAAATTATGATGGGTATTTTTACTCAAAATATTAAGCCTAAATAAAACATTTTCAAAAATAATAAAAAAAATATGAAGAACTAGGCCAACGAGCAGAAGCAAGTCAACTTCTGTAGATGTCCACAGCCAGGATCGTAACCAGATAAATTTTTCTAAATGGCTCTGATTATGAATTATGATGAAAGTTGCTATTGTCAACGAGACAGTCTTTCCCTATCCTTATAAACAGGTTAGTTGATGCTAAACGTCCTCAAAAAAGGGCGCGACTGTCAAAGTTTTCCCAAGCAACTAGCATTAATACCAGATTCAGTGCCTCAGTTAGGAGATTAAGTCAAGATGCCAATCGCTGTTGGAATGATTGAAACCAGAGGGTTTCCCGCCGTAGTAGAAGCGGCCGATGCCATGGTAAAAGCAGCCCGAGTAACTCTAGTCGGTTATGAAAAAATCGGTAGCGCTCGCGTAACTGTTATTGTCCGAGGAGATGTCTCCGAAGTTCAAGCTTCAGTGGCCGCAGGCGTAGAGTCGGCCAAGCGGGTTAATGGTGGAGAAGTAGTTTCCACCCATATCATCGCTCGTCCTCACGAAAACCTGGAATACGTTCTGCCAATTCGATATACCGAAGAAGTAGATCAGTTCCGTACCTATTAAGGATCTAGGTAAATCGGTCTTTTCCCTCAGTATTTCCTATTCTTTATTCCCTATTTAGAAGGTTATAAGGGAAAAGCCAAAAAACAACCGGGACTTAATTAAAAAATAGGCATCCCAGAAGCATAAAGACACTGGAGAAATAAATCCTTCCTTTCTCCAGCTAGGGACGCGGAAATTTTGCCTAAATCGCTCTTACAAAGTTTTCACCTCTACCGCTTGAAGCTACAAGTTGGTACGACTTACTTTGTCCGTACCTACTTTCTTGATGCCTCAAATTAATTTCTTTGCCTGGTTGAAATAGTAAAAGTTTGATAAAAATATCATGGAGAATAACTAATGTCAATCGCTGTCGGCATGGTAGAAACTCTTGGCTTTCCAGCGGTTGTAGAAGCAGCCGATGCAATGGTCAAGGCAGCCCGAGTAACTCTAGTGGGCTATGAAAAAATCGGTAGCGCTCGCGTAACCGTCATCATTCGAGGAGATGTCTCGGAAGTACAAGCTTCTGTAGCAGCCGGAGTCGAAAATGTAAAACGAGTTAATGGCGGTCAAGTCATGTCAACTCATATCATCGCTCGCCCCCACGAAAACTTAGAATACGTTCTGCCCATTCGTTACACCGAAGAAGTAGAACAATTCCGCGAAAGTACCACGGGCATTCGTCCGGTCGGTAGATAGAGCCTAAAAATAATGCAAATTGCTAAAGTTCGCGGTACGGTGGTTAGCACCCAAAAAGAACAGAATTTGACAGGAACTAAGCTACTTCTGTTGCAGTTTATCGACCCAGAAGGTAACGTGCTGCCCAAGTACGAGGTAGCTGCTGACAATGTTGGTGCGGGAGTAAATGAGTGGGTTTTGGTCAGCCGAGGCGGTGCCGCTCGCGAAGTTGAGCGAGGCGAACATTGCCCTGTAGATGCTAGGGTCGTGGGCATTATTGACACCATAAGTCTCGAAAATCGCAGGGTTTATAGCAAAAAAGACCAATATTGATTGGGGTAATTGTTAGTTGTTAGCAGTCAGTTGTTAGCAGTCAGTTGTTAGCAGTTAGTAGTTAGTAGGAACGTTGTTAATCGAGTATTAACATTTTCCCCATTAACAACTAACAATTAACAACTAACAATTAACAACTAACAACTAACCAATTCCCAAAATATTTTTTCCATAAGAAGGAGTTTAATTTATGCCAGACCGCCAAGCAGCGGCTCCCTATACGCCGTGGTCGGGGAGTCGGCTAGAACCAACTATAGATAAAGGAGCCTACGTTGACAAGCTTTGCCGGATTATTGGAGACGTAAAGGTAGGAGCAAACGTATTGGTGGCTCCCGGTACGTCTATCCGAGCGGATGAAGGTACTCCTTTTCATATCGGTTCCGGTACGAACATTCAAGATGGAGTCGTAATTCACGGTTTAGAGCAAGGAAGAGTAAAAGGAGACGACGCCCTAGACTACTCGGTTTGGATCGGCAATAACGTTTCCATTACTCATAAAGCCCTAATTCACGGTCCCTGCTATGTCGGGGATGACTGCTTTATCGGCTTTCGTTCCACTGTGTTTAACGCTCGCATCGGTAAGGGCTGCATCGTTATGTTGCACGCTCTCATTCAAGATGTAGAAATTCCAGAGGGCAAATATATCCCTTCGGGATCGATTATTACGAACCAACAGCAAGCAAATCGCCTGCCAGACGTACAGTCGGAAGACTTAGAGTTTTCCCATCATGTGGTAGGAATTAACCAATCATTGCGCAAAGGATATCTATGCGGTGAAAGTAAATCCTGCGCGGAAAAAAATCGTAACGAACAAGAAAGAGGTAAAAAAAGTATGAATAACGGCGGCTACAACAACTCGTTTAGCAGCAGCACTTTGAGCCAGGAGGCGATCGCTCTAGTAGAAGGTCTCCTAGACCAAGGCTACAAAATAGGCACGGAACACGCGGACCAGCGTCACTTCCGCGTTGGTTCTTGGAGCAGCTGCTCTCCGATAGAAAGCAAAAACCGCAAAGAAGTAATTAACGCCCTAGAAGGCTGTCTGGCAGAACACGGCGGAGAATACGTCCGCCTCTTCGGCATCGATCCGAAGGCCCGGCGCCGGGCGGGGCAAATGCTGATTCAACGAGGAGACGGCAAAGCAGTAAGCCCTCCCTCTGGCAGGGCCTCTAAAATTGCTTCATCCAGTAGCAGTAGCTCTTATGCTCCTAGTCCTGCTGCTAATGGCGGAAGGGATATGGATCTAGCATCTCAAGTGCGCTCGTTGTTAAGCCAAGGTTGCAAAATCGGCATCGAACACGCTAACGAACGCCGCTTCCGTACTAGCTCTTGGCAAAGCGGACCGGTTATTAAAGAAAGCGACCCCAATCTAGCTCTAGGCGCACTAAATTCTCTCCTGGCACAATACGTCGGAGAATACGTCCGCTTGATCGGTATCGACCCGAAAGCCAAGCGCCGCCTAGTCGAGGTCTTGATCCAACACCCAGGAGCTAAAACTCATGTGGTACCTCCTGCTGCAAGTTACAGTCCCAGCGCCTCCTCTACTGGTGGTTATACCTCGCCCTCTTTGGGAAGTATCCCAGCAGGCGGCGGCGGTGTCTCTATGGGATTGAGCGAAGACGTAGTAGGTCAAGTGCGGTCTTTGTTAAACCAGGGATACGGCATTAGCATAGAACACGCCGACGAGCGTCGCTTCCGTACTAGCTCTTGGGTGAGCGGAGGCGCAATCTCTGGCAACTCTCCTTCAGAAGTCTTAAGGGGCTTGGAGAATGCTGTCGGAACCCACGGCGGAAAATACGTCCGCTTAATCGGCATCGATACTAAAGCCAAGCGCCGCATTCTCGAAACTTTGATTCAAAAGCCGGGTAAAGGTCTGGCTAATCCTCGCGCGGCCTCGGCCCCAGCGGTGAAGAGTCAGCCTCCTGTAGAGAGCTACAGCTACGGTAACGGCTACGGTAACGGTAACGGTAACGGCAACGGTTCCGCAGGCGGTGGCGGTTTGAGCCAGGAAACTATCGAGCAAGTACGCTCTTTATTGGCTAGCGGTTTCCGCATCAGCACGGAATATGCAGATAAGCGCCGCTTCCGCGTGGGTTCCTGGAAAACCGATACGGCCATCGACTCTAGCCGGGCTTCTGATGTCATCGCTGCCCTAGAATCGAGTTTGGCTCAACATCAAGGAGAATATGTCCGCTTGATCGGCATCGATCCGAAAGCCAAGCGTCGCGTGCTGGAGACGATCGTTCAAGAACCTGCCAAACGGTAAGTAAATAGTTCGTAGCAAGCACGAAGAGTTCTCAAGATTTAGAGCTTTGCAGCCGCTAAAGTGCTTGCTACAAACAACAGTCATAGGAAGTTTTCATGTATTTGCCTCCAATAGAGTCTAATTGCAATTACGAACCGTTTGTTAGTGGCGATGTGTCGATCGCTCCCGATGCGGCGATCGCTCCAGGAGTTATTATCCAAGCTGGCCCGGATGGCACGCTCGTCATTGCCTCTGGGGTTTGTATCGGCATGGGCGCTATTCTTCATGCCTACGAGGGCGCTATAGAAATAGAAGAAGGGGTTACTATTGGCGCGGGGGTATTGGTAGTGGGTCAAGCGAAAATCGGGGCTAGGGCTTGTATCGGTGCTTTGACTACTGTGGTAAACAGCGACCTCCAAGCAGAAGAAACTGTAGCGGCGGGTTCTATCCTGGGAGACCGCAGCCGACAGCTTTCGGAAACTGAGGCAGGGGTCTGTACTCCGAACAACCAAGCGGAAGGAACTGTCTGTGGGGTCGGGGGAAGGACTGGAGCGACTGGAGCGATCGAAACCGAAGAGCAATCCGAATATCTCGCCCCAGCAACCAGAGGCAATACTTCTCCTCAACCAAAACCGATTTCGATTCCCGAAGCTGCTAGTCCTGTCATTGAATTTGAACTGGAGACGACTGCTCCTGACAACAACACTGAAGAGGAACCAGAAACAACGGAGGGGAAATTCCAATATCCTTCCTCTGGTACGGGCTACGCGACTTCCATCCAACCGAAGCCGATTTCGATTCCCGAAACTGGTACTCCGGTGACGAACTTGGAAGAGGCGACTGCTCCGAGCAACGCGGAAGAGGAACCAGAAACGACGGAGGGGAAATTCCAATATCCTTTCTCAGGGAGCGGGTTCGCGACTTCCATCCAACCGAAGGCGATATCGATTCCCGAAACTGGTACTCCCGTGACGAACTTGGAAGAGACGACTGCTCCGAGCAACACGGAAGAGGAACCAGAAACGACGGAGGGGAAATTCCAATATCCTTCCTCTGGTACGGGCTACGCGACTTCCATCCAACCGAAGCCGATTTCGATTCCCGAAACTGGTACTCCCGTGACTAACTTGGAAGAGGAGGCGACAACTCCGAGCAACGCCGAAGAGGAACCAGAAACGACGGAGGGGAAATTCCAATATCCTTTCTCAGGGAGCGGGTTCGCTACTTCCATCCAACCGAAGGCGATATCGATTCCCGAAACTGGTACTCCTGCTCCTAACTTGGAAGAGGAGGCGACAACTCCTAGCAACGCAGAAGAGGCTGCTGGTACTCCTGCTCCTAACTTCCCCGAAGAGGAACCAGAAACGCCGGAGGTGAAATTCCAATATCCTTCTCCTGGAACTGGGTTCGCTACTTCCATCCAACCAAAACCTATTTCTATTCCCGAAACTGGTACTGCTAATAACGGGGCGATCGTCCCTGGTGCGGAAACTGAGGCATCGGAGTCTGAAGAAGAAGAAAAACCCCAAGCCGCTAAACCTCCAGTTGCCGGTCTAGATTACGTCCAGAGCATGATGAAAACTCTTTTCCCTCATAAAAATATTTCTCTTTCCTCCCAGGATGACGAGGATTAATGTCAATTAACAATTAACAATTAACAATTAACAATTGGGTTTGTGGCGTGCAACCCGTACCCCGATCGGATATTAGATTTTAGAAATAAATCATTAATGATTGACAAGTTAGCTATTTTATGGTAGGGTTCAAAGCTGCCAAATCTAAAAAAATTATAATATCATAGAAGACGTACATCCAACATAGCAATCTCCGTAACTCGCCAAATCAACTTTTTAATTATTAATTTTAGGTTTTAAAAATTATCAAAGAAAAAGCGATCGCTCGGTTAAATCTCATATTTCCAAATACACTAAAAACTAATAACTAATAACTCACAAAAAACATTTATTTGTGTCTTTTTAATTATTGAGATGCACCCGATCGCTTTAGCTCTATTCTCCATAAAAAAATAATCAAAAGTTGGTGTAGCGCCTCAATTTTCCCTCCACTTAGGGCGAAAATTGACCGAGGAAATAGGTTGGTGCAAAAAATAGCAATTCCCCGAGGTTAATTATGCATATAGAACCCTACGAAAATACCGAACTAGAAGGCATTGAACCGAAAAAAGACTTTAAAGATTCTGCCCTGGGATTAGTAACAACGAGAAGTTTTCCAGCAATAGTAGGCACCGCCGACATGATGCTTAAATCCTCGGGAGTAACTTTAATTGGATACGAGAAAATAGGTAGCGGATATTGCACCGCAGTAGTCCGAGGAAATACTGCCGAAGTGAAGTTAGCAGTAGAAGTTGGAATAGAAACAGCAGAAAAATTCGGTCAATTTATTTCAAGTACGGTAATTCCTAGACCTTTACCCAATTTAGAAGCCGTACTTCCCATCGGCGGGCGCTTATTAGAATTAGCAAGCGGCGGAGTTTCCGATCGCTTTAGAAGCATGGCGATCGGGCTTTTAGAAACAAGAGGTTTTCCGGCAATGGTCGGGGCCTGCGATGCCATGTTAAAATCCGCCGACGTACAATTAACCTCCTACGAAACTACTGGAAACGGCTTATGTACTGCTATTATTCGGGGTTCGGTTTCTAACGTGGCGGTAGCTGTAGAGGCGGGAATGCACGAAGCGGATAGAATTGGGGAATTAAATGCGGTGATGGTAATTCCGAGACCGTTAGACGATTTAGAAAGAACCTTACCAGTGGCAAGTTGTCTGGTAGAAGAGAAACCAAAACAACAACCTTTGCGCTTGCCGATAGAAGTTAAAGAGGAAGAGAAAGAGTTGGTTCAACTGCCGGACTTTGCTGAATTACCCGCACCAATGAAGGAAATGGAAGAGACTGAATAGGGAATTGTTAGTGGTTAGTTGTTAGTTGTTAGTTGTTAGTTGTTAGTTGTTGGGCGTGCAATTAACAACTAACAACTAACCATTAACCATTAAACAAACTGGCCGTTAGGTAGAGGCTGACGGCGGCGGACGCCAATTACGCTGGGGCGACACGCACCGTCGGGGTTGCCTTCAATATTGCTAGGCCAATTGCTGCCCCGAGGCACGATCCGAGTCTGCTCGAATAAATTGCCGTCGAGGTCTAACATCTCGATGCTGCGAGCTAATTCGACTTCGTTGCCAAGAGGCACATCTTCTCCTGGATGCTGCACTGCCAATATTAAAGTATCGTCCCGGAAGCCGTCGCTAATAAAAGTCGGTCCGGTAATTTCGCAACGGGGGGGGCCGTAGGCAAAGGGAATTATTTCTCCGGCGTTGCCTCCAGTGGAAGGGCTGAAGAAAACCCAGTTATTGCCAAAAACCCCTACCAGAGCATCGGCGCTACCGGTTTCGCTGTGGTCTATCTCCCGGGGTTCGGGGTTCCGGCCGGTGCGGAAGCCGTTTTGGCGGCTGGTTGACATATCGGTTACTCCCCAGACGTTGGCTTGGCTGTCGAAGGCTAAGTTATCGACGTTGGCAAAACCTGAGCCTTCGTCGGAACCGGCTTCGCCGCCTTTGGCAAAGCGCTCCCAGCGGAAGGTGTTGCTGGTTCCGTCGGGGGTGTCTTCCATTATTTTATAGAGTCCGCCGAATTGCTGGATGGCGTCGGCGGCTTCAAAGTATTTGGCGACGGCGAAAATGCGGGAGTCTGGATAGCCGTCGCCTCCTGGGGCGGAGTCGGTATAGGCGATGAAGACTTCTCCAGTAATAGGACTGACTTCTAAGTCTTCGGGACGGGCGGTGGGAGTGCCGCCGATGAGGTTGGATGCTAGGAAGGCGTCGGTGAGAACTGCTCCTTGACTGGTATAGAAGTCGGCGAGGCTTTTGTTTTCATAGTCTCCTAGGGCGCTTTGCTGGTTGGTCAGGTCTAGTACGAAGGAGCCTCCGTCTTCTGTTTCCCCGGCGATGCCGTTGCGCTTGGGCAGCCGGACGCGACCGTCTCGTTGCGCTTCGCCTAAGGTGTTGAGCTCGGCTTCGGCTATTTGGCTCGGTACGTTGGGGTTGGTGGGGGTTGTTCTGAGTAGGGGTATCCAGCGACCGGTTTTGTTGCGATCGAATTGGGCGACGTAGAGGGTGCCGTCTTCAAATAATTGGCTGTTGTTTTTGTCGGTGGGGTTGCTGACTGTGCCGTTGCTGACGTATTTATAGGTATGGCCGCCTCGGCGATCGTCTCCCATGTAGGCAACTAGGGGGCTGCCGGCGCTGACGCGGAAGGTGATGTTTTCGTGGCGGAAGCGGCCGAGGGCGGTATGTTTTTTGGGTCGGAAGTTGGGGTCGGCGGGGTCTATTTCTACCATCCAACCGTATTTTTCGCCGACGAGACCGAATTCTGCTCCGGTGGTTCCTTCGACGTAGCCGGTTTGGGTGCCGTTGGGGAGGACTGCTTCTTGGACTCCGACGAAGAATGCTTCGCTGCCTTGGAAGTTTTCTTCGGCGGTGAGGATGGTGCCCCAGGGGGTGGTGCCGCCGGAACAGTTGTAGGCGGTGCCGATGATGCGATCGCCCAAACCGTCGGAACTGAGGGAGAATACTTCTCGGGCGGCGGGACCGGTTCCTTCTAAATAGTTGTTGTCTCCTCGTTGATAGTTGCTGGCTCCCCAGGAGGTGACGCTTTGATAGCCGTCGCTGCGCTGGCTGTTGATTCCTAAGCCGGAAAGACCGTGGATCCGTCGGTTGAGGCGATCGCCTGCTGCTGGGGTGTAGCGTCCGTCGGCTCCTTTGCCGATGCGAACTACGGAACCGCCGACGTTGTAGAGAAATTCGCCGAGGGTGAAGCGATTTTTTTGCGAGAGGTCTAGTCCTAAGACTAGGCGATCGGTGGTGGGCAAGCCTGCTAGGTCTTCGGAAGTTCCGGGGGCGACGATGGAGATTGGGTAGGAGACGTATTCGTGGTTGACCCAGAGGTAGCCGTCGTTGATGTTGCCGTTGATGGGTACGAAGCCGGTGTAGTCGCAGTTGTAGCCGAAGTATTCTTCTCGGTCTGGGAAGACGCGATCGCCCCACCGCACGATGACATATCGTTCGTACTCTGGCGGTACTACTACGTCATCGAGATAGGCGTATTGAGAAAGGTTTAAATCCTGACTTGCGGCTAAGAGGCTGCCTTGTTCTATCCCCAGGGGCACATAACTGGTCATGGTTTTATAGGCGGGTACGGGGGATGCCAGTTTCACTGGGGTGAAGGTCATGGAGGCTTGGGCTCTGGCTATTTCCGGATTGCTACCAAAGAGTTTGGAGTCTATTTTGGGGGCGAGTACGGTTGCCGCCGCGCTGCTGCCAAAGAAGATTAGTAATTGTCTTCGAGTTAGTTTTGACATGAGTTTGTGTTTGTTTTTCCGAGGAATTGGGCCTTGGGTATTGGGTATTGGCAAGAAAGGAATTACCGATTTTCCGTTCCTCTTTTCCCGATTATTCGTGCATATTACTAGGGCTTATTTAAGGTTTGTTAATTTTGGAGTTAAAGTTGAATTAAGTTTCGATCGTTGCTTATTTAAGTTTGTTTATTTGGGGGTTAAAGTTAAATTAAGTTTTGGTAGTTGCTAGTTTAAGAGGTAGTTATTAGCATAAAAAAGCCCGGTTTTTTTACAAAACCGGGTTTTTTATTGTTTGTAGCGATCGCTTTAGCGATTTATTTATGGGTCCATAAAGCCGGTTTATCAAAGAAACCGGAACTAGCGATTGATATTTATAAATCGCTAAAGCGATTACTACAAACTGGCAGTATTTTAATTATTAATCATCTCGAAAACCGGAGTCTTCTTCTAATCGTCTTTCTCTTTGTTCGGCAGGACTGGGGGATGGAGTATTAGTTGGAGAAGATGGAGTTGGAATGGTTTGAGGCTGTCCGGGAGAAGAGTTTGCTGGGGTTCTTTGACCTGGCGGTGGCGGCGGCGGTGGTGAAGTTGTGGGGGTTTCCTCTTGAGTCTCTCTAAATCCTAATAAGACTTCTGAGGTTACAAAATATCTGGTCCATTTTTCCATTTCTGGGTCTTCTTCCCACTGGCTGCGAGTGACTTTTATTAATAATAAAGGAGAGATTCGATTTAGTCTTTCGCCGAGAATGGTGATGGTAATTTCTGTTAGTTCGGGGTTGTCGGCAAATTCGGTGGCGATCGCTCTTTTTGCTCTGTCTTCTGCTTGCTGCATTAAGCTTCTATAGGAAGAAACTGTGCTGGAATCTATGGTAAAGTCTGCTTTTTTAGTTTCGGCAAGAGCCAGGGATAAGTCGGTCAGCAAGGTGCTGAATATTAATATTGTTGTTAATAAATAGCGGCGATCGATATTCATTTTTATTGGGAACTTGGAATCGCAGAGGGCGATCGCTAGTAACTAGGCCAGAGGGTAACGCCCCTCATGCAGGTACATAGTTCTTCCTCATCGATTGGATGCTAACAAATAAAAAAGGCATTGTCAAGGGGTCTTGGCAATTAATAATTAATAATTAATAATTAATAATTGGTTTGTTGGTGTGAAAAAAAGCTTAAAGATCGCAGATTGCCAGTGTCGAGATTCTCATTCTGGTTCCAACTCCCAGCGAGTGCCGACCGTCACTGGTACGGATTCCAAATCGTAAAGCGTAACTTCTGCCAAAGTTTCGATCCAAACCGTCGCCCCGCAGCCGTGAGGCTTGTCCGGTCGATAGACCAACCGGCAAGGTCCGTGAATCTCCGCTTCGCAACCCAATGCCAGATTTTTTATCCCCCGCTTCACGGAAACCACCGGTTTTTCCGTCGTCTGGTGCTTCTGGTTGTAGGCGATGCTCTGCCTGTTGATGTGAACCGTGTTATCGGCGCAATGTTGGCGGGGTCGCCAGTTCGGTTTGGGGCCGCGCTTTCCCCTCGCCACTCGGGGCGTTCCTTTAAATAGAGGAATAATCCAAGCCCGAGCAATTTTCTTCGCTCCCTGGATGCGTCCTTGTTTTAATAATACGCGAACTCTCTGAGTGGAAATACCTAAAAGAGTTGCCGCTTCAGTGGTTCCGACAAACATAAATAAAACTATTGCGATAGTAGCAACAGTTTAGCAAAAGGGGGCGCCCGTGGCAAAAACTCGTCCCAGAAGAAAAAGAAACGTCACCTCCAATCGATCGTGTATGAAGTCAATGACTGTTAGGTTCGATTATCTGGCTCCCTCGGTATTCGATCTTTTGTCAAGTTCTGAAACTAGCGATCGTTCCCGGGTTGTCGCAAACGCAGTTCATCCGAAAAGTGACTTTAGCATCGGCAGCAATTTCCACGTCGCTTTTCTTAGCCCCAGGCTCTCAGGCCACTTTTAGCGTTATAATCGTTCTCGTAAATGACAGCAAACTACCTATGGCCGAAATTACTTTAGACGAAACTAAATTGAAAGAATTGCTCGAGACAGCAATTATTGAGTTACTGCAAGAACAAAAAGAAGAGTTTTCCGAAGTTTTGACAGAAGCCCTAGAAGATATAGGGATGAAAAATGCTATTCAAGAAGGCGAACATACAGAAAAGGTCGGTCGCGAGCAAATCTTCAAAATTCTTAAAAAATAGTCATAAAAGTTGAGTTTAAGTAGGTAGGCAAAAATATTTACATAAAATTATTTCTTATTCCCCGTAGAACAGGCGTCTCGCCTGTTCCAGATGTCCAATTAATTTTGCACTGGTACTTAGAAAAAGCTTTGAAAAAGACTTGCTTAAGATTCTTGATGCTAAAATGTCAGAAAGAATTCAGGAAGTTATCGAACAGGTTGAAGAAGCAGAAAACGTAAGCGCAGTTAGCAACCTTAAAAAACTCAAAGGCGAAGCAGATTACTATCGAATTAGAGTAGGAGATTACCGAATAGGTATTAAGGTCAAAGAGTATCTGGTTTCTTTTGTCAGGATACTTCACCGAAAAGACATTTACAGATACTTTCCATAATCGAATTTGTCCTCCTCAAAAGTTATCGCGGACCAGCTAATAATTGACTTCGTTTTTGTATTTTATCGCTAATTGAAGGCGATCGCCTTAGGGATGGTCCCATCTATTCCATTGCTTCGATGACCTCATCCAAGGGTAAATCGAGGGCTTCGGCAATTTGTTCTGCGGTTAAACCGAGTTTGGTTAATTTGGATACAGTTTTTAATGTAGTTGTCTGTAAGACATTCTCCTCGGTGGCGTTGGGAGTTTGAGTGTTTTGGGGATGCGATCGCCTCTTTGCCACATCCTCTTTATCTAATTCTGAGGTTTCGGGATTGGGGCAAAGATTGAGATTACCTATCTGAACTGGATTAACTAACCTAGAGTGAGAATTGGCAACTCCTAAACGTTCGACTGTAGCGCAAAAATTAGACTTGTTTAACTCTTCTCCTAAAATATCCGATAAAACTTGCCAGAGTTCGTATCCCTTATCTTTAGCATGACCCGTGCTGCAATTGTACTTTTCTGCGATGTCTGCATACTTCCGACCGTTGAGAACTCCCTTGAGAATTTCTCGTTGTAGAGTATCGAGATGCTTCCCGGTTTGTTGGAAGACCAACTCATCAATCGACTTTACCACCGCTTGCCAGTTCATCTTAGCGACGACCCCTCCGAAAAATGTACTCATCCGCTATTATCCGCCATCATCCGTCTTTTTGACAACTTTTGAAGAAAATTGCCGTCTTTATCCGCCCTTTTCCGACTTGTGGGTATTGGGATTAGCGGATTATGATAGAAAAGTCCATCAGCAGATAGGTCCAGTTAATGTAACTGAAGCAGTCCGCTTTAAGTTTGTTTGCAGTTGGTAGGAAAAATAAAGTACGTTCTCAGTCTAAAGGTAGAGATAACTCAGTAATTATTGAGATAGATGCTCTACCTCTAAAAGTTGAGCTAGCATCATAAAAACTGTTACCGATTTGGAGTATAAAAGTGCATGGCTATTTTAGTACCAGATGATTTGAGCAATTTACCTCAAGAGCCTACAGAAGGAGAAAAAGCATTAATAATTGCTTTGTGCAAAATTCTCGACGATGAATGGACCGTGTACGTTCAACCATACTTAAATGGCTTGAAACCAGACATCATCATTTTTTGTGAAGATGCAGGTCTTGGAATTTTTGAGGTCAAAGATTGGGACTTAGACGTTCATAAAATTAAAGGCAATAAGGAAAATGGATACAAATGGCTGGTTCGCTCTAAAGATACGGGGGAATGGGTAAAACCCAAACATGGGTGTCCTTTAAAGCAAGTGGATAAGTATCGTCAGTCAATTTTTAAATACGAAATACCTATTTTAGGTTCTAAAAAGTTGCTTGACGACCACGTTTTCAGTTTAGTTCAACCTTACGTCTATTTTCATAAGCATACAACTGATGATGTTGAAGAACGTCTGGAGCCTATCTTAGATGCATACTCCAACGTTTTCGGATACGACTATGTAGAAGAGCCTGAATATCTCGAAGACATTCTTAATGAACGCTACCTTTGCCACGGTTCTAAATTCACAGAGTTAATGAAGGAAACGGAGTTGGCAGGCCGTTTAGCTAACGCATTAGCTTTTCCCAAGCATGGCATGACCAATATCGAACATCTGCTAAATCTGACTAAAAAACAACAGATATTATTAGACAGGATAGAAGAACGCGCCAGTCTAAGAGTCAAAGGGGCTGCAGGTTGTGGAAAAACCCTACTTTTAGCTCACAAAGCAGCAATGGCAGCTACAGAAGGAAAAAATGTTTTAGTAGTTTGCTTTAACATTACAATGGTAAACTACATTCAAGATTTAGTAAAGCGTCTGGCGCGTTATTATGGGGAAAAAGATGGCAACCCACATTCTTACCGTAATATTGAAGTAGGTCACTTTCACCGTTTTTTTCCATTAGAGGAAAAGACGCAAACATGCCGGCGAAATAGCAAGGAACCTGTAGATATACTACTAATTGACGAAGGTCAAGATTTTGAGCGGACTTGGGTTGATAAGTTATTAACAGAAGTTTGTCGCGATGACTGCGAATTTATGTTTTGCGAAGACCGCCAACAAAATATATACGAACGTCAAGAAATTAAGCGACAAGCAATGCCTATTCAAGGACGTCCTTCCGGACTTAATGATTCTTATCGCATTCCGGAAAAAACAGCACAGTTAGCTAACTTTCTTTCTACTTGCGCAGAACTAGAAGGCTTAAAAATTATTAAATCAATTAAGCCACTTCAAGGCAATTTGTTCGTGCGTAATTTGTGGTTTAATGGTACATACAGAAATGCCACAAAGGCTTTAGCGAAAGATATTAAAGCTCTGACTACAGGTAAAAATAATGCTCGTCCAGACATAGCTATTTTAGTTTGCACTGTGGAGGATGGATGGAAAGTTTGTGAAGTTTTAGAGTCGCTTCACTTACCCTCTCAGTGTTCTTTTGAGCCGAAAGAAGAGAACGAAATACTCAAACGAAAAAAAGATGAAGATAAGCTGCGGCGCGGCTATAAAGTTGGTTTTTGGATGCAAACAGGAAAAATAAAGGTGGCTACAATTCACAGTTTTAAAGGATGGGAACTAAGTAACATATTAGTGTTTTTTAATCCGGCTAAAAGGCAAAAAGAAACTTTTATAGAGCTTCTTTACACTGCGATTACAAGAAGCCAAGAATGTCTAACCATTTACAACATGGATTCCGATCTATATGAATTTGGCGATCTGGCTATTGAAGAAGGTTACGTTGAAGCCCATCCTATGCATTCAGAATAAAAACAGCGATCGCCCCCATCCACCCCCAAATATCTTGTGGGAAACTTGAGAAACCGGGTTTTTGCGAAACACCCGGTTTCTGGCGGGCGATGAATATCTTCGCGGTACATAGAAAACCATAACTTTCATTTTACCTGTCTTTGTTGCTTATAATCATAATCTTCTTCATAGTCAATAGTACCAAATAAATCCAACACTCTTAGTTGTTTGCGGCGTTGAATGTATTCGCGTAAAGCCTCTTCTATTAACAGATTTGCTGTTAAATTGCTGCTTAAAGCTAGGGCTTCTTCGAGAATTTTTTCGTCAATTTTAAGGTTAGTTATCATATCTTTTTTTCCAGCAGTTGATTTAATTATCTAACTGGAGAAGAGCGATCGCTCCTCAATCCCCTTACCAAATTGACTGCATACTTAACTTAAATCCTGGCAAAACTGTTTCCCCAGATAAGCTCTTAGGAGACTCTAATATTTCCACTTCTTCACCCGGGCGGTAAATTTCTACTTGCTTAGAGCGTCGATTAATTAACCACCCCAAACGAGCGCCATTATCTCGATATTCTGCCATTTTTTCGCGAGTTGTTTTAAGATTATCCGTAGGAGAAAGTAACTCGACGACAAAATCGGGACAAATAGGTAAAAACTTTTTTCGTTGTTCCCCAGTGAAACTATTCCAATGACTTAAAGGTATCCACGCTGCATCCGGGGAACGATTTGCACCATTGGGAAGCTTAAATCCGCCAGATGAATCGAATACTTTACCCAATTTCTTTTGCTCGTTCCAAACCCAAAGTTGACCGGTTAATCCAGCATTACTACTGCTAGTTTCACCCCCAGTTGGTGACGTAATTATTAAATCTCCATTAGCGTTGCGTTCAAATCTTAAATTTCGATTTTTTTGACAGAGTATAAAAAATTGCTCGTCTGTCATTGAAATTGGTTCTATATCTATGGTAAAATTAGTCATGGTTGGTTTTTGTTTTTATAATAGCATGGAAAGTTACTAAAGAATTGCCCACCATCCACCCCCAAACATCAAAAAGGGCGGACCAAACGCCGTCCCACAATTATAACACTGGGAGATTAAAGAAACCGGGTTTTTGTGAAAAACCCGGTTTCTGGCGGGCGATAAATACTGATGCGAGATTTGTGCGAAAATCTTACCAAATCCTATTAAATCCTAATTCAAAATGACTCAAACCATTGAGATTACCGAACTCACTTCCAAACAAATAGAGCATATTTATGGTACGATATAAAAAATTAAAGCTATTAATAGAAGAAGAGCGATCGCAAACCATTAACAGAAGAGGAGCGATCGCTATTCGATTTAACCCCGTTGTTTTTTGACAGTGAAATGCTCCAGCCTTTTAATCGCAGTACCCTTTATGGCAACAAAAGCTAAACTAATAAAATCCCATACTATTAAAAAGACCATGACCCAAACAACAGTTAAATTGCAGATTCCGTTTGAATCTTTGGTGGAGGCGATCGCTTCTTTAGAATTAGAAAAAAAACTCCAACTTTGGCAACTGCTAGAAGCAGAAATTGCCGATGCGGAAGATTTATTAGAAAACGACCCGGTGGTACGAGCTGAAGTTGAAGATGCCCGTCGGGCATACCGACAGGGAGACTATCAAACTATTGATGAGTATATCGCTTAACTATCCCTAAATTTAGGGCAGACTTCAAAGGCCGATCGCGACCCATAAAAACAGACATCAAACTCAGTAAAAAAATTAGTCCGCCCTAAAATAACAGGAATATTACTCATCCTAGTCCAAGCAAAAGCTAATTGAACGGCCTCGAACTCTCCTACTGTTGCCAAAACTAATAATCCTCTTGCCTCAGCAGTGGCTAAATTCCCCCCTAAAGTAACAGAAAATGTTTGTTCTTCCCAAACTGCTCCTAATTCCAAACCCACATTATAAGGCAAAACATTTACGCTAGCCCCTGTATCCAATAAACCCATAACCTCAACAGAAATATCTCGATAAATCAAGGTTAAAGGTAGAAATGGAACGTGACTTACAACCCCAAATTCATCTCGCTTTGGCAAAAAAGAATATCGCCTGCTATTATCCATTTTTAGCTTCCTTTTTTTCCAGTAATTGCACGAGTTGTTCGGCTGCTAGATTAGAAGTATGGACCGCGCCGATAATTTCTGCGGCTTCATTATCCAATACAATTCCTTCTTCTTTTGCCAACTCAGTCATTAAAAACTGCACGATTTTAAACTTTTCCAAACGAGATAACTGCCGCAATCTATCTAATAATTCAGAATTTGACATATTTTCCACTTTATTAGTTCTAGGCTCGTAATTATCCGCAAATTGAATTTGTCCGCTTAAGTCCAGAAGGTTTCGTTTTTTACGACGAGTACGGATTAATTCTTGCAAAGCAAATTCGATTAGTTCTTTTTCTGTCTGGAAGTCGGTTAAGCGGAATGCTTCTTTCACCAGTTCTTCATTTAATTCGATTTGAGTTGTCATGGTTCATTCTCGATCTAATTATATGATTTTATCAACACGATCGCCTTTTTTAGCAAAGAGCGATCGCCCCAGAGCGACAAAAAAATTAATGCCATTTTCCCAACTCACGCATTAATAGTTTTTTCTGCCGCTGCGCTCAAAACTTCATCCATCCAGGCATTAATACTTTTGCCAGTTTTTTGAGCTGCCAACCAAATTTTTTGATAGTTTTCAGGAGTAGTATTAAAAGCAACTTCTCCTGAAAAAGGTTGTTCTGGTTCTCTATTTAACTCTTGGCAAAATTCTAAATAATCATCAACTGAAATCTGAAATTCTTCGCGAGATTCTTCGATGCTTTCTGCTTTAAAAGTAATTACATCTTTAATGCCAATAACTCGCCCAAACCAAATTCCAGCTTCCTCATCTTTTTCTACGAAACCCGTGTAACCTTTATAATTCATCATGGTTTAACTCCTGCGTTATTAAAAAATTCTCTGAGACCTTTAACAGCTCCTTTATCCGTTTCTTTTTGAGGATGTGGTTCGTGAAAAACCGCAGCGCGATCGTTTAATAACACCCTAACCCTAGAACCTTTTCCTTGAGCAACAGTAGCCCCCAAGGCCCTAAATAGGCTCATAACATCGTTCCAGTTAATATTAGCTGGAACTGGGTCGGTAAAAATTAACTCTAGAACTTTACGTTGTTTGTTATTGAGTTCCATTGCGAACTTTGGATTATTTATTTAATATCGTATCAACATTTGCTGTTGCTCTCAACTCGAATAAAGCCATAATAACCTCTTTATGGTTCGCAAATTAAAAAAGGGCGGACCAAACGCCCGCCCTCAAATTATAACACTCTTCCCAGAAACCCGGTTTTTCCAAAAAACCGGGTTTCTTAATCCTCAAAGGTCTCTCAACCTAACTCCTACTCAACACCCTCTATCCTATCTTCCACCTCCTGGTACAACTGACGCAACCGGTCTAAGTTACTCTCGCTAGTCTCCCAGTAACCGCGACCGTTAACCTCCAACAACGTAGTAACGATCTTGCGGAACGAATTAGGATTCATATTCATCAACCGCTTGCACATCTCCTCATCCTTGACAAAGGTCTCGTTGGTCTCCTCATAAACCCAATTATCCACCGCACCGGCAGTGGCACTCCATCCCATGGTATTGACCAACCGCTTCGATAACTCCCTCACGCCTTCGTAACCGTGAGACAGCATCCCTTCGTACCACTTGGGATTTAATAACTTGGTCCGGGCATCCAGACGTACCGTCTCCGATAAGGTCCGTACTTGGGCGTTGGCCGTGGTGGTGTCGGCGATATACGATGCCGGTTTCTTGCCATTCTCCCACTGGCATCCGATAGGCAATTTGGAAATTTGCTATAAATGGTTTAGGATTGCTGTATCTAGTAAGAAAGAGGAAAAAATGGAAATTGCGACTAAAATCGACGAGGAACAGGCTCAAAAACTTGCTTTTATCCAAGAAAAAACTCAACAAAATCTTGACGATATTTTAAGAGTTGCCCTCGAAGATTATTACGAAAAAGTATTAAATAACTCTAGCGATCGCCTCGAAAAATTTAGCCAGATTGGTTTTGTTGGTTGTATTGAGGCCGAGGCCGATCTGGCTGAAAATTGCGAGGCAATCTTGATGAAAGAGATTTGGGCTAGCTGCAAAAAATAATCGTATCGGAGATTTACAGCAATAACAAAAATCAGCTTTTAGTTAATAGGAGGAAATGTTAATGAGTAGCGGATCTTTTGAAAATATTCTTGAGTCTATTGAGAGTCTATCTTTTGAGAAACAAGATTGTTTATTAGCTTTAATTATCAAAAGAAGGATTGCCAAAAGGCAAAATAAAATAGCTCTGGATAATCCCGAATTGAAACCAAAGCAAAAAGTCGGTAATTTTTGGGATGCTTTACAAAATTTTCGAGCGAAGCTAGAAAGAGAAAGTATTGTTTTTAATGATGATGATTTTGCCAACCTTCGCGATAAATCTCCTGGTAGAAAGGTAGAATTTAGTGGGAGTATCTCATCGAAGTCAAAATACTTTTTTGACTCAAAACCTCTTTGTTTTCCCTGTTGCTTCTTGCCTGTTGCCTGTTGCCTAAAAGCGTGTTTATTATTGATTGTATTAAAAATTGAGATGCACCCGAATTTAGTAAACTTCATCATGGGAGCCAATATTGAGCAAAACAAGAAAAGACTCTTCTAAATCTTCATCTTCAGAAAAAGTGAAGATAATGCGGCAGTCGTAAGCAACCGAACAAGACCATAAATTTTCCAAAGAACCTGTTGATTTATGAGTTTTTAGGGAGGGAGTAAAAGGGTCGTTAGCTAACAAGTATAAAACGTTAATAATCCTCTCCCGCAACGCAAGATTTTTTTTTATAAGCTTCCTAAAAGCACGCTTAAAACGATTATCCCAAACTATCTTCACGATCGTCTTTATCGTCTAATAAATCTGCAATTAAATCCTCGATGCTGCCTTTTTTTGCCTTTCCTTGTCTGAAACATTCTAAAGTTGCTTTAGCATCGGCGGCAATTTCCGAACGTCGTTTTTCAATTCTTCTTTTTTTAATTAACTCGAATAAATAATCTTGTTCGTCAAAAGACAATTGCTCGATAGAGTCAATAATTTCTTGAAAGGATGTAATAGTCATGTTTTTTCGTCCTCAAAATTCATCGCGGGCTAGGGAAGAATTGAGTTTGTTTTTGCATTTTACCACTAATTGAAGGCGATCGCCCAGTTGGAAGCGATCGCTCTCTTCGATGGGCCCAGTTCGTAGTAATCGCTTCAGCGATGCTCCATGAGGAGGAAGGAAATGGGCCATATACCCCTAGCCTTGAGGTAAAAGTTGAGGGGATGAGAGGCGATCGCCCAGTTCGTAGCCATCGCTTTCTTCGATTGGTTAACTCATTTCTGGTGAGAAAAAATGACTCCCTTCTCAGGGTATTAAAAAATTTCGTCCGGTAAAAGACGACCGTCAACGCGCTCGTAATCATCCTCAACTAACCATGAATGAGCTTCATCATAATTAGAACTGTCAAACAGAGGTTTATAGTTAGCGGTAGCATCATAAATACAACAATTTCCCTGCGGGCCGCCGACTAACATCAAAATTCGAGGTGGGAAAACAATTGGGTCTATCCATAACTCAATTAGTTGCCAATTATCGGTCTGTAAGGCGAGGTTTTGTGCGAGGGATAACATGGTATTTATTGCCTCCTTCGGCAACGATCGCCCGATTAATCGTCCCGTAATTCGTCATCGATTTGATCCTCATAAAGGTTGATTACCGCAACTTGCAACCGTCCGAGTTCGTACATAAACTGTAGTTTATTCATGCCGCAAAATTCTGCTGCTTTCCCAAGAGACAGTCGTCGCAATTCAAACAACTTCACTGCCAGCAAAAAGACTAATTCTGCTTAAGACTGCTTGGGGGGATTTGCCCGAAGTAATCAGTAAATCGTCGGGATAGGGTAATGATAGATTAGGCATGGTTGTCTGTCTTTGGTGGGACTTTAGTTCGTAGATCGTAGCACTTTTACGCTCCAGAAACCCGGTTTTTCCAAAAAACCGGGTTTCGTGAGTCCTCAAAGGTCTCTCAACCTAACTCCTACTCAACACCTTCGATCCTATCCTCAACCTCCTGGTACAACTGACGCAACCGATCTAAGTTACTCTCGCTAGTCTCCCAGTAACCGCGACCGTTAACCTCCAACAACGTAGTAACGATCTTGCGGAACGAATTGGGATTCATATTCATCAACCGCTTGCACATCTCCTCATCCTTGACAAAGGTCTCGTTCGTCTCCTCATACACCCAATTATCCACCGCCCCGGCAGTGGCACTCCATCCCATGGTATTGACCAACCGCTTCGATAACTCCCTCACGCCTTCGTAACCGTGAGACAGCATCCCTTCGTACCACTTAGGATTTAACAACTTGGTTCGGGCATCCAGACGTACCGTCTCCGATAAAGTCCGTACTTGGGCGTTGGCCGTGGTGGTGTCGGCGATATACGATGCCGGTTTCTTGCCGTCTCCCCGCAAGGTCTCTACAATCTTGGTGGGGTCGGAATCGAAATAATGACTCACGTCGGTTAAACTGATTTCGGAAGAATCTAAATTCTGGAAGGTTGCCTCCGCAGTCTTCAAGGCAGACTCGAATACTTGGCGGTTGTCTTCCATCATTCCTGGGTTGTCGGAGTTGAAGGCGAAGGACTTGCGCTTGAGATACATCTCCTGCAATTCCGACTCTTCCTCCCAACTGCTATTCTCTACTGCTAAGTTGACGTTGGAAGAATAGGAACCAGAAGCGTTGGAAAATACTCGGGTCGCTGCCTGGCGCAAGTTAATTCCCATTTCCTCCGCCTGCTTCATGGCGTGTTTGCGGACGAAGTTCATTTCTGGGGGTTCGTTTGCCTCCGCTGCCATTTTAATTGCTTTATCCAAGAGGTTCATCTGGTTGACGAACAAGTCGCGGAACACTCCAGAACAGTTAATCACCGTGTCGATGCGGGGACGACCTAATTCTTCTAGGGGTATTAATTCCAGTTTGTTCACCCGCCCCAAAGCATCGGGTACCGGTTTTACTCCGACCATCCACATTACTTGCGCTAGAGACTCGCCGTAGGTTTTGATGTTGTCGGTGCCCCACAATACTACGGCGATGGTTTCGGGATAGTTGCCGCCGTTATCCATCATTTGCCGCGCTAAGAGGCGATCGACTACTGTCTTTGCCGACTTCACAGCGGCGGCGGTGGGGATGGACTGGGGGTCGAGGGCGTGCATATTTTTGCCGGTGGGCAAGACATCCGGGTTGCGGATGGGGTCGCCGCCGGGACCGGGTAGGATATATTCTCCTTCTAAGGCCCGCAATAACGACCCTAGTTCGTTGTCGGCGCAAACTTGTTCCAGGCAGAATTCGAGATACTCGAATAAGGGTTTTAGTGCTTCTGGGTCAACTTTACTATAACCGGCTTCGTGCAAGGCGGCTATCCAGGGGGCTTTTTTGCCGATGTTGAAGAAGTTGAGGTTGGCGACTTTGCTGACTCGTCCTTCGGCGTCGGTTTGTTCTTTGACCAAAGCGGCGACGGCGGTCCTGGTTGCTTCGGTTATGTTTTGCAACAGTTCGACGTCTTCGAGGATGCCTTGGTTGTTGTTTTGATAAATCTCTTCCAGGTCGCGACCGAGGCTGTTGGCGATGATGCGGGGCAAACCGACTATGCCTTCTTCTTCTCGGTCTAGTTCGGCGATGTTGACTAGGGTGGCGATCGCCTCCTCGGCCGTTGGTGGTTTGCCGATAACGTGCAACCCGCAGGGCAGCAGTCGCGACTCGACTTCCATCAATTTCCGATAAACACGCCCCACTAAGTTATCCCGTTCTTCGCCGGTCAAGTCCTTGGCATCCTTCTCTGGCAAATCTACGTCTTCTTCTAAATTCACCAAACGGCATTTATCCATTATCGTATTGGCTATGGGTATGCCGCGCCCGCCGTCTTTTAGGGTTTGGTAGGAGGCGATTAATTCGCTCAATTCCTTTAAACCTTTATACAGTCCGGCATTTTCGGCGGGTGGGGTTAAATAGGAAATGGTGGAGGCGTAACTCCGGCGTTTGGCGATGGTTGCTTCGCTGGGGTTGTTGGCCGCGTAGTAATAGAGGTTGGGAATGTTGCCGATGAGGTTGTCGGGGTAACAGTCGCCGGACATTCCGATCTGTTTGCCGGGCATGAATTCCAACGAACCGTGGGTGCCGAAGTGGAGAACTGCGTCTGCTTTCCAGATCTGTTCTAAGTAGGTATAGTAGGCGGCGAACCCGTGGTGGGGACTGGCGGAATGGGAGAACAGCAGGCGCATGGGGTCGCCTTCGTAACCGAAGGTTGGTTGGACGCCGATGAAGACGTTGCCGAACTGTTTGCCGTACACTAGCATATTTTCGCCGTCGGTGTTTAGGGTTCCAGGGGGCGGTCCCCAGTTTTCGTGGAGGCGTTCGGAATAGGGGGTTAGTTCTTCGTACTCTCCTACTGGCATCCGATAGGCGACGTTGAGTTCGGGGCTGGCGTATTGGGCGGTTGCATCGTGGATGACTTGTTGCATTAAGTCTGCGGCTGACTCGGGTAAATCTTCGATGTCGTAACCGTTGCCTTTTAGCGCTTTCATTACTTCGTAGATGGAACCGAAGACATCCAAGTAGGCGGCGGTGCCGATGTTGCCTTTGTCTGGGGGGAAGCTGAAGATGGTGATGGCGATTTTTTTGTCGAGTTTGGGTTTGCGCCGCATGGTTGCCCATTTTAATGCTCGTTGGGCGATGGCTTCGATCCGGTCTTGGAGGGCGATCGCTTTACCGGTATTTCCATCGCGCCCGGACATGATGATGGGTTCGATCGCTCCATCCAATTCGGGTATTGCTATTTGCAGCGCCACTTGGATCGGGTGCAGCCCTAATTCGCTATCTTCCCATTCTTCTGTTGTTTGGAACACTAAGGGCAGGGCTACCATGTAGGGCCGGTTTAACCGTTTCAGCGAGTCGATCGCCTTGGGATGGTCTTGCCTTGCCGGTCCTCCTACCAGAGCAAAACCGGTTAAAGATACTACCGTATCTACTATTTGTACTGGGGTTACTCCTTTGATGCCGCTATCCCAGAAGTAGGCATCTACCGGTTTGGAGAAGTCTAACCCTCCTGCAAATACGGGGATGGGGCGGGCTCCTAGTGCTTCTAATTCTTGAACCATTGCGACGTAGTGGGCGTCGTCTCCCGTTACTAGGTGAGTCCGTTGCAAGACTAAGCCGACGCAGGGGGCGAGGGGGTCTTTGATATCGTCGCTTATGTCCGTTCGGCTGTTGTACCAGTTGAGATATTCCGTGGTGTCTTCAAACATCTTCGGCGCGAGGGGATGCCAGATGCCCATGTCGGGGTAAACTACGGGCTCGCGGTATTGCAAGGCGCTTTTGTTGTCATTTTCGTTTTTGAAGACGTATTTATCTGCTAGCATCAGGAGGAAGTTTTCCAGGTTGTCTGGGGAACCGCCGAGCCAGTATTGGAAACTTAGCATGAAGTTGCGGGCATCCTGGGCCTTGTCCATGGGCATATATTTGAGGATTTTGGGCAAGGTTTGGAGCATTTTCAGCATTCCGTCTTGGAACGACGACCCAGACTTTTCTTTGCGCTTGCGCATGAATTGAGCGATCGCGCTTTTGCTCTGTCCTAGCTGGGCCATGGAGAAGCTGCCCATTTTGTTGAGCCGCATTACTGCCGGCATGGAGGGGAAGACTACGGCCGCGTCTAGGCGATCGCGATGGGGTGTCACGGCGGCGACGACTTTTTCTGCTAGGTCTTCGATGAAAATTAGGGAGGCGATGAAGACGTTGGCCTCCGACACTTCCCGTTTGAATTCTTCGTAGTGTTCTGGGTTGCGCAGTTCTTCGATTAAGTAACCGCTGATTTCGATGGCCAGGTTGGGATTTTTCTCGTTGATGGAACGTACTGCTGCGGAGAGGGAGCTTTGGTATTGGGCCTCTAGGACGATATAAACGATTTTTAATAAGGATCGATCGCCCTGGTTCTCTGGGGCGATGTGACGAATTGTAGGATTTACAGATGTGAACATTCCGCGTTGCTCCTCTTGGAATCGGTAGGTATTTACTTTGAGTATTTTTACCAGAAAATATGCCCTAAAAACCCCTCAACGCTCAATCTGATACAATTCTATAGATTCTTTTACATTTTTCTTTACATTTCTTGACAGTTTTGCGAGTAATGACTTACAATTTTGCGTTTTGTATCATTTTACCTTGACAAAAATTGAGTTTTGTGGTAAGGCAGTTCGTAGAACAGGCATCTTGCCTGTTCCTTAACGACTTTAGTCGTTGTTGCAGTTCGTAGTAACGACTTTAGTCGTTTTAATCGCTAAAGCGATTACTACGAACTTTTCTATCGCTAAAGCGATTACTACGAACTTTTCTATCGCTAAAGCGATTACTACGAACTTTATTAGGATCCACAAGATTTACAACCAATTGGATAAGCAGACTTATAAGTATCCGATCGCTTGCCGAAAAGAGCGTAACGATTATCGCGAATTTGTTCGTAAAAACGATCGCCCATCCATTTCATGCCGGGAAGCGATCGATAAGCTGTTATAAATAAATCTCCTGCGGGCAATAAATTAGCGATTTCTTCCGCTGCATCGCTACCTTGCCAGCGACGTTTTGGTTGGTTAGCATCTATTAAAATCATCCCCATTTCGCAATCTGAAGAAGTAATGCCAAAAGTTTTTAAATCTTCCTCGTTTTGCATGGGAATATACTCAAAACGTTCCCCTCTATCGAGTTGTTCTAATAACTGCACTAAAGTAGTACAAAGATTGCAATTGCCGTCGTAAACTACATGGTAACTCATTTTTTTATGTCATTTCAACTACAAATTACTTGAAGGGAGCACGTCATCTTTGCAAAAATACTTTAAAACTCTGCTACCCTGTTGCCTGTAGCACTCTTTGCCTGTTGCCTAAAAGCGATAAGTTCTTGGTTCGCCTCAAAGGTGACGTGCTCCCTACTTGAACGCTTTACTACAAACGAGACTAAATTAAGAAACCCGATTTTGATTACAATACCTTCGCCATTTTTCTTGTGGGTTGGGTGGAACCTCCGTTGAACCCAACATCTTCGTAGCTAAAACCAAACTATTTTGTTGGGTTTCGCTGTCGCTACACCCAACCTACAAATGGTATTTTTTATTTTGGCGAAGGTATTGGATTAAAAACCTGGTTTCAGGGATAGTTGCTGTTGCCTAGTTTAAGTCTAGTAATTAATATAATAGTTAAAAGCTATGCAAAAACAAAAACACCATCATCAGAAAATCTAGTTAGAAAATGTGGGAACTTCTAAAAACAATATTTTCACCGAGCCAATATATGCCCCACGGTAACTGCTACCTGTGGCAAACTCCCTTGGTCTGGCTCCACGCCGTCAGCGACTTTTTAATCGCCATTGCCTATTTCTCCATCCCGGCCATGCTGATCTATTTTATCATCAAGCGCCAGGACGCCCCTTTTTTATGGATATTTGGCCTCTTCGGGGCCTTTATCGTCCTCTGCGGCACAGGCCACTTGCTAGAAATATGGACCCTTTGGCATCCTGCCTACTGGCTCTCCGGGGTGGAGCAAGCTCTGACCGCCTTAGTTTCTTGCTACACGGCGGGACAAATGGTGACTCTGCTGCCTAAATTTCTATCGCTGAAAACCCCAGACCAGTTAGAGGCCATTAACCGAGAATTAGAAAAAGAAATTGCCGAACGCCGCCGCACGGAAGCTACCCTGCAAACCATCGTCACCGGCACCGCTTCGGTTACGGGAAAAGAATTCTTCCCGGCCTTAGTGGAGAATTTAGCAAAGGCCCTGGACGTTCCTTATGTCATCGTTTCCCAAGTAGCGGGAGAGCCCCCAGAGAAAATGCAAACCTTAGCGGTATGGGCGGGCGATCGCCTCATCGACAACGTAGAATTTCCCCTCCCAGGAAGCCCCTGCGGTGAAGTAGTTAACAAAAATCAGACCTGCCGCTACTCCGATAACATCCAGGACTTGTTTCCAGAAAGTTCTTTGTTAAAAGAGATCGACGCTGCGAGTTACGTCGGAGTGCCTTTATTTAATGCGGAAGGGCAGCCTTTCGGGAATTTATCCGTCCTCGATACCAAAGCGCGATCGATAGATGAAAATACCCAAGCCCTCATCGACGTCTTCGCCGCCAGGGCCGCAGCAGAATTGCAACGGCAGTGGGCCGAGGAAGAGAAAAACCGCGCCTACGACCAATTAGAAATACGGGTGCAAGAACGTACGGCCGAGGTAGAACAGGCATCTTACCTGTTAATGGATGCTAATGCCGCCTTGACAGCAGAAGTACAAGTAAGAACTGCGGCAGAGTCGGCTCTGCGATCGAGCGATGCGAGATTGAGAAAGCAGCAAATTGCCTTGCTCGAAGTAGCTAAAACCGAGAGCATCCACGAGGGAAATCTAGACCTTGCTTTGAAGGAAATTACCAGAGTGGCAACCCGATCGCTGGAAGTCGAACGGGCGAGCGTTTGGTTTTATAACAAAGACCGCTCCTCTCTAGGCTGTGCTTGTTTGTACGAAACGACCCCCAAGCGATACAGTCAAGATATGAAACTTTTGGCAGTCGATTATCCGAATTATTTTCAGGCATTGGAACTGGGGGAAACAATTGTCGCCGATGATGCCCAGGGCGATCCTCGCATTGCCGACTTTAGCGAGTCGTACCTGAAACCTTTGTCCATTAGTTCTATGTTAGACGTTCCGATCTCAGTCAAAGGAGAAACGGCCGGAGTGCTTTGTCTGGAGCATACCGGAGAAAAAAGGAATTGGCAAATCGAGGAGCAGAATTTTGCCAGTTATTTAGCCTATAGCCTTTCTTTAGCAATAGAATCGCGCGATCGCCTCCAAGCCGAAGTCGCTGTTTGGGAAATGGCCCAGAGAGAACGAGCCGTCTCTACCATCGTTCAACGAATGCGCCAGACATTAGAACTAAGCAGCATTTTCGATACCACCACAGCAGAGCTTAGAGAAACAATTCAATGCGATCGCGTAGCAGTCTATAGTTTCAACCCAGACTGGAGCGGAGAATTTATCGCCGAGTCCGTCGGCGACGGGTGGAAACCTCTGGTGGGAAAAGAAGACGGCGCCCTTGAAAACGACTACTGCACCGTCAAAGACTTAAAAACTGCCTCCCTCCTCTCCGTCAAAGATACTTACCTGCAAGAAACCGAAGGAGGCGGGTACGATCGAGGTCTCAATTATCTAGTAGTCGAAGACATCTACAGAGCCGGCTTCAACTCCTGCTACATCGAACTCCTGGAGGAGTTTCAAGCAAAAGCCTACGTCATCGTTCCTATATTCCGAGGCGATCGCCTGTGGGGACTCCTAGGAATCTATGAAAACACCGAGCCGCGCCATTGGAAAACTTCCGAAATCAACATCGCCGTTCAAGTAGGCTCTCAATTAGGAGTCGCCGTCCAGCAGGCAGAATTGCTAGTTCAAACCCAACGACAATCAGCCGCCCTCGAACGGGCCGTCATCGCCGCCGACGCAGCCAACCGCTCGAAAAGCGAATTCCTCGCCAACATGAGCCACGAACTGCGCACCCCTCTCAATGCCATCCTCGGCTTCGCTCAAGTTATAGAGCGCGACTCCGACTTATCCCACGAACACAGGGAACAAATCCGCATTATTAACCGAGCCGGCGAACATCTGTTGAGCTTAATTAACGACATATTGGAAATGTCGAAAATAGAAGCAGGCCGAACCACCATTAACGAAAACAGCTTCGACCTGTACGATCTCCTCGACACCATCGAAGAGATGTTCAAAATCAAAGCCAAAAGCAAAAGCTTGCGCCTAATCTTCGAGCGGCGCGAAGAAGTTCCACAATACATCAAGGGTGACGAAGGCAAAGTGCGTCAAGTATTAATGAACCTCCTGAGCAACGCTATCAAATTTACTCACAGTGGAGGTGTGGCTCTGCGCTTAGGAATCAAGGATCCAGAAGCCGCAGCCAATAACGAAGCAAACTCTCCGTTCTCCCTGCGCTTCGAGGTCGAAGATACCGGAGTCGGTATTGCCCCAGAAGAAATGAGTCAATTATTTGAAGCCTTCGTGCAAACCGACAGCGGTCGCATATCCCAGCAAGGCACCGGTTTGGGTTTACCCATCTCTCAAAAGTTCGTGGAATTGATGGGAGGAGAAATTACCGTAGAAAGCGAAGTAGATCGCGGTTCTATTTTTGCCTTCTACATCAAAGTTAAACTGGGTTCGGCTAGCGAAGTTTCCCGCCCCCAGGGACAGCGCAAGGTTATCGGTCTCGCAGCCGACCAACCGGAATATCGGATTTTGATAGTGGAAGATATCAAAGAAAACCGCATGGTTTTGCAGCAGTTGCTAGGCAGTATCGGTTTCGATGTCCGCGCCGTCGAAAACGGTAAAGAAGGCGTTGCTATGTGGAAAAGCTGGCAGCCTCATTTAATCTGGATGGATATGCGAATGCCGATTATGGACGGTTACGAAGCTACGAAACAGATCAAAGCACACCCGAAAGGTCACAAGAGCGTTATTATTGCTCTGACTGCCAGTGCCTTCGAGCAAGAACGACAGATTGTCAAGGAAGCAGGCTGCGATGACTATATGCCGAAGCCTTTCCGGCAGGAGCTTTTATTGGCAAAAATGGAAGAACATTTAGGGGTGCGCTATCTCTACGACGAACCACAGGAAGAAATTGCTGTTAATTCCCATACCAATGGCGAGACTCACCAAGAGGAAGATGTGGAAGTTTATTTATCCCAAATGCCTTCCGAGTGGTTGGAAAGAGTTAATCTAGCGGCTAGCGAATGCAGCGACGATAAGATTCTGGAATTGCTGGAGGAAGTCTCCCAAGAAAGTTCTCCATTAGTTAGTTTTATTGCTGATAAGGCTAATAATTTCCGGTTTGATGAAATAATAGAACTGACTCAACCACTAACAATTAACAGTTAATTGTTAGTTGTTAATTGTTAGTTGTTAATTGTTGGTTGTTAATTGTTAGTTGTTATAGTAATTATCGCCCTCGGTGAAGTACATCGAGCGATCCCCCCCTGCCCCCCTTGAGAAGGGGGGAGCCGGAAATTTTCGCTCGTCCCCCTTTTTAAGGGGGATAATGGTGGATCGATCGGGGTGTACTTCACCGATTCGACAAATGCTATAGTTGTTAATTGTTAGTTGGAAAACAAAAATAGAAAAATGGATTTAGACTCCCAGAACCAAGCTAACATTCTCGTAGTTGACGATACCCCCGATAATATTCGTCTTTTATCGGCTGTTTTGAGCGAAAAAGGTTATCAAGTCCGCAAAGCTCTTAACGGTCAAATGGCTTTGAAGGCTGCGGAAGCTTCCGTGCCGGATTTAATTTTGCTAGATATTATGATGCCAGAAATGGATGGCTATGAGGTTTGCAACAAGTTAAAAAAGATTGGAAAACTTTACGAAATACCTGTAATTTTTTTGAGCGCTTTAGACGATGTTTCTGCTAAGGTAAAAGCTTTTGAAGCAGGAGGGGTTGATTATATTACTAAACCCTTTCAGAAAGCAGAAGTTTTAGCTCGGGTTCGGCACCAACTAACTATTAGCTACCAGCAAAAGCAACTCGAAGAAAAAAATAAAAAGTTGCAAGCAGAAATTAAAGAAAGGCAAAGAATTGAATTAGCTTTACGCATTGCCACGGAAAAGTCGGAACGTTTATTATTAAATATTTTTCCTAGGGCTATTGCCGATCGCCTCAAAGAAGCAGATAGTTGTATTGCGGAACAATTTGATGAGGCGACCATTCTTTTTGCCGATATTGTAGGCTTTACTGCTTTTGCTTCTTCGGTTTCTCCTTTAGAGTTGGTAAATTTGCTCGGCGGCATTTTTTCTGCCTTCGATCGCCTCACAGAAAAGTACCATTTAGAGAAAATTAAAACTATTGGCGATGGCTATATGGTAGCCGGTGGTTTGCCAATTCCTCAAGCCGATAGTGCGGAGGCGATCGCTAACATGGCTTTGGATATGTTGGAGGTAATTACTACTTTTAAAAGCGATACGACGCAAGAGTTGCAACTTCGCATTGGTATTAATACTGGGCCGGTAGTTGCTGGCGTCATCGGTACGAAAAAGTTTAGTTACGATCTATGGGGCGATACAGTTAATCTTGCTTCTAGAATGGAAGAGTTGGGAGAACCTGACAAAATTCAAGTTTCCGAATCAACTTACCAGCTATTAAAAAATAAGTATGTTTTAGCAGAACGAGGCAAAATTGAGGTGAAAGGTAAGGGAAAAATAACTACTTATTGGTTGATGGGCAGGAATTCCCCGTAGAACAGGCGTCTCGCCTGTTTCCCCGCGTCTAACCTGTTTCCCCCGTTTCCCCCGTAGAACAGGCGTCTCGCCTGTTTCCCCGCGTCTCGCCTGTTTCCCCGCGTCTAACCCGTTTCCCCCGTTTCCCCCGTAGAACAGGCGTCTCGCCTGTTTCCCCGCGTCTCGCCTGTTTCCCCGCGTCTAACCCGTTTCCCCCGTTGTTAAATTTACTTATCAAAAATGTGTAAGCATTCAGCTGTCAGCTATCAGCCATCAGCTATTGCTTTTAGTTTTAGATAAAAGCTTTACTAATTGAGTCAGATTTAAATCTGACTACCA
>JAXHVR010000046.1:43598-46046 GCA_034189005.1 Cyanobacteriota bacterium | reverse complement strand
AGCCATGCCGACCTCCGCAATGCCGACTTCACCGATGCCAACCTCACCAAGACCAACTTTCAAAGGGCGAAAATGAACCGCGCCACTGAAATAGATGACAAAAGGTATCTTATCTGGCAGGTCGTCAGCGGGAAGGCAGACAAAAACTTACAAAATGCCGACCTCAGCGATGCCAACCTCCAGAATGCTCCCTTAGAAGAATTCAACCTCACCGGTGCAAACCTAGCCGGTGCCAGTCTGCGGGCAGTTAGCCTCACTAATGCCGACCTCAGCGATGCCGACCTAACTAATGCCGACCTCAGCGATGCCAACCTCAAGGATGTCAAACTCAACGATGCCACCAAACTCGACGATAAATGGCGGTTGGTTTGGGAAATAGTAAATGTCGGGGCAGCAGGTCGCGATTTGACAAATGTCGATCTCAGCCATGCCAACTTGAAAGAAGTTAACCTCAACGAAGCAGACCTCTCTGGCGCTAACCTCAGCAATGCCAACCTCAACGCCGCTAACCTAACCGATGCCAACCTATCCGGTGCCAACTTAAACCGCGCCAACCTCACCGATGCCAACCTCAGTGGTGCGAACTTATCCGCTGCCTATCTTGTCGGTGTCTATCTATATCGTGCCAACCTCAAAAATGCTAACCTCAGCGATGCCAACCTCCAAGAAGGGAATTTATGGGGAGCAAAGATGCAGGGAGTTAACCTACAAAATGCCGATCTAAAACAATGCACCTTGCCCCAAAACTATAGAAGACTAGGAAGATAAGGAAGACAAGGAAGATAAGCAAAAAATCCCCCATTTCCCGCTTCCTTAAGCTAATCTAATAGATCGACAAACCATTTAATAGGTTAACGATCGTGAAAATCATCCGCCAACTATGGCAAAAGCTCAACTCGCGGCTACCCAGAACCGGCACCATGCCCTCTGGGGCGCGCCGCCGAAACCCCAAACTTTTCTTCTGGAGTTGTCTGGCAGTCGCCGCATTTACCCTAACTCAAATTTTCCCTTCTTTATTCCTCCCCGTCCTTGCCCAACAAGCGCCATACCCCAATAACTTCCCCCCTCGGGAGTTTCGGGGAGTATGGGCAGCATCCGTCGCTAATATTGACTGGCCGTCCCAACCCGGTTTGTCCGTAGAACAACAACAAGCCGAACTGTTGCGCATCTTGGGTCGGATGGAAGAGCTAAACCTCAACGCCCTGATCCTCCAGATCCGACCAAATGGCGACGCCTTGTACGACTCCCAGATAGAACCTTGGAGCGGTTGGTTGACCGGGAAACAGGGCACGCCGCCGGTACCCTATTACGATCCTTTGGAATTCGCGATCGCCGAAAGTCACAAGCGCAACATCGAACTCCACGCCTGGTTCAACCCCTACCGCGCCCAACTCAGTCCCGCCGATGGCTCCTTCGCCGCGAACCACATGGCCATTAAATACCCTCAATACGCCTACAAATACGGCAAATACATCTGGATGGACCCGGGCGCGCGAGAAGTACAAGAGCAAACCTATAACGTAATCATGGACGTAGTGCGTCGCTACGACATCGACGCCGTCCACATCGACGACTATTTCTATCCCTACCCCCAAGGTTCCGCCGAATTTCCAGACTACACCACCTACGACGCCTACCAAGCATCCGGGGGCACTCTCTCTCTGGGAGACTGGCGCAGGCAGAACGTTAATACCATGATTCGACGCCTCGCCAACGGCATCCACGCCGAAAAACCTTACGTCAAATTTGGCATCAGCCCCTTTGGCATCTATCGCCCCGGGAAAGCTCCCGGCATAGTTGGTTTCGACCAATACGGTCTCCTCTATGCCGACGTCAAACTATGGTTAGAGAACGGTTGGTTGGATTATTTAGCACCTCAACTCTACTGGCGCATCGATCCCCCAGGACAAAGTTACCCAGTTTTATTAAATTGGTGGTTGCAACACAATCCCAAACAGCGCCATATCTACGCGGGTAACTATTTAAGTCAGTTGCAAGAGTCTGGATGGTCGGTCTCGGAATTCGAGCGACAAGTAGAGATTTCTCGCCAAAAAGCAAATCTACTTTCTTTAGGCAACATCTTCTTTAGCGTGAAAATGTTCCGAGATAACGTCTCAGGAGTAAATAACCAGTTCAAAAACGTTTATCCCACTCCCGCCCTACCGCCAACCATGCCTTGGCTCGATAACAATCCCCCACCAGCGCCGACGGGGGTACAGGTTAATAACGGGATAATAACTTGGAATCCCGATAGTTCCGGGGAAGTTCGTTCCTGGGCCCTTTACCAGCTAAACGGGAACCAATGGCAATTATTAGAAGTATTGAACGCTGCCACTAATGTTGCCAGAGTTGCTCCTGGAACCTATAGTTTGCACGCGGTCGATCGCTTGGCCAACCAAAGCACTGAAGAAATCGTAACGGTGCAATAAGCCAGTTCGTAGCGATCGC
>JAXHVR010000046.1:0-43498 GCA_034189005.1 Cyanobacteriota bacterium | reverse complement strand
GCTGCCACTAATGTTGCCAGAGTTGCTCCTGGAACCTATAGTTTGCACGCGGTCGATCGCTTGGCCAACCAAAGCACTGAAGAAATCGTAACGGTGCAATAAGCCAGTTCGTAGCGATCGCTTTAGCGATTCTAATCCCAGATCGGTTCGTAGCGATCGCTTTAGCGATTCTAATCCCAGATCGGTTCGTAGCGATCGCTTTAGCGATTCTAATCCCAGATTATTTTTATACTTAAAGCGGCAAGGAATTGCGCTTCTTAGGGAGGAGGCGCTTGTGCGGAGAGAAGGGGGATGAGCTTCTTTTAATCTCCCCCTCTCCCCCTCTCCGTGTCTCCCCCTCTCCGCGTCTCCTCTCGTAAAAAGCGCATTTTTTGCCCGTGCTGAGTATATCGCTACCCGCCCCCCCGCAGAATGGCCGCCTAATATTACACGTTCCAGGTCCAGCATCCCCGCCAGGACACCCTCCGACTGCAACAGTTCCAACTCTGCCAGCAGGACAGGTAGGGCGGAGGCGGTAGGACCGGTGCCGTAAGCATTTGGGGCTAACATTGCCAAATCGACTCCAGGGGAGATAGCTACCATGCCAGGAATATTTTCTGCCACCCAGGAGAATGTTAGCACTACTATTCCCCGTTGGACCAGCTTAACTGCCAGCCATTGATACGCTTCTATACCGCAGTTGATGCCGTTGAAAAAGATGACCACCGGAAACGGTGCTTCTTGGGAATTGGCCGGCAGCGTGCCGAGATTTCGCTCTTCTGCCCCATCCGACATTTGGGCGGGATAGAAAATTTTCATCTGGATGGTGTCGTAGGGCGATCGGGCGCTCTCGACTTTTGCCGCTCGGAAAAATGCTCTTACTGTCATGTTAGGATTTGTTGTTTTTTCTTGCTTTGACATTATATCAATTTACAATTTATTAAAAGTTCGTAGTAATCGCTTTAGCGATTTATCAAAAGTTCGTAGTAATCGCTTTAGCGATTTATCAATATGAATCGCTAAAGCGATTACTACAAGCGAGCCAGATTTATCAAAAGTTCGTAGTAATCGCTTTAGCGATTTATCAAAAGTTCGTAGTAATCGCTTTAGCGATTTATCAAAAAGTTCGTAGCAATCGCTTTAGCGATTTATCAAAAGTTCGTAGCAATCGCTTTAGCGATTTATTAAAAGTTCGTAGTAATCGCTTTAGCGATTTATCAAAAGTTCGTAGTAATCGCTTTAGCGATTTATCAATATGAATCGCTAAAGCGATTACTACAAGCTAGCCAACAGCGTTCAAATTTACCTACTACTTTAGCTGAGACGCGCTACTACTTAGAATTATTAAAACTAACTGGCAACTCAATTATAAACTCCGTTCCTTTGCCTATTTCTGAATCACAATAAATTCTGCCTGCGTGTTTTTCTACTACTATTTGATAGCTAAGAGACAAGCCCAAACCCGTCCCTTTCCCTATCGGTTTTGTCGTATAAAAAGGATCGAAAATTCTAGTTATAACATCTTTTGGTATCCCCGGACCGTTATCGCCAATCCGAATCCTTATCCACTCTCCATCGATCGCCTCTGTTTTTATTTTAATAATAAATTGATTTTCCCCATTAAAAGACGACATTTCAACAGCATCGATCGCGTTAGCAAGAATATTCATAAAAACTTGGTTTAACTGACTCGGCAAACAATCTATTCTTGGGAGGTCGCCATATTCCTTAATAATGTTAATTTTTCCCGCGCTTTTATTTGTAAAGCGACTCTTTAAAATCAGCAAAGTGCTGTCAATACCTTCGCTAATATCCACCTCCTTCTGTGCTGATTCATCCAGACGAGAGAAATTTCTAAGAGATAAAACAATTTTCTTAATTCTATTGGCTCCCTCCTCCATAGAATCCAACAACTTCATAAAATCTTCTTCGATAAAATGAATATCCAATGTCTCCAATGCCTCTTCAATTTCTTCCGCTGGTTCGGGATAGTGTTGCCGATAAAGCTCTAATAAATAAAGCAAATCCCGAGCGTAATCTTTAGCGGGATTGACGTTACCATAAATAAAGCTAACTGGATTATTAATTTCGTGAGCGACGCCGGCTACCAGTTGACCCAGACTAGCCATTTTTTCATTTTGAATCAGTTGCGATTGGGTTTGTTTTAATTCTTTTAATGCTTGTTTGATCCGATCGTTTTTATCAGTCAATTCCTTAGTTCTTGCCTCAACTTTCTCCTCTAAAGTGCGGTTATAATCTTCCATCTCTTGATAAGAGTTTTTCAGTTTATTTGTCATCTGGTTAAAAGTTATAGCCAGAACGCCTATTTCGTTTTCCGTTAAAACAGGTGCTTTTTGAGTTAAATCTCCCGCACTTACGAAAAGAGTAGTGCGAGCGATCGCCTTAATTGGTTTGGTAATCCTGCGCCCCAATACTAACATCGCCACCGCCATCAACGCTACGGAAATAAAACCGATCGCCAAAATTCTTACTGCCAGGTCTCTGGCAGGAACAAACGCCTCCTCTTGATGTATCTCTGTAATTAAAGCCAAATCCAGATTTTCCAACCAATTATAAACGCCAATGACGGACTTTCCCCGATAATTGCGATACAATCCTCTACCGTCTGTCGCGCCCATAGCATGAGCGATCGCCTCGCTCTCGATACCGTCAGGAAACTCGTCGCTGCCGAAGCGTTGGGCGGATACAAATACGTTCTGGTTAGAGAAACTGCTGCCGAGATTCCCCACCAAGTAAGTTTCCCCGGTTTCCCCCAAACTGCCACCGTGGCGAATAATCTCATCCATCCGGTTGAGGTTGAGATGTACGGCCAGCATTCCAACTCCCTTACCATTTTCGTCTAGCAGGGGCGTCGCGAAAGTAATTGTCGGTTTGCCAGTATCGGGCGATCGATAAAAATTCGATACCAAAGGGCTCGTTGCTTCTTTAGTCACTTCGCTATATTGAGCCAGAGGCTGATATTTACCTCGGTTAACTTCGTTAGTAGAAAAGAGAACTCTACTACTGCGAGAGAGGATGAAAATTTCTGCCAAACCGCCCTGGCTGCTAGTATATGGAATCAGGGATTTTTCGATCGCTTTGAGCGCCAGATCGTATTGCGCTTCAGATTTGTTACCGGTCAAAAGTACCTTGGCCGAGGAACTAATTTCTGGGATCTCGGCTAGAGATAAAAGGTTCTGCCGTTGGTCCTGAAACCAGCGATTTAACTCGTTTTCTTTAAGGGTTGCAGCTACGCTCAAGCGATCGAAAACCGATTCTTTTAGGTATTGTTTGGCTTGACCGAAAGCAGTATAACCGACGATGGATACCGTCGTCAGGGAGAGCATCAGGAAAGAACCGACAATCTCAACTAGCAGGCTTTTTTTCCAAAATTTCACAATTCCAATCCCTTTAAGTTACTCAGTTAAGTAGTCGTGCATGCGGAATTTAAACAAAAATTTGGTCGCGGACGGGTCGGGTATTAACGCTCGATCGCCATTTAGAGGATGAATGTCCAACAATTATTAATTATTAATTATTAATTATTAATTACTTAACCATCTATTAGCTTACTCGGAACTGGACCAACCGGCAAATATTTCTTTAATCCGCCCGATCGCCTCGTCTGTTGCCTCTGTCGGCGACAAACCATCGACGATAACCCGACTCATAGCTTGACCCCAGACATTTTCTTCCGACACCTGGGAATAAGCGGGGTTCAAAGATTGGTAAAAGGGGCGGGTTTTCCCTTCTAGAAACTGCTCGCTCGCCACTGAAATATGAGGATCGCTTTTGTCCTGCCAGAAACTATCTGCCAACAGTTGCGGCATTACCGGAAACCAGCGACCTAGGGAACCTTTGACGTAAAAACCGAGACGCTCTGGTTCCACCAGATACGACAGAAAGTCTTTAGCTGCTTCTTGATGTTTAGAAGCAGCAAAGGCGACGATCGTTTTCACCGTTACTAAATATGTTGGCGGTTCGCCGTCGGGTTCGTTGGGTAGCTCTATGGTTGCCATTTTGTTGCGGTAAATATCCTCATCTTCCCTCTGGGAACCTGGAATTGATAAGCTGGGATTGGCTCCAATCAATACCTCGCGGTTGAGAAATGAGACGTTATTATCCGCCGCCAGCCATTTGAGAGCATCGGGGGGCACATATCCATTTTGATATAAACTGACGTACCACTCCAAGGCAGCGATCGCTTTTTCCCTAATATCGGCCCTGTCTAAGAGTAACTCGCCGCTTCGATCGTTTGACAGGGGAGACGCCTGTCCTACGATCTCGACGTCGTAAGCTTCTAAAATTTGCTCGAAGGTAAAATAGGTGTCCACAGAAGCGGCAGACATGGGGAAACCCATGGCGTAAAAATCTTCTCCTCGGCGATCGCCGAGAGCATCCCCCGCCTCCTGCCAAAACTCCCAGAAACCATTCCAATCTTTGGGAATATCTTTCTCGCTGAAACCGACTTCCGCCAACAAATCCCGCCAGTAGTGGAGGTGGTGGGTTTGTTGGTAGATGGGCACTCCGTAGTAGCTGCCTCGCTTGGTGACATTGTTATAGAAGTAAGCTGCTTTAAGGGCGCTAGAACTATAGAGGTCTTTTACTGGTTCGATGACATCGGAGACATCTGCCAAAATACCGTCGGCCGCCCAACTCTCTCCCAGAATCAAGTCTGTTTGGCTGGAGAAAAGAATATCGGGAGGATTGCCCGCCTTAACGGCAATTTTGCTTTTCCCCTGGATATCCTCTATGCTGTAGAAAGAAAGCTCCACCTCAAGCGCCGGTTCTCCTCGCTCTTCGCGATCGCTCTGCCACCGAGCAATTATTTCCTCTAGGGCTTCATCCTCTTCTGGATAATGACCCCGGCTCCACCAAATTCTGAAAACACCGTCATCGACCTGAGATGGTGTTGGTAAATCGAGATTAGTCCCGGTGCAGGTTGCCAAGACTAGGGTTAAGATAAATAATAGAATGGCTAAAAATTTAGGTCGTTTCATTTGGTTCCTCGTTTTTAAGTGTTTTCCCATTGGGCAAATATCTCTTTAATGCGGGCGATCGCCTCGTCCGCTGCCTCTGTTGGAGAGCGATCGTCAACTACCACCCGTTCGAGGGCATGACCCCAGACGTTTTCTGCCAGCACTTGGGAATAAGCGGGGTTTAGCGCTTGATACATCGGTCTAGTTGCTCCTTCGCGAAACTGCTTGGCCGCTGCGGAAATATGCGGATCGCTTTCGTCTTGCCAAAATGGTTCTGCCAACAGTTGCGGCATCACTGGAAAGTATCGTCCCGCCGAACCTTCTAAATACTCTGCTAGATTCTCTGGTTGAATTAAATAAGAGAGAAAATCTTTAGCTGCTTCTGGGTGTTTTGACTGGCTAAAGGTTAGAACTTGTTTTACCGATACCTGGTATTTAGACGGTTCGCCGTCCGCTTTTCTTGGATATTCTATCGTTTTCATGCGTTTTTTATAAGTATCCGCATCTTGACGCTGGGAAGCAGGAAGCGATAAAGTGCCGTTGCAGACCATTAGCAACTTGCGGTTGAGAAATGCGACATTATTATCGGGAGGATCCCAATCGACCGCATCGGGCGGTATGTATCCTTCCCGGTACAAATCTGTCAGCCAAGTTATAACGGCGATCGCTCCTTGACGTACTTGCGGATCGTCTAGCAGCAACTTTCCGTTTTCATCTAACAATCTGACATTGTAAGCTTCTAAAGTCTGTTCCATCTGGTAAAAGGTATCGCTAGCTTCCGCAGATAGATTTAAACCGAGACCGTAAATCTCGGGATACCCCTTCTCTCTGGCAACATTTTGAGCTCGCTGCCAAAATTCCCAAAAGGCGTCCCATTCCGAGGGGATATCCGACGAACTCAAACCTATATCTTCTAAAATATCTTCCCAGTAGTGGATGTGGTTAGTCTGCTGTTGAATGGGTACGGCATAGTACGATCGCTTTTTGGCGACGTTATTATAGAGATAGACCGATTCCAGAGCGGTTTTAGTGTAGATATTTTTCATCGGTTGGACGACATCCGAGACATCTGCCAGTTTCCCCTCGCTGGCATAGAGCGGACTGAGAGTAACATCTACCGATCGGTTATAAACTATATCTGGAGGATTTCCCGTTTCGAGACTGCTTTGGGTTCGCAGCACGTTTTCGTCCTCGCTTAAGATAGTAAGTTCGGCTTCCATGCCGCTTTCTCGTTCCCAGTTAGCGACGATTTTTTTTATACCCTCATCTTCTCCTGGATAAAACCCTTTCGTCCACCAAACTGTTAGGCTGTTACTATCCTTGGTGGAGACTGGGTTAGGTTTTTCCGTAGAGCTGCTGCAAGTTACCAAGAGCAAGGTTAATAGGAATAGCATCGCTATTTTGGCTTTCATCTTTTTGGCGATCGAGTCGATCGATTGACTTTTTGGCAAAGACACCCATTCTTTTATACCATACTTTGAAAATTTTGTCAATGAAAACGGGGATAATTTCGACTAAGAAAATGTTAAAGCGATCGCCCCTAATTTACTGTGTGAATCGAATCCAAGCTCTTCGTCGGTAGCCTGGAAACCGGGGTTTTTGCAAAAACCCGGTTTCTTAGATTTCTATTTTGGCATCTGGGCTCTTGCCGAACAAAAATGGAGTATTTTAAAGGGACTGTTGTTTTGAGCGTTTTTTGTTAATTAAAAATGCCAAATTAATTTGGCATTTCAGAATAGATTCCGTCTCGATAATATCAAGAAAGATTACAGCAATATTAAGACTTATTACAGTTTTTGCCAATCGGCGTAAGAATTGGAGATTTTTCTGTTTCTTTCTCTCGTTGTTAGGTAGAGCGATCGCTCCGCGCCTAACTTACAATCGCTCAAACTTTGCCACTTACCATGCAATCTATACGACTAAAGTCGTTACTACGATCGCTCTATAGATTTCACTACCTTTGCCAGGGCACCCAACACCAACAACACCGGCATCAACCAATCTCCCCATTTCACATACAAAGTCTCGGTGGTACGTCGATAAATTGTCTCGGCGTGGAGTTGGTAAGTATTGAGGCGCGATCGCCACCCTATCCGACCGCGAGGATCCACCACTCCAGAATATCCCGTATTCGTCGCCCTCACCGCCCATCTATCGGTTTCGATCGCCCGCATTACATCCTGCGCCTCGTGTTGGGCCGGCATCGTCGCGCTATAATGGGCGTTATTCGATGCCGTTAACATAAACTCCCCTCCACTGGCAGCTTGAGAGCGAAATATTTCCGCAAAGGCCGAGTCGTAACAAATGCCAACTATAGCCCGACCGAAAGGAGTTTCTACTATTTGCTTTTTCTCGCCATGTACCAAACTAGCGTCCAAGGGTGAAAGGCGATTAATTAACTTTCCTAAAACTTCCTTGAAGGGGATAAATTCCCCCAAGGGTACTAACTTGCTTTTGTCATAACGACCGACTATTTCTCCGCTTCTGTCTATAGCAAACAAGCTGTTAGTCAAACCATTTTCTTTCTCTCCAAAACCTCCCACCCAAGCAACAACTCCACGCTCTAAAATTGCTCGATAAAAATCCAGATATTCTCGATTTTCTGCCCTGGTCCAGATAAAAGGTAAAGCTGTTTCTGGGATTAAAACTGCATCGACTCCCGCATCTGCTAGCTGTTCGTAGCCTCTGGTATAATTAGCGATCGCTTTTCTCCAACCTTGGGAATCGAATTTAATCTCGTTAGGAATATTTCCTTGAATAATTCCTACTTTAATAGCAGCATTGGCATCTCTTTCTAAAGGTCTATTGTAGAGAGTAAATCCTATTAAATGCAGCAGCAAACATAAAGCGATCGCCCCACCAAACAAACTCCATTTTTGCTGCTTTTCGATTTTCAACCAAGCTTCTGCCAGCAAACCATTAACCGCTACAATGGCAGCAGTTACCGTACTGGGGCCGGAAAATTGACCCAACTGTAAAATCGCTAAATTATGGGGACTTTGAGTATAAGATAAAGAAGTCCACCACAGAGAACCACCAGCCCAAAATGCTTCTAAACCGCACCATAAAGCCGTACCTATTAAGACCCTAATTAAAGAAGCAATTAGAGATGTTTTTTCCTGGCTTTTCCAGTTATTTACTTTGTGAAAAACCGTCGCCCAAATACCTACTAATAACCCTCCCAAGAGAGTAATAAAAGTCAAACAAAAAATGGCGATGGCCAAACTCGCCAACCAAGGAACTCCCAGCCAAGTCATGGGATGAATTCCAGTTATCCAAAATAATGCCAATCCGTGATAGCCAATTCCCCAAACTAAGCCTATCAAAAAGATAGAATTTAAAAACCAAAGCTTAGATGAAACTCCCTCATTTTTAACTATTAAAATCCATAAAGGAACTAACGCTACCCACGCCAAAAACCAAGCATTTATGGGGGAAGGTGTTAGCCCCATTAAGATACCGCCAATAAGAGCAATTATTATTTTCAATAACATTGTTGTTAATTATTAATTGTTAATTATTATAGCAATCCTAAATGGATTATGAAAAATTTGGGGGCCAGAAACCCGGTTTCGCACAAGTTACCGGGTTTGTCTTCAATATCACGAACGATCTACGGCTTGCTATAATTATTAATTATTAATAGACACAAAAATTCCCAGGCTTTTTAACCTGGGAATTAAAGAAGAGTTTATTCTTCCTCGTCGTCTATATCTTCATCCTCTTCCTCTTCCTCGTCGTCCTCCTCTTCGTCGTCCTCCTCTTCGTCGTCCTCCTCTTCGTCGTCCTCCTCTTCCTCATCCAACTCTTCCTCATCCAACTCTTCCTCATTCAACTCTTCCTCATCCAACTCTTCCTCCTCTATATCTTCTTCACCAGAGATAGGAACTAAAGCCACCTCAGCGATCGCGTCATCAGTATCCAACTTTTGCACCCGGACTCCAGTGGCACTGCGAGATTGAACGGAAATAGCATCCACAGCCTGACGGATAACAATGCCGCGAGTAGTGATAATCATCAACTCGTCCTCTTCATTAACGATCCGCAAAGCCGCTATGCGATCCGCTAGCTTGCGATTTTTCTTAAACTTAATCGCAATGCGGCCCTTACCCGCGCGATTTTGGAGAGTAAATTGAGAAACTGGCACTCGTTTGCCATAACCGCGATTTGTAATGACCAAAACCCAAGGCCCCCAGTCGCGATCTTCCTCCTCCTCCTCTTCTTCTACCTCATCCTCATCGTACTCATCCTCGTATTCTTCCAACTCCTCCTCTTCCAGTTCCACATCCATTTCGACTTCCTCATCCTCATCGATATCCGCAATAGCATCGACGATCGCGCTAGGCAAAATATCCATGCTCACCAACTCGTCGCCCTTAGAGAGTTTCATCGCCTTAACGCCGCGAGTATTGCGACCTAGAGGACGGAGTTGCTTATTATCGGTTCTAAAATGAATGCCCATACCAAGAGCCGAACCGATAATAATACTATCATCAACCCTCGCCCTTCTCACCCAGCGCAATAGATCCCCTTCTCCCAGAGCAATAGCCCTCAAACCATTAGAGCGAATATTAGCAAAAGCCGACAACTTAGTTTTCTTAATACAACCTCCCTTAGTCAGCATCACCAAATATTCATCATCGCTAAACTCGGAAACCGTAACAATGGAAGTAATCTTCTCATCCCGAGGAATGGGCAACATCTGAACTATAGGCACTCCCCGCGCCGTCCGAGATCCCATAGGAATTTGATAGGCATTAAGGGAATAAACCACCCCCCTTTGAGTAAAGAATAAAACGCTATCGTGGTCGCAGCAAGCCAGGAAATGCTCGATCGCGTCATTTTCCTTCATCTTAGTTCCCGCTTTCCCGCGAGTTGCCCGACTTTGTGCCTCAAAAGTATTAACCGGCATTCGCTTGATGTAACCCTGTTCCGTTACCATCACGATCGCCCTTTCGTTAGCAATTAAATCCGTCTCATCAAACTCGCCCTCAGCCAGTTCGATTTGCGTGCGCCGGGGATTTCCGTGGAGTTCTTGAATCTCTTTAGCTTCAGTTTCCGCGATTTCCAGGATACGCTCTCTTTTTGCTAAAATATCCTTTAAATCGGCTATTATCTCCAGCAACTCCTCGTGTTCCTTTTGGATTTTATTAGCTTCTAGAGCCGTCAACCGTCGCAGTTGCATTTGCAGAATAGCATCAGCTTGAGCCTCCGATAGCTCGAAGGAATCGATCAACTCTTGTTTCGCCGTGGGAGTATCCTCCGCCCCGCGAATAATTGCGATAATTTCCTCCATATTGTCCAGAGCGATTAACAACCCTTGCAGCAAATGGTCTCGCTCTTCTGCTTTGCGCAGTTCGTACTGAGTCCGCCGGGTAATCGTCTCGATGCGGAAGTCTAGGAAAACTTCTAGGAATCGTTTGATCGTCAACAGTTGGGGCTCGTTGTTGACTAGGCCCAGCATATTTGCCCCAAAATTGAACTGGAGGGGGGTTTGTTTGTAGAGGTTGTTGAGGACCACTCGGGGATAAGCATCCCGTTTGAGTTCGATAACGATACGCATACCATCGCGATCGCTCTCATCTCGGATATCGGAAATACCATCGATTCTTTTATCGTTTACCATATCGGCAATTTTTTCAATCAACGCCGCTTTATTTGTTTGGTAAGGAAGCTCGGTGATAATAATTGCTTCTCTGTCTGGACGACCTCGCTGTTCCAGAGTCTCTATATTAGCGATACCCCTCATCACGATGGAACCGCGACCGGTAGTGTAGGCATCCCGGATGCCAGCCTTACCCAGAATTTTCGCCCCCGTGGGGAAATCCGGTCCCGGAATGTATTGCATCAATTCGATGTCAGTTATTTCCGGGTTGTGAATTAATGCCACCAAACCGTCTATTAACTCCGAGAGATTGTGGGGAGGGATATTAGTTGCCATCCCCACCGCGATACCGGAGGAACCGTTTAATAAAAGTTGCGGTATGCGCGATGGCAATACCAAAGGCTCTTGTTGGGAGCCATCAAAGTTATCCGCAAAATCTACAGTATCGGCATCGATATCTCGCAGCATGGCATTGCTGGTGAGAGCTTGCAAGCGACATTCCGTGTATCGCATCGCTGCCGGCGGGTCGTTATCCACCGAACCGAAGTTGCCGTGACCGTTAATCAAAGGCGATCGCATCGAAAAATCTTGAGCCATCCGCACCAGGGCATCGTACACTGCCGTGTCGCCGTGAGGATGATATTTACCCAGTACCTCTCCCACTACGCGGGCGCATTTACGAAACGGACGCTCCGGTGTCAAGCCTAATTCGTGCATGGCGTAGAGAATCCGACGATGTACGGGCTTTAGACCATCCCTTGCATCTGGTAATGCCCGACCTACGATTACGCTCATGGCGTATTCTAAATAGGAGCGGGACATTTCATTCCGCAGATCCGTTGGGATAATCCGCGACTGCTCGATACTCATATAACTAAAAACTCCATAAATCACCGAATGGGGAATTGAATTGTGTCTGGGGAATTCTACATGGGAAATTGGGAATCCCACAATTAGCCATTAGCCTTCCCCATGGGCAATTCCCCATATCTCAAATTATAGCCTAATCGATCGCTTTTTGGCTTGAAAAATTAGCCATAAATCTTAAACTTTTTTGCACTTAGATGTACATTTTAGATAGGGGGTATTCACAACGGCAAAGACAGCATCCATAGAGATGCAAATCCCCTTTCTTCATACTCATAACGAGTATCCACAGTCAAAAAAACATAAATAGAAAATAGAAAAAGGATGCTATCTGTTATTTACTCCGATGAGTTCTTAGAACACAAAACAGGTACGCTGCACCCAGAGCGGCCGGAACGTTTGAAAGTAACAGTCGAAAGTCTCAAGGCAGCTTTTAGCGAGGGACAACTGGACTGGCAGTTGCCCGCGCCAGTCTGCGAGCGGCAACCTTCGGTTATGGACTGGGTAAAAAAGGTTCACCCGCCCGCTTATCTTAAGCTGCTGCAACAGTTGGCCTCCGATGGCGGCGGCTATCTGGACGGAGATACTCCGGTTTCTCCTAGAAGTTACGATGTCGCATTACTGGCGGTTAGTGCTTGGCTCGATGGAGTCGATCGCGTCTTAGCAACGGCTGCCCCTAGTTTCGTCTTGGCCAGACCCCCGGGACATCATGCAGAGTGGGACCGGGGCATGGGCTTCTGTCTCTTGTCTAATGCGGCAATAGCAGCTATCTACGCCTTAGAACAGCCGGGAGTCAATAAAGTGGCCATCCTAGACTGGGACGTTCACCACGGCAACGGCACTCAGGCCATCGTCGAAAATAACCGCCATATTGCCTATTGTTCGCTGCATCAATCTCCTTGCTATCCAGGAACCGGCGACCCAAAAGAAACCGGGCCCCACAACAACGTGCTGAACTTGCCCATGTCTCCCGGTAGCACTGGAGAACTTTACAAACCAACTTTCGAGCAGAAGGTCATGCCGTTTTTAACTAACTTTCAGCCAGACTTGTTAATAGTTAGCGCCGGTTACGATGCCAACGAGGCCGATCCTTTAGCCGGTATCTCCCTCCAACCCGAAGATTACGGAGTTTTTACCGACTGCTGTCTCCAACTGACTCGGAAAATTTTATTCGGTCTTGAAGGTGGTTACGACTTAACTGCTTTGTCGGAGTCTGTAGTGGCAACTGTTCGGCAATGTCTGCAATAAGTAATTAATAATTAATAATTAATAATTAATAATTGTCGGACGTTCCGTTCTAGTGCCGACTGGGCGTTAATAATTGCGCCATCCGCGATCGAATTTTTGTTTGAATTCCGCGCCAGAGCGACTACAACCAGTCTAATTAGCGTTAGTTCGACGGAGGCTCAAAGCACTATCTTTTCGGTCTGGGAGCGAAAATTTGGCTCTTTATCGAACTGACGTTAATTAACAATTCTCAAGTCGCAACGCTCAAACGTTACCTGAAGTCGGTGACTTAAGTCACCAATTTTAACGATCTGCATTTACCATCTTTGATGACCTATCGCACAACTATCGTCGATCGCGATCGCACTAACGCTAGGGTATCGATCGCACCAATCTCGCCAAAAACAGTTGATATTATTAATAGAAATTGTTTTGGTGCATTGGCGCCTTTAGTCCTTAAGAGGTTTTTGCAAATGTCTTACTATCAAATGACCCTCGAAGAATTATTTGGTCAAGTAATGTTCTCTAGTGTCGTTACTAGCGACGACCGAAAAGTAATTAGAGGCGCTCTCTTGGGAGGCGGTCTTACAGAAGATGAAAGAGCTATTATCAATCGGTTGCTTTACAACGTTCGTCGCGGATGGGTGCAGCTTGTAGATTAGAATTATTATCAAAAATCAGCAGCTATGAGGTGGGTTGGGAGCAGAACTTTTAATTTTATTAAAACGCCCCAAAAAAATATTTACAGGCAGTTATGCCAATAAGTTCCCACGCGATCGCGACCTCCTTTAGCTCGATGCCAAATCCTTCAAAAGCTATTAAAATATATGGGCAAAGTTTTTTAGCTCTGAGGAAGGTTTATGGCTCCCGCTATTTTAATTGAAAATCTACAAAAACGCTACGGCTCTGTTGAAGCTGTTAAAAATGTTTCTTTTCAGGTAGAACCAGGAGAGATTTTTGGTCTCCTCGGACCCAACGGTGCAGGTAAAACTACAACTCTACGAGCTTTATGCACTTTAATAACTCCAGATGCCGGACGCTTGGAAGTGTCCGGTATTTCTGTTGTCGATAAACCCCGACTGGCAAGAAAGTGCCTCGGTTATGTCGCTCAAGAAGTGGCCATAGATAAAGTCCTGACCGGTCGCGAACTCTTACAACTGCAAGCAGCGCTTTACCATATTCCAGGCGCTTTATCAAGAGGAAGAATAGAAAAAGTCATAAATTTATTGGGTTTGGAGGAATGGGCCGATAAAAAAACCGGCAGTTATTCTGGTGGCATCCGCAAGCGCATCGACTTGGCTGCTGGTTTGTTGCATCAACCAGATGTTTTAGTTCTAGACGAACCTACTGTCGGCTTAGATATTGAAAGTCGGGTTGCAGTTTGGAATTTCTTGCGTCAGTTGCGCGAAGAGGGAACGACGATTTTAATAACTAGCCATTATTTAGAAGAAATTGACGCTTTAGCAGATCGAGTGGGAATTATTGATAAGGGCGCGGTCATTGCTGTTGGTACTTCTTCGGAATTAAAAGATCGTTTGGGAGGCGATCGGGTGACTCTGAGAATTAGAGAATTTTCCCCTATAGAAGAAGCAGAAAAAGCTAAAGCTTTACTCGAAGCTTTACCTCTGGTTCAAGAAATAATTATTAATTCTGCTCAAGGCAATTCCCTAAATTTAGTCGTAGCTTCTGGGAGCGATGCATTAATGAAAATTCAGGAAAGTATGCGCGAAGCTAGTTTACCAATTTTCGGCATCGCCCAAGCAAGACCGAGTTTAGATGATGTCTATTTAGCAGCCACCGGCCAAACTTTATTAGATGCAGAGTTAGCTGCAGCTAGTACCAGGGATTTAAAAGCAGAGAAAAAACAAAGCATGAAATAGAAAATTCTAGCACCGCACGCCGCCATTTCAATAAACAGTAAAAAATTTTAGTAGCGGGTCCAAAGCACCCAGAAGGCTTGCTTGTAGTAATCGCTTTAGCGATTCATATAGATAAATCGCTAAAGCGATTACTACGAACAGCTATTAGGCTTGGCTTCGCCTACCTTTAAAATAACTTTAAAAAGGCACGTCATCATCATCCTCCTCCTCATACACACGATTATTTTTCTCTAACTCTGGTTCTTTATAATCCGACTTGAAATCTTCCGCACTATCAACTTTTTGCATTTCATAATTACCGGAAAAACTAATCCTATCTCTAGGTATTTCTAACTCCTTTTCCGCAGGAAGAGTGACTATTTCTCCATCGAAAATATCCGTTAATTGTCGAGAAGCGATCGCCACCTCTTCTCTATCTACTTTTACTGCTTCTTCATCTAAATAATTCTGTTGTAACGCCTGCGAAATCTGGCTTTCTGAATGCTGAAATTGTTGATTACCAGTAGATTCTAAAGCATTTACTTCTACATTTACATCCTTATTCCCATTAGAATCTCCATTGGCTTTTGCCCCAGAAGCATAATAATTACCGCTAACGTCATTAGCAGTATTATTACCCGCAACCTCTACTTTAACCGTAACTGAATATTGAAAAACTTGCTCGAAAGCAGCTTCAATATTAGCTACTTTTTGTGGGTTTAAATGTTTTAATAGTTTCTGATTCGGCATACTCAAGCGAGCAACTCCATCCCTAAAACTTATTAATTTTCCATTTTGACGCAAAAGCTCTTGAACGGAAGGACGTTTAATCGCCCCAAGTATCCGCTGCCAAATTTCCTCTAAATCTGCCTGCCCGGCATTAATATTAACAGTTTGTGCCGGTGGATTGGATGTTTTTTGTGGCTGGGGAGCGACATATTTAGAAGCACGCAAGTCCTTCTCCTGCGATCTTGGTGGAGGTTGGTTTGCAGGAGAAGTTTCGCGACTTACTTTTGGCGGTGGTGGCGGCGGTGGCCCTGGGGATGTTTCCCTGGGAATATTAGTTATTTGTTTCGGAGTTGGCGACGGTGTTGGTAAATGTTGAACCACAGTTTCGGTTAACAAACTTTTATTTAATGCCGAAGGCAACAACCCCAATAAAGTTACTTCCAACCACAAGCGCGGTTGGGTAGTATTTTTAATTTGAACCTCGCTGTCCTGTAAATGAGTTTGGCCGGCTAAAATAGTAGCAAGCTCCCACTGCGAAGAAAATTGACAAAGTTGCTCCCAAGTAGGTTTGGTTAAAGCTACTAAATTAGAACGCTTTGGAGAAGTTTTAGCTATTAGTAAATCCCGATAAAAAGCAGTCAAATTTTGCAAAACTATTAAAGGTTCGCGGCCCCGATCCATGATTTCGCGAGTAATATCTAGGACTGAAGTAGGATTATCCGAAGCGATCGCCTCCAATAAAGCCATTAAATCTCGTTCCGGCACCGCCCCAACTAGATCCCAGACACCCTCAACAGTTATTTGCTCGGTCATCAAACTTAACTGATCTAGCAAACTTTCAGCATCTCGGAGACCTCCTTGAGCGATTTGAGCGACCATTTGTATTGCTTCAATAGTAATATTAATATTTTCTATTTCCGCAATTTTTTGTAAATGATTCACCATTGCTTCCAAAGGAATGCGACGAAAATCGAACCTTTGGCAGCGAGAAATAATGGTTGCTAACACGCGCTGTGGGTCTGTAGTTGCGAGGATAAAAACTACATTTTGGGGCGGTTCTTCTAAAGTTTTTAACAGAGCGTTAAAGGCCGAAACCGATAACATATGAACTTCATCGATGACATAGACCTTGTAGCGACATTGCACCGGAGCAAATTGGGCTCTCTCGATGAGTTCTCGAATATTATCGACTCCAGTATTACTCGCAGCATCAATTTCGATGACATCCAGAGTAGAACCTTTGGCGATACCTTGACAAACATCGCATTGGCCGCAGGGAGTTTCAGTGGGGCGATCGCTCGTCAGACAGTTAAGAGATTTGGCCATAATCCTAGCGCTAGAAGTTTTGCCAGTACCTCTAGGGCCAGTAAATAGATATGCAGGAGCGATCCGTTCGCTACAGATAGCGTTAGTCAGAGTTTGGGCGATCGCCTCTTGCCCCACCAGATCGGCAAAAGTCTGAGGGCGATATTTGTGGTGGAGGGGTTCGTAGGTCACTATCTCAAAAAATCGGGTGCATAGGAGCGAATGTAAATGTAGGATCGTGATGCTCGGAGCGAGCATTCTTAAGCAGTGGCGATCGACAAAGGCCTCTTTTTTTGTAGCTTTTTGGCAAAAACCGTCCAGGAAATAAGAATAGAAGTATTGACGAAAACTTACGGAGCTAACTCCGTATTTTTACAAAGATCGGCACCTTGAAAAATAGCCATGCTTATAAAGATATCTTGCCTCATAATGGTCTCTACCGAACCTTTTCATAAGATAGATTTTAGGCATTAAGGCCATGATTTCAATAAATTATAAAATCTAATCCCACCGCGACGCAGGACTACGAAAAAAGAAGTAAGTAATTATTTTTGGCTCCCTAAGAGAGATTTGGTACGCTCTCGCCCCTCGTTCTAACCCTAATAGGTATTTACTAGATCTTATTGTGTCAAGCATCGGGCAGATCGTACTTCATTATAAAAAAAAACGCTATAAATAGGGACGGGCAGTATGGAAATTGTCATAACTTGGGTATTTTATAGAAAAAGAAGCCAATCAAAGGTAAGATATAGAAGCAGTCGATAAACTAACCCATAAAACTATAAGATTCTGTCAGGTTGCGTGCGAAAAGGATTAAGGCCTAAAATTAATTAATTTCCACCAAGAAACATTTGCAAAGTTATTGGCAGGATAAAATTAATATCGGGAGCCATATTTGTTATAAAATGGAGCCGCAAAACATTGCTTTTTTGTCTCCCGAACAATTGAGATGCAGCCGCTTTGTCGAGGGTCTTTATTTGTTAATAATGCAGTCTCAACAAAGTAAAAAAAAAAGACTAAAGAGTGAATTTTAATTGTAAAAAAATGCTCGTTAAGGGGGGTCAATAGTGTTAAATATTAGCAATAAATATCGCTAAAAATTATGTAATTTTTAGTCAATATAGCGATTATTGAATCGGTGAAGTACACACCGGTCGATCCCCCTAAATCCCCCTTGAAAAGGGGGACTTTGATTTGCTCTGGCTCCCCCCTTCTCAAGGGGGGCAGGGGGGTAGCGTTCAATGTACTTCACCGAGCGCGATAATTGCTATAACTGCAATATTCAGCAAAACTGTACTCCATTAATAACGAGCCGTTTACCAATGTACAATTCTATAGAGTATAGCCTATGTCAACCCAAATTATCCTTGTAGAACCAAGGTTGGCACAAGTCTCTCCTAACCAAGAACAAGCCCAACCTGCTAACTTTAAATTCGAGTATTTATGGATGGGTTCTTCGGTATTGCTGTTATTGCTAGCCATTGGTTTAGCAGTATTCTACCAATCAAAAATCAAGGAGATGACCAAAAAGTTAAGCATGGAGGAATTTAGAAATAAAGATCTACAGAAAAAATATAAATTAGCTGTAGGAACTATTTCTAAGATGGAAAAAAATCCAGACCTCATCCACTCCCGAGATTTTAACTTAGACTATCTGAGAATGCGGATGTCTGAAGAGGTGTTTCACTTTGGAATTGTCAACCAAATTAAGGTAAAAGTAAAACAAAAAATCACCGTAGCCCTACGTCCTAATCAAGTGTCAGCCGGAGAAAAAGCTAATGTTAGCGGCAGACAAGTAGATTCGATGTTTGACGTGCAATACGAAACCGGAGAAGCGGGTAAGGATTTAAAAAAGCGAGTCCTATTTCGTATTTCCATTAAGTTGATGAAACTACCAACTCAAGCAACTTCTCAAACCATTAATCAGATTATTGATTGTCTGGAAACCTACCTCTCTCAAAGAGAGGACCATGATAACTGGACTCCCACTATTCAAGGTCGAATAGTTCATATAGAGTGGGACCAAAAAGCAAAGCCAACGCCGCTATTAGTGTTAGAGCAATCTAACGATGGCGGGGTTCTATTTAGAACTCAGCGACCTAGTGTTAATAGTGCTAGTTCTTCTACTTCTAGAAAGCCGGGTAGTTCTTCTACTTCTAGAAAGCCGGGTAGTTCTTCTGCTTCTAGGAAGCCGGGTAGTTCTTCTGCTTCTAGAAAGTCGGGTAGTTCTTCTGCTTCTAGTAAATCGGGTAGCTCTTCTAAGCGTTCTGGAACTAAGAAGCGATCGTCGAGTAAAACGTCAAAAGTTAAAAAGTAATTCGATTAATTACTAATTACTGTCAGGGTGCCTACTTTTTTTCGTACCAGACTCCCATCTTCCATGGAAACGATACGATCTGCAACGTCTATAATTCGACGATCGTCGGTAAGGAGTAGGATGGTGCTTTTCTGTTCTTTGGCTAAAGGTTGCATTATTTCCACTAGGTTTGGGCCCGATCTACTGTCTCAGGCTGCGCTGGGTTCGTCTGCTGCCGACTAATTTAGGGTGAGTGACGAGGGCCCGAGCGATCGCTACCCGTTGTTTTTGTTTCCCAGAAAGATTATTGGGATAATAATTTGCTCTATCTTCTAAGCCGACTGCCTGTAACATGGCGATCGCTTGACTTTTAATCTTCTCTTTCGGAAGCTCTGGATGCAACTCCAAGGACATTGGCACGTTTTGTCTGGCCGTAAACCAATCGATCTAGTTATGACCTTGAAATATGTAGCCAATATTACAGCGAGTTTGCACTAATCGATATTTACTTCCTCCTGGGAGTTCTCGTCCGATAACTTTGAGACTTGACTGGGGGGAAGATTTATCTTTAGATATTTGCACCTGTGGCAAACCATCTATTAATGTCAATAAAGTAGTTTTACCGCATCCCGAAGGCCCCGTTAAGATTACTATTTCTCCGGCGCTAAGTTCTAAGTTTATGTCAAATAAAACTTGTTTTTTCAGGGAACCTTGACCGTAAAAACGATCTAGATTTTTAATTGATACGATAAGTTCGTTGGTTGTTGGGTGTTAGTTCCTCGCTGTAAGTTGTGACTTGCCGATATTTTAACCAATTCTAAATCCGACTTTCAACAGCAAACTTCGTACTTTTAAATGCTTAGGGACTTGCGCAATTATGAAAGTACCAGATTTAGTACCGAAGCTCCATGAAAATACCCTTTAATTTAATGGGATTTTTCTCCTCTTCAAGCCTATTTGTCAGGTTTTTGGTTTGAGTTATTTATTGTGGCCATAACCACGCTTATTTTTCTCTAGAGTGTCATTTTTACCTCAATTTGTCTTTTCGATCGGTATTAATACTTAAAAAAATGAATCGGCATAACATACCACTTTTTATGCTAAATTTTTAAGTGCGGAATCTAGGTTAGAAGGTTTACAGCACCTAACTCAATACCGAAGTTCCGAAAAACCAGGATCGAACTTTGAATTTTTTAGCAATTAGATCGACGAAAAACAATGACTAAAGCTGCATTAAGAAAATTTCATAAAGTAGTTGCGCCAATTGTATTTTTACCATTATTTATTACGGTAATTACAGGCATAGCTTATCGATTAGGAATAGCTTGGTTTGGCTTAACAAAAGAACAAGTCTATTTTTTGGTTAAAATTCACGAAGGCGCTGTTTTAGGGGACTTTCTTAGACCTTTTTATGTTCTTTTAAATGGCATTGGTTTATTATGGATGTTAATTACTGGTTTAATAATCAGCGGTATATTTGAACGCAAACCAAAGAAGGAGACTAAATCAAAATCAGCTTAAGGATTGGGGGTTTAATAAGGTACTGAGAAAATTAGGTTGGTGTTTCACGCAAGCCCAACCTAACCTTTAATTCTTTACTTTGCATTTTATATAAATCCAGCCCCAAAACAACCATCATTGCTGCCATGTAAAGGGTTAAAGATGCCCACAATAAATTTACGTTTTTGAGATACCAAGCGCTAAAAGCGAAGGGGGAAAAAATACCAAAGAAGGCGATTAGAGAGGAATTACGCAGGGCAGAACCTATTTTTAAAGCTATAAAATATCCTTCTAACATAAAAGCGATCGCCGAACAAATTAGTAGGGGTAATAACCACAGAGTATGTTGGGCAATTACTTGATTAATTTCTCCATGGCTGCTTAACAGTTTCAACACGGTTTTGGGAAACCAGAGAACCGCAAAAGCCAAGCTACTAGAGATTGCTAAACTATTTACAATACCCAACAACATTACTGATAATAATTTATCCGTTTCTCCTTTCCCCTGAAAATTACCTACCAAGGTTTGGATTGTCATACCTATTCCTTGTATGGCAAATTGACCTATTAAAACAATTTGTAATAATAAGCCGTTTTCTGCGAGTACATTTGTACTTATTTGGGCGCTAATATTGGTAAATATGGCGTATGCAGAGACTCGCGTCAAAAGCCTTACCATAATATTTCCTTTCAGGATTAAAGTAAATTTCAAAGCTTGCTTATCCCACATTGCTTGTAAAGCAGGAGGAACATCTTGCCATCGAACAGTCAAAGCAACTCCTACAATACCTACCAATAAAGCTAAGTATTGGCTGATGGCCGTAGCCAGTCCTACTCCCATGCTACCCCAGCCCCATTGAAAAATCATCAGATAGTCGAGTATAACGTTAGAGCCACTGGCGAGTAAAGACATTGCTAAGACAAAAAGATTCATTTCTCGCCCCAAAAACCAACCAATTAGCACAAAATTAACTAAGACGGCGGGCGCATCCCAAATTCTGGCGTTGAAGTATTCTATTCCCAGTGCTTTAACATCTAGGGAAACAGCTAATAGACCAAAGCCTATTTTTTGGATGGGGTATTGCAAGCATAAAATTCCTACAGCGATCGCTAAAGATATTAAACCACTGCGGAACAAAGTCAATAAAACCCCCCGATCGTCTTCTTTTCCTACCTCTTGGGCAGTCATGGCATTGGTACTGTTGCGGATAAATTTAAGACAGCCGTAAAGATAGTCAAATAAAATACTGGCAATAATTACGGACGCTAAATAACGAATGTCTTTTAAATGTCCTAAAAAAGCTACATCACATAATCCTGCTAAGGGAACCATAATATTAGAAATTAAGCTGACGATAGCTAATTTATAGAAACGCGGGAAAAAGCTAGTGTATTTTTGGAAAAAAACTAAAGACATAAAAAGTTGCTAATCTTCCTATATAGCAATCCTAAATGGATTATGAAAAATTTGGGGGCCAGAAACCCGGTTTCTCAAAGAAACCGGGTTTCTAAAATATCACGAATGATTTAGGCTTGCTATAGTTTATTTTAAATAGAGTCTGGAAGCGGTTTTTAATTAAAACAAACTTTTGACAAATCCTCCATCAATTTGTATGCAGTTTCCTGTGAGATAACTAGCTTTTTCTGAAGCCATAAAAACAGCCATATTTGCCACTTCTTCTGGGGATGCAGGTCGCTTCAAAGGTACGCTTTTCATCCATTGTTCGATGATTTTTTCCCTAGAAGTTCCCGATCTCCTAGCTACTTCATCAGCAATTCGATAATATTGGTCGGTGACGGCAAAAGAAGGACAAATCGTATTCACTAAAATATTATATTCTCCTAATTCGTTAGAGAGGGTTTTAGCATAAGCAGCAAGACTAGCTCTTTGAGCGTTTGCTATTAGCATTCCTGGTTGTTTTACAGCAACGGAAGTAACAAAAATAATTCTGCCCCAACCTTTTTTTTTCATCGGGGGAATCATCGCTTCAGAAATTTTAACCTGGCTCATAAAGGTTAGATCGAAAGACTCCTGCCAATCTTTATCCGTTAATTCGTCATGGCGATTGTAAGGAGGGCCCCCAGCATTATTGACTAAAATATCTATGGTTTTAAATCCTGCTGTAATATCTGCTACTAATTTTTGGGTACTTTCTTTGTCTGATAAATCTACTTGGAAGGCTGTAACTTTTTGCTGAGTGTTTTTTTCTATCTGTCGTGCAGCTTGTGATAAATTTTCTTGATTTTTACTGCAAATAATGACGTGACAACCTTCTATTGCTAATCCTTCAGCGATCGCTCTGCCGATCCCACGACTAGATGCCGTTACTAAAGCCGTTTTTCCTTCTAAACCTAAATCCATTTTTATTAATCTAAGTGTTAACTTCCGCCAAATTTTTTTAATGAAAAAAGGAGCGATCGCAAAAGTCTCCTAAAATTTCTTGACCGATAGATGATAAAACGCGATCGCTATTGTCGTGGAGAACGTAAAAAGACAAATCTCGATAAATCCGTTCCAAAGGACTAGGTTTAATCAAAGAACGCGCCCCACAGATTTTCAGGCAGTGGTTCAAAGTTTCCATAGCCAATTCCTCAGTCAAATAACGAGTGCGATTTCCTGCTTGTTTGGCTTCTAATTCTCTGCCCGTTTCCCAAAGTTTAGCGGTATTTCGCAGCCAAAGATGCATCGTTTCTATATTCATCGAGCATTTAGCAATTCTGTGTTGAACGTAAGAATCTTGAGTTCTATCTTGTTTTTTCAGATAATCTAAAGCATATTCATAACCTCCCTCAGCAGCACCTAAAAACGCCGCACCATATTGAGGAGTCAATCGAGTTTGCCACTCCTCAATAATATATTGACCGGGGTAGCCTATCTGGTTCTCTTTAGGAATAAAAACTTCATCGAAGCGCACCAGATAACTAATCGTCCCTTTCATACCGATGGGTTGCCACCAACTATCGTCAAAACTGACCCTCGGATCGGATAAGTCGCAGGCTAGCATGAGTACGGATTTTGCGGAACCGTTGGCGTGACGCGCCCCTCCGCTGCCCTTCGTATTAACTAAGAGTATGGCCCGATCTGCTGCGCTGGCACTGGAGGCAAAAACCTTAGTTCCGTCAACAATATAACCCCCTTCGACTTCTTTAACTGTTGTGCCAAAGCGAGCTTTCTGAGCGGGAATTTCCGATTGCGGTTCTCCACTCCAAGCTGCCCATTTTTCGCCCCGCCTAACGATGCCTTCAAACCAGCGTTGTTTTTGGGACCGATTGGCCATTGCTGCCAATAAAATCTGGCAGTTACTGTGCCCTTCCCAGCAACGGGCTAAGGAAAGATTCACCTTGGCTAGTTCTTTAGTCATCATCCAGAGGCTAAAAATGTCCCCGTTATGGCAAAAGCCCAAACCGCCATACTCTACTGGTACGGCAGGGGCGTGGAGCCCTGCATTAAAAAGGTCTATAAAATCTTCTTGAGGAAAGCTGGATGTTCGATCGCACGCAGAGGCGCGAGGTGCGAACTTTCGATTGGCTAATTGACTGAGGCGATCGATTATCTCCTGCTTATTAACGCTTTGGGCAAGAATCATAAAAAGCTAATCTAATTTGCTGAAGTTCTGGCTTTAGCTTACACTAGACCTCTTGCAAAAATCAATACGGGGGAAAGCTTATGGACATATTTAAAAGCAATATGTTATTGTAGGTTCGGTGAAGTGAAACGGAACCCAAGAAGCGATCTATCTTAAACTTGCAATTAATATTTTATTAAATTGCGGATAATAAGTGGATACTAAATTTAGTCAAATCGTTTTCCTGTATTGAGGCTTTTGGGTTCGCTTCGCGCGCGCCTAAGCTAAGATTTTACAATTCTCAAGTATCGATCGCTAATTCCTTAAAAACAGCTACCGAAGTAATTAGGGTTTTGGGTAAAAGTGCTTGCATTTCTTCAAAATCCTTATCTCCTGTAATTAAAAAATCGACATCGCCAGCAATAGCACAAGCTAAAAATTTTTCATCTTTTCTGTCTCTTGGAAAAAACACCTCTACTTCAACTTCAATTGTCGTAGTAACTCTCTCAACCATACTTAAATACTTTTGCTTTACTGCATCAGTTAACTTTAATTTAGGACGATTTAAAACATCTTTGTACTCATTTAAAATTGCTTCCGATACAATCCATTCCCATTCCTCATAATCTCCAATAAAATCGATTACCAATTCTGGTTTTCCACGCGCAATGGTAGCAGAAATTAAAACATTTGTATCCACAATAACCCTCATTCTCCTCTCCTCACGGCGTCAACTTCTGCTGCTATTTCTTCTTCAGATAAAGGATTATCTTTGTGTAATTCCTGGATTTCTCTACGCAACTGACGGAATTGTTCCGCCAGAGCGATTTGTTCGGGATTTACCTTTTTATTTTTCCTATTTTCCCTGATTTTCCTGAGCTTTTCTTCTAGTAATGTTTGAACCGCTTCTCCCCTAACAATAGAAATATCGATCGCTTTTTTAATCTTAACTGAATCTCCTTCTCTGCTAACTTCAACCTCGTCTAAACCTTCCAATAAAGACTTGGGAATGACCAAACCATTTTCGTTAACTTTTAATCTCATTGTTACCTCTTAATTATTATTAACAATTAACAACTATTCATTATTTGGAGCGAGTAAATTTATCTGTTGTAGGTTGGGTTTCGCTTGGCTTCAAACAATCTAGGATTCTATTTTGTCTTTTATCTCCTCGCATAGTCCTATAAATTTGCCAAAACTCCTTAAATGTTGTGGTCGATATTCGATCCTTTTTAATAATTCGTTTAAATAATATTTTTCTAATACATACTTTGGCTTTGTTTTAGAATATTTAATATTTTTAGCCTCAAATAAAGCGTCTAAATAAGCCTGATGAAAATGGGTGTGGTGGGTGCGATCGCCTCTCCCCATCAATTCCGGGTCATCTACAGAAACATCATAGTAACGAGTATATTCTAACAAATCCTTTGGAGGATTTCTAGTGTAAATTTTACGATTGCCGAGAAACCAAGTTTCAAAGCAGCGATTTTGAACTACTATCGCCATCTTTGCCCTATTCAATTCGAGTTTTTCCGAGTCTATAAAATCGTAAATTTCCTTTTCTCTTTCGCCTACAGTATTTTCATCCGCATCGAGGCAAACCACAAAATAGTCGTATTTTCCTATTGAGTTAATATCTTCAATCGAAGCGGGAATAGAATCGTAAATAATAGAAGGATAGCCCTCAGCGCTGATGAGGTAATAGTTATTTATATCCACAGTATCATAACTATTAACTTGCGTTAATTCTGGCAAAAGATAACTCAACCACTTAGGATAAACTTTTCTCTCAGTTCTTCTGCCTTCCACGAGAAAGTACAAATTCATTTAAACGGCTATTCCCTCAGTATAAACTTCAGAGTTAATTAGTTGCATAAAAGCTTTATGTCTTGATTTTCCTAAGTTCAAATCTCCAGCATCTTTAACAGTTACTGCGCCGCCCTTGCGAGTAACTATTTTCCAGTATTCTAATCCGATATTGTTAATTATATAGGGATGATGGCTGGTAATTATGAATTGCAAGTTTCTATTTTCTTGCACCAAATCTTCGGTAATGATGTCGATGCAGTTAACGCCAAAACTGTTTTCAAATTCATCGATGAGAATGACGCTGCCCTCGGGGCATAAATAAAGTTCGCTGATGTGCATTAGGGTTTTAAACATTCCCGAAGAAATGTTTTGCTGAATTATCCATTTCTTAACTCCTTTTTCTTTAATTTGAATTGGAATTGAAGGTAATGCCCTACTTATGGGTATGGGAACCTCTGATTCGAGAATAAAAATTGGTTCTAATTTAATATCTTCTACTTGGTTAAATACTTCTATAAAACGCTCTTTAATTTTTTGGAAAATCTTTGGAAAATAGTGGTAAACAAATGCCAACTTAATTTGAGTTGGCATATCGCTTTGTTGCAAATTATTTAAGTCTGAAGAAGAAAAAGATTTTTGCGTCAAAACTCCATCGTAAATTCTATAAAGTTCTTCAACAGAGCTACATTGAGCGCTATAAATTATTCGGTTAAAACTATCTCTAACTGGTGCAACATCTTCTTCTCGTTTGAATATCTCTACTAAACTTTCATAAGGAGAAAGTTTTGGAGTATCTTGACCTTGAAAAATTATTTTTTCACCTTTTCTTTGAACAATTAATTCTGCCTCTTTAAATAACTCCTCGCTAATAATTTGAAACGAGCGATCGCCCTCCTCTTCAATAAAAATTAACTCGTGAGATTCTTGGGTTTCAAATTCCCCCTTCCATCTATACTCCACACCATTATTAGCTAAAAATGTAATATCCCATGCCAAACCATTGAACGACGCACCATTTGCTATCTTTCTCAGATTATAAATTCCTAGCAAAATATGAGTTTTGCCAACACCGGATACCCCTACCAGCAAAGCTAGATTAGAAAACTGTATCGGTTCAAAACGCCATTCAAATTGATGGTTCCAATATGCTACTTGTTTGATTATCATATCGAAAAGCGATCGCCTCAATAAACATTAATTTCTCAAATCCAAAACAAAAAGTTAAACCTTGCGTTCGGCGGACCTTCCAACTGACAACTGACAACTAACACCAAGAACAAACTAACAACTAATAAAAAGCAGTTTTTTGGGGTTCGCTTCAAAAGTGACCCGTACCCTGTTTATCTAATCTTCTGGGCCGTCGAATAGCACTGTAGTCATGTATTTCTCCGCCCATTCTTTGCCAAATGCCTTCTCTAAGACGCGGCGGGTTTTGTCGTTTTGTTGTTGTTGGCTGCAGTAGTAGTCTTGGGCTGCAATAATTGAGGCTTGTTCCTCTGGTGAAATTGGGTTTTCGCAGTTAAGCGCTTCTTGGCAGTGAATTTCTAGAAACGATTTTACTAAAGACAAAAACCGCCCTTCTTCTTCTGGGGCGGTTGGTTTTATAAATAAACAATAATCAGAAAATATTCCTCCCCACTCTGGCAACTCCCGAGGTTGAGAAAAGTTATTTATTTCTAGCTCTTGCAATTTATTTTCGTATCCAAGGGGCAACATTCTTTCTTGGTTAGTCGGAGATAAATCCACGATCGCCGCACTTATGTTGCCTCTAGCTCCCACTAAATCCGTTCCAAACATCGGCAATGCGTAGCTAGTCCGAGGAAACATTACGCAGTGCAATATATCCAGACTTTTACCGACTTTTGCTAACTCTAAGTGCATTTTTCTAAATTCGCGACTTTGGTAGCAGCGATTTTCTATGATTAATTTTTCTCCTTCTAAGCGTCCTTCTACATACCCCAGTTCTTCCGGTAAATAGTAGGGTTCTAGGACTAAATATCGCTCCCACACCGATTCAATTGTATCTGCTAGCTTGCGGATTAATGGGTGTTGTTGCACTCGTAGGGATTCGTTTGAGGTTTGTAACATTTCTTTTTTTGTTAGTTGTTAGTTTGTTCTTGGTGTTAATTGTTAATTGTTAGTTGTTAATTGTTAATTGTTAATTGTTAATTGTTAATTAGCAACGTCCCCGCTCGCGACGGGTGGCTCCAGCCGCGAGCGGGGACGCCCGCACTCTCAAATTTTACACGAATCCCGAACGGATTGCTCTAGTGTTTAATTATTCGTGGTTAGGGACTCGCTGTAAATCGCAATTCCGGCTTGTTGGATGGAGGTTCCCTCTGCCCGACCTACATTTTTCCAAAACCGGGTAGTTTCAGAATTGCGCAAGTCCCTTAGTTGTTAATGGTTAATGGTTAATTTTCTATCTACAACTAACCACTAACAACTAACCACTAACAACTAACCACTAACAATTAACAAAAGATGAACTAGCATCATTTTCGCTCGGAACAGACTCTTTTATCGGGTTGCGAGCCTCGATTAAACTAATAGCCCGCTTGACAGTTTCCGGTAAAATAACCACCAAACTACCCGATGTAGCCTTATCCAAAGCAGTATTAACTGCTTGAGTCTCGTCGATAATGACAGTGTATCCAACCTTACTCGAACCTGCTTCTAAAACTTCCTTAATACCCTTACAAATCAAATCCGCAGCATCCCCGCGAGGACGCCCGCGAGTATCGTCGTCCTCCTTGACAATAATCTCATCAAACATTTCTGCCGACAAGCGACCGAGAGTGACAAAATCTTCATCCCGGCGATCGCCCGGTCCTCCAACCACACCGATGCGCTTACCCTCCCAATTATTGACAAAACCTGCCAAAGCTTGGTAACTGGCGGCATTATGAGCGTAATCTACCAGAGCGTTATAATCTCCGAGATCGAACATATTCATCCGCCCTGGAGTTTGGCTTACGGAAGCGACGAAAGTTGACAAAGCATCGCGAATATCTTCTATTTTCACCCCAACTGCAAAAGCCGCCAGACAAGCAGCTAAAGCATTAGCAATCATAAAAGGTGCTTTACCCCCCATTGTTAGGGGTATATTCACCGCCTTCTCTACCCGCAGAGTCCAATCTCCTTTTAAAATTGAGATATAGCCATTTTCGTAAATTGCCGCCAGACCCCCTGCCGCTGCGTGTTTTACAGCTATTTCGTTATCTGGGTTCATCGAGAAGTAAGCTACCTGACCTTTAACTGACTCGGCCATCTTCACTACCCGGGAATCGTCAGCATTTAAAACCGCATAACCATCGGGCAATACTGACTCCGCCACCACGCCTTTAAGTCTTGCGAGTTGGTCGATGGTATCTATATCTCCGATGCCCAAATGGTCAGCCGCCACATTTAAAACTACTCCCACTTCGCAGCCCTTAAAGCCCAAACCAGATCGCAGAATTCCACCCCTGGCTGTTTCTAATACTGCTACTTCTACCGTGGGATCCGAGAGAATCAACTGAGCGCTTTGCGGTCCCGTATTATCCCCCGGTTCGGCCATATACTCGCCGATGTAAGTACCATCCGTAGTCGTGTAGCCCACCATTTGGCCCGTTTGTTTCATAATATGGGCTAGCAGTCGAGTTGTGGTGGTCTTACCGTTGGTGCCGGTCACTGATAATATTGGTATCCGCCCGTTTTGGTCCTTGGCAAAGAGCATATCCATTACGGCCCCAGCGACGTTTCGCGGCAAACCGCGACTGGGGGCGACGTGCATCCTGAACCCTGGCGCCGCGTTGACTTCGACTATTACTCCGTCTAATTCCCGTAGCGGTTTGGAGATATCTTCAGTTACTACGTCTAAACCTGCTATATCCAGGCCGATTATTTTCGCTACCCGGGTACACAACCAGAGGGTTTGTGGATGTATTTCGTCGGTACGATCTACTGCGATGCCGCCAGTGCTGAGGTTGGCTGTTGCTCTTAAAAAACAGGTTTCTCCTTTATCGGGAATAGATTCTAAGCTGAAGCCTTGTTTGGCTAATACTCCCAGGGAACCGGCGTCTATGGTTATTTTGGTTAAAAACTTGTCGTGGCCATCTCCCCTTTGAGGGTCGCGATTGGTTTTTTCTATTAGTTCGGCGACGGTGGACTTGCCATCCCCTACTACATGAGCGGGGACTCGTTCCGCCACTGCGACTACTTGGCCGTTTACTACCAGAACTCGGTGGTCCCGACCTTTATAGTAGCGTTCTACTATTACCGATCGCGTTTTAGAAGCCGCACTGGCTGCATCGTAGGCTTGTTCTGCCTCTTGCCAATTTCTGACATCTATGGTTATGCCGCGCCCGTGGTTGCCGTCTAGGGGTTTTATTACTAATGGATAGCCCCCTACTTCTTCTATGGCGTCGGCTAGGTCGTCTAAGTAGCGAATTACCGTGCCTCGGGGTACTGGCACTCCAGCATCTCGGAGAATTTTTTTGGTCCCTTCTTTGTCGCAGGCCAGTTCTACTCCTAGAATACCGGTGCGATCGCTCAGAGTTGCTTGTATTTTTTTTTGCTTTATGCCATACCCCAGTTGGATCATAAACCTGGCGCTTAGTTGCATCCAGGGTATGCCGCGAGCTTCGGCTTCTTTTACTATGGTTTCCGTACTCGGTCCCAGGGCTGCTTGGGCCTTAAATTCTTTTAGATCTTCTAGATCTTGTTCTAATTCTTCTTTGGGATATGTGCCGGTGTCTATAATACTGCGGCACAGTCTCACTGCTGCTCTAGCTGCGTAGCGACCTGCCGGTTCGTTTTCGTATTCTATTACTACTTGGAATATTCCCGGAGTTGATGTTTCTCTGGTCCTGCCAAATCCTACTGGCATTCCTGCCAGTTCTTGCAATTCTAAGGCAACGTGTTCTATTACATGGCCCAGTAGAGTGCCTTCTTGGATTCGACTGAGGAAGCCTCCTCTGACTCCGGGGGAGCAGTAGTGTTCTATTAAGCTCGGTAGCGTATCTGTTAGTCCTTTGTAAAAACCTGGAATGTCTGACGTGTATCTATTATTGAGCTCTTCGAGGTCTAGACGCATCACTACCAGTTTATGGCGTCGGATGCTCCAGTAGTTTGGGCCTCGTAATGTCTGGAGTTTGAGGATTTTCATAGCTAAGGATTAGAAGGTGATGCAGGCTTGGTGGGTAGTTGTTACTAGCGTTTTCTCATTTTGGCTAATAACTTTTGCTAAAATGTTCGGGGAGAACATTTTAGGCTTTTTTGTTTTCTTTATTAATGTTTCGCCGCGAGAAAAATTAAGACAAATAATTATTTTATAATATCAAGTCGCAATAAATAACCATAAATAAATAAAGAGAGGAAAAAGGGGAATGTAAGGCAGAACCAAGAACTCAGACCTTTCCCTCAATTATTAATTATTAATTATTAATTGTTAATTGATATAAGGCTACTATTTGCCAATAATTAATCTGTTCTTACTCTCATTATTTACTCTTACGATTTACTCTATCTCAGAGGCATAGCAATTACTTCACAGATAGTTATTTGCACTTAAATCCTACACAAAAATATTCTATCTTTTTTTTCTTAGGTATTTAGTCCGAGGGTTTTTAGCTTAAAACAGACCTTCGGCGACCGCGCAAATATCCTAGATATTTGGTTGGTAATGATGACATATCGAGCTTGCTACTTTTGAGTAGTTTCAAACTCGATCGTTAAATATTTTAAGTGTCAGAAGGCATTATTCTTTCCGATGGTCCCGGTGTTACGGTACGAGAACGCATATCGAAGCGATCGCCGTGGCATAAGATATGTACGCGCAAATTAGAGATGCTCAGAGGATCGCTCGCTCCTACTTCTGAGACATTGGTATAGCCAACTTCTGCCGGATCTACTACGGTCACCGTACCTTTGCCCATTATTTCTAATTGTCCGTCTCCTTCAAACATAGAGCAGGTATCTTCGTCTATGCCAATGGCTATTCTATCTGGGTGAGCGGCGATCGCGCTCAACAGACGGGCCATCCTATTGCGATTGTGAAAGTGTTGATCGACTATGATTTCTGGCAAAATATCTAGACCGTTGGTTAAATCCACCAAAGACCTATTAGGAGAAGAACCGCTTCCCCCACCAGCTATCATGTGATGACCCATAACAGCCGCACCGGCGCTAGTTCCCGCTAAGGCTATTGTACCTTCACGGGCCTTCTTTCTAATTTGTTCCATTAAGGGCGTGTCGGCTAGCAAAGCACACAGACGCAGTTGGTCGCCTCCCGTCATAAACATCCCCGTACAGTCTTCCAGGTAAGCGGACCAACGCGGATCTTCCCCTTCGTAACGTTCGCGGATGTCAAATATTTTTATTTCCTTGGCCCCCATGTCCTCGAATAATTTTCGGTATCGATCGCCTTGGGCTCCTGGTTCTCTAGATGCTGAGGGGATAACGCCTATGACGGCATCCCTTCCCCCCGACTTATTAAAAAATGTTTGCAGAATCTCTCTGCCATGAACTTTATCTTCTGCACCCCCTATTACCATGATGGTTGTTTTGGTGCGTGGTAATGGCTTCAGTTCGTTTCTGGCTTCTGATTCTAACTCCATCATTCCGTTAATTTTGGACAGCAGGTACACGGTCAATTAATTATTTAATAATCGCTTATAATACTGGACTAACCAGAATTTTTGCAACCCTTATGGGCAAGACGTTTATCGAACGCCTTGGCTCAAAGACTATTGTAAATTTTCATCTTATATATTAATGTCTGTTTGTTTGTCAATAATTGAACTCCATTAAATTCTAGTTTCTCTAAAATTTTGGCAACGGGCTAGAACGCCATTAGCCATTTCTCCAATCTATTTTCTCAAATCTTTATTTTCTCAAATCTATAGTGCAATTTGAAGTAATTACTCTATTTCCAGACTTTTTCCCCAGCGCCCTCAATTCTGGCCTCTTAGGCAAGGCCCTAGCAAAAGACATTGCCAGAGTTAATTTAATTAATCCCAGGGATTATACCACAGACAAACACAAACAGGTAGATGACGAACCTTATGGGGGCGGGGTGGGAATGGTACTCAAGCCAGAACCCATATTTGCCGCTGTGGAAGCATTGCCAATTTTACCGCGACGAGAGGTTATTTTGCTAACTCCCCAGGGAGAGCGGATGAACCAACAGTTATTTCGAGAGCTTGCCGGAGAGTACGACCAATTAGTCCTAATTTGCGGCCATTACGAAGGGATCGACGAACGGGTTGTTAGTTTGGTTACTCGGGAGGTTTCTTTGGGAGATTTTGTCTTGACTGGGGGAGAAATACCGGCTCTGGCCTTAATTAATGGAACGATTCGCTTGTTACCTGGGACTGTGGGCAAGGCTGAGTCCTTGGCACAAGAAAGCTTTGAGGACGGTTTGTTAGATTTTCCTCACTACACTCGACCGGCTGAGTTTCGAGGCATGAAAGTACCGTCCATTTTATTATCCGGGAATCACGCGGCGATCGCCTCTTGGCGCAGACAACAGCAAATGGAACGAACCAGCGCGAGGCGTCCCGACCTCTTAAAATAGGTAGTTGCTAACTGGCTAGTGCTAAAGATGTAGTGACAGTTAGTAGTAATCGCTTTAGCGATTGATATAGATAAATCGCTAAAGCGATTACTACTAACTAGCAATATTTAGACCTTCAAACCCTACTTGCGCTCCACTACCATTAATTATTAATTATTAATTATTAATTATTAATTATTAGCCTATCTTCATTCAATCGAAACTACATCTTTAGGATTGAGACAGCTAGCAAAAACGTCAGTAGATGATAGCCCTAATTCTGCATACAAACCTATGGCGCAACTAGCATAACGTGTTGGTAACAGACTCCGACGGCAACTTTCAATAACAATTTCCGAACTCGCCTCGGGGATATTTTCCAGGATATCTACGACACAAGTAGCTAACTCCTTGGGGCGTCTGACCCGCTGACAGTTGAAGAGAATCAAAGGGGGAGAGACTTCTATGTTAGACTCGTTTATCCTGCTAACGCAGCGCGATAAATTGTCTGGTTTGAATGCTCCAGCGCAAACGTCCGCTGCTATTTCGCTGGAAAAGCCGACACCGAGCATTTCTTGGGCACAGGTTTGATATGAATTATCAGCTAATGCCTGCCCGGTCGGAATTGCCATCCCTAATAAACTTCCACTCACTAGCTGGGTAACAGCTAACGAGAGCCAACGGCGACCCTTACTTCTATTTGGCGATCGCTCTTGTTGCGCGGTGGAACCAATTTGATTAAGATTAAACATGGCAAATATTGATTTTAGTTAAAGAGGCCCTTTGAAAAAAAGAGGGGTTTAACAGTCTATACTAAAAGATTGTCGCATTTTTTGAAGTTGACGAGGAAATAATATGTCAAGATATCGAGGCCCGCGCCTGAGAATCGCCCGTCGTCTGGGGGATTTACCAGGACTAACTCGGAAAAGTCCCAGGCGAGCTTATCCACCGGGTCAGCACGGCCAAGGCAGGAGAAAGCGTTCTGAATATGCTATCCGTTTGGAAGAAAAGCAAAAACTTCTATATAACTACGGTCTGTCGGAACGTCAACTCTTGCGCTATGTAAAGAAGGCCCGCCGTGCGTCAGGTTCGTCGGGGCAGATTTTACTACAATTGTTGGAGATGCGCCTGGATAATACGGTCTTCCGTATGGGAATGGCCCCGACTATTCCCGGAGCCCGTCAATTGGTCAATCACGGTCATGTGACGGTTAATGGTAGGGAGGTTAACATCGCTAGCTACCAGTGCAGACCGGGAGATGTTATCGCAGTGAAAAATAAGGAAAAATCGAAAGAACTGGTCAAAACTAATTTACAATATCCGGGTTTAGCCCACCTACCAAGCCATCTGGAGTTCGATCGCGACAAGTTCGTTGGTAAGGTTAACGGTATTGTCGAACGAGAATGGGTTGCCCTCCAAGTTAACGAACTGATGGTTATTGAGTATTACTCCCGTCAAGTTTAATTTTTGGGAATGGGAATAGGTAAATAGGTAATAGGTAATAGGTAATAGGTAATAGGTAATAGGTAATAGGTAATAGGTTAAATTAGCCATTGCCTATTAGCCTCCTATTTGTGACATGGTTCTGGAGTAAGTCCCAGTAGTGCCAGAGTCTCGCTGTTTGAAGTTAATCTCTGGTTTGATACCTAATAAATAACTAACTTTTTCTCGTAATACGGCCCCTGATGCACCTTCGCGCAGGGCCGTTTTTAAGTCTATTTGCTCGGTTTCGTTTAACAAACAGGGCCGCAACCAACCGTCTGCGGAGAGTCGCATCCGGTTGCAGCGATCGCAAAAACACTCGGACATCTGACTGATAAATCCTAACGTCCCCTTGGCCCCCGGTATTCTAAATACGTCTGCGGGACCGTTACCGCGAACTGAAGATTCTGTCAAGCCCCAACGCTGGCGAATTTGTCCGCGCAACTCTTCGGAGGGTATCCACCCTCTATTTTCAAATAACTGACCGTTGCCGATGGGCATAAATTCGATAAAGCGGACGTGCCACTGGCGGTCGATAGTAAAAGCTGCTAAGTCCAATACTTCCGAGTCGTTAACTCCTGGAATAACGACGACGTTAAGTTTCAGAGGATCGAAGCCGACTTCATAAGCTGCTTGGATGCCATCCCAGACTGACTGCCAGCGATCGCGACCTCTATTACCGATTATCTGGTTAAAAGTATCGGGGTCTAGGGAGTCGAGACTAATATTAATCCGTCGCAGGCCGGCATCGTACAACTCTTGGGCCTTGTTAGCTAATAAAAACCCGTTGGTAGTCATGGATAAATCTTGGGTTTCTGGTAAGGAGGCGATCGCCCTGACTATTTCCACGGCATCGGGGCGCAAAAGTGGTTCGCCCCCTGTCAAGCGAAACCGACTAAACCCCACTGGAATAAAAACTTCTTTGAGTAAGGTAAGCACTTCGTCGAAAGTCAACAAATTCTGCTGTAAAAGATATTCTATTTCGGCATCGGCGGGCATACAGTATTGACAGCGGAAATTGCAGCGATCGATTAGGCTTATGCGTAGATAATCTACCTGGTTCATACACTCTGACTCTTAACTCAAAAAGTTTTTTCTATTATAACGAATGCTCCCTGTTTGGGTTAATCGTCATCCTCGTCTTGTTGCCGCCACCGTATTTTAGGATAAGGCAATTTCTGCATGGCAAAAGCTTTTTTCACCCGCCTGGTTAAATCTGTTTTATAAATCAATTCATCTCTGGCATCCATCGGATAAGCTTTTAACTTAAATTTAGTGCCTCTTAGTTCCTCTTCTATTACTACTAGAACTGGCAGGGTTAGCTGAGTGTATTTGCTGGTATATGCTGCCCGCAGCAGAATTTTTATGACTAATTCTGTATCCACTCCATGACCTAAATAAAAATCCGTAGTTACTTGTGCTTCTAGGTCTCCATCATTGGCATTAGAAATTGCTTCCGTCCAAATTTTGTTATGGGGGATAGATATTATATTGTCATCGGCCGTTCTCAAGCGAATTCCTCTAAGACCGTAATGCACTACTTCCCCATAGTCATCTCCTATCTCGACGCGATCGCCCAATCTATATGGCGTCTCAAATAAAGCCACTACCCCTGCAATTAAAGAACTAACATAGTCTTTAAAAGCAAAACCCAAAGCAACAGCAACAGTACCAGTTAAAGCAATAACTTTATCTGGGGACAGTTTAATAAATAAACTTAATACATAAACGCTTGCCGCTCCCAAAACCATCGCTTGAAGAAATGGAACTGATTGTTTTGCCGCCGGCCTAAAACGCAAAGGAACCTTTTCTGAAAACCAATTACTAGCCGACCTAGCCAAGAACAAAAATACATAAGCTACGCTCAAAGCAATGACAGCTATCAACAGTTTTTTCCAAGAAAAATCTTTCAAAAAATCAGGTATGGCATCTGATTGTTCTCCCTGCATAGATACAAACCAAATATTTAATTTAATTCCATAAACCATAGTTTAAATTCCAGTAATAAAGTTGTTTTGTTTTAAGTATTTTTTAAGTCTATAAAAATGGGCTGGATGAACGCTAAAAAAGAGACCTTTCCGCCTAATTATTCCAGTTTGGAGGAGCTTTTGTAGTTGAAATTGAATGGTACTTTCAAAGTCTCCTAAGCTGAGGGTTAAATGTTCTAAGGTCATTTTTTGATGGAGGAGCAGGGAAAAAAGTAAATAGCGGTCTTCTGGGGTTAAACCAGAAGGCAGTTCTGGTAGTTTTATTTTGTCTAATTTTACTACATTATTATCGACGGGATTATCTTTTTCTTCCGCATTTTCTTCCGTATCTGGGAGACCGAGCGATCGCCACCATAATTGGGCTGCTACTGAGAGCGAACCCTCAGAAGTATCTGCCAGGCGATCGAAATGACTTTTGAGTTTTTTTTCTCGTTCTTCTGTAGATTCTCCATCCCAATTTAACTTAATATTCGCATCAGCTAAAATAGGCATCAATTTTTCTTGCAGTTGGGAACCTTCCAACTGCGGTAGAGTAATAGTATGCTCGAAATATGCGGTAATTTTATCAACATAATCGAGGTATTCCCAAGCTAAATTATTGCAGCCAATTACCCAAAAATGAGAATTATCTTTAAAAATTAATTCTTTTAAATATTCAATTCCATCTAAACCGTAAATTTGCCGCAAAAAACAAAACTCCAAACTAGGAATGACAATTAATTGTTTCAACTTAGAAGACTTTTCTTTAAAATCTGGTTCGGCATCGAGTCCTAGATCGCTTTCAAGTATTTCTGAAATATTTGAAAAATTATCCGGTCTAGTTGAGAAGGACAGCGACTTAATTTTCCACTCATCGGGTGGCTGCCAATTATTTATAGTTTCTTGAATAATTTTCAATAAAGGTTCCACCGGATTGCTCAAAATTATCAGCTCGTTGGAAGCATCCTCTTCTTCTTGCCATGCAGTTAAAGCTTCCTCTAAACTAGATTGCAACGGTTTAGTATATTCTGAAGGTACGGGCAAATTTTCTATTGCTTGAGTTAAACTAGAAACCATCTCGGGTGGTAGTTCCTTATGTTCTCTATCTTCTTCTTGCAAAGGAACTTTAGCAAATAGATTTTTAAAGTCGAACATGATTCCTTGGTAATTAATAATTAGTTTGTTTGCCAATAAATTGTAAGGTGCGGATTGCACGCTACTTTTTCATTATAAAGATAATGTTGGAGAGCGTTAGCAAAGGATTTGGTAACGGATGAAACGGATGGATTTTTGATGAGAGAATTAGCAATTAACAACGTTCCCACTAACAACTAACTGATGACAAATTCTCAACCTCGCTCTGGATACACTTTACCAGTTTTTGCCTGCGCTGCTGCGGTTGCGGCCCTCGGATGCTTGCGGCAAGATGCGCCAGATGAAGAAACTGTATCTATTTCTTTGGTGGAACCTCCGACTAATGCGGAAATTCCCATCGAACAAGTTGCCCTACTCAAAACTAATATTGCTTTGGCAGTTACCAGATCCGATCCGGGGGATAATCTCGACCTTACTCGCCATACTCCTATCTGGGCAATGGTGGAACTGGGGCAGAGAAATGGAGAAACCGAACAAATTACGATCGTCGGCGGGGAGGGCATCGGACATCAGACCGTCGGCGGGGAAGCTGCGATCTATAGTTATGCCCGCCAACTGCTGCAAACTAATCTCAAACCTTTGCTACAAGCTGAAGAACGAATTACAGTTACGATCGTTTTGCCCTTCGGACGACAACTGGCAACTCGCACTTCTCTGGAGGCTTTTGGTGTTGTGGAGGGACTCTCGCTGCTCGGTACTACTGGCATTTCTCAACCTTTAACGGCCCCAGGACAACTGGAGGCGTTTCGCGAGGAGTTGGAGAAAAAGGCAGCGAAGAGCGATCGCCTCGTCTTTTGCCTCGGAGAAAATGGCATCGACTTGGCCAAAAAGTCGGGCATTCCTCCCGAGACGATCTTGAAAACTGCTAATTGGTTGGGGCCGATGCTGGTTGCTGCTGGCGCGGCGGGGGTTGAGTCTATTTTGCTGTTTGGCTATCACGGCAAGTTGATTAAGTTAGCTGGCGGCATTTTTCACACCCACCACCACCTGGCCGACGGTCGCTTGGAAATTATGACGGCCCATTGCGCGAATTTGGGTTTGCCCGGGGATCTGTTGCAGCAGGTTTTTGCTTGTGGGACTGCTGAAGATGCTTTAACGCTGTTGCGAGAAGTAGATGCTGCGGCAGGGAGCAGTTGGGTGGAGGAGGTTTACGGGGCGATCGCTTCCACCATCGACCGTCGCTGCCAGGATTATATTCGGAACCACTCTCAGGCAGAGGTAAAAGTTGGGTCCGTTTTATTCGATCGCCAGCGACAAATCGTCATTCGCAGCGAAGCGGCCAATTCCTTTTTATCTTCTCTACTTGGCCCTAGCTTTGAGGAGGAAATCTAAAATCTATCTTGTGGAAGATACCGAAAAGCACAAAATTATTGTCAAAAATGCAATAAACGATAAACTCCCTCGAAATATTTGGTAGTCTAGTCTGAATACCCATTTAATTGCCAGGGTGTTTTTTGTCGGCGGCACTGTGGAAAAACGACAATTTTACGGCTATAGAGCGAGTGCAGGCGATCGCTCTATAGCCTAAAAAAATCCCCGTCTAAATCCGATCGCCGAAGGCGATCGCCTCTACCACAACCGTTCGTTCTCGTATCTACCAAAAAAATTATAACATGGAAACCCTCGCTAAAACAGAAACACAACAAGCTCCAAGCTCTATCGACTCCAAGGAGCTAAACCGCCAGACCATCGCCATCCTAGACTTCGGTTCGCAATACTCGGAATTAATCGCCAGACGAATTCGCGAAACTCAAGTTTACTCGGAAGTAATCTCCTACCGCACCAGCCCGGAAAAACTAGCCCTTCTCAACCCCAAGGGCATAATTCTCTCTGGCGGTCCGAATTCGGTTTACGACGAAGGCGCCCCCCACTGCGACCCGGAAATTTGGAATTTGGGCATACCGATATTAGGAGTGTGCTACGGAATGCAGCTAATGGTGCAGCAGCTAGGCGGCAATGTCGAACGAGCTAAATTAGCAGAATATGGAAAGGCTTCTTTATTTATAGACGATCCTACGGATCTCCTGACTAATGTCGAAGAGGGCAGCACTATGTGGATGAGTCACGGCGACTCGGTGGTGACAATGCCTCAGGGGTTTGAAATCCTCGCCCATACGGAAAATACGCCTTGTGCGGCGATCGCCGACCACGAGAAAAAATTCTACGGCGTTCAATTCCATCCCGAGGTGGTTCACTCCATCGGCGGACAAGCGTTAATTCGTAATTTTGTTTATCATATTTGCAATTGCGACCCTACCTGGACGACGCAAGCTTTTGTCGATGAAGCTATTCGAGAAATTCGGGCTCGGGTGGGGGATAAACGAGTTTTGCTGGCTCTCTCTGGGGGAGTAGATTCTTCTACTTTGGCATTTTTGCTCCACGAGGCCATAGGCGATCGCTTGACTTGTATGTTTATCGACCAAGGGTTCATGCGTAAATACGAACCCGAATATTTAATCGATATTTTTCGAGATAAGTTCCATATTTCCGTGGAATATGTCAACGCCCGCGATCGCTTTTTAAACCACCTGAAGGACGTTACGGACCCCGAACAAAAACGCAAAATTATCGGTCGCGAATTTATCCGCGTTTTTGAGGAAGAGTCGAAACGTCTCGGACCCTTTGACTATCTAGCTCAAGGCACTCTCTATCCAGATGTGATCGAGTCCGCTGATACTAATGTAGATCCCAAAACGGGAGAACGGGTGGCAGTGAAAATCAAAAGCCATCACAATGTCGGCGGACTTCCTGAAGATTTACAGTTTAAGTTGGTCGAACCTCTGCGGAAATTGTTTAAGGACGAAGTGCGCAAGGTCGGTCGTTTGATTGGTTTGCCGGAGGAAATCGTCCGCCGACATCCTTTCCCCGGTCCCGGTTTGGCGATTCGGATCTTGGGCGATGTGACGGCGGAACGCTTGAATATTTTGCGGGATGCGGATTTTGTCGTCCGCGATGAAATTAAGCGGCGGGGTATGTATCGCGATTTTTGGCAAGCTTTCGCTGTTTTGTTGCCCATTCGCAGCGTGGGAGTTATGGGCGATCGCCGTACTTACGCTTATCCCATCGTCTTGCGCTGCGTCTCCAGCGAGGATGGCATGACGGCTGATTGGTCTCGGGCTCCTTACGATCTTTTGGAAGCTATTTCTAATCGTATTGTTAATGAGGTTGAAGGCGTTAATCGCGTGGTTTACGATATTACTTCTAAGCCTCCTGGAACTATTGAGTGGGAGTAAGTTTTTTGCTGTAGTAGGGCAACACAGCTAAAATTGTGGGCAGACGCACTCCTCGCGGCGGTGACGGACCCTCTCCGTGTCTCCGTTTCGACCTGTCTCCGTGTCAGTTGTTACCCACAATTTTAACTGTGCAGCGCTAGTAGGGGGCGTTTTGGCGCGGCTCTATTAGACCTCGTAGCATTAATAAAGACGGGGCAAAGCTTATGGAAATAAACACCTCTGGTTTTCCCAAAAATTGACCGCCCAAATGCTTTGCCCCTACATAAAAATTCACTCATGCAATTCGTCTATTATTAACTTATTTTTAATCTTGACTTAATTTGTCTTATTTATTTAACTTTCTTCTGGTGGGGATAACCTGGTTAGCTCTGTGGAAAACTCCCTTTTCCCTGTGGAAAACTCTGCGATCGCTGTTGCACTCGTGCAAGCTTGCAGTTGGTACATTAACTCTAGTTCGCATTTGCCTAGAAGGGGAAAACCTTAGTAAATTAGGGGAAATTGCGACCCAGACTGAATTGTTTATCGCCTAAACGCTTGATTCGCGGTTTCGCGGTTTAATTTATTCTTCCTGTGGAAAACTTTGCTACTATTGGCGATACGCTTTACAAAAATCATTAAAAAAAGCCTCGATCGATCTTTTTTTTTACGCGCAAAATCTCGAATCTGCTAAAAACAGATCGATCGCATTTTAATTTTCGATTTCCTCATCTTCCTCCTCATAAGCGATATGCGATGTTCGCGGTCTGGTTTGGCGGAGGCGATCGGGATTGGCTATTAAGCCTAGAATGTTATTAGCGCTATCGGTAACGCTGTGCAAGGCGTCGGCCAGCAAGCTGAGGGAACCAGTCCACCAACCGACAGCAATTTTTATGACCATCACCAGGAGATTGACCAATAGACCTCTCCATAAAAGGCTCTCAAACCCTTATGCTGCCGTTCCAAAATTGGTATTCTTGGAGATGTCTAATAAAGTGATGACCAATACTCGACGTACTTGAGAGCGGTTGTCTGCAGTCATAATAAATAGCATTTGGGTGCATCACCCGAGTGAAGAAAACCAATAATTTGAGGCTTTTGGCTAATGGGGAAAACGGTAATGGGTAATCTCAATTAATGATTAATAATTAATAATTAATAATTCGGTTATTAGCGTAGCAACCCTTAACCTGACTTGCATTGCCATCGGGGCCCTCTTTTTTGCCGCCCGATCGTTTAATGCGACTCGATCTAATAGGAATGCCGTCAGAAGAAGAAAAAATACCATTCTTTATTTTTACTTCGATGAGATCCTCCCTAGGACTTAGTTAAATGAAGAAACGGCGTTTTTATCAAAAACCCGGTTTCCGATCGATTTTCCACATCTCATCTATGGCGACAAACTGATAATTTTGTTCTTGCAAAAGTCTAATAACTTCTGCCGCTGTTTTCGCTACATCAATGCCGCCATAGAATCCATCGTGCAAAACAATAATAGAACCGTTTCGGGTTTGCTTAAGTACCCGCTTTACTACTACATTAACTCCTGGAAGTTCCCAATCCTCCGGCACTACGCTCCACATTACCGGACGATAGTTCCAACTTTTTAAGAACTTCAATGTATCGGGAAGAAAAAAACCGTTGGGAGGGCGGACATCGCGGATTAATTTGGGTTCTAAACCGCAGGCTTTATTAATAGCCGCTTGAGTTTTTTCTAAGCTATCTTTAAGTTCTTTGGCATTGAGGTAGGGAAAGTTTTTGTGGTCGTAACCGTGCAAACCGATCCAGTGACCCCGTTGATAGATTTCTTTAGCTATTTCTGGATGGCGATCGACGCAAATTCCCAACCAAAAAAAGCTGGCTTTTATTTGATATTTATCTAACACCTCTAATAGTTGAGGGGTGTATTCTGGGTGCGGTCCGTCATCAAATGTTAGGGCTATTTCCCGTTTTTTCGCATCTCCACTCCAGAGGCAATTGGGGAAAGCGGATTTAAGAATGGGATATAAAATTGGATATAAAGGTGCGAGTTCCATTGCTGTTATCTTGGAGGGATGTTTTTATTTAGTTAGATTTTTGGGTTGTGCTACAGAAGTAGTGACTTTACCCGGGCCAGCAAGGGTCGTTAGTAGCGATCGCTCTGTTCGTAGTAATCGCTTTAGCGATTTCTTAGGATCTGGGTTAAAATCGCTAAAGCGATTACTACAAACTACTTTTGCTATTTCTTAGGATCTGGGTTAAAATCGCTAAAGCGATTACTACAAACTACTTTTGCTATTTCTTAGGATCTGGGTTAAAATCGCTAAAGCGATTACTACAAACTGCTTTTGCTATTTTTTATTAACATAGCATTTTTTGAGCTTTATCGATGTACGATGGTTAATCCCTGCTTCGATCGAAAAACTTGAATATAGCCATCCTACTAGA
>JAXHVR010000045.1:32838-46758 GCA_034189005.1 Cyanobacteriota bacterium | reverse complement strand
AACCAGTCGGTTTAATCGAAAACTTTTGGCGCACACCGTTTGTGTGTGGTTAAATCGTCATACTTATTCTCCTTTACAGTTTGAGGGACTTGTTACCCAATAAGTTGCACATCGCGTATAATACTGAATTTCAATAGAGCCTTGAGATTCCACCGAAGGCCGAAGCTGCATAACTCGCTGGCGATAAGGTCTATCTATTTGCAGGATGTTAGCCTGTTCGGCAAACAATACTAGGCTCGGTTCCGGGAATAAGGCCACCGGAATCGGCCTTTGCCATAAACGTAAGGAAACGTACCAGGCAGGAGAGTCGAGCGCTTGTTCTCGGTTCTCAAACTCTCCAGCTAAATAGCTGGCAAGAGTAGTTAATTCTAGGGAAATTTTCATAAATTATTTGGGGCGTTTTTGACAGTGCTTCTAAGCGGGTACTGTCAAATACTACATTTTATCTTTTAGGACATAATTTAGCCAAGAAAAAAGATATTTATTCTCCATCCCTGCTTGTTGTATTATTGAATAGTCCCTAAACAGCTATTGAAGTCTATGGCTGTGGTTAATTAAATTTTAGGAGTTTAGCAGTCCTAAAAGTTCCGCTTTCTCAAAGCTGCTAAAAAATAAAGCCTGCTCTCCAATCTTCTATGAAAAGAAGGACTGGTAGTTACAGGCATCCTGTTAGGGATTTATTGACGAAGGCGGTAGTAAAATTGTTTTAAATATAGAAGTGCCAGGTGAATAATATTCGCACAGTTTCAGATACCAAGAAAGCTTTCTACTCTATTCATACCCGTCCCATTAACTCTATCTACAGTCGCGTGGTGGAAGAGTTAATGGTCGAAATGCATCTGGTGAAGGTGAACGTCGATTTTACATACAACCCTTTTTACGCTCTGGGAGTAGTAACAGCCTTCGATCGGTTTATGGAAGGCTATTCCCCAGAGGCAGATAAGGAGTCTATTTTTTCTGCCCTGATTAAAGCTCAGGAAGACGACCCAGAAAAGTACCGTGCCGATGCTAAGAGATTAGAGGATTATGCCAAAGACAAACCTTCATCAGAATTGGTCTCGTGGCTTTCTCTAGGGAGCGATCGCCCCGAGTCTTCGGACGATTTAGATGAATGTTTAAAGGCGATCGCCGATAATCCTAAGTTTAAGTATTCTCGCTTGTTTGCCATTGGTTTGTTCTCTGTTTTGGAGTCAGCAGAACCAGAATTGGTGAAAAATGAATCCCGAAGATTGGAAGCATTTAAGCAAATTTCAGCAGCTTTAAACCTCCCAGAGGAAAAATTGCTCAAAGATTTAGACCTGTACCGCGATAATCTAGAAAAAATTACCCAGGCACGGCGGGTTATGGAAGATACCCTTCAGGCAGCTAGAAAAAAACGAGAAGAAAGGGCAAGTCAAAAAGAAAAAGAGGCCCTTGCCGCGCCTCCAAATACCTCTTCTGAAAATAGCAACTAGCACCTTCGTTAAATTTGGGGCTAGATATCCACTTATATCAATTAACAATTAATAATTAATAATTAATAATTGAGGGAAAAGTCCGGGTTCTTTGTTCTGCTTTGCATTCCCCTTTTTCCTCTCTTTATTTTCTTATGGTTATTTATTGCGACTTGATATTAGGCTAAAAAAAACCAAAACTCATAGATGCCTCTGTCTGCCATCGTCCACCAAGGCATCTATGAGTTTTTTATCAAAAACTATACTGCTGTTCCTTTGAATAGGATGTTTTTTATCAAGTCTCCGATGATGGAGAACCAGGTTGTTGCTCGAATTCGTGAGCATAGCTATTTAGCAAACTGCTCACTTGAGTCATAACTTCGTTTCCAGAAGATTTGCCCAAAGCGATCCGATCGGGGAAAAATTCTGGCCTATCCATATTTCGGTCGATCGCTTCCTTAACTTGCAGGGAAATTAACTTCTGTAATTTTTCTTTGGCATTAGAACGCTGAAATTGAGCTCCTTCCTCAGTCGTTGCATACAGTGGAGGCAATCTGTTGAGAGCATAAGCGGCTATGTCACCCACATCAAGGGTTTGGTCTGTGGTCGCTTCAATTTCTGCTACCCTAGCGATGGCCTCGGACAACACCAATTCTTCCATCACATTAATAAACTGTTTCCGGGGTAAAACCACAACTTCCCCCGTCAACAATGCTCCCATCAAGCGATCGAGAGCCATATATTCTTCAATGGACAATTCGGAAGCAGTGTTACAAATACGCCCTACTTCCGCTTCCATAGACGGTGTTAGATAACCGTCTTGTAAAGCTTGTTCGACAATTTTTTCTATGCTCATTATGACAATTAATATTAACCGCTTATAAAAACCTTACCAAATCCTCCGTACCTGGAGAAATCCGGCTTATAAAAACACCACGGTCGCGTTTAGTCAGTCATCAGTGCAGCTACTTGCCTTAATGTCCATCAGTTGATTGCCGATTCGCACCCAAGCAAGGCCAATGACCCCCAGTTAGAGACTGGAATTGCATACTTTTGCATCCCAGGACTTTACAATTGTATTCTTGTTGTTTGCGGCCATAATCTCCCAAGGTGCTTTCTTCCCTTAACGAGAAGATAGGCGTTTATGAGGGTGGCAGTTTCTTATTATTGCACAGTCAATGGGTACATCCGATTTTTGTAAAAAGAGAAAAAACGTCAGGAATTACTATCCATTATCCTTTTCCCTAGAAGCTCGATTGCTTATAACGTTTTTCATGTGCGATCTACTACCCTGCTCTCTATGCATATCCACGGTAGCGTCTTTTTTTCTTCCCCACAGATAAAAACAGGAAAATCTATTTAATTAATTCCCCCAAAACGCCACGGTACAGGATCTACCGCCACGCCGCGAACGTATAAACCCCAGTGAAGATGAGGACCGGTGGAAGCTCCCGTGGAGCCTACACCACCTATTATCTGACCGGCTTTGACGAAATCGCCTTCTTTCACATCAACCCGACTTAAGTGAACGAATGCGCTAGTAACTCCTTGACCGTGGTCAATACCAACAGTGTTACCATTGATTTCAAACCCCTCAGATTCTAGTCCAACTAAACCTACAATACCGGCAGCAGGAGCCACTACAGCTCCTCCTACATAATCTGCATAGTCCACGCCGCGATGGTAATAGTCTTCCGCAAATTCTCCATTATAATAGCGACGCACCCCGTAACCAGTGCTAACTGGACCTTCGTTCGGTCTTAGAAATGGACCGTTCCAATATTTTTCTGGCGTTACTCGCGCTTTAAATTCATCCAGTCGGTCAAATTCTAAATCTGTTCCTTCCAAATCTTCCTTGTCGGGCGGAAGCCAAATTGATTGAGTGGGAAAAGAGCGATCGCTCAATTGGACTGTTAAATTCTGGCTGCCATTATCCCCCGTCACTCTTATTTGTATTGGCCCTGGTCGATCTAAAGGTGTCGTCGGCAAAAGGGCCCTCCACCGATCTCCTCCCAGAGGAAATATTGGGTAAGTTTCCCCACCCATCGTTACAGTCGGTGGCCTACCTCCGGCGCTCTGGGGTCGTACTACTACAGACAAAGTATCTCCTAGTTGGGGATTACTCGGACTCAATAGCGCGTTCTGGCCTACGGCTGGTATTGCCATTGTCAGCAAAACCGCAGCCATAGCTAGGATTAAGCTGCGTCCAATCCTTTTTATTTTGAAAGGGAAAACCATATTTTTAGAGTTTAGACTTTATACTTTTGTTTTGGGAACTCTCTTTTTATTTTGACAAATATTACAATCAATGGTACTTACTACTGCCTGAATTTACTCCCGACAGATATAGAGGATTGACCTGTTCGCCATCCTCAACTCTATTTCCACTTCAATAGAGGCCATCGCTAATCGGGAACACGTCATCTTTGCAAAAATACTTTAAAATTTTGCTAACCTGTTGCCTGTAGCACTCTTTGCCTGTTGCCTAAAAGCGGCAAGTTCTTGGTTCGCTTCAAAGGTGACGTGCTCCCTCGCTAATCCCCTCCTCAAAAAACTCGCTTTTGGCCCTTAAAAACAATTCCATAATATAAATCGCACCCTTCCATTATTTGACGGTTTAATGAAAGAGCGATCGCCTGGTTCGGCTGTGGCCCCATCAAAGAACTCATCGAAATAGAAACCGCGATCCTCTAAACTATCCTTTTGGTTTAAGATAAACAATGGCGTGTCGCCAAATCATAATAGGCAGATCGTATCGATCCAGCAAGCAAATACAATCCCGGTCTTGCCAAAAAACTTTGCCCGCATGAAGATCGCCGCTAATTAATTTAATCTCTACTTCTTTTTTCTCCTTGATATAAGTTTGAATTTGGCGGACGCTCGGCGAACTGGTATCAAAATCAGACATAATTATTAATCAAAATTGTTAGATTTAAAGTTCTAGCTAGAAGTATTCATCGCATCCAAAATAGATTGAGGATTCAATGACCATAAAATTTACTAAATATCACGGCCTCGGTAATGATTTTATTCTGATCGATAATCGCCATCAGTCAGAACCTATTTTGACCCAAAATCAAGCAGTTCAGTTATGCGATCGCCACTTCGGCATCGGTGCAGATGGAGTCATATTTGCCCTGCCGACAAAAGTAGAAGGCACCGACTACACCATGCGCATCTTTAATTCCGATGGCTCGGAACCTGAAATGTGCGGCAATGGAATCCGCTGTTTGGCTAAATTTATAGCAGATTTGGATAGCGAGAAAAAAACTGAATATCGAATTCATACACTCGCCGGCTTAATGATTCCGAAATTGCTACCAGATGGCCTAGTTAAAGTTGATATGGGGCTCCCCAAATTATTAGCCTCCGAAATTCCAACCACCTTAGCAACTGCCGAGAGTAAAGTCGTAGAACAACCCCTGGAAGTGGAAGGGAAAGTTTGGCCCGTAACTTGCGTCAGCATGGGCAACCCCCACTGTATCACTTTTGTCGAAGACGTTGCTAGTATTCCCCTAGAAACTTTAGGACCAAAATTCGAGCATCATTCCGTATTTCCGGAAAGGACAAATACAGAATTTATCCAGGTAATAGAACCAAATTACATCAAAATGCTGGTGTGGGAACGGGGGGCCGGTGCTACGCTAGCTTGTGGAACGGGTGCTTGTGCTTCCGTAGTGGCAGGAGTATTGAGCGGAAAATGCGATCGCCTGGTTACAGTAGAGTTACCAGGAGGCCCTTTAGAAATAGAATGGTCAGAGATTGACCAAAAAGTTTACATGAACGGGCCAGCACAAAAAGTATTTGTCGGTGAGTGGTCATTAAATTGATTAATTCCAAATGACAATCCCAAAGCGTTAACTTAATTTAGGAAAAAGGTATTTTTTGATGGGTGGAGGAATTTATCTCATTCAGGACGACGATCGCCTTGTAGAAATGACAGAACAACCGTATGATTCCGAAGATCAGCTACAAGAGCTACTCGAAACTTATCCCAATCTCCTCGCAGGAGATGAAATAGACAGAGCAACTCCCAGAAGATGGTTATTAATTTCTCGGGAAGTATCTGTCTCGGCTGAAGAAGAATTGAACGAACGATGGTCTTTAACTCATTTGTTCTTAGACCAAGATGGCATTCCTACATTAGTTGAAGTTAAACGCAGCCACAACCAAGAAGTCCGGCAAAAAGTAGTCGGTCAAATGTTGGAATATGTCGCTAATATATTTATTTACTGGCCTTTAGAGTCTATTTTGGCTCAGTTTGAAGCTAATTGTCGCCTTCACGGTCGCGACCCAGAGCAAGTTTTTGAAGAGTTTCTCGGTATTGAGGCTAACGAAGAACGATTTTGGCAAAAGGTTAAAACTAATCTCCAGGCGGGTAAAACTCGTTTGGTTTTTGTGGCCGATGATATTCCACCGGAATTGCGACGAATGGTGGAATTTTTGAACAAACAAATGGACCCAGTAGAAGTATTGGCAGTTGAAATAAAGCAATATGTCTCTCAAGATGGCCTCAAGACTCTGGTGCCTAGAGTGATCGGTCAAACTACCGAAGCACAGCAACGAAAATCTAGCGCTACTCGCGAAAGAAGGCGTTGGGATGAAGCTTCATTTTTCCAGGAACTCGAAAATAGACGCGGTATTGATGAGGCGGAAATGGCTAGACATATTCATGGCTGGGCTAGAGGTAAGGAACCTTTAATTTCAATTCAGTGGGGAACTGGAGATACTTATGGAGGTTTTGCCGCTACACTCAATGTTGACGGCAGAAAATATTTACAATTATTGACGGTGGATATTTCTGGCAGTCTGGAGATTTATTCTAATTATTACAGCAGTCAGCCGCCGTTTAATAATGAGGAAAAATGGCTGGAACTTAGGGATAAATTGAGTGCAATTGGTCTGGCTCTTCCTAGAGACCTCAATGAATTTAGAACCCCTAGTTTGCGTTTGTCTTCGTTACAAGAAGAATCTTTGAACCAGGTTTTGAAAAAGTTCGATTGGATTGTTGAAGAAATCCAAAAGTATGCTTAAGGGGTGCATCTCAATTGTGAAAAAAATAAATGCATGCTTGTTAGTTGTTAGTTATTAGCGTTTCTGAGTTTGTTGTATATTGGCAAATATGAGATTTACCCGAGCGCTCTTATTAACTAACAGTTAGTTCGGCATCCAATAAAAAATAACTTTGACGCAGATAATTGCTAGAAAAATACCCAATTTTATATAGCCCCAAAATAATGGTTCCGGTAGAGGCAAAAACCTCTACCAAGATTAAAAGTGTCATTAGCAATTATTAAACTGCTATTTTTGCGTTTTCGGGGTATTTAACTCCGGTACCACCTAAACCGCAATATCCTCCAGGATTTTTAGCTAGATATTGTTGGTGATAATCTTCGGCGTAGTAAAACTCGGAAGCATCTATAATTTCTGTCGTAATCGTTCCGAAATTAGCCTTTTTTAAAGCTTCTTGATAAATTTCCCGCGAAGCTTCTGCTAATTCCTTTTGCTCTGGGGAATAAACATAAATTCCCGAACGGTATTGAGTACCTGCATCATTTCCTTGTCGCATACCTTGGGTAGGATTGTGACTTTCCCAAAATACTTTTAATAGGGTTTCATAACTTACTAATTTTGGGTCGAACACCACCCTTACTACTTCGTTATGACCTGTCATGCCACTACATACTTCTTGATAAGTTGGGTTGGGGGTGATGCCCGCTGCATAACCTACCGCAGTAGCGTAAACTCCTTCCATTTGCCAGAATTTCCTTTCTGCACCCCAGAAACAACCCATGCCAAACATGGCTATTTCTAGCCCTTCTGGGTAAGGGGGTTTGAGTTGGTTGTTGCTGACATGGTGTCGAGATGGTACTGGCATCGATTCCGATCGCCCCGGCAATGCTTGCTCGGCATTGGGTAGGTCGAGTTTCTTTTTAAATCCAAATAATCCCATAATTGCTGATGAGTGCTTTCTAATTGATGCTTTTACTTGAGTTATTATTTCATCATATCATTTTTGCTCGATATTGCTGTTTTGACTGTATTTTCAGCGTTTGATTTTTGTAACATACATTATGTGAAGATAGAGCGAAAAAAATAGAAAGGAGAAACCCCTTGTCAAATTCGGGGATGCCGTGTTAAGCTTTTATTAAATGGGCGATCGCGGCTATACGCTTGATGTAAAAGTCAACACAAAAAAAATAAGGGCGATCGCGAAGGGTTGCGGATGCAAAATCGCTATTTTTAACAACGCAGATGAAAGTTAAAGATATTGGGGAAAGAGGACTGTTAAAAAGATTGCATCGCTATTGTCCGCCAGAGGTAGTAGGAGACGACGCTGCAATTATTCCTAGTACCGAAGGGGGGAAAAAGTTAGTAGTTACCGCAGATATGTTAGTAGATGGGGTGCATTTTAGCGATCGCACCACTTCAGCCAGGGACGCAGGTTGGCGGGCTGCGGCAGCCAACTTATCAGACATAGCGGCCATGGGAGCTTCACCGATGGGAATAGCGATCGCTCTTGGCATTACAGGGGATACAGAAGTGGACTGGGTGGAAGAGCTTTATCAAGGAATAGCCGACTGCCTGGAACCCTACAATACGCCGATCGTTGGTGGAGATGTAGCCAGGTCGCCCTTCATTAGCATTTCCATAACAGCCTTTGGAGAAGTCGCAGCAGATAGGGCCATATTACGTTCTAATTGTCGGTCGGGAAACGTCATAGTCGCCACTGGGAGTCACGGTTCCTCAAGAGCAGGTTTAGAACTGCTCCTCAATCCAGCATTAGGACAACACCTAACAGAAGCAGAACGCCGTTTCCTTGTAAGGGCCCATCAGAGGCCAAGACCCAGGCTAGACGTATTATCAGTTTTATGGTCTTCGGTGGAATCCCAATCTAAAATTCTTATCGGCGGGATGGACAGTAGCGACGGTTTAGCAGATGCGATCGTGCAAATGTGTCGAGCCAGTAAAGTAGGGGCAAGAATAGACAGAAATCTTCTCCCGACGGACTCCGCCCTCAATAAGTTAGTCGATCGCGATACAGCCTTAGATTGGGCGCTTTATGGTGGAGAAGACTTTGAATTAGTCTTATCAATGCCAGCCAAAGTAGGGGAAGAGTTAGTAGCAAAAATAGGAGAAGGTGCCGCCATAGTAGGAACCACCACCAGCGACACCGACATCTTGCTAACAGACAGCCAAGGGATTCACTCTCAAGAGGAGTTAACCCAGAGACTAGCATTTCAGCATTTTTGAGCGCGAAAGTCCAAAACAACTTTCAACGAGGCAACTAATTAAGAAGGCCACTTACTGGCGACCAATTCTGCCAGATCGACAACTCGTTGGCTGTAGCCCCACTCGTTGTCATACCAGGCTATAACCTTAACCATATCGCCATCCATCACCATCGTCAGACTGGCATCCACAATAGTAGAAACATCAGCGCCGCGATAGTCGCTAGAGACTAAAGGCAGGTCGCCGTATTCAATAATGCCCTTCATCTTACCACTAGCAGCTTCTTGAATAACTTCATTAACCTGCTCGGCAAAAGTCTTTTTCTCAACTTGGATAACCAAATCCACCACAGAAACATTAGGGGTAGGGACGCGCATAGCGATACCATTGAGCTTGCCCTTCATTTCTGGAATCACCAGAGCTACAGCCTTAGCAGCGCCAGTAGAAGTAGGCACAATATTCAATGCAGCAGCCCTGGCCCGTCGCACGTCCCGGTGGCTAGCATCCAAAATACGCTGGTCTCCAGTGTAGCTATGGGTCGTGGTCATGGTGCCTTTGATAATGCCGAAGTTGTCGTTAAGCACCTTAACCACAGGGGCCAGACAGTTAGTAGTACAACTAGCATTGCTGACGACATTGTAATCGTCGTGATTGTAACTTTCGTGATTGACACCCATCACAAAAGTGCCAACATTTCCTCCTTTACCCGGAGCAGTAATTAAGACCTTTTTCGCCCCTGCTTGTAAGTGTTTCGATGCCCCTTCCTCGGTGACAAAAACACCAGTCGATTCAATAATTAAGTCAACATTCCAATCAGCCCAGGGCAAATTTAAGGGGTTGCGGTCCGATACGCATTTAATTGTCTTGCCATTAACAGTGATGGAATTTTCATCCGCACTGATGTCCACGTCTTTCAACGTGCCCAACATCGAGTCATATTTGAGCAAGTGAGCGTTAGTTTTTGGATCGGAAGTGTCGTTAATACCTACAACATCGAGTTGGCTATTCTCGCGGGTTAGCCAGCAGCGCATGAAGTTACGTCCGATACGACCAAAACCATTGATGGCGACTCTAAGCACCTTTTACCTCCTAAAAAAAAAGCAGCAAGAGTGAAAATCGAAATTTGTGACATAGGCCAACGTCGCAATCTACTTCTTTGACGTCGGCTTCTCGGAGACTCCCAGATAACTCCAGAACATTAACCGAGCTATTAAGAACGGGATGCCCCACCGCTCGTGCAATCTTATCTTTTGAAAGTTTTCTAAAAAGAAAGTTAATCTTGAGGATAATCATAACAGCGAACGGGCTCGTTATCGATCTTTTTCGAGAGCAATTACGATCCTGCTCGATCTTTAACCCGAAACGACATTTGCTAAGTAAGGAACGATCCTAAGTCAAGAGCATTAACTACTATTTGCCGAGATTTTTTTTGCAAGCTTCGATTTTCCCATGTATGGGAAAATCCGCAAAGAAATAGCCGATCGCGGACAGTCCAGTAGGGACGAGCTAGCTAAAATGTTGGCCCGTAAATTATTATGGGAGCCAATATCCGGAAAATGACCCACCGAAAAGAGGATACAAAAGAAGGGTGTCTAACACGTTTCCTCTTTATAAGCGCGGCAAAGAGGAATTTTTGGTAAATTAACAGCCAAATCTATCCAAATAAGAGAAATGTTGATATGATATCGCGTGTTATTGCCTTTGGCGTGGCGTTTAAGGAGCGATCGATGTCGAGTTCAGTTGATTTCAGTGGTAGGCCTTTTCATTTTATCGGGATTGGTGGAATCGGAATGTCGGCTCTGGCCTACATTCTAGCTAAACGCAAGTTGCCTGTATATGGTTCGGATCTAAAATCGAGCCACATAACAGAACGTTTAGAATCCATAGGCTCCCATATTTTTTGGCATCAAGAGGCCAGCAATTTTGAATTATTTAAAAGTAACGAAATGGAGTCTCCTTTATCCAGAGGGGACATTTCAGATAGAAGTTTATTATTGGAAGGTGTAGAGAACGAAAATAACACCAAAAATCTCGGAGAAAATCCAGGTCGAAATACTCCGGTCCCAACCTCTAAAAAGTTATTCGAGTTACCACAAGTTATTTGCTCGACAGCAATCGACCCGGGTAACTCAGAATATAGAGCAGCAGTAGAATTAGGATGTCCAATTTTTCACCGTTCGGATTTGCTGGCGGCACTGATTAACGATTATCAGAGCATAGCGGTGGCGGGAACTCACGGCAAAACTACCACTAGCAGTATGGTGGGCTTTATGCTACTACAAGCTGGTTTGGACCCGACTATAGTAGTTGGTGGAGAAGTTAATGCTTGGTCTGGAAACGCCCGGGTGGGACAAGGACCATTTTTAGTAGCAGAAGCAGACGAGTCCGATGGTTCTCTGGTGAAGCTGTCAGCTTATATAGGGATAGCGACGAATATAGAACTGGATCATCCAGACCACTATCAAAGCTTGCAAGAAGTGGTCGAAACTTTTAAAGTATTCAAAAGAAATTGTCAAACCCTTGTGGGTTGCATAGACTGTCCCACAGTAAGAGAAGAGCTAAATCCGAGCATTAGTTACAGCCTCAACCCTGAATTGGGGGCTGATTACAGCGTCTCGGGTGTGGAGTACCTCTCGGATAAGACTATCGCTAGAGTTTCGGAACGAGGAAAAATACTGGGACAATTGCAGTTGAAATTGTTGGGCGAGCATAATCTTAGTAATGCCTTAGCTGCTGTTGCAGTGGGACGGTTGTTAGGATTGGAGTTTTCGGCGATCGCCCAGGCCTTTGCCTCTTTTGAGGGGGCTCGCCGCAGATTCGAGTCTCGGGGGGATTATAATGGCATTTTATTTGTGGATGACTACGCTCATCACCCCAGTGAAATTCGCGCTACTCTATCTGCAGCTAGCCTGCGGGCTAAAAATAAGACTTCGAGCTCGAACTCCGATTTATCTAACTCCGAGGGCAAATTGGGACAAAAAGAGCGATCGCAAAAGGATCGGGTAGTTGCTATCTTCCAGCCTCATCGTTATAGCCGTACGATGACCTTTTTGAAGGAATTTGCCCAATCTTTCAACGATGCTGACATAGTTGTAGTAACCGATGTTTACAGCGCGGGGGAACCAGATAATGGCGAAATAAACGCTCAAAGCTTGGCTGAAGAGATCGCCATTTACCATCCACAGGTTCACCAATGCCCGTCTTTAGCAGAAGTAAAGGACTGTTTAAAAGAAATCCTGAAACCGGGGGACTTAGCTTTATTTCTTGGTGCGGGCAACTTAAATCAAATTATTCCCGATGTCATGGCCTTTTACCAACCACCAGAAGATCGGGTTGTGTCTATTGCAGAAGGATCGATCGGTGCTTAACTCATGTTAATAAAACTGCAACCAGGTCTAATATCAAAAGCATTCTTCCCATTCAGTGATGACCATGACTCTCTCTTATTCCCTAGCTAGTTCGGACAAAAAACGAGAGCTTTCTCTATTACGATCGACAAATTGCTCTATTAAGTCCCAAGTTTCTTTGGCCCCTTTGACTTCTTTTCGCGTAGGTGGTCCTGCCGACTGGTACGCCGCACCTAAGAATTTAGAACAGCTTCAAGCAAGCATTCGTTGGGCAAAATCGGAAGATTTACCAATTCTGTTTCTGGGGGCGGGCTCTAATCTATTGGTGAGCGATCGCGGTATCGGCGGATTAGTTATCGGCACTCGCTATCTACGTCAAACCCATTTTGACCTAACAACTGGACTCCTTACTGTGGGTTCGGGGGAACCAATCCCGCGTCTGGCCTGGAAAGCTGCTAAACTGGGCTGGGAAGGTTTGGAATGGGCCGTTGGTATCCCGGGCACTGTCGGTGGGGCGGTAGTTATGAATGCCGGCGCTCAGGGTAGATGTACTTCTGACATTCTGGTAAATGTCCATGTCGTCTCGCCGGATGGCAAACTGCAAGTTCTTACGGCAGAAGAATTGAAGTATGGCTATCGTACCTCGGAGCTTCAAGGTAAAGAAACTGTCGTAACTCAGGCTACTTTCCAGCTAAAACCAGGAGCAGATCCAAACCGCGTAATGGCAACTACAAGTGCAAATTTCAATTTACGGCGGAGTACCCAACCTTATCATTTACCTAGTTGCGGTAGCGTTTTTAGAAATCCCGGTCCAAAAACAGCAGGCTGGTTGATCGAACAAACTGGTCTTAAAGGTCATCAAATTGGTATGGCCCAGGTTTCTGAACTCCATGCTAATTTTATTCTTAATTGCGGTGGGGCAAAGGCTAGCGATATTTTTCGCACGATCGCTTACGTTCAACAACGAGTCGAAGACCGTTGGTCTATAAAATTGCTGCCAGAAGTGAAAATGTTGGGCGATTTTTCTGATGTTTTAACTTTATAATTTTGACTCAAGACTTTCTGTTAATATCCGTGGGTTAACCCGAGCGTATTGGTATAATTGTCAATGCCCCATAAACTGTGGGTTTCCATTGACGTTTTTCTAATGACGTAATGGAAAGTAAATTTAGCTAAATACCATAAAAGAGTAGTTATGTCACAATCAGGAAAAGGATTTGGCTTCGGCCTCGGTAAAATGAAGGAGCTTACTGAGGCTTTTAAAAAGGCTCAACAAGTTCAAGAAGGTGCTAAGAAATTACAAGAAGACTTGGACCAGCTTGAGATTGAAGGAAGTGCCGGGGGCGGTTTAGTTAAGGTTTTTCTCAGTGGAAACCAAGAACCTCGTAGGGTGGAAATTTCACCAGATGCAATGGGAGAAGACGCTGATGTGGTTTCTAAGCTGGTTACTGAAGCTATGCAAGATGCTTACACTAAATCAACTATTACTATGCGAGAACGTATGGAAGAACTGACGGGCGGTCTGAATTTACCTGGACTTTAACGAACAATTAATAATTAACAATTAACAATTAACAATTAAGAATTGGGTTTTTACCTGTCAAAAATTAATTGTTAATTGTTAACTTTTAAAACTAACAACTAACAATTAAGCGGATAACAGGCGAGACGCCTGTTCTACGTTCATTCCTAACAATTAAGCGGATAACAGGCGAGACGCCTGTTCTACGTTCATTCCTAACAATTAAGCGGATAACAGGCGAGACGCCTGTTCTACGTTCATTCCTAACAATTAAGGGGATAACAGGCGAGACGCCTGTTCTACGTTCATTCCTAACAATTAAGGGGATAACAGGCGAGACGCCTGTTCTACGTTCATTCCTAACAATTAAGGGGATAACAGGCGA
>JAXHVR010000045.1:0-32738 GCA_034189005.1 Cyanobacteriota bacterium | reverse complement strand
TTCTACGTTCATTCCTAACAATTAAGGGGATAACAGGCGAGACGCCTGTTCTACGTTCATTCCTAACAATTAAGGGGATAACAGGCGAGACGCCTGTTCTACGTTCATTCCTAACAATTAACAACTAACAACTAACAACTAACAATTAACAATTAACAATTAACAATTAATGCCTTATAAAATATTATTCGTTTGTCTGGGGAATATCTGTCGATCGCCTTCGGCAGAAAATATTATGAACCATTTAATAGAAAAGGCGAATTTGAGCGATCGCATTGTCTGCGATTCTGCGGGCACTGGGGGCTATCATGTAGGAAGTCCCCCCAATGCTAGGATGGCTTCGGCTGCGAAACAAAGGGGCATAATATTAAAAGGAGAAGCCCGTCAATTCGTAGCAGAAGATTTCGAGAAGTTCGATCTGATTCTGGCGATGGATAAAGAAAATTACAGAGATATCGGGCGGGTCGATCGCCATGGAAAATATGGGGATAAAATACGTTTAATGTGCGATTTTTGTCGGGAGCATGACAATAAAGAAGTACCAGATCCTTATTACGGCGGACCTAAAGGATTTGACTTTGTAATAGACCTTCTGCTCGATGCCTGCGAAGGACTTTTACAAGAGATTATTTCTGAGGAAAACCTCAGAACTAATAATTAATTAATAATATCTAAAAAATCTAATCAACTAAGCGATTTTCGATCGCAAAACGGACTAATTCAGAACGGTTTTTAGTATCAGTTTTTCTCAACAAATTGCTAACATACTTTTCAATAGTGCGGGGGCTTAGATGAAGAAAGCCGCCTATTTTAGTATTAGACAAACCATCTGTCAAGAGATTTAAAACTTCTTGCTCTCGCCGAGTAAAACTGAAAGAATCGGCCACAGAAGTCCTGGAAGTAGAGCGGCCAACTAACAACTGGGTTCTCTCGGTGGGAGCAGAAATAGAGTCCCACCCCGACTCCTTAGTATTGGTAGCTTCAACTGTGGAGAGATTAAGAAGAGGGGTTGTCTGGGCGAAGTGGGCGTATCTCTCCAACAAAGAACGAATTACAGCGGCCAACTCTTCCAATTCAAAGGGCTTAGGCAAATAATTATCGCATCCCAACTGATAGCCGCGAATGCGTTCTTGGGTGCTAGTGCGGGCGGTTAAGAAAATCACCGGCAAGAGACGAAACTCGGGACGAACCCGAACTCGACGCACCAACTCGTAACCGTCCATGGAGGGCATGGCAATATCAGTAACGATGAGATGGGGCTGATATTGTTGGACGAAAACCAAGGCTTGTTCGCCGTTTTCGGCAACAATTACCGAATAGCCCAACATTTCCAGGTAATCGCTAACGGACAAGCGAGTTCCGAGATCGTCATCAGCAACCAGAATAGTTAAAGCCATAGAACCAAGAGAATAGGGTAAAAAGGCAGATCGCAACGCGGGGGCTTTCTTCAGTTTCTAGCCCCCAACGCTTCAACAGCCATTACTGATAGCTTACTGACAAACTCGAAGGTTGCCCAATATTTCCCCGGACAACTATCCGTGGCTGGTTCGCTGCCAAATGCCGGATAATTTTGTAAATGGTTTCGATTTTGTCTGGTGCCCCGGCCTTTTGTGCCAAAGCTTCTAAAGACAAAGCATTTCCTTCTCGAACTAGAACATCTAGCACCTTTTGCTGCAAATCTAGGATTTTGGCCGCTGCCTTCTTGCCAGCTTCGACACCCGGTTGGTGATAAGCGTTGATATTAACTAAAGAGCCATATAAACCGACGGCGCGATCGTACAAGGCAATTAAAGCTCCAACGCTTCTGGCATTGACTTGAGGAATAGTTACGGTAATGGAATCTCGCCGATTTTCATAAAGGGCCTGTCGGGTTCCCAATAAAAAACCGGATAAATAATCTCCTGCAGTAACTCCCTTATCTATTTCTGGGGACTTGCCTTGGCGGTCTTCGAGGACTTCGATAAAGGTAAGGAAGAAATTCGCTACTCCATCGCGCAACTGTTGGACGTAGGCGTGTTGGTCGGTAGAGCCTTTATTGCCATAAACGGCGATGCCTTGATTGACTATATTTCCATCGAGGTCTTTTTCTTTGCCCAAAGACTCCATTACCAACTGTTGCAGATAGCGACTAAAAAGCAACAAACTGTCTTTATAGGGCAAGACGACCATATCTTTTTCCCCCCGTCCGTTGCCGGCAAAGTACCAACTTAAGGCTAATAAAGCGGCTGGGTTGCTTTTGAGGCTGGGCTGGCGGGTGGCTTGGTCCATTTCTTTTGCGCCCTGCAACATTCCCCTAATATCTATGCCTTGGAGGGCGGCGGGCAATAGTCCCACTGCGGACATTTCTGAGGTTCGCCCTCCTACCCAGTCTGACATGGGGAAGGTGGCTAACCAGCCTTCGGATTTTGCTAGGTTGTAGAGTTTGCTGCCCTCGCCTGTGGTGGCGACGGCGTGTTTGCTAAAGTCTAAATTCTGAGACTGGTAAGCAGCTTTTACTTCTATGGTGCCGTTGCGAGGTTCTGGGGTTCCTCCAGATTTAGAAGTGACTATTACTAAGGTTTGAGCTAGTCCGTTTTTTAGCTGGCTCAATACTCGGTCGATGCCGGCGGGGTCGGTGTTGTCGATAAAGTGAATGTCTATTGGTGGGGAGTATGCTGCTAGGGCCTCGGCAACAAATTGAGGCCCCAGGGCGGAACCGCCGATGCCAATACAGAGAAGATCGCTAAATTTGTCTGCTTGGGGCGGTTTTATTTCGCCGCTGTGGATTTTTTTGGCGAAGGTTTCGATTTGTTCGAGGGGTTGGAGGATTTCTTGTTTGATTTCGGGGGTTGGGGCCAGGTCGGGAGTTCTCAACCAGTAATGTCCTACCATTCGGTTTTCGTCTGGGTTGGCGATCGCCCCTGCTTCTAAGGCTTCCATGTCTTTGAAAGCTTTTTGTAATTTGGGCTGCATTTTTTCGACGAAGGCTTCGTCGAATCTCATGCGACTTACATCGAGATAAAATCCCAATCCTTCGTGGTAATATAACCAGTTTTGGTAGCGTTGCCAGAGTGCTGCTGCGTCCATAAAAAGTCTCTAATTATTGTTTTTGGCTTCATATTTGTCTCTGGTCTGTAGTTTATCGGACTAGATGTCCGGTTTTGGCAGAATGCGGAGAAATTTAATAATTTGGCCTGTGACTTCTATGCCGATGGTGTAGTTTTCGACTGTAAATCGGTAAAATATGGCGCTGGAACCGAGGGGTCGGAGTTCTGGGAGTTCTTGTATGTAGTTGATTTTGGTGAATTTGTCAAATACAAATTCGTGGACCCGCTGATAGGCAGCAGGTTCGAGCGCTTTTAGGTCTTTGAGAAATGACCGAGCATATCGAACTTCTAGGCTCACTATTTAATAAGATTTTTTGGCTAGATGACTTCTGGATGTCTAAAGATCGTAGTTTAGGCGTTTTCATAATAAAAGTACAATATTTCTTCTGCTTCTTCCCGGGTTAGAGTGTCCCCGGGTCGTTGGTTTTTTTTGGCCTTTTCTATTGCTTTGAGCATGAGGTTGTCGCAATGGAAGTTGTCGAGGTATTCCCAGGCTATTTCTAGTTCTTGTTCGGGCATTCTGTCTATTAGGCGGTGGAGTTTGTTTCTGAGTGGGTTCATGGTTGGGCTATTTTTAATTTTATTTAATTTTCGCAGGCAGTCCATTCTTTTCTTTTGAGCGGATGGAGTTTATTTTAAGTAGTCGTGCAAAATAATTTAAACAAAAATTGGGTCGCGGACGAGTCGGGTATTAACGGTAATTCGGCACCCAGAGGATGAATGTCCAACAATTATTAATTATTAATTATTAATTATTAATTACTTACTAGCTGCTGAAGTGCTGTCGAAACCGAGGGTCGAGATGATGTTTCTTTTGGGAGTTACAAGGACGACATAGGGTTTGTAGGTTGCTAATATCGTTTGTGCCTCCAAGGGCTAAGGGGATAATATGGTCGATAGTTAGTTGGGTTTCGCTGCCGGTTTTGCCGCAACTTTGACATTGGTTGCGATCGCGATCGAATACATATTTTCTTACTTCTGGGGGGATTTTTATTCTTGGAGTTTTTTTCATTTTAATTTCCTCTGTATCTGGCAACTAAATCGAACATTTAATTCGATTTATTTAATCGATTTAATTAGATATAACGAACCTGGTTTTCCATTTCATCTGCTGTAACTCGTTCGATAATTAGCAACAAACGTTTAACAATTTATTGTGGCGAACGACGGACGGCAAAAATAATTCCATAATGATTTTCCCCCGAGATAAAATATTGCCGGGCTAGTTGCTCAAAATCAACACGATTGTGGGTTAACAATGCTTTACCTTGACTTACCGCATATTGCAATTGCTCTTCATCGCTTTTTTGCAGTTGTCCTGCATCTCGGGCAGTAATGGCAACATACCCATAAGAGCGCAGTAATTCTGCTATTAATATGTCCGCATCTTCGTCAAGATAAAGTTCGATAAATAGACGTTTCATAAGTCTTTTACTAATGGATCGATTAGTTCTTCTGGTATGCGATTGCGCTCGATATAGCTATTAATTTCTCTTTGATAATCGCTGTAATAACTTAAAGCATCAAAAACTTGTGCCAGGGTCAAATGCGGCAAGCGATTGGGAATTTCTTCTGGGGATATTCCCAGTCGCCAGATTTCGACGATCGCTCTTACTGGAGTGCGAGTTCCTTGAATAATTGGTTCGCCACTTAGAATGCTATCGTCTTTGACTATATAACAGTGTTTTGTGGTCTGTAGCATTTTTTAAGGACTTCTTTCTAAAGGGGCATTTTGGCTATAAAATATTATGATGTAAATTTTACCATAAAAAACTGATGTCTAACGAGTCCGATCCTCAAGTTTCTTCGACTACTGGTGCGGATGCTATTGATGTGGCGATCGAATCAGGAATTGATTTTGATGGTTCTCCTATTCCTGGGGCTAAATTGGAGCTTTATAATAAGGTTATGGGTTTGGAGGCGGGGCGACAGCGCAGCGGTGTTTCTAATACTATGCGTTCTCGAATTGTTCGCATCGGTGCGAAGCATATCTCCCAAGACGAGCTAGATCGAATGTTAATTGATGCGGATTTTGCGCCGTTGAAAGATAAGGAGGTTGCTTTTTATTATGGGGGTAAATAATTAGCAATTAATATAGCGATTATTGAATCGGTGAAGTACACCCCGATCGATCCCCCGTTGGTCCCCCTTTTCAAGGGGGACTTTGAAAATTTCCGGCTCCCCCCGATTCTGCGGGGGGCTGGGGGGGATCGAAAATGTATTTCACCGATTCGATAAATGCTATAATACGGAGATAATTAAGAAACCCGGTTTTTGAGAAAAACCGGGTTTCTGAGTTTGGGTTATAATAAAAAAAATGAATTTAGGATTAATTATGAACGTATTAACAAGTTATCCAGCTACAAGTAGCGAGGCGATCGCGATCGATATCTACGACGTTCTCGGAGAATCGGTGCTTTTGGGAGAAGAGCAAGGAAACAGAATTTACCAGATAATAGCACCCGCTTTTAAATCTGGTAAAAATGTCATTCTTTCCTTTAAGAAGATAGAAAGGTTTACTTGGTCTTTTGCAAGTAAAGCGATCGCTCAATTGTACGAACACTTTCCAGAAGAAGAAATTCAAATTAAACTTAACTTAATCGATATTTCTACAGAGGAAGTTGAGTTTATCGAAGAAGTTGTGGAAACTAAAAAGCGGTATATGGAAAACCCGGAACAATTTAACGAACCGATGAGCGATGAAGAGTTAGAACGATTGCGAAAAAAAGAACCATCAAATCCTTTTTTACAGATAGCGGGTATGTTTAAAGATGACCCAGATTTTGATGAGTTTCTGGCAGAAATAGAAAAGTATCGTCGCGAAGTGGATGCGAAAGAAGAGGCTTATTACAGTCAATTTGATGAGGAGGAATCAAAAAATTGGTACTGAGAATAATTGATACAGACCACGTTTCTTTGTTGGAGAGAAATCAACCGCTGGTAGTTCAACGTTCTAGGATGTTTCTACCAGAAGAGATTGCGATAACTGTGGTGACTTTTGAAGAACAAATGCGGGGTCGTTTGAATACGATTAGACGAGCTAATTCGGACGATAAAGTAATAGCTGCTTACAGCAGGTTACAAGCAACTGCGGAGTTTCTTAAACGGTTTAATTTGATTGATTTTGATGGGGATGCTTGCAGTTGTTTTAACGATTTTCGCCGGCAAAAAATTCGTATTGGGACTCAGGATTTGCGAATTGCTTCTATTGCTTTTTCTCGGAATGCTATTGTTGTTACTCGCAATACTAGAGATTTTTCTAAAGTACCGGGTTTGATATTAGAAGATTGGACTGTGGTTTAATTTGAGTGGCGATCGCTTCAGTATTAAGAAACCCGGTTTTTTGAAAAAACCGGGTTTCTGAGTTTGAGATGAGTTATAATTAAGAAAATGAATTGAGGATTAATTATGAACGTACTAACAAGTTATCCACCAAAGAATAGTATTTCCAAAAATAGCGAGGGAATCTTAATTAATATCTACGATATTCTCAGAGACTCTGGTCCTCTGGCAGAACATCAAGGCAAAAAAATTGGCTGGTTAATAACTGCTGCTTTTAACTCCGATGAAAAAGTGATTCTTTCGTTTAAAAAATTAGACCGACTTACTTGGTCTTTTGTTAAAGGAGCTATTTCTAATTTGTACGAATCTTTTCCAGAGGAAAAAATAGAATCTAGCATCAGTTTGATAGATATTTCTTCAGAGGAAGTCGAGTTTATTGAGGAAGTTGTGGAAACTAAAAAGGAGTTTATGAAAAACCCCGAAAAATTTAAAAAACCCATGAGCGATGAAGAATTAGAAGAACTTCGACAAAAAAATCCAGATAATCCCTGGTTGAAACTGGCGGGTAAGCACGCGGACGATCCTAGTTATGATGATATGCTGGCATATATAGAAGAATATCGTCGCGAACTCGATGCAGAACAGGAAGCTTATTACAACGAACTCTATGGAGAGGATAAATAAGAATGACTTTGTTGATATTAGATACAGATACTTTTTCGCTTTTAGTAAGAAAAGAACCGCTGGTTGTGAAAAATTTTAATAGGTTTAATTATAGAGACATTGCGATAACGATCGTAACTGTTGAGGAAGCAATGCGGGGAAGACTTAATTATATCAAACGCGCTTCTTCGAGGGATAAAATTATCTTAGCTTACGGAAAATTGGGAGAAACTTTGGAGGATATTCGGGAGTTTAATTTGGTTGATTTTGACGAGGCTGCTGCGCTTTGTTATGAGGAATTTCGCCGGCAAAAAATTCGTATTGGGACTCAGGATTTGCGAATTGCTTCTATTGCTTTTTCTCGGAATGCTATTGTTGTTACTCGCAATACTAGAGATTTTTCCAAAGTGCCGGGTTTGATATTAGAAGATTGGACTGTGGTTTAGTTCTTTTGGCGATCGCGCAGCGTTACGGATGCAACATCGCTTTTCAACCATTAAGAAACCCGGCCTTTTTCACAAAGCCGGGTTTCTGAGTGGGTTATCAATTCAACGATCGCACCCACTCCCCATTGCCTAGATCCTACTCCTAACTCTATGCTACAGGTAGGGGAGTTAAAGCAACCGATTCGGGTTTGTTGCGGATCGCCGCCTCGCTGGCAGCAATATTCAGAACTCCCGACCGGTCGAGAATGTTATCATAGCGCAGAATCGCATCATTAGACTTCTCAGCCACATACAGACTATTCCCGTCAAAAGTAATATCTACTGGATTCCCCAACAGCGTGTTATCACCGCCAATTTGAGTGCGAACTGGGGTATTACCGCTAGCCGAACTAACATTGTCGATGACAAACAGTTGCCCGTCATTCGGATCCATCGCACTGCCTACATCCGACAGCAGCAAAGTATCCGACGATTCAACGTAGATAATGCCGTGCAAGTTGACTGATATGGGATTTGTTCCCGACGGATCGAATGGAGAGATCGTTCGACTCGGACCACCTGCACCTGAATTAGCAGCATAGTTGTCATATATCAAAACGCTTCCATCTGTAGCTGCTACGAACAGGCGATCGCTAGAAGGTTCGTAGTCAACATCCCAAGGTCGCCTTCCACCAAGGTCCGTAGTGCTAAAGACTGGCGGCAGATCGCCCTCGCCTTGAGTGCTGAAGGCAAGTATTCCGGGAGTAGAAGCATTATTTTCGGCGACAAAGACAAGTCCCAGGTCGTCGGCAACATCTAAACCTTTGGGAGAGACTAACCCGGTATTAGAACCGGCAATTATGCGATCGCGCGACACGCTTAAGCCACCTCCGTTGCGAGTCTCAGCTAGGCGATTCACAACTAAAATGCCGCCATTGGTGTTATCACCATCATCAAAGGTTAAAAAACCATCACCACTCCGATCGAAAGTGATGTTTTCCACAGTTGCTACCCCGTTAGAAGTGTCGAATGTAGTTTGGGCTTGCAGACCTCTTGTCAACTTCGCCACGAAGTCGTTGGCTTCTGGCGGGTTAGAAGTAGTCACCAGCGAAACGCTAGCCCCACCAGTAAACTCAATATCGGTTACATCAGGAGCGATCGCTCTGTTGACCTCAGCCACCAAGGATTCTGGCTTCGTCTGTGCCACGGTTAAATCCGGCGCTATATTTCCGCTTGGCCCTGTAAAAATATCTTGGAACACTAGCAGTTTATCCCCTGCTTTCTCTGCAACGCGAACATCGCTACCATTTAAGATTAAATCCACTGGATTACCCAACTGAGCCGCCGGCCCTTCAATGGTACGGGATGGCACCACGTTACCATCTATCGTGCTGGCATTGTCAAGCACATAGATGCGTCCGTCGCTGTTGAAAGCGGGACTCTGTTCTGCTGTTGCTGCTCCGACATCGGTGACTACCAGTTGATTTCGGCTGGGGTCGTAAACGATGCCGTGGAGATTGGTAGAAACTTCCATTCCAGATTCATCCACAAGAGTTACCAGTCTGGAGACTCCTCCGGCACCAAAATTTCCAGCAATATAGTTATCGAAGACGCCGAGCGTGCCGTCTGTCAAGGCAACGAACAAGCTATCTGCATTTGCGTCGTAAACAACATCCCAGGGATTTGCGGGTAAATCTGTTATTGCTACAGGAGGCACATCACCTGCTACAGATGTTCCGAATACTTTGAGGTCTCCCGATCCAAAGTCCGCTGCAATAATATAACCTGCTTCAAGAGCGATCGCTATTCCTTTAGGATTTGTCAATCCAGTTTGCTCTCCTACTATTTCGCGATCGAATAGTGGGTTAAAGCTATCGCCTTCTTGCTCGGTTTGAGGTTGAGAAATAATCCGAATGCTACCAACCGTCGCATCTCCTGCCTGATAGAGATTTCCCAGTACATCTAGCTCAACTCCTTGGTTATTTCCGGGGGCAAATCGCGTACTAGGCTCTCCAAAAGCACCATTAACTCGATCGACTGTTCCGGCATTATCTGTACCGTTATTAGAGACATAAATCGTTGCCGGGTCGAAGGCTAGGGGAGAACTGATGCGCTGTTCGGCAATGCCAAAGTTTAGGTAATGTTCGAAGGCACTTCCCAGTTGACCGTTGTTGAGTGCGTCTGCTACACCGGGATTTTGCTGTAGATAGATGTTGTTATCGAAGACTATGCTGGGAGAACGATTTTCTGCTATGCCAAAATCTAGGAAGTGTCTTATCCCTGTCAGACTGTCTATTTCCTCTATTGCTGCTGCTAAATCTGGGTCTTGTTGTAGATAAAAGCCGTTATTAAATAGCTGGCTGGGGCTACGATCTTCAAATTGACCGGTTTCGGTATAGTGTTTGAATCCTGTGAGCGAATCAATTTGAGCTACTGTTGCTGCTACATCCAGGTTACTATCGAGATAAAAACTGGTATCGAACAAACGGCTGGGGTCGCGTCCCTCAAATTGACCGACTGCATCAAAGTGTTCGAATGCGCTTGGGAATGCACCTGAGTTAATTAAATCAGCTACATCTGGGTTTTGCTGTAGATAAAAGTCGCTATCGAATAACAGGCTGGGGTCGCGACCTTCAGACCGACCGAATGAGTTGAAGTGTTCTAGTCCGTTTGGCAAAATTCCAGCATTAATAGCTGCGGCTACGCCTGGGTTGTCTGACAAATAAAAACTTTCGCTGAAAAACGAGCTGGTGTCTAACATAATAAGGGAATATTGAAATTGTTATTAAATGTTGATGTCTCTACTGAATAGCAAAGGCGATCTTTTTATTGGTTAATTGAGAAATGTACTGTTTCAGCCATTATTAACCAGCGATATACAGCTTTGAAATCATGCTTGATTTTTCGTAACTGCAATATTCTTGAACATCGACTACTGAATACTTTAATAAGTTCCCCTTCAACATAAATTTTTTTATAACAGTTTTATCTGCTATAATTTTAACCCCCATTTTTGTACCTCAAAGTGTAGCATAAAAAAGTAGTATGCAGTGGCGATCGAATTGGTTAAGTATTAATACATAAAAAAAGGTATAGCGATCGTTACTCGCAATAATAGAGATTTTTCCAAAGTACCACCGGGTTTGATATTAGAAGATTGGACTGTGGTTTAATTTAAGTGGTAAGAAACCCGGTTTTTTCAAAAAACCGGGTTTCTGGTATGTTGTGTTTTAGGGGCGATCGCCAAACAAAAACCAATCTGTAGGGGCAACAGCATTCGGGCGGTAAGCTAGGTAAAAAATCATAAATATAACATTCCGAATGCTTTGCCCTAACCCCGCGTTTAACATTCCAGTTTTTTTCACCGCCTCTTTCAAATATATTGTGATTGGCGATCGCTTTTTATTCAACAGCGAGGATTAAGAAACCCGGTTTTTTTAAAAAACCGGGTTTCTGGTTAACGAATAAATCTCGCCGTTGCCAAGAAAAGTGTAACCTAAACTCCTCTACTGATTTAACTCTTTGCGCAAATCGTCTAAAGAATCGAAGTCGCTATCTTCTGATTCACCATTTTGAGATTCTTCTGCCTCTTCTTCTATTTCTTCTGGTTCGTCAGGGCAAAATTCCAAACCCAAAAGGCACGCTTCCCCCAAAAAAAAAGGAGAAAACGCACCCCAAAACCAAACCCTAAAACCCTACCATTTCCTCCGACTCCTCAACCTCTACCTCAACAATATCCTCCCCAATAACTAACAAATCCGATGCCGCAACAACAGGCAACTGGCGTTCGTACAACTGCATCGCCGACAAACAATTATTAATAGCAGAAACCGCTTTATTGTACTCATCAATCTTCGCCTCAACCAACATCTTATATCGCTCGTTTGCCTCAATCTTCTCCGCCGCTTCCTGCTCCAAACTTTGCTCCAAATAAGCCCGCGCTTGATTGTATTGCTGCATAATTTCATCCGCCTGTTTCTCGGCAATTGGTAACAATTGAGTCTTCATAGTTTGATTAATTGTTTGCCGAAAAGTTCGCCGAATAGTATTAGAAACCTTCGGCTCAAAATCCAACTTCAACAACTGCCGAATAGCCGGTTCCGCATCCACCATACTGCTACAATCGTAACCCTGGGCAGTCTGTAATAAAGTTTGCCGGAATTGATAAATAGAAAAAGTTCCCTCATCGTAAAAACGCGGACTTTCTCGCACGAAGCGATCGCATTCTATCTTCGCAGCGCTAACCAAAGCAATAGTAACCTCCCGCTTTATAACCTGCAAATTTGCCTCCAAACCGCCATCATTTCCCAACAAACGATACAATTGTTTGTAATAATCAGACTTGCGCACCCTGTCAATTAAACCAAGGAAAAAACTGCTGACAACTGACTCCGTTGAATCAACCAAAATATCCTCCAATTGATTCGCCAACTCGTACAAACCCTCAACTAAAACTGCCAGCAAAGGCGCAGTGGCATTGCGAGGATGACTCATAGTTGCCCGACTGTAGGCAGACTCCACAGAAAAAGTATCCAATAACTCATCCAAACGCCGAATCATTCGCGATTGAAGTTGCTTGAAATCTTCCTCGAAACCATCGCATTTGTTAGTAACTAATAAATTAACTTCCTCAGCAAGATGACTGCGGAATTCCTCCCCCACTTCCTGCAATTGTTGGTTCAGCATTAGCAACTCTTTCGCCTTCATTCCTTCAATTTCTCGCGGTTGACTCGCCAAATCTTGCTGAGTTGCTAAATAATGTTTCCGCAACTGAATGCAGACATCCTGCAAATCGTCCGCCAAATTGGCAAACAATTGGGGGCGTTTTTCTTCAGTTAAATAGCGGGTAATTCCCTCCCGAAATTCTTCGATACCGCTATCTTTAATTAACTGTTCGATTAACGGTTTGCCCCAGTCGGCTAAATTCCGCGTATAATTCTCGTTGGGCGACTCGAAACTATTAACGCTTACTCGGAAATTACTCGGAAGTTTGCCAGAAGTGCAATATTTATTAAAATCATAGACAAATTGCGGCGTTTCTTCTTCTCCATCCAATCCTTTTACGCTTTCCGCAAATACGCTGTCCAAACCAAAGCGATCGCGCCCGGTGGTTCCCTTAATCAAACTTCCGTAAAAACCTAACAAACCGCTAGTTTTATAAACCCGGTTTGTATCCGTAAAATCGGAATTAATCAAACTCTCCAACCGCTGTCGCAACTGAGAGTTATACCAGCTTTCATCGATACGGTTAAAAACGTAAAAAACGCGATCGCGAATCCCTGGATTGCTCCGCATTTTTTCCAACAATTCCGTTTCTTCCGTAGTCATTTCTCCCGCCGCCGCCGGTTTTAAAATACAAACCACCGCCGAAGTATCGGGATGTTCGATTTTGTCATAAGTTAATTGCGCGTCTTTCTCAACTGGCGCGTCAATTCCTGGAGTGTCGATGATGGCATTTCCATCCTGCAATAAAGGATGGTTGCAATAATACTCAACTCGCTTCAACACCGCGCTATTACTACCCCGCCGCGCGTAACCAGCCGCTTCTTTGAGGTTAGTAAAATCAAATTGTTCCATGGAATAAGTCGCATTATTAAGAGGATTTATTCGCTCCTTATTCGACTCCAAACCATCCACCAATAATTTCAAAGCCTTTGCTTGTTTTGCCCGTTCAGATTTATTTTCTCCCCCTTCTTTCTCGATAATTGCTTGGCATTGTTGGCGGATAAGTTCGATTACTTCTGGTTGGTTAATACCTATCTTCCCATCCAAACCTAGTTGGTGGCGCAAAGCTGATACTTGTTCCTGAATTTCTGCCTCGCTTAAAAAGGTTAAAACTACCCTTTCTTGATTTGGTTCGGCATATTCAATATAACATTCCGTTCCAGTAGCATGACCTTCGGCGCTGTAAAGCAATTCTCGCTCTAAAAGCGCGTTAATTAACATCGATTTTCCCGCGCTAAAAGCACCGGCAAATACTATCTCGAATTTGGGAGAAATTGCCTTATTTAAGGAAGCGCGAACTGCGGTGATATCTTGCTGTCGCAAATACGGTTCTTGATGCAGCAGTTCTAATATTTTCTCTACCTGTTCTTCGAGGTTTTCGCATTGTGCTGGAGTTTGACTCATGGAAGTATATTTCTCCTATTTTTTAAAACTGGAAAAGATTATAGCTAATCGCTAATCGAACTTCATGTTTTTAGATAATTAGCTTTTGCCTTATGCGAGTATAGCATCTTGAGTTTATATCAATTGGGGAGCGATCGCCTTTTTATTGAAAATTGAAAAATGATTTGCAATAAAATTGAAAAAACCCCTCCTGGTCCGTTTTTCCTTAGCGATTTTCTGGCGGGGTGGGTTTTATTTCGGCGGGCGGGGGCAAACTAAACGGACACAAAAGTCAACGATTTTTTAACTGACTTACCGTCCGTTTAGTTTGCCCCTACAAAATTGAAAAAAAACAATTAGGGACTAGCAATTTAATAACATACCGATGTTGGGTTCCGTTTCACTCCACCCAACCTACACTCTTACTACACTCTTACTGGTACTTTATTTTTTTGCTACTCCCTTAACCCATTTCACCCACCAAAAACGGAACCACGCTACATCGGCGTTCAATACCGCTGCCAACCAACATTTTTGAGTCATTTATGTTAAAAAACCAGAAACCCGGTTTTTATTACAATACCTTCGCCATTTTTCTTGTAGGTTGGGTGGAACGTAGTGAAACCCAACATCTTCGTAGCTAAAACCAAAGGATTTTGTTGGGTTTCGCTGTCGCTACACCCAACCTACAAATCGTATTTTTTATTTTGGCGAAGGTATTGTATTAAAAACCGGGTTTCTCAATTAGTCTAAACAGGCAAATCTCGACGAGGTTTAAACTTCTCAATTTGGCGCAATTTGTCATATAATTCTTTTTCCTCATCGGTCAAACTTGCAGGAAACACAACCTCAATTTCCACCAACTGATCGCCCCTTTCTCCCCTACCATCGGGATATCCCTTATTAGCAAGTCGTAAAACTTTACCGGAAACAACGCCTGGAGGTAACTTCATTTTCACCCAACCATCGAGAGTCGGCACCTCCACATCTCCCCCCAAAACTGCCTCCGTGGGAGTGACTGGTAATTCGCAGAAAATATCGTTTCTTTGCAACTTATAAAAAGGATGTTCTGCCACGGTAATTTTTAAGAACAAATCCCCTCCAGCAATTCCCTGATTTCTTAAGCGAATTCTTTGCCCGCTAACCATCCCTGCGGGCATATTTACCTCAATAGACCTACCGTCTTCGAGACGAATTCTTTCTGCACCTCCCTCATAAGCTCTTTCTAAAGGTACCGTCAACCGGGCTTCAATATCCCTTTTCTGTTCTCTCGGAGGAGCAGTATAAGTTTTTTTCCTAGTACCAGAAGGGCGATAAGGGTTAGGTTCTGCTGGTCCCGGTGGAGCAGATGAACTAACAGTTCTAACCTCTTTTCGACGACCCAATAATTGATCTACAAATCGGTTGAAATCAGCAAACTCGCTAACGTCTAAATCGTCTTCTTCTCTGGGGGGGCGGCGAGGGTTGTTCTTACGATTGTTGCGATTATCCCAATTTTTGAAATCTGGAATTTTCATCCCTACTTTAGCAGCAATACCTTTAGGTTTCCAGTAGCGAATAAATTTATCGTATTGCGATCGCTTCTCCAAATCGGAAAGGATATCGTAAGCCTCATTAATATCCTTAAACTGTTCCTCAGCGTCCTTATTTCCCGGATTAACATCGGGGTGAAGCTGTCGCGCTAGCCTGCGGTAAGACTGTTTAATTTCCTCCATCGTAGCATCTTTAGAAATTTCTAGTATTTGGTAATAATTACGAAAATTTTGCATTGTCTATCGCTATAAATTAAGTGGAAATTATTGCTATAGGCTAATTAACAATTAACAATCTCGTAATTTCCCATTAATCGGGCGCTGTAGTCTTAATTGTTAATTGTTAATTGTTAATTGTTAATTATTAATTACTTACAACCAATCGTCGTCATCATCCCAATCATCATCAGGGTAACCCGGATAATAACGATTGCCGCGCTTAGAAGCTGCCCTGTCTGGGGCGGGGCGACCGTAAGAGTTCGGTTCGTAATCGTAGCGATCGTAGCGATCGTAGCGATCGCCACCCCTGGCATCCTCCCCAGTGAAAGTGCGACGTACCGCGCCAAAGAAATCATCCTCATCCTCATCCTCGGCAAAAACCCTCACTTCGCGATTTAGATCGTAAAGAGCATCCTGTAAGTCTGCCCCTACCAGATCTATACCTCGTTCGTCATCCCGTTCGAGACTATCGCGCAACTCCCGAATCAACATTTCGATCCTCTGGCGACTCCTTTGGGCAAATTGCATCCCGTAATCTAAAGCCACTTCGCGCAACTGTCGTTCTGCTTGATAGGCCAAAGACTGAGCCCGGTTGCGTTTTTCCACCCGTTCTCGCTGGAGGCGGTCCTGTTGGGCGAACTGTTCCGCATCCTGAATCATCTTAGAAATTTCCTGTTGACTCAGAGTCGAGGCCCCCTGAATCGTAATACTCTGGGCCCGGGCCGTGGTTTTATCCATAGCTGTAACCTGCAAAATGCCATTAGCATCGGTATCAAAAGAAACCTGAACTTGTGGAACGCCGCGAGGTGCCGGAGGAATGCCGGTCAATTTAAACCGGCCCAGAGATTTATTATCCGCCGCTAATTCCCGTTCCCCTTGGACGACGTGAACTTCTACTACAGTTTGATTGTTTTCCGAAGTCGAGAAAATATCAGAACGGCGAACCGGAATAGTTGTATTGCGAGGAATGAGTTTTTTCATCACCCCACCAATAGTTTCTATTCCCAGAGAGAGGGGAGTAACGTCCAATAACAAAACATCTCGCAAGTCGCCGCCCAAGATACCGGCTTGAACAGCGGCCCCAACTGCGACTACCTCATCGGGATTGACATTTTGGTTTGCCTCCCGGCCGATGAGCCCCCGAACCAGGTCTTGGATAAAAGGTATGCGAGTGGAACCTCCTACTAATACAACTTCATCGATGCGGGCCGGACTGAGACCTGCATCCTTGAGGGCGAGTTTCAGGGGGCGGCGGATCCGGGGAACCAGATCGCCGCAGAGTTCTTCAAATTGGGCGCGAGTTAGTTTAGTTTCTAGGTGTAGCGGCCCTTCGTCGGTCGCATAAATAAAAGGTAAGTTTATATCTGTAAGGCCGACTCCCGAGAGTTCGATTTTGGCTTTTTCAGCGGCATCGGTGAGTCTTTGGAGAGATTGGCGATCGCGCCTCAAGTCCACACCTTCTGCTTCGAGGAATTGTTCGGCCAGGTAATCGACTATTCTTTGGTCGAAGTCGTTACCTCCGAGTTGGGTATCGCCGCTGGTAGCTTTGACTTCAAAAACTCCGTCTCCTACTTCTAATACGGAGACGTCGAAAGTGCCGCCTCCGAGGTCGAATACTAAAATAGTTTCATTTTCGGCTTTTTCCAAACCGTAAGCTAGGGAGGCGGCGGTTGGTTCGTTGAGAATTCGTTTTACTTCCAGACCGGCTATTTTTCCGGCATCGCGGGTTGCCTGTCTTTGGGAGTCGTTGAAGTAGGCGGGGACGGTAATGACTGCCCCGGTGACTTCTTCTCCGAGATAGCGACTTGCCTCTTCTGCCAGTTTGCGCAAAATCATTGCCGAGATTTCTTCTGGGGCAAAGTCGCGTTTGAGGCGGGGACATTTGACTTTGATGTTGCCATATTCGTCCCGCCGGATGGTGTAGGGTACTCGTTTTGACTCTGGGGAGAGTTCGCTGTATTTGCGCCCGATGTACCGTTTGATGCCGTAGAAGGTGTTTTGGGGGTTCATCACCGTTTGTCTTCTGGCCATTTGCCCGACGATCCGTTCTCCGTCTTTGGTAAAGGCCACGACTGAAGGTGTGGTTCGCATTCCTTCGGCGTTGGCGATGACTATTGGTTTGCCGCCTTCCATGACGGCGACTACTGAGTTGGTTGTACCTAAATCTATGCCGACTACTTTACCCATGGGCTGATTTTGTCCGTTCTTGTCCTTTTGTAAATTATTGTATCGCGTCTGGAACGGCGACCCTGGGGAAATAGTCCCACCGGGTAGATTTTAGGTTTTGGGGAGGGCGGGGCCACTAAGGGGGGATTAAAATCAATAATTGCTATTTCTGTGTTTTTTTAAAGCTTCTATTGATACTAAAAATTCCCCATTTTTGACTTGGATGTTGAGGGCTTCTAAGACGAATAAAAAGTCTAAAAAACTGGCGGTTTGATAATCTTGTTTTTCATAATCTTTAATTTTTTTCTCTGTGAGTCCCGCTAATTCGGCGAGTTCTTTTTGACTGAGATTTGCAGCAATGCGAGCTTTTATGGGAATTTCTGATAAGCGTTGGATGTCGGATAGTTGTAAACTTAGGCTGGGGCGATCGCTCCGATCTATCAAGGCTTCGTATTCCACTATTTCTGCTTTTAAAATATCGAGATGACTTTGCAAGGATTCTCGTTGAATTTGATGCAATAAATCGTGATTTTCTTGTAAATCTTCAGGATGGTTGTAATGCGATAAAGTTGATTCAAAGGATTGAATTAATTCTTGAGTGTATTCGTATTGTTTTTGATTTTTAATCATGTTTCCCACCCTGCAACCTAGAAATATTCTAAAATCTGGTGTCTTAATTATAAATTTAGATGTGTCATAAAAATTAAATAACAAAAAGATTTATTCATCCCCAACAAAGGCTAGGTAAAAAAAGCTAATAAAAAATCCTGCTAAACCTATGTATGCCATTGAAAATGCCGTAAGCGAAGAGAGATCGGTACTTATCCCAACTATTAACAACAAAAAACTTGGTCCAGGCAACGATAAAAGAAATACACTAAAAATCAAGCCCAATTTACTTATTACAATTGCTATTGAGTCATTAATATTGTTGTCAATAGTAATGAATAATCGAACAGCAAAATATATTAAAATGGCCATACCCATAAAATAACTGAGTAGCCCTACAACGGGGTTTGTTTGCTTTAAAAACAACAGAGCAACACAGGAATAAGCGGCTATAATCAAAGGTCGTTCATCGCTGCTTTTTTTCATTGCTAATAAAGCTACAGCAATAGATATTAATATTTGCACAAGTTCGTACATAAAGATCTCTCCTTGCCAAGAACTACTAGACTTTACTATAACCCAACAAAACGGCTGGTGATAAATCCGCAAAAGACAATATCGCTTTTCTAAAACAAATCCACCTCTTGACTTCTAGCCATAAATGTAGTAAAAGTAAAATTAAAAAATTAGCAGCAGCAAAGAGCGTTCCCAGAAGCTATAAAAATTATTTATAATTAATAGAATAGCTGTAAAAAGGTGTTGCCGTGCCAGCAAAAGACATTTACCACGAGCTTGTCAAACAAGCACTTATCAAAGCAGGGTGGACAATTACTCACGATCCTTTTTCTTTGCCTTGGGCTAAGAGAAATCTATCCATCGATCTAGGGGCAGAAAAACTATTAGCTGCCGAAAATGAAGAGCGTAAAATAGTGGTTGAGGTTAAAAGCTTCCTCAGAGATTCTAGAGTTGCAGATTTAGAGCAAGCTTTAGGGCAATATATTCTTTACAACGACATTTTGAAACTTACTCATCCAGAAAGAGAGTTATATCTTGCAATGCCTTCAAGAGCTTTTACAGATATTTTTGAAGGAGCAAAGTTTGGTAAAATCTTACTAGATAATAACCGCTTAAAACTGATAGTTTTCAACATAGACACAGAGGAGATTATCGAATGGCTTCCCTAAAAAAACTGCGCGATGCGCTCAAACAACTTTTAACAGAATACGCTCAAATACCAACTTATGACAGCGAACTGGAATACATAACTATTTTCGATTTAAAAAGCGATCGCTATATGTTAATTAGCATCGGTTGGTATCGAGACCGAAGAGTTCACGACTGCATCATGCACCTGGATATTATCGACGGTCAAATTTGGATTCAAGCTAACAATACCGATCGCTATCTTGCCGAAGAATTAGTTGCCGCCGGCATCCCTCCTCAATCGATTGTTTTAGGTTTGCAACCTCCAGAAGTTAGAAAATTTACCGCCTATGGAGTTCAAAAGTCCGAGAGTTCAAAAAAAACTATAACTGCTAGTTAAATCAGAATAAAAGGGGAAAACAATTTTTGTTTATAATTTAGTCGAAAATGCTTATAGAGTCAATGCTTTTAGAGAAAGCGATCGGATTCTTTCTCCCACTTTTCCAGAATTAAAATTAACAGCAACAGAAATTTTTGATGCCTGTAAAATAAGAAGTCTGTAAGTTGTTTTAAGATTGGTTATATAACAATTCAAAATGATTTGTAAATGAGTGCGAGCGTCCCCGCTCGCGTCTGGGCCCACCTAGATTTCTGTTTACAAATCATTGAAAAACGCTATAATGATGCATTGTAGGGGCAAACTAAACGGACGATCTATTTGGGTAAAAAGCCTTAAGTTGACTGTCCGTTTAGTTTGCCCCGCTCTCGCATTAAACTTCAAATTTAACCGCAATTAAAACCAAAACATAGTAATATGCAAGTACAAACCAAACCAGTTACGACGACCCCAGAAGAATATCTGGCACTAGAAGAAGTCGCCGAAGAAAAAAACGAATATATCGACGGAGAAATAGTCCCAATGACAGGTGCAACTAGCAACCATAACCGAATTGTAGTTGAATTTGTGATTAGTTTAGGTGCAGCTTTGAGAGGCACTAACTACGAAGTTTTTGCCGGAGACTTGCGGGTGTGGATACCGGAATATAATACTTACACCTATCCAGATGTCATGGTAGTGGAAGGAGAACTTGCTTACCACAATAATCGCAAAGATACTATTAACAATCCGGCGATTATTTGCGAAGTATTATCCCGTTCCACTGCCAACCGCGATCGCACAGAAAAGTTTAAAATTTATCGCTCGATTCCCGAATTTAAAGAATACATCCTCATCGACCAATATAAAACTTTAGTCGAGCATTACGTCAAACAAGAATCTAACAAATGGGTTATAAATTACCACGAAGTTGAAGAAGCTAAATTAGTATTAGAAACCGTAGATTTTGAAATAACATTAAAAGATATTTACGATCGCGTTAACTTTGAAAATAGCGAAAAGAAACTGTAAGGTCCAAGCATTCGGGCGGTAAATTTTTTTTAAAACATTAATTGTGGTGTCCGAATGCTTTGCCCCGACCTCGCATTTTACTCCACCCAACCTACCGATTTTTACAGGAAGACTTTTAGTTATAATGAAAAACAGTAAAACTATACCAAAAAAATAGTAATATGCAAGTACAAACGAAACCAGTTACGACGACCCCAGAAGAATATCTGGCACTAGAAGAAGTCGCCGAAGAAAAAAACGAATACATCGACGGAGAAATAGTCCCAATGACAGGTGCAACTAGCAACCACAATCAAATTTCAGTTAATCTTTGCGCTCATTTGTATTTTGCTTTACGACAGCAAAATTACCGAGTATTTGCCGGAGACTTGCGGGTGTGGATACCGGAATATAATACTTACACCTATCCAGATGTCATGGTAGTGGAAGGAGAACTTGCTTACCACAATAATCGCAAAGATACTATTAACAATCCGGCGATTATTTGCGAAGTATTATCCCGTTCCACTGCCAACCGCGATCGCACAGAAAAGTTTAAAATTTATCGCTCGATTCCCGAATTTAAAGAATACATCCTCATCGACCAATATAAAACTTTAGTCGAGCATTACGTCAAACAAGAATCTAACAAATGGGTTATAAATTACCACGAAGTTGAAGAGGCTAAATTAGTATTAGAAACCGTAGATTTTGAAATAACATTAAAAGATATTTACGACCGCGTTAACTTTGAAAATAGCGAAGGAGAATAAAATTTAATGTTGGGTTGCGCTTCACTCCACCCAACCTACTATGGTTTTGGCCATATTCAGTGGAAGGATGCCAACTAGGTCCGATGGGAATCCATTAAGAAAACTTGCTTAATTTTGTAAAGACTTGTAAACTAAAAATCGGAAAAGGACAAACCAAGAAAAAAGGCCAAACCAAAAAAATGCGAGTAGCGATCGCGGGAGCAGGTCTAGCAGGCCTATCTTGCGCTAAATATCTAACCGACCTCGGTCACACCCCCATAGTATTAGAACGGCGAGACGTTCTCGGGGGCAAGGTCGCCGCGTGGAAAGACGAAGACGGCGACTGGTACGAAACAGGTCTTCATATATTCTTTGGGGCCTACCCCAATATGTTGCAATTATTCAAAGAACTAAATATCGAAGATCGACTGCAATGGAAACAACATTCCATGATCTTCAACCAACCAGAAAAACCGGGAACCTACTCCCGGTTTGACTTTCCAGACATTCCCGCCCCAGTAAACGGCATGGTAGCGATCTTGCGCAATAACGCTATGCTCACCTGGCCAGAAAAAATTAAGTTTGGCTTAGGCTTAATACCAGCCATACTAAAAGGCCAGAAATACGTCGAGGAAATGGATAAATACTCCTTCTCCGAGTGGTTGCAGCGGCAAAACGTACCCCCGAGAGTAGAGAAAGAAGTATTTATCGCCATGTCAAAGGCCTTAAACTTCATCGGACCCGAAGAAATATCTTCAACGGTAATCCTGACGGCCTTAAATCGTTTTCTGCAAGAGAAAAACGGTTCAAAAATGGCCTTTCTGGACGGTGCCCCCACAGAGCGACTCTGCCAACCTCTGGTAGAGTACATAAGCGATCGCGGTGGAGAAGTTCATCTAAACGCCCCCATCAAAGAATTCTTGCTCGAAGAGGATGGGACGGTACGCGGGTTTCTCATGGGAGGGTCAAAGGGAGGAGGCGACCTTGAGTTAACAGCAGATATGTATGTATCTGCCATGCCAGTAGATCCTTTAAAACTAATGCTGCCCGAGCCCTGGAAAAAATTAGAGTATTTCCAAAAGCTAGAAGGACTAGAAGGAGTCCCAGTAATAAACCTGCATCTGTGGTTCGATCGCAAACTAACAGAGATAGATCACCTGCTATTTTCACGATCGCCCCTACTAAGCGTTTACGCCGACATGAGCAACACCTGTCGGGAATATGCCAACCCAGACAAGTCGATGTTGGAATTAGTATTAGCCCCCGCCAAGGAGTGGATAAGTAAATCCGATAAAGAAATAGTAGAAGCTACGATGGCCGAATTAGAAAAACTCTTTCCCCAACACTTTAGGGGCGAAGATACGGCCAAATTATTAAAATACCACGTTGTCAAAACGCCCCGTTCTGTCTATAAGGCCACCCCAGGTCGCCAAAAGTGCCGTCCTTCTCAGAAAACCCCCATTGCCAACTTTTTCTTAACTGGGGACTATACGATGCAGCGCTATTTAGCGAGTATGGAAGGCGCCGTACTTTCTGGTAAACTGACAGCGCAGGCGATCGCTTCTAATAAAAAATCTGATGCCAACCTGCAACCAACAACAACTCAGCCAGCGAAGAATGCTGCAACTGTCTAAACCTGTCCCCATGAAACCTCTGGCTTCTTTAGAAGAATCCTACGAGCTCTGTCGTCAAATCACGGCGATCCATTCCAAAACTTTTTACTTAGGCACTCAGCTAATGCCGGAGGCCAAGAAGAAAGCAATTTGGGCAATTTACGTTTGGTGTCGCCGCACTGACGAACTCGTAGATGGCCCGATGGCCGAGTCAACAACCTTTGAAACCCTCGATCGCTGGGAAGAACACCTGGAATCTTTATTTGCAGGTAGGGCGATCGACGATGTTGACGTGGCATTAGTAGATACTCTCTCTAAATTCCCCATAGATATTGAGCCCTTTCGAGATATGATTGCCGGTCAAAAAATGGATCTGTACCGCAGTCGTTACGATACTTTTGAGGAACTGGAACTTTACTGTTACCGGGTTGCCGGTACCGTAGGTTTGATGTCGATGGCGGTCATGGGAGTAGATAAGCCCCAATCTATGGCAGCTTGGAATCGAGATAAAGAAAGTTATAATCCCACTGAAGAGGCGATCGCTCTTGGAATTGCCAATCAACTTACTAATATTCTGCGAGATGTAGGAGAAGATGCTCGTCGGGGTCGAATTTATCTACCTCTGGATGAATTAGCATTGTTTAACTATACTGAGGAAGATCTGTTTAACGGAGTTATAGACGATCGCTGGCGGGAATTAATGAAGTTCCAAATTCAACGGGCGCGAAAGTTTTTTGTTGAAGCAGAGAAAGGTATTACCAATCTTACTAGGGATATCCGTTGGCCGGTCTGGGCAGCTTTAATGCTTTATAGCAAGATTTTAGACTCCATAGAGAGCAACAATTACGATGTTTTTAACCGTCGAGCTTATGTTTCCACTCCTCGGAAAATGTTGTGTTTGCCAGTGGCATTGCTGAGGGCGAACGTGTTGTAATTATTAGAAGCGATCGATCGCTCTCTTCGCGCGATTTTTTATAGTTGTGCGTTCTTTATCCCTCGTGCCAGTATTGAAGATAATCAAAAAAGCGCGATCGCTCTGACAGAGCGATCGCGCTTTCTTAAGTTAGCTTAAAAACAGAAGCTTTTATCGATAACTACCAAGCTAATTTTCTGAACCGTTCGCCAACTAATTAGTAGTAGCCGCCAACTTCTCCTTAAGTTCTGCCAAAGCATTAGCCCAGCGAGGGTCTGGTTGCACTGCTTCGTTATTAGAACCAGAAGAATTGCTCCCTGCGAATTTATCTTTATCCCTGTCAGAACGACGAGACTTTTTCCCTTTTCCTGGTGCCGGTGCCCTGTTTGTTTTGCGAGGTTCTTCTTCTTCTTGAGAATTAGAACCCTCTTTACCCTTAGACCGAGGCAAGGCCTTTTCAATTTTCAAAGAACTTTCTTTGAACGTTGAGCCGTTATATTTTTCAATAATTTTGTCTGCCTCTTCGTCCGTGGCTACGGTTACGAAACCAAATCCCCGACACTTACCAGTTTTGCGGTCGGAAATCAATTTAGTTACTACTGATTCTCCTTCTTCCGCAAAAATTTCTTGTAATTCTTGACGTTCGATAACATCTTTAGGCAAATTGCCAACATATAAACGTACAGACACGATTAGTACCTCCAGACTTCAATTCAATTAATAATGTGGTTAAGAGCGGCTGTTATCTCTGCCTTCGGATCGTTATGGATCTCTAATATGGCATTAAATAAAGACAATGTTTTTCAATTTTAGCAGCTAAACATAGAACTTCACTCAATAATGAAGCTCGATTTAAGATATTCTTAATTATCCATCAATAATCCGGGCAAAGACTTTTCTCTAGTTAGCTGTTTTTTTAAACTTTCACTCATCAATTAGCACGCAAGCCTATAGCTTTTTTTCTCAGGCTTTTTTCTCAGGCTTTTTTCTACTACTCTACTTTTTTAGCAGTCTTCCTTGAGGAGTACCGGAACTAGAGCGATCGCAGATAATTTCAATTTCTGCAAAAGTTACCCCAGGGCATCCGCTCTGTAATTAGCTTACCACTCTTCCATCATACAAACACGAACATTTTACTACTTTCTCGGCTTCTTTCAAACTTAATGCCAAAAATCTGGGTGCATCTCAATTTTGAAGAAAGCCAAGAATTTAACGCTTTTTGGTAATGGGTAATAGGTAATAGGTAATAGGAATATTGCATTTTTGCAAATATGAGATGCTCCCAAAAATCTTTCCCAGCCTCCATTCTTCATTACCTCCCATATCCTCCATCGGAATAGGTAGGTAAAAGCCATTATCCAAGATACCACACAATCACGCTAAAAGTAAAGTTACCGGAAAATTTTTTTTTAGCTTTATATCTATTTTTAGACAAATTCAAAGACTTTGGCAATATTAGCACGGATAATCGGCGATCGCAAAAAAAAATCAACCTCTCTGGTTGTCTGAGTGAAGTCGATCCCTTAAGAGATTAACATAAAGGCTGGTTTTATTTCAATTTTTGATTTTTTTTCTCTTCTAACCTTTAATTTCTAGGAAGCATTCCGAAAAAATAGCCACGATCGAATGCTGCAAGACATAAGGGGCAACAATTATTTTGTTCGCTCCAACGCATCTTCTTAGTCGCTTTGCTAAAAGCCGCCTCGATAAATAATATAAGTACCCCATAAAGCGGTGACACCCGCCACCATCGTTGACCAGACGGGATGATGGCTGTAAATAGGCTTACCACCTTCCGAGCGCAAATTCTCTAAATCCACCCAAGGAGTAGCCCCCCGTCGCCACCAACCAGTAGCCGTCACCGACTTACCGACCAAATCGCAGGGACGAGTTGACTTAGGCCAAAGATTGCCGAAAGGGCCAAATTTAGAAAGATGGTGTAATTTCACCAAGCCGCTGCTAGTTTCAATAATCAAATCTTGTCCCAGCCAGCCACTCGCGCCCTTTCTGCCCAAAAGCTTACCTTGCAAGCGAACCGGCTGGCTATCCAAAGGTAGGGCTTCTTTGGAGGATAAAAGTTCTGGCAAAGAAGGGTCATCCAATATTTTCCTTGGCCTAATATCTGGAAAAAAGCGATTAATCCGAATAAAAGTGCCCAAGCTATAGCCGAGAGGCAGACAGCCTGCCAAAAGCCAAAAATCTCCGAAAAGCCAATCGACTTGCCACCAATTAAGCAAATAGAAAATGCCACCTAGAAGCCAAAAAGCAACGGCCACTAACAATCCTAGAGGAATGCCAAAGAAAGGTGCGCCTAACATAAGCAGCTTTTGGCGATCGAAAGAAGGAGGATTATCTCGGCCTTTAGGCAGTGGCTTTTCCCAATCGAGTTCGGTTTCCAATTTCCAGAATTGAGCTAATGAACCTAATATTTTGAGGCGATCGCCCATTAAAGGATGAGTATTATTAACCGTCAGCCATTGGCGATAAGGATTAGCCAGATCCCAGCGCAAAATAGACTCAAAGTCCGAATACAAACCAACGCTACCAATACTCATTCCCTGCTTCACTCCCACTGGGAGCAACAAATCGAACCCTTCCAAGAAAGCAGTAGTTTTTCCCTTTTCTCGAATGGACGCAGCAATGCCGAGGGAAATTTTCAAAAGCGCCCTAGTCAGGCCGTTAGGATTAGTGGTTAAATCGCAGGCAAAGCGATCGCTGTAATAAACCCGCCGCCTGGAAACCCACAACACCAACCATCGCATCATCCAAAATAGCCCGTAAGCCAAGCTGGAAATTACCGCAGCCACGGGCCGCAAACCTAATATTATATAGGATAAAACCTTGACTGCTGCCTGGGGGAGGCGTTCTGGAAAACCTCCTTGGAGCAACTCCGCCCCTCGATCCGCCCCATAAGCCGATAACCAGTATAAAGAGTAGGGAATCTGAAGCAAAATAGTAGCGAAAGACATCGCCAAAAAATCCCATCGCTCTATGTGGCCCAACTCCCTCGCGTAAATAGTAGCTATTTCGTCCTCATCCAAGGAATCTAATAAGCCCCGAGTAACGGTTATCCTGGCAAACCGAGGCCAACACCCATAACTCATAGCTAAAGGAACGGCCAGCGGTATTACTTTTAAAGTTATATTGGACAAATTTTTCTTTTTCGAGAATTTTCTGACCGACTTATGAGCTTCTGGGCTGCGTTTCAATAACTCTGTAAGAGGCAAAGTTTCGAGACCGTAACGCAATTTGAGCAGGCCATCTATTAACCAGGGGGAGAGAACAAAAAGCAAGATTAAAGCAATGGCTAAATTCTGAGTTGGGTCTCGATAGAATGCCTGAATGGGTCTAACGCGAGGCAGCCAGACTAAAAAGTCGTTAGTCTTATCCATAAACAGCATGACTATGGCCCTAGTCAGCCAAAAGAGAGCAACGACTGTAGCTGCCAACTCAAACCAAAAGCGAGTTAACTTGACTTTTTTTAGGCGACGGGCTGCTTTTGCTCTTTCTGCTTGCCGCCACTTTCTTCCTTCTTCTGAATTAACTACCTTTGTTGTTTGAGTTTCAACCGTTGAATTTTCTGCAACTTCTCCTACTTCTGGGGTTTCTGTTTTTGAGGTTGCGGGGGATGGTATGGAGGGGATATTGGCAGGTTCTTCATCCGCGCCCGCGCCCGGCACCTTAGGTTTTGCTGGTGGCGGGATGGGAGGTTCGTTAAGAGAATTTTCATAAGCAACAAATCCCGTTGGTTCTTGTTGCTTGCCTTGGGATTTTTCTAATTTTTGAAGAGCGGTATTTGCCCAAGTTTGAACTTTGGGATAGCGACTATTTTGTAGTTGGCGAACCAGAGCGATCGCTTTGTCCAATTGCTTAGTTTTTTCGTAGGCAAGGACCAATCCCATCTTGGCTTTAACATAACTACTCTCTTCAATTTCGTCGCTTTCAATAGCTTCTAAAAGAGCGATCGCCTCTCGATATTTTTTGTTTTTTAAAGCCTGTAACCCCGCCTTTATATCTGGGTTTTCCTGTGGAGAATTATTGGCAGCGGAGTTACGATCTGTAGATGGCATAAACTTTATTCCCTAGCCTCTAACTTTTGCTCTAATGAGTATTTAGAATATTTTATCGCGTCAAAGCATAGAGCAACGATACTTTATAATAATGAAAAATTCAATCCCTATGTCATTACAATAGAACAAATTTCTTATGGCTCTAACAGTTTACAACAGCCTCAGCCGCAGCCTACAACCCTTTGAAACCATAGAACCAGGCAAAGTGCGGATGTATTGCTGCGGAGTCACGGTTTACGACTACTGCCATGTCGGCCATGCCCGTTCCTACATTGTTTGGGACACCATCCGACGATATTTAATCTGGCGCGGCTATGGAGTCCGTTACGTCCAAAATTTTACCGATATCGACGATAAAATTCTCAATCGGGCCAGGGAAAGCGGCTGTTCCATGGAAGAAGTGGCCGAAAAATTTACAGAAGCTTACTTCGAGGACATGAAACGCTTAAACGTCCTCGAAGCAGACGAATATCCCCGGGCAACCCATACCATCGACGGCATCCAACGACTGATCCGCGAGCTAGAAAATAAAGGTTTTGCCTATTATGCTGGTGGCGACGTTTACTATAAAGTGGAAGATTTTGCCGAATACGGCAAATTATCGGGCCGGCGCTTGGAAGAAATGCAGGCTGGGGCCAGCGGTAGAGTAGAGGTAGAAGCGCCTGATGCTTCCAAAAAGAAAAATCCTTACGATTTTGCTCTGTGGAAGGGGGCCAAACCGGGGGAACCGGCCTGGGAGTCGCCCTGGGGTTCGGGACGGCCAGGCTGGCATATCGAATGTTCGGCCATGGTTCGCGATCGCCTCGGCGACACCATCGATATTCACGCTGGAGGCGCGGATTTAGTTTTCCCCCACCACGAAAACGAAATTGCTCAATCGGAAGCTGCTACGGGCAAAACTTTAGCTAAATATTGGCTGCATAATGGTTTTGTTACTATTGATGCGGAAAAAATGTCTAAATCTTTGGGCAATTTTACCACAATTCGAGACTTATTAAATAGACCGCTGGAACCGATGGCGTTGCGACTTTTTGTTTTAACTGCCCAATATCGCAAACCAATTGATTTTACTTCGGAGGCGATCGCTTCTGCGGAAAATGGCTGGAATACTCTCAAAGAAGGTCTGTTATTTGGTTATCAAACTGCTTCTAAATTAGGCTGGGAAGAACTAGATAAAATTCTAGGGGACAATAAACCATCCAACGATAGCGTAGAACAGTTCCAGACAGCAATGGATGAGGATTTTAACACTCCTGGAGGTTTAGCTGTTTTGTTTGAATTAGCTAAAGAATTGCGTCGGGAGAAGAATATTTTAGTCCACGAAGGCAAAACAGAAATACCTTCCGAACTGCTAAAGGAAAAATGGCAAACTCTGGTAACTTTATCGAGAGTGTTGGGGTTAGAAGTAAAACCCGAAACTGAGGAAAGTTCCACTGACTCTGGAGGTTTAAGCGATGGGGAAATCGAAAGCTTAATCGAACAAAGACAAGCTGCCAGAAAAGCCAAAGATTTTGCAGAAGCAGATCGAATTCGCAACGAACTGCAAGGTCGAGGAATTAGCCTAATAGATAAACCAGGAAGCGCGACAATTTGGCATAGAAATTAGAGTTGGGAAAATGTTAATTGTTAATTGTTAATTGTTAATTGTTAATTGCCTCCCATACAACAAATCAGTTAAATACGTTACCAAATCCGTTGCCAAAAAATGAATTCAGAGCGACAAATTTCAATTTCAATTTCCACCGTACTGCTAGTTATTGTAGGTTTTTTTACAATATTAATATTGTGGCAGCTAAGAAGTTTGCTAGTATTATTAATGGTTTCAGTAGTGCTAGCCGCCTCGATCGCTCCAGTAGTAAGCTGGGCAGAAAACATGGAAGTGCCCCGCTGGATAGCGGTAATTATTGTTTACTCGCTCTTAATTGCTGGAATTACAGGTTTAGTGTTTGTAATCGGTCCTCCTGTATTCTACCAAATCGAACAACTCCTGCGCGAGTTACCGCTATTTTATGAAAGCATTAGCGGCATTATAGAAGATTTGGCTAGTTCTTTAAGTCAAAATCCCCCCGATTGGGTAGAGCGACTTTTTGACACTAAATCCATCACCAGTTGGGTAATTCGTTCCAGCCAACAATTATTATTGCGCTCTTATAGCATCACTAAAGGAGTTTTAGGGGCCGCTGTCAGTCTGATTTTAGCTTTATTTATTTCCGGCTATATGGTAGCAGATAGCCAGACTTTAATAAATAGTTTGGTACAGTTTTTTCCTCAACCTTGGAACCAACGTTTAGAAGCACAAGTAGTTCCTGTTAGCTTAAGAATGGGGGGTTATCTTCGGGGGAGAATTTTAGTTTCCCTAATCTTAGGAGTGGCAACTACAGCGGGTTTGAGTTTCTTAGGATTGCAAGATTTTTCTTTTGGTTTGGGTGCCATTGCTGCGGTGACGAATTTAATTCCTTTTATCGGTCCGCTTTTGGGAGCAATTCCAGCATTAATTGTGGCGATCGCTAAAGGTGGATGGTTATTTTTCTGGGTGTTGATTTTATATTACATCATCCAAAATGTGGAAACTTATGTACTAGATCCGTTCCTAGTTGGTTCCTCGGTGGGAGTTCATCCTTTATATCAATTGTTGTCGGTTTTGGTGGGGCTTCAGTTATTAGGAATTATTGGCGCTTTAATCGTACCGCCGTGGTTTGCTGGTGGGTCAGCTTTGGTGGAAGATTTGTATCTGAAACCGAAATTAATAGCTGAAAAACAAGAGGCGATCGCTGCTGGTAAAACCGATTGAACGAGGGGTGCATTTTAAGTTTTTGTTAATTGTTAGTTGTCAGTTGTTAGTTGGCAGAAAAAGTCTCCAAGCAAATTCGACCGGGGGAGCAACGGTGTAGCGTTCAATTTACTTCGCCGATTCAATAATTGCTATATAACAATCCTAAATAATTTGCGATATTTTACAATACCTTCGCCAAAAAGAAAAAATACCATTTGTAGGTTGGGTGCAGCGAAGCGAAACCCAACAAAATCGTTGGATTATGCTCCCGTTGATGTTGGGTTGCGCTATCGCTCCACCCAACCTACAAGAAAATGGCGAAGGTATTGTTGAAGAAACCGGGTTTCTGGCCTCCGAATTTTCCATAACCCATTTAGGATTGCTATATAACAACGTTCCTACTAACAAAGAGCATCGATATTTGTTTTAAAAAAATTGAGATGCACCCCGCGCGGATTGCTAGTTATAGAGTAGATTCACAAAGATGAAATGCACCAAAATAAACCTTCCAAGCTATTAGTTAAACTGAGCAATCGTTTATTTGACGACTCTGCCGAAAGAGAAAAATTCATTGAAGCGATCGCCAATCCGAAACCATTTAATCCCTGCATTATCTGGCGAAACGAACCGCCAAAGCCTCATCCATTTACTGTAGAAAAACCGACATCTTGGCAACCAAACTTTAGCGATCGCCTGGCTTTAGAAACAAGACCGGGAAAACATCCACTCCACGAAAAAGGTCGCTTTTATTGTCTCGATTTTTCCTCTATCTTTGCCGCTTCGAGTTTATTAACTATTACCAAACCAGTCAAATTAGTATTAGATATGTGTGCCGCGCCGGGAGGCAAAAGTATATTTGCGAAAATAGCTTTACAACCAGATTTAATCCTCTGTAACGAAGTGATTGGCAAACGCATTGGAATGTTAATGTCTAATTTAAAGCGGTGCGAAATCAATCCAGCAGTTGTAAGCTGTAAAGATTCAAAAATTCTAGCCGAACTCATGCCAAAAACCGCAGATGCCGTCCTAGTCGATGCACCTTGTAGCGGTCAATCTTTATTAGCAAAAGGAGGGAAAGCAGCGGGATGCTTTCATCCAGTGAATATTAATAAAAATGCCAATAGGCAAAAAAGAATTTTAGCAAATTCCGGGAAAATAGTCGCCCCCAAAGGTTATCTTGCTTATATGACTTGTACTTATTCCCCGGAAGAAAATGAGAAAGTAAGCGAATGGTTTTTGTCGAAATTTCCAGAATTTGAACCCGTAGCCATTCCCCATTTAGCCGCTTACCAATCCCATTTAACCGAAATTCCTTGCTATCGAATGTTTCCCCAAGAAAGGATGGGGGCGGGTGCATTTACAATTTTGTTTCAAAACAAGTCCGAAGAAAAGAGCGATAGGCTGAATTTAGAGATTTTTAACTCTTCTGGTTTTACTTATTTGTAGAATATATAGCAAGCCGTAGATCGTTCGTGATATTTTACAATACCTTCGCCAAAATAAAAAATACCATTCGTAGGTTGGGTGGAGCGACAGCGCAACCCAACAAAATCGTTGCAAAACCCAACAAAGATGTTGGGCCCTGCGAAGCTACACCCAACCTACAAGAAAATGGCGAAGGTATTGATTTTAGAAACCCGGTTTCGCAGAAAAAACCGGGTTTCTTGCCCCAAAATTTTCATAATCCATTTAGGATTGCTATATATTGATTTTTGCGGCGATCGCTCTAAATTAGAAATAGGGCAGAGGCGTCCCTTCGAGACCTCAAGTTAGTCACCAGAGTTAAGATTGACATTAGAACAGGAAAAGGAACGGGGAGCATAGTTAGAAATTAGAAGTAGAAAAGGTAAAAAACTTCTAAGTAAAAGAATTTATAAAACGCGATGTGCAACTTTTTTGCCAAATCTGAGCTGACACGAAGATGAAAGGACTTTTTAGTGTATTCAAGAATACATTTACCCGGAAATTTGGACCAATCTCTTGACAAAAAAAAGTCC
>JAXHVR010000044.1:21088-47993 GCA_034189005.1 Cyanobacteriota bacterium | reverse complement strand
TGGAAAAAAATAGCCAAAGAATTTGAAAAAATAGTTGGTAAAAATGGCGTCATCCAACGCCGCGAAGAATTATTAGTTTACGAATGCGACGGACTGCCCAGCTATCGCCAAAAACCGGCCTTAGTGGTATTGCCGCGTACCACCGAACAAGTAGCAGAAGCAGTTAAAATATGCGATCGCCACAACCTCCCCTGGCTTCCCCGAGGCGCCGGAACTGGTCTTTCTGGAGGTGCATTACCGATCGAAAATTGCGTCTTAATCGTAACTTCTTTAATGCGAAAAATCCTCAAAGTTGACCTGGAAAACCAACAAGTAATCGTTCAACCGGGAGTAATAAATAACTGGGTAACGCAAGCAGTAAGCGGTGCCGGTTTCTTCTACGCCCCCGACCCTTCCAGTCAAATAATTTGTTCCATCGGCGGCAATGTCGCCGAAAATTCCGGCGGCGTTCATTGCCTCAAATATGGCGTAACTACCAATCACGTTTTAAGCTTAAAAATAGTCACCCCAGACGGTTCAATTGTTAATATTGGCGGCAGGGTTCCGGAAATGCCCGGTTACGATTTAACCGGCTTATTTGTCGGTTCCGAAGGTACTTTAGGAATAGCCACTGAAATAACTTTAAGAATAGTAAAAGTCCCAGAAGCAATTTGCGTCGTCTTAGCAGATTTTACCAGCGTCGAAGCCGCCGGACAAACCGTTGCCGATATTATTAGCGCGGGCATTATTCCTGGGGGCATGGAAATCATGGATAATATCAGCATTAATGCTGTAGAAGATGTGGTAGCGACTGGTTTATATCCGCGAGATGCTACGGCAATTTTGTTAACAGAATTAGACGGCTTGCAAGTGGAAGTCGATACTAATAAAAAACGAGTCGCCGAAATTTGCAAGCAAAATGGGGCGCGAAATATTACTACGGCAAGCGACCCAGAAAAGCGTTTAAAAATGTGGAAAGGTCGCAAAGCTGCTTTTGCGGCGGCGGGAAATATGAGTCCCGATTATTACGTTCAAGATGGGGTAATTCCTCGGACGAAAATGGCAGCGGTTTTAGAAGAAATTGAGAATTTGAGTGAAAAATCAGGTTATAAAATTGCTAACGTCTTTCACGCTGGCGACGGCAACCTTCACCCGTTGATTCTGTTTGATAATTCGATAGAAGGTGCTTTAGAAGAAGTTGAAGAAGTTGCGGGAGAAATTCTAACTATTTGTGTAGAAGTGGGGGGCAGTTTATCAGGAGAACACGGCATCGGTTCCGATAAGAAATGCTTTATGCCGTTGATGTTTGACGAAACAGATTTGGAGACGATGCAATGGATACGAAAAGTTTTTAATCCCAAAGGTTTAGCTAACCCCGAAAAAATATTCCCGACTCCCCGAACTTGCGGAGAGTCGGCTAACGTTCAAAAGATAAAAAACTTTGAAGGGGCAGAAGTTTTTTAGTTAATAATTAACAATTGTAAGGTGCTACTTCGTAGGCTTGCTTGTAGTAATCGCTTTAGCGATTGATATCTATGAATCGCTAAAGCGATTACTACGAACTTTTGCTTTACCTACTATTTTAGCTCTGCTGCACTACTACTTCGTAGGCTTGCTTGTAGTAATCGCTTTAGCGATTGATATTGATAAATCGCTAAAGCGATTACTACGAACTTTTGCTACTACTATCGCTGACCGACCAATTATTAATTATTAATTATTAATTATTAATTGCTTATTTTCTGTGTTGAGTAATATTTAGGGTGTAGGAATGGTTGCCGCCAGAGCGATCGCCTACATAAATGTTATAAATGCCAGGGTCTCCATGCCCCGATAGCTTGATTTTGCCATCGGCTTCGTGGGGTAGCAAACAGAAACGACCGCTTGGCCCCTCAACTAAAAGAGTGGGAGTCCCACCATTAGTTTCCAGTTGAAGGCTCAAATAAGCGATCGGCTGTTTTACAGTGACAACATAATTCGGCTGTGGGGCGATAAAACCGCAGTCGCCACTATTACTGGTACCGCCAGAAGTTCCCACCCGACTGAGAGGTTCGGCAAAGCCGGGGTTTAATGGAGGAATAGGCTGACTGAAAGCCGGGGCGATGGAGGCCAATATTGTTACCAAAGTTATCGCAATTGAAGTCTTCATCATAAGACAATAAATTTTAGTTCAAAGCTAAAATAGGAATTTGTTAGTAACGATGGGGGTAAGCAAGAAATTTGTTTCCCCATATACATTTTATCAAATTCTCAACTGTCGTCCCGGACTTTATTACTGGAGGCGACGATTTAAAAAAAGCTAAACCAAGCTGCAAATAACAATAATTAGGATAATTATGGACTCTAAAAATAATTTCGAGCTAGAAGAAAAATTGCAAGAATTAGAGAGGGAAATTAATGGGTCAAGCCCATCAAAAGTACAACCAGAGAGCCCCGCCTCCCTTTCCCCCGTAAGCGATCGCTTAATAGAACGGTTCAAAGCTCTGCCTAAAGGCGGACAAATAGCAGTTTTAATCGCGTCCGCCATAGCGGGCTTAACCCTAATAAAAATTGTAGTGGAATTAATTTCCCTATCCATCGGTCTAGGTTTCATGGCCCTGTTGCTGTACCTTGGCTACAAATTTTTCCTTGCCTCCAACACTTCAAACAAAACCCCCGGGTGATATAAGTAGGGACAAGGAACGGGAGAAAAAAGTAGGGGTTAAAAGTAAATAAAAATTGGACAAAACATTAACCTAATAACAGTTTAATGCAAGGCCCCCATACTTAAAAATGGCTAAATATTTTTTTTCTCCTAAAAGTTTCCCAAATTAAAGAAGAATCTCTAAAACCTCAAAAAAATAGATATGACCAGCCCTACCGTAAGTACAGAGATCCCAGAATCAGAAAAAAGGTGGGAAGTAAAATCCAAACAAGGACCGCTATTGATACGCAGGTGCGGTGCTTGGGCAACTGAATTGTCCTTAGTTGTACTAAGCAGCCTCGTACCAGCCGGACTAGGGTGGGCCGCTAACAGAGTAGCAGAACCAGTTCCTTTAAACCCAATGGTGGGAGCAACAACAGAAGCGATCGCCTCCACCCTAGCCATTCCCATCCACAACCGCAGCGAACGAGTAACCCCCCTAACTAATTTATTCTGGTCTGGGGCCGTAATTGCTCCCTTTTTCGTCGTCGGTTGGCAGCTATATTTATTAGCAAAAACAGGCCAGACAACCCCCAAGCGTTGGTTTGAAATCAAAGTAGTAGCCGCCGGAGTCCAGGCCCCCGGCTGGCGACGAGCCATCCTCCGAGAACTCGTAGGCAAAGGGACATTGCCGATGGGACTTGCCTACTTAACTTGGCACTTGACCGGTGCCTATCCTTCCCTGGCAGTTTTGGGAGGGTTGGCAGGGGCAGCCCTATTGGGAGATTTTCTCTTCGTGCGTTTTAGCCGACTGCGGCGCACCGGACACGATGCCTTAGCAGATACCTTTGTAGTAGATGCTCTCTCAGGAGAAGCATCTGTAGAATCGGCCTTTACGACCGGCGGCATAGGCGAAGACGCTGCGATCGCCGCCATCGTCCTCTCCCCACAAAAACAAACTAAATTTAATCTCTGGGGTTGGATGCGCGAACATCCAGGCTTAACTTTATCCATCGTCACTATCTCCGGCATGGCCGCCGTCCTGGGAACCTTCGTCGGCACTCAAGTTTATATTCAAAGTCAAGCTAATTTCCGACAGCTGAAAGAACAGGATAACAATCTATTCCTCGCCCTGGTAAGCAAGCTATCGAGGACTTCCGGCAGCCCCCAAGAACGCAGCATCGCCATTTCTGCCCTTGGCTCCATGAGCGACCCCCGGGCCGTACCTTTCTTAGTAGAATTAATCGCCCAAGAAAAAAACCCCCCCGTCCTCGACGCCATCCAGCAATCTTTAGTTACTGCCGGACCGATCGCTTTGCCTAACTTGCGCCAAATGAATCAAGCCCTAAAAAACGACCGCCTTTCAATGAGTTTCGGCGGCAGCCAGCAGGAAAAAGAACTGGTGGCTCTGAGGCTACAGGCTACTCAAAAGGCGATCGCTAAAATTCTCAAAGTCCGCAGCAGCGAACTGGACAACCCAGATCTCAGCCATACAGATTTGGGTCAAAATACCACCGGTTCGGCTAGTTTCACCCTAATTCTGGAAAATACCGACCTCTCTGGCATTCGCTTGAGAAGCGCCATCCTCCATCATGCTAATTTTAAAAATTCTCGCTTCTACGGACCGGGAAAAGACGGTCGTTTGGGCACCTTTGACGATCTAATTTCCGACCTTAGCGGTTCGGACTTCAGCGAAGTCAATCTCAACGGTGCTTATTTAGGGCCTGCCACGATCCGCCGCAGTAATTTCTTTAAGGCAAACCTCAATAAAGCCAGAATGGCAAATGCTGTTGCCGCAGGCTCTAATTTCAGCAGCGCTCAACTCCTCGGAGCAGATATGCAGCAAGCAGATCTAAAAGAAGCCAGTTTCACCGGTGCAGAATTAGGAACCGCCAATCTCTCTGGTGCGAACCTGCAAAAAGCTCGCATGAGCAGGGTTAATGCAGAAGGTGCTAATTTCGAGGGTGCTAATTTGATTCAATCCAATTGGCAAGGTGCTAATTTATCCGGGGCTAATTTCGCTGGGGCTAATCTTCAAAATTCTGACCTGAGTTTGGCCGAACTTACCGATGCTTCTTTGAGGAACGCTCAGTTACAAAATGCTAACTTGCGCAACGCCGATTTGACTTTTGCTGACTTGCGAGGTGCGAATCTCAATGGTACGGATTTTAAAGGGGCTAAATTAACTGCTTCTACTCCTTCTCAGGTCAATCAATTTCTGCAAGTTCCACCTAATGTTGCCCAGGACGATCGCTTGAAAGGTGTTGATTTTAATTTCGTTAAAAATTTAGACGTTTACCAAATCAACTACATCTGCGCCCAAGGTGGAATTTACGACAAATGTCCCCAATAATTAATAATTAATAATTAACAATTAATAATTATGGGAGTTCGTATTTAATAAGATACCGAGAAAGTTGGGGTGCATCTCTGAGATGCACTCCAACTTAACTGGGTAAATATAGCAAGCCGTAGATCGTTCGTGATATTTTAGAAACCCGGTTTCTTTAAGAAACCGGGTTTCTGGCCCCCAAATTTTTCATAATCCATTTAGGATTGCTATAGCAATTATCGCGCTCGGTGAAGTACATCGAGCGATCCCCCCCTGCCCCCCTTGAGAAGGGGGGAGCCGGAACAGTTCAAAGTCCCCCTTTTCAAGGGGGATTTAGGGGGATCGATCGGGGTGTACTTCACCGATTCAATAATCGTTATATATTAGACCTCTTGCAAAAGTCGCTTGTAAAATCTTTTTTAGCTCTTTTTTCCTTAAAATCTCTTACCCTGTTGCCTGTTGCCTGTTGCCTGTTGCCTACTTCTGCAAGAAGTCTATTAAATATTAAATATTAATTGTTAATTGTTAATTGTTAATTATTAATTAGCTTTTGACACCGTTTGAGATAAATTTTAGCCGCTGGGTCTTGTGGATTTTTAGTCAAACAATCTTGAAACAATTTAGCAGCTTCCTCGCAATTTCTCTGAGAAAAAAAGAACATTGCTTCTTCAAACTTAGCTTTCGTCAGTAGCTTACCCTCCACAATTTCTGGAGGATCGGCATCGAATATTTCAAAGACAGTGACAAAATTAGACTTGCCCTTTACTTTAACGCGATCGATAAATCGAAAAGCATAATCGTTAGGATTTTCTAACTTTTCAAAAGTATAGTGGGAAATTAATAAAGACACCCCATAATTTTTAGTTAATTCTTCCAGACGAGCAGCCAAATTAACCGCATCGCTAATCACAGTTCCATCCATCCGGCTTTCCCCCCCCACAGTACCCAGAATTAAATCCCCCGTATTAATGCCAATACCAATTTTAAGCTGAGGTCGTTCCGGTCTTTGTCTGGTTTTATTATATTCATTGAGTCTATTTAACATAGAAATAGAAGCCTTCACCGCATCATCAGCACCCCCACCAAATAATGCCATAATCGCGTCGCCAATATATTTGTCAATAAATCCCCCATGCTCGATAATTGCAGGTTCCATCCGACAAAGATAAGCGTTAATAAACTTAAAATTATCCTCGGGGGTCATGGTTTCGCTTAAAGTAGTGAAATTGCGAATATCTGCAAATAAAGTTGACATTTCATACTGGACGCTATCCCCCAATCTAACATCAACGAGGCTCTCGTATCCAAGAAAAGATAGAAATTGGTGAGGCACAAAACGGGCAGCAGCAAGGGATAATTCTAATTCAGAATCGAGGGCTTTTTCTAAATCTTGATTGAGTTGATAAAGTTTGTTGGTAAATCTTTCTCTTTCCGCTTCCGCTTCTTTTCTTTCTGTAATATCCTGAACGAATCCTTGGTAGTAAAGAAATGCCCCATTAGCATCGCAAACGCAACGAGCATCTTCCGATATCCAAATAACGCTGCCATCTTTGCGATAAACTTGAGACTCAAATTTCGATACTTGACCGTGTTTTGCCATTAAGCTAGTCAACTCTTGATAGCGATCGCCATCTACATACAATTGAGTACCGATGTTAGCCAGAGCTTGTATTAATTCATTAGGAGAATTGTAACCGTAAATTTCCGCTAAGGCAGTATTAGCGCTTAAATAACTTCCTTTAGGCGTAATTTGAAAAATACCTTCTAGAGCATTTTCAAAAATACTGCGATATTGTTCTTCTTTTTCGATTAACGATTCTATTAAACTAGCTTGCTTGCGATTTGCTATCTCCAAATCTTGATTCATTTCTAGGAGTCTTGCATTTTGCTCGTCTAATTTTTGATCCTGGAGATAGCTATGAATTGCTTCTACAACTGTTAATTTTAAATCTTCTGGTTGCCAAGGTTTGGGAAGATAACGATATAATTTTGCATACCTAATTGCATTACCAACAGCCTCCAAATCTGCCTGCCCCGTCAGCATGATTTTCAGAGTTTTAGGAGAGAGTTGATGGAAGCGCTTTAATAATTCGTCGCCTTTAATATCCGGCATAATATAATCTGAAAGAACTAAAGCAACTTCATATTCGTCCTCTAATAATTCAGAAAATAATTCTAAAGCATCTTCTCCCCCTTCCGCAGTTTCAATAAGATATTTATCTCCTAGCGCTCTTTTTAGCTCTACTTTCAGACTTTCAAGTACCGCCTGTTCGTCATCAATACAAATAATTACAGGTTTTTTCATAATTTAGCGTTTATCTCGACAGCGACGGTGCCAAACTTTTAAAAATAACGCGATCGCGCCCCAGATTTTTCGCTTCATAAAGAGCAGTTTATGCATCCTCGATCGTCAATTCTGGAGATGATTTTACAGTCTGCACCCAGCTTGAAATTCCTAAAGCGATCGTAAAATATTTACTTATCTTCGGTCGATAGTTAATTCTCTTTAGCTGTTTTGCTTGCTACAGATAATTATCTCCTTCTGGATGACCCTATTTATTTTCATTTCATCTACAAATTTCCAAAATTGCTAATTAACTGCTAGCTTCAAAGCTGGAAATTCTATTGATTTTCCAGCCCATTTCTAATAGTTGTAATTAATTCTTTGCTTTGCCAAGGTTTATGCAAACAACTGTGTAAATTTGCTTGGTCCACCGCCCTTTTTATAGCTTCTTCATCTGCCTGTCCGGTCAACAAGATTTTTACTATCTTGGGAAACTTTTTATGCACTAAAACTAAAAATTCATCTCCTTTAATCCCGGGCATTAACCAATCAGAGACAATAACTAAAACATCTATTTCATCCCCTTGTAATTCCTCCAGTACTTCGAGGGCTTCATCAGCACTTTCTGCCGCTTCATAAAGATAAGCATCGCTAAACTCATTTTTCAGTTGAATTTTTAAACTATTTAATACCCCGACTTCATCATCAACGCATAAAATTACTGCCTTACTCATAGTTTTTCTCCAGCAAAAGCTATATGAGATGGTTATGCCACTCAAGCTTAAAAGCCCATGCTAACATTTCTAAAATTCCCAGTCAATAGCGGGCCACTCTGGGGGGTCGTAGCGATCGCCTGCCTGCATCGAATTTCGCTCAAAATAAGTAGGTAGGCAAAAATATTTACATGAAATTATTCTTTATTTCCCCGTAGAACAGGCGTCTCGCCTGTTCCAGATGTCTGATTAATTTTGCACGGGTACTTACGGTCACCCCAGAAGACTCAATCGAGTTTTATGCTTTTGGGAGGGAAGAGACCGCCCGTAGCTTTTCCGGCTTTGTTTTTGCGATAAATTCTGCACCCCTATCTAAGTATTTCTCCTTAACTACCAGCGGAGTTATATAGCAATCCGTGCAGGGGCCCAGAAAAATTCGGAGGCCAGAAACCCGGTTTCTTCAAGAAACCGGGTTTCTAAAATATCTATACCTTCGCCCTGCATCTCGTAGGTTGGGTGGAGCGATAGCGCAACCCAACATCAACGGGAGCACAATCCAAGGATTTTGTTGGGTTACGCGGGGCGCTCCACCCAACCTACGAATGGTATTTTTCCGCCATCAGGCGAAGGTATTGTAAAATATCGCAACCAATTTAGGATTCCTATAGCGTCAAATAAAAACCCGGTTTCCTACTAAAGGAAACCGGGTTTTTAGAAAGCTCTTTTCTGATTTAAAAAAAAGGCTTTAAATTTTCAGCAGCTATTAACTTATACAGCTACAGCTTTCTTAGTAGTAGAGCTCAGTTCGCCCTTAGCATACTTAGCAGCAAACTCATCCAAAGTTAAGACCTTGATTTTGCTTGCGTTATCAGCAGTGCCAAATTGTTGATAGCGATCGGCACAAACCTGCTTCATGTACTTAATAGAAGGCTTCAAGAAATGGCGAGGATCGAAGTTAGCAGGATCCTTAGCAGCAGCTTCGCGGAAAGCAGCAGTGATAGCCAGACGGTTGTCGGTATCAATGTTAACTTTGCGCACGCCGCTCTTGATGCCTTTTTGGATCTCCTCAACCGGCACGCCGTAGGTTTCAGGAATAGCGCCACCGTACTGGTTGATAATCGCAATTAAATCCTCTGGTACGGAAGAAGAACCGTGCATTACCAGGTGAGTGTTGGGCAAGCGGCGATGGATTTCTTCAATTCGGCTGATGGCCAAAATTTCACCGCTAGGCTTCCGAGAGAATTTATAAGCGCCGTGGCTGGTACCGATAGCCACTGCCAAAGCGTCCACTTGAGTCCGCTCTACAAATTCTACGGCTTCATCGGGGTCGGTCAGCAATTGTTCCCGAGTTAGAACGCCTTCAGCACCGTGACCGTCTTCTTTGTCACCCTGCATGGTTTCTAGAGAACCCAAGCAACCTAGTTCGCCTTCAACGCTGACACCGATAGCGTGGGCCACTTTTACTACTTCAGCCGTTACGCTAGCGTTGTAATCGAAGCTCGCTGGAGTCTTGGCATCAGCTTCTAAAGAACCATCCATCATCACGCTGGTGAACCCGTGGCGCATTGCCGAGTAGCAAGTCGAGGGTGCATTGCCGTGATCTTGGTGCATGGCAATGGGGATGTGGGGATAAGTTTCTACTGCAGCGAGAATTAGATGGCGCAAGAATAGCTCTCCAGCATAATTGCGCGCGCCGCGAGAAGCTTGCAAAATCACGGGGCTATTGGTCTCATCCGCAGCCTGCATGATGGCCTGGATTTGCTCCATGTTGTTGACGTTATAAGCAGGGATGCCGTAGTCGTTTTCTGCCGCGTGTTCTAACAGCAGTCTCATAGGTACGAGAGCCATACCGTTCCTCCTATATTTTTATTATTCAGCGAGTTTGCTTTGTGTTTCTTTAATTCTAAAGATAATCTTAAGACAAATTGTACGTTCTGTCGAATTCTATCTAAAAATTTATCGGGCCTTTTAGTTGATTTTCCCTACCTGCATGGCTTTTTTACTTTTTAAAAGATACACATTTATTCGATTATTTCTCTAACGAAGGAGGGTTTGTAGTAATCGCTTTAGCGATTAAGCTATATGAATCGCTAAAGCGATTACTACGAACAAACTCTAGGATATATCCTGCCTCTGATATGTTACTTTTATTAAGTAAATTGCCAGTCTATATGATTTTTATTATTTTTTTCAAAAAAATTTTTTAATTTTTGCCATAAATAACGATAATCCAACCTTTCTCTAAGGAGAAGGGTTGGATTATGGAAGTTATTTAGTTATTTGCTTGTCTAGTTGCTTATATGGGTCGCCCGGGGCTCGAACCCGGAACAAATCGGTTAAAAGCCGAGTACTCTACCATTGAGCTAGCGACCCGCAAAATATTGTTTTTTTTTGCCTTTCCACACAGTTATTAATACTAGCACGGTTTTATTTTTTTTGGCAACCCTTTTTGAAAAAAAATTTTTATAAAAAATTAGCAATGAGTCTAACTATCATCGTGGTACTGGCCCCTGGTTCCAAATAAGTCAGCAGATCCCCCGTATTCATTGAGTTTCTCGCAGATGTCCACGGTTCCAAGCAAAAATAGTCCTTACCCTTAAGGGTCCAGAATACCACCGTCGAATAGGCCGCCGTATAGCTTACTGTAATTCGCAAATCCCTACTGGCATCGTAGGCACTAGCTGCTAGGCCAGTGACGGTATCGAAGACCACATCTATCTCCTCAATGTTGGGATCGAAGAAGCCAGTATTATCCATTAGAGCCCCCGTCCTCTGGTCCCGATATTGCATTGTCGGAATGTCAAACTGCAGCTTGCTCTTATCGAGGGCCAAGAAGTAAGGATGCAAGCCTGTGGAGAAGGGCATCTTTTCCTTACCTAGATTAATATACCGCTGGCAAATTTCCAAGACGTTGCCTTTGAGTTGGTAAGTGAAAATAAGTTTAAACTCAAAGGGGTAAACGGCTAGGGTTTCTTCGTTGCTGGTCAAGACTAAAGAAATTGAGGCCTTGTCTGTGGTGAGGGTCTCTGCAACTTCCCAGGGTAAGTCCCGCGCAAACCCATGTTGTTTGAGATCGTAATTTTGGCCATTGTACTCATAACTATTATCCGGCAGATTGCCGCAAATAGGAAAGAGAATGGGGATACCACCCCTAACTGTTAGTTCGGGATTAGCAAATCTCTGGGCGTCTAGGTAGAGTAGTTCTCGATCGTTAACGCGCCAACTGGTAATAATACCGCCACGTTCTGGAACCACATCTATGCTAGAGGAGGAAGTTTTGTCTTGGAGGGTGTAGGTTTTGTATTGTTTGTTGTGGATGGCGATCGCAAACACTGTTTTCTTTTAGGAATTGGGCAATTAGGAATTCTACTTCAAGCAAAGATACCAAATAAAATAAATATTAGGGAAATTATAATCTTTCTGAAGCTTAATAGGTCGCGAGACCTGATGAGGGGCAAATTATCCCTTGGGGACAAATAAGAAGATTTAAAGTGTCTGGGCAATTCTTGTCTTTTACTTCTTTAAACTTCATTGCCTTGCATTTACTTAAGTTAGCAAACGCCAACTCGGTAGATAAATAACTCCATCGCTTCGTTTGACATTAGGAGTCTTAAAAGACACTAATTTATCATTTTTATTATTTAATTCAGTTGGAACTTTAGATTGTATTTCCCTTTTCGGCGTTTCAATAAAAGGTTCCTTAATAAAAGGCTGCTTAATAAAAGGATCCCGTTCGTTATTATAACTAGGAGCCTTCTTTAATAAAGGAGGAATCCCTTCTTCCCTACTTAAATCATATTTCTCCGACTCAATTATCGTATGAGAAACTGGCAAATTTTCCGGTCGGTTATCGTCATTTTCCACACTTTTTAGCAGCTCTGCTGAAGAAGAAACAGAAGGCAAGTCTGGTAAACTAGGTTGGTTTAAAGCATCATTTCCCTCCAAACGCTTTTGGCTAGTTTGGGTTGCCGATCGCTCTAGTTCTAGTACCATAGGAGAGCCCATAGGTTGCTCGAAGATACTAGAAAGACGCCCGATATGCCGGAGAATTTCCTCTCCCTTTTCTCCTCCTACCACCTGGGGTTGATAATCTTTCACCACTACAGGCAGCAACTCCACTTTCATCTTCTCTTGTTTTAGAGACACCCTCAAGACCGCGCTTTCATAATCGCTGGCAGAATTGCCACCAAAAATAAAATTACCTAGGGAGTAGATAATGGGCCTTCCCTTATAAATTTCCGCTCCCTGCAATACTTTCGGATGATGTCCCACTACTAAATCTGCTCCTTTATCGATGGTTAAGCGAGCTAAATCTATCTGCCAATCTCCGGGATAATCCGAGAGTTCCACGCCCCAATGATAGTTAACCACAATCCAATCTACCTTGTCTCGGAGGACTGCAATATCGGCTGCTATGCGGTCGTTATGACGGGCGTTAATACCCGCTTCTCCTTCTTTGGCCCCGGCAATATCGGTATCGTAATATCCCAGGTAGGCAATAAGTTTGCCCTTTACTTCTATAATTTGAGGTCGTCGCGCCTCTTTTAGGTCTTCCCCTGCACCCACATGGTGAATGCCTGCCGATCGTAGATTTTTTATAGTGTCCACCAGTCCTGGTTCCTCGTAGTCCATAATGCGATCGTTGGCCAGATTTACTAAATCTACTCCCCCTTCAGTCAAGACTTTTACATAGTCTGGATCTGCTTTGTGCTTCAATTGCTGGCCAGTATCTACTTTTGGGGAGCGAGTAAAGGTATTTTCCAGGTTGACCATTGCCAAATCTGCTTCTCGGTATTCATTCATATTGGCAAAGACTCTGGAATAATTCTGGCCTACTACTTCTGTAAAGGAATCGGATAAGTTCACATCTCCTGCAAACATTAAAGTAATGGTCGGGTCTGCTGGGTTGATTACTTGCTTGTGATGGACGACTTCTACTTTTTCTAAAGCTGCCTGAACGGTCTGTGCGGAGGATGCCCCTCGTCTGACGAGGACTTCGTGATAGCTCACCCAACAGCCTAAGATAAAAGCTGCCAGGGCAGAACCCATCAGTAATAGAGAGCGAACTGTTTGAAAGTTAATATCGTCGATGCTGTTCGGGGTTCTCGATCGCCCGTTTCTCACCCTTCTGGTTGTCTGCTTTTTCCTCGGTGCCACCAGGCGCACGCTTCGCTGCCAAAGAATCTCTGGCGAACCCACAAACCTAGCTATTATTCTCACGGACCTAAGTGTAGGGTTGTTTAGCCTCACAAGTTGATGGCAGATAAATTTTATTAGGCGATCGGCTTGCGGTTCTTGTTGGAATTCTACTAAGATTTGCAGGTATCCCGGTCTCCCTTCTTGAACGCGGGCATAAATCCCTTGAGGTCTTAGTTCCCTGTTTATCCAGTAGCCGATCGCCTGAAAATCACCGGCACGGGCTAGCTCTAATATAGATGGTTGAGAATAGCTTCTTGTATATACCATTATAGTTTACTTCTACCTATCTTTTTCCTGGCTGGGATTTTCCTGACTGGGATTTTTACCACACAGATTTTTTCTATATTGCACCTCTACTGGCTGTCTGTGATTTTAGTCACATATTCCTTTTTTTTTCCCAGATGTTAAATTATACCAATTTTAGGGTTTTTTTTCCCTCCATTCAACAGTATCTCTTCATAAATACCCGTTATGAGTATGAATAATAGCCTGGGTTCTATGCCAGAAATGAAATTGCATCCCGCCTGCCCAGGGTGTCCGTCAAGAAAGAAAGAAAGAAGAATAGCTGCTAAAAGCAATTTGCCGGGTTTGTAAGCGATCGGCAATGAGCTTATCAGCAGCCTTATCGTCGCGAAAGAAAGAACTAAAAATCGGGAAGTGCCTAGCGAATATACTCCTTTAAAATGCTGTTGCGGTTGGGATGGCGCAACTTGCGCAGGGCCTTGGCCTCGATTTGTCGAATTCGCTCCCTGGTCACGTTAAAAATTTGGCCAATTTCTTCCAAGGTCTTCATGCGGCCATCGTCCAATCCATATCGCAGGCGCAGCACGTCCCTTTCGCGAGGGCTAAGGCTATTTAATACGCTCTCTAAATCTTCGCGCAATAAGTTTTTCGAGACTCGATCTTCGGGAGTTTCTCCATCTGATTCGATAAAATCTCCCAGTCGGGAATCTTCTTCTTTGCCAATTGGTGTTTCGAGGGAAATAGGCAATTGAGCGGATTTTGCTATAAATCGCAATTTCTCGATGGTCATTTCCATCTTGGTTGCTATTTCTTCTTCTGTGGGTTTGCGGCCCGTTTCTTGGGATAAAATTTTGGTAGTTTTCTTGATGCGAGAAATGGTTTCGTAGAGATGAACCGGTAAGCGGATGGTGCGAGATTGATCTGCGATCGCCCGAGTGATTGCCTGACGGATCCACCAGGTGGCGTAGGTGCTGAATTTATAACCTTTTTCGTGGTCGAATTTCTCGGCGGCGCGGATTAAGCCTAAACTTCCTTCTTGAATCAAGTCTTGGAACGATAGCCCTCGATTCATGTATTTTTTAGCGATCGAAACTACCAGGCGCAAGTTTGACTGTACCATTTTTTCTTTCGCGCGGCGCCCTCCGTGCAAGCGTCGCTTAAATCCAAGCAATTCCATGCCTACTGCTTGTGCCCACTCCGACTCTAGGGGATCGCGATCCAAATGGAATGTTAATTCTTCGCGAATTTGCTCTAATTCTAATAAATCTGCTATCTTGCGTGCCAGTTCGATTTCTTCGTCTGCCCTCAGCAGCCGAATTCGTCCTATTTCTTGTAAATATAGACGAATCGAATCTTCGGTGTACTGCTTTTTGCTGCTTGATGCGCTACTGCTGCTCTTACGCTTAGATTTGGTAGGAGCTTTTTGAGATTTGCTCTTGGGCGGCGTACTCCGTTCGAGTTTTATTTCGACATAGCCCTGTTGTTTTTCTGATTCTTCCATCAAGATATCTACTTCGCTACCTGATGTGGAGCCTGTAGCTTGACGCACGGAGTTGCTGAAAACTCGCTGCGATTCAATGGTGATTTCCATAGTATTAGTCCCGGTCATGCCTATTCCTCGTGCTTTTTGCTTCAAGAGTTAATTTCATCGAATTTTCCCCCCCACTGAGGGAGAAAATCGGCTCTCTAAATTAGACAAATTCTCTGTCTATGCCCGTACAGATACGGTTTAACCAGGTTAACGCTGGTTAAATCTGTTGTTAAATCTGCCAATTTATAAGGGGTATTTTTTTTGTCGCCTTAGTCGTTTATAACAATTAAGGCTTTTTTTGGCTACTGCTTTACCTAAGCGATCGCCATTCATCCTATTATCTGGGTCTTTTTGCCTTCTGGCTGCCCGACTGAGAGCGTCGGGCAATTCATCCCTTTATCATCTTAGCCACTTTAGCCATTGTTGCTGACAAACAAATGCTTTGTTTGGCTTTTACCATCAAAGGTAAGATTTACTAAGCATAAATGCTTCGAGGGTTCGTAAGTTTTTATACTTGTTTCGGGAGAGCGCAAAGGTAGCAGATTTTAAATAGGTTCGCTTCGCTTTTTTTAGCTAAAATGCCATTAAACATTAAAAAAGCATAAGGCTACTTTAATTTTTGCCCTATTTAATAGGATATGTGTTTGAATTTTGGCGTTCGCGATGTCGGTTTGCTTTCCCTACTTTTACTGCCTCGCTTGACTAAAACATCAAACCTTTCGCCTTTATTGGCGAAAAAAATTGGCGAAAAAAATTGGCGAAAAAAATTGGCGAAAAAACTGGCAAAAAAAACAAGGCTGCAGTTTTTTGCGCCCTTCCATCGTACTGCTGACAGTAGCTAAAATAGGTAGCTAGCGGTTTTTTTAATAATTTTGTCCCACCCTGTTGTTCAAAGATACACCTCATCAGTTTCTTTTAATCTTACTCGGCTTTAATTACAGCACGATGACTTAAGTCTATGTTTTTCATGCCTCTTCTTTTTACTGGACTTTCAAGCTTTTCGCTCTTTTGGCTAAACAGCATAACTCGCTTATTCTATTTTTAGCCTTGGAGGAACGAGCGATTTTTGCCATCTCAAATTATAACTAACAGCATGGCTTATGCCATAATGCCTTTTTTATGTAAGTTAGCTCAATTTTTTTAAATTGACACTAAATTTTTGTTAAGTGACGTTAAGTTTTTAACGTCATGCTGTTACATAATCTTTATTTGGCTGGGTGGACCAACTTTGTCCCTCTATTATCCTGTTCGTCGATCGCTGCTTTCTAAACATTGAAAGTCGAAAAACTCTGAAAGTGGCCAGTAAGTTGATTTTCTTTGGCTTTCAGGGGAGGTTCCAGAGCTTGGGGGAAAGCCAAGGATAGAAGTTCATGCTATAGCAATTTTAATAAATTTGCGATCTATCGTAAAGCAGCCCAAAATCCTCAAACTATTGTCTATTGCCCATCCAATCAGCGATTTTCCTAAAATAATAAATATTTGGGTTCGCGATCGCGAACCCGATCGTTATATAATTACAAACCTGACAAGCACTTTTTATAAATAGTATTAGCCGTCAATTTACGAGTCGATAGTTAAAACAAGATGAAAACTATTACAGCGAAAAGTTTGACGATGGCCTTTGTTCCTCTGCTGGGATTGGCCTCCTCTACGTCGGTATTGGCCCAAGAAATTGTTCCCTCGGGGGATGGGACGGGGACATCGGTCAACCTCCAAGGCGATCGCCTGGACATTGAAGGGGGGAGTCGCAGCGGAGATGGGGCCAATCTTTTCCACAGTTTCGATCGCTTTAATCTTAATTCAGGTCAGACTGCTAATTTTATTTCTGCCCCAGAAATACAAAACATTCTCGGCAGGATTGTGGGTGGAGATGCTTCGATAATTAACGGTTTAATTCAGATAACTGGTGGTAATTCTAATTTATTTTTAATGAACCCTGCGGGGATTATTTTCGGACCTAATGCGGGGCTTAATATTCCTGCCGATTTTACCGTCACTACGGCAACGGCCATCGGCTTTGATAATAATAATTTTTGGTTCGATACTACGTCGGTTAATAATTATCAGAACCTCGTCGGCAATCCTAGCGGTTATTATTTCAATTTACCACGAGCTGGAGCTATTGTCAATGGAGGAAATTTAAGTTTAAAGCCCAACCAAAATCTTACTCTTTTAGGGGGAACTGTTATTAACGCGGGTCAACTGACAACTGCTGGCGGGAATATTAATATTGCAGCAGTTGATGGTGGCAATACTGTTAGGATTTCCCAAGAAGGGCATTTATTGAATTTGGAGATTTTGCCTTTAGTTGGCGAGGGTGAATTTTTACGACAACAAGCAGAAATTAAACCTCTATCTTTGCCGGAATTATTGACAGGTGGAGAGGGGGTTAATGCGACTGAGATGGCTGTTAACGAAAGAGGGCAAATTGTGTTAACTGCCCCGGGGATAATAGTAAGAGAAAAAGGGGGAGAGGCGATCGCTTCTGGGGAGATTGATGTTTCTGGTTCGGGAGTTGGTGGTAATGTTAGGATTTTGGGCGATCGCGTGGGTATTATTGATGCCAATATTAAGGCGGATGGTATTAACGGCGGCGGCAATATTTTCATCGGCGGCGACTTTCAAGGCAATGGTTTAATTCCTAATTCTCATCGTACTTTTGTTAATAGTAATTCGTTTATTTCTGCTAGTGCTATTGAAAATGGTAACGGCGGAATGGTAATAGTTTGGTCCGATGGCACTACTCGTTTTGAGGGAAATATTAGGGCTATTGGGGGGGGGAACTTTGGCGACGGCGGCTTCGTGGAGGTATCGGGAAAAGAACAACTGGTTTTTCGTGGAAATGTCGATGTTAGTGCTGTTAACGGTCGTCCTGGTACTATTTTATTGGACCCGGAAAATATAGAAATAGGAGGAGAAGAAGAAGAAAGCGATCGGCAAGCTTCTCAAGAAACTACTGAAGAAGAAACTACTGGGGAAGAAACTACTGAAGAAGAAACTACAACTGGAGAAGAAACTACTGAAGAAGAAACTACAACTGGAGAAGAAACTACTGGGGAAGAAACTACGGAAGAAGAAACTACTGGGGGAGAAACTACAACTGGAGAAGAAACTACTGGGGGAGAAACTACAACTGGAGAAGAAACTACTGGGGGAGAAACTACTGGAGGAGAAACCACTGGAGAAGAAACTACTGGAGGAGAAACTGCTGGGGGAGAAACTACAACTGAAGAAGAAACCACTGGGGAAGAAACTATAACTGGGGGAGAAACCACTGGAGAAGAAACTACAACTGGAGAAGAAAGTGCTGGGGGAGAAACCACTGGAGAAGAAACTACTGGGGGAGAAACTCCGGTGGATCCATTTAGCCAAAACGAAGCAGGTAATGTAACTATTTCAGCAGAAAATCTCGGCGAATTAGACGGCGAAATAATCCTCGAAGCAGATAACGATATTGTTATTAACGAAAACATCGAAACAGCAGGTTCCGTTTCCCTGCAAGCGGGGCGGAGTATCGACATAAATGCCAACATCAACACGGCGAGTGGCAACGGAAATATTGGCATTTTTGCTAATAACGAAAACGCCAATGGCGACATCCGATCGCCTGGGGCAGCTTCGGTAAATCAATTAGCAGAAACAAGCTTAAATGCAGGAAGCGGCGACATAAATATTAGTTTGGGAAATTTAGGAGAAATTGGCAGCATAAATCTCGCCAATTTAACCGCAACTGGTTCAATTACTATAGATGCCAACGGCGGCAATATTACGAGAGTTTCTCCTACTTCTTTAATTACTGCAGGCAGCGGCATTTTCCGAACCAACGGCAGCGGTGCCATTGGTTCTTTATCGGAACCTTTGCGACTTTCTGTGGGAAATTTACAAGCTTTTGCGGGTAGCGAGGGGGCGTTTTTCCAAGCAACAACCGCCTTAAATGTTGCGGGAATTTCTGCTGGCGGCGGCGAAATTCAACTCTCCGCCGAAGGGGATATTAGTATTAGCGGGGATATTTCTTCAACGGTTGCCAGTGGCGAGGGGGGAAATATTGCTATTAGCAGTAATGGCGGGGGCATAGATGCTGGCCAAAATACGATTGATTCTAGTTCGGAGTCTGGCCGTGGGGGAAATATTAGTTTGGGGGCCACGGGAAATATTAGAACTAATAATATTGATGCGAGTTCCAGTGGCGGCGAGGGCGGAAATATTGTTTTGGAAACGACGGGGGGCGGCATTGAGAGTGTCTCTCTTAATGCAACTTCCACTTTGGGCGAGGGTGGAGAAGTTAGTCTGGCGGCAGTTGCGGATATTAATGCGGGAAATATCGAGTCTTCGGGGAGTTTGCGGGGGGGCAATATTCAAGTAAGGAGTAGCGGTGGGGCGATCGCTACCTCTGCCAACCTCAACGCTTCCTCCCAGGATGGCATCGGAGGCGAAGTTAACTTAACTGCTGTGGGGGAAGTAGTAACTGGTAACGTTACCACTGCCGGTTCTCTAGGTGGAGGTGACATTACTTTAACTAGCGAAACTGCCGATGTCGATACGACGGCGGGTGAGTTGGATGCAACTTCCTCTGGGGGCAGCGATGGGAATATTGTTATTAATGCCGCTGAAAATATCAGCATCAGAAATATTAATATAGAAGACGGTGGAACAGACGACTTATTCGCCGACCCCCCAGAAGAAGAAGTTTTTGCCGATGCGGATGGAGTGAACTCGGGGACTGGCGAGGTGAGTTTGAGGGCAAATAACGATATTAATATTTTGGAGGATATCTCTTCTGGGTCTATATCCACTTTGGAGTTGAAGGCAGGGCGCGATATTAATCTTAATGCCGATATAGACACGCAGGCGGGTAACGGAAATATTAGTTTGGAGGCAAACTGGGAAGGGGCGGACCCCAATATCCGCGAAGATGGTCTCGCTAACGTGACAATGGCCGAGGGTACTACTATTAATGCGGGTCAGGGGAATATTGAGATTTTGATGGGGAGTTTTGGGGATGGGTCGAATGTGGGAAATATTACTCTGAGTAATGTTTTCACCCTCGGCCAACTTTCGGTTGATGCGGCAGGGGGCAGTATTTTTCTTACTTCTCAAGATTCCCTGATAACTTCAACCACTGCGGTACTCTCGACTTTGGGAGATGGGAGTATTGGTTTGCCAAACGAACCTTTGCGCTTGTCGGTGGATAACTTGGATGCGACGGGGGGAAGCGAGGGCGTATTTTTGTCGTCGCCAACTCAGGGTATGAGTGTAGGTAATATCTTAACCACTGGCGGCGGGTTGGTGGAGATAACAGTTGAAGGCGACTTGTCAGTGGTAGAGGGGATATCGACGTTTTCGGTGGAGTCTGGCGAGGCGGGGAATATTTTTCTGGATGCGGCGGGAAATATTAATACTTCTTCTGCCAACCTCAACGCTTCCTCCGAGGAGGGCATCGGGGGGGAAGTTAACTTAACTGCTGTGGGGGAAGTAGTAACTGGTAACGTTACCACTGCCGGTTCTCTCGGTGGAGGCGACATTACTTTAACTAGCGAAACTGCCGATGTCGATACGACGGCGGGTGAGTTGGATGCAACTTCCTCTGGGGGCAGCGATGGGAATATTGTTATTAATGCCGCTGAAAATATCAGCATCAGAAATATTAATATAGAAGACGGTGGAACAGACGACTTATTCGCCGACCCCCCAGAAGAAGAAGTTTTTGCCGATGCGGATGGAGTGAACTCGGGGACTGGCGAGGTGAGTTTGAGGGCAAATAACGATATTAATATTTTGGAGGATATCTCTTCTGGGTCTATATCCACTTTGGAGTTGAAGGCAGGGCGCGATATTAATCTTAATGCCGATATAGACACGCAGGCGGGTAACGGAAATATTAGTTTGGAGGCAAACTGGGAAGGGGCGGACCCCAATATCCGCGAAGATGGTCTCGCTAACGTGACAATGGCCGAGGGTACTACTATTAATGCGGGTCAGGGGAATATTGAGATTTTGATGGGGAGTTTTGGGGATGGGTCGAATGTGGGAAATATTACTCTGAGTAATGTTTTCACCCTCGGCCAACTTTCGGTTGATGCGGCAGGGGGCAGTATTTTTCTTACTTCTCAAGATTCCCTGATAACTTCAACCACTGCGGTACTCTCGACTTTGGGAGATGGGAGTATTGGTTTGCCAAACGAACCTTTGCGCTTGTCGGTGGATAACTTGGATGCGACGGGGGGAAGCGAGGGCGTATTTTTGTCGTCGCCAACTCAGGGTATGAGTGTAGGTAATATCTTAACCACTGGCGGCGGGTTGGTGGAGATAACAGTTGAAGGCGACTTGTCAGTGGTAGAGGGGATATCGACGTTTTCGGTGGAGTCTGGGGAGGCGGGGAATATTTTTCTGGATGCGGCGGGAAATATTGAGGCCGCCAACCTCGACTCCTCCGGCAGTTTGCGAGGAGGAGATATTGATATAACCAGCAGGGGAGGCGACATCACCGCTACTGGGGCGATCGCCTCCTCCTCCCAAAGCGGCATCGCCGGTAACGTCACCCTCGACGCGGCGGGCAGCGTCAATATTTTAGGCATCGAAGCAGGAGGCGACACCAGTGGAGGCAATATTTCTATTATTAGCGACAGCGAAAACAGCGTTAACGCCCAACAAACCTTGACAACTTCCTCGGAAAATGGCAGCGGCGGTAACGTCAATATCGACTCCAACGGCAACGTCACCCTCGCGGGTATCGCCGCCAGTGGCAGGCAGCAGGGCGGAAACGCGACTATCTCGACTCGCGCAAATATAGATCTTACCGGCGGCAGCGTTCAAACTTCCTCTGGTGAAGGGCTTGCCGGTAACGTCAGTTTCAACGCCGCAGGGGATGTGGACCTTAGCGACATCCTCTCTGGAGGTTTGCAGCGGGGCGGAAATATTACCATAACCAGTCAGGGAAATGTCGATACATCCTTCGGCCGTCTCCTCGACGCTTCTTCCCAAACGGGCGACGGCGGCGGGGTTGACATCACCGCTACTGGGGCGATCGCTGTCCGTGAAATTAATACCAGTGGTTTGGAAAGCGGCGGCCAACTCCGCCTCGCCAGCAGTCAAAGCAACATCGAAACTACCGGCAACCTCAACTCTTCTTCTGGTAGCGGCATCGCCGGCAATGTCACTATCGAGGCCGCAGGCGATGTTACCCTTGCCGGCGATATCCTCTCCACAGGCGAGACGGCAGCAGGTAGGGTCGAGATCGGTACGACCGACGGTAATATTAATCTCGGCAGCAGTAATATAGAAGCCTTTTCAGAACAGGGCGCCGGCGGTAGCGTCACTCTCAACGCCCCAGGCAGCGTTATTACTAGCAATATTACTACTTTTGGCAATAGTGCCAGCGGTGACGTTACTATTTCTAGCGCTGAAAATGCGATCGACACGGGTACAATTCAAACTAACGCCCAAGAAAGCGGCCCCAGTGGCAGCGTTACCCTAAATACTTTCACCGCCGAAGGCAACATCCAAAGCGCTAATATCGCTGCCGACGAAACCGGCGAACCCACGGGAAACGTAGAAGTAGTAGCCCCCGACGGTTCCACTCAGATCGAAAACATCGGCGAGTCGAACCTGGAACCGACGCCAACTACCCCTGGGGAAGACTCTACCGAACCGACACCAACTCCCACTGGGGAAGACTCTAGCGAACCGACACCAACTCCCACTGGGGAAGACTCTCCCCAACTGACACCAACTCCCACTGGGGAAGACTCTCCCCAACTTACAGCAACTCCCACTGGGGAAGACTCTCCCCAACTGACACCAACTCCCACTGGGGAAGACTCTCCCCAACTGACACCAACTCCCACTGGGGAAGACTCTCCCCAACTGCAACCGGAGTCCAGCGTCACCGAACCCCAACTGCAACCGGAGTCCAGCGTCACCGAACCCCAACTACAACCGGAGTCCAGCGTCACCGAAACACAACTACAACCGGAGTCCAGCGTCACCGAACCCCAACTACAACCGGAGTCCAGCGTCACCGAAACACAACTACAACCGGAGTCCAGCGTCACCGAAACACAACTACAACCGGAGTCCAGCGTCACCGAAACACAACTTACCCCCGAGGGCGAAAGCGCGATCGCTTCTAATACCAGCCCCAGCAACAACGAAACCTTCGTCCTGTCCGTGCAAAATAACAACGAAGTCGTAACGGCCGTTTCTGGTTCTACGATTAATACAACCAGTAATTCAAACAGCGATGTCGCGCGCGCTGCAAGTTCCGAACAATTCAGCACTTCAAGTAATAATATTATCGAAGACAGCAATGTAACTAGCAGCCGAACTTCCGTCCGAATACTGCAAACCAACCTCTCTAACGTCAATACTCCCACAACAGCAGCATCACCGCAACAGATAGCGCTAATAGAACAAACTCGCAATTCCGAATTCTCCAACTACTTCGGAGAAGACCTTTCCAACCAAACATTATCCACAGTAAGCGTGCGAGATATTCTCAGCGATATCGCCAAGCAAACCGAAAACCAGTCAGCAGTCATCTACATTACCGCTTACTCCAATCAGTTGCAATTAGTCTTGTTCGCTCCCAGCGGCGATGCCATCCTCAAAACTATCCCCGAGGCCAACCGCGAGGAACTGATGAAAGTAGTTAAAAAGTTTCGCGAGGAGATAACAAAAGGCAAAAATATCCTATTCCGCAACCGCAAAGACTACTTAAACGCAGCGCAACAGTTGTACCAATGGTTAATCGCCCCCATAGAAGCCGAACTCCAAGCCGCTAATATAGAAACCCTCTTATTTAGCATGGACCAAGGTTTGCGCGCTTTGCCCGTGGCAGCCCTCCACGACGGCGAGCAATTCCTCGTAGAAAAATACAGCCTGAGTTTAATTCCCAGCGTTAGCTTGATGGATCCTCGCTACCGCCCCCTTCGAGATACCCGAGTTCTAGCAATGGGGGCCAGCGAGTTTCTCACTCAACCTCCTTTGCCGGCAGTACCTCTAGAGTTGCAGACTATTACCCAGCAAGTTTGGCGGGGCAATCTTTTTCTCAACCAAGATTTTACTCAGGGCAATCTCCTCGAACAGCGTCGGGATTATCCTTATCCGATTATTCATCTAGCCACTCATGCCGAGTTCCAACCTGGAGATGCCAGTAATTCTTACATTCAATTTTGGGAAGGCGAACAACTGCGCTTGAGTCAAATCCGCCGTTTGGGTTTGGATAATCCCGCCGTGGAATTATTGGTTTTATCTGCCTGTCGCACTGCAGTCGGAGATAGCAATGCCGAGTTGGGTTTTGCCGGTTTGGCAGTCGCAACCGGGGTTAAGTCTGCCTTGGCTAGCCTTTGGTACGTCAGCGATGAAGGGACTTTGGGCTTAATGACAGAGTTTTATAGCCATTTGAACGATGCGAAAATTAAAGCCGAAGCTTTGCGGCGGGCCCAGATAGCCATGCTGCGCGGCGAAGTTGAGATTATGGACGGCTTTTTATTAGGTCTTTCTACTCGTGGCGGTCTGCCATTGCCTCCAGAATTGGCTGGAACTGAAAATACCGACTTATCCCATCCTTATTATTGGTCTGGGTTTACTTTAATTGGCAGTCCTTGGTAAGTTTTTTGGGAATAGGTAATTGGGAATAGGTAATTGGGAATAGGTAATTGGGAATAGGTAATTGGGAATTGTCAGTTTGTTGTGACAATACGACTCCCAACACTTGCAGTTGTCTGAAGATACCAATTGCTGTCAGGCTTCGCTTCGCCCAACCCAAGCTGCTACGGACTACTAACAACGTTCCACGGTTCAATGCTTGCGGTAAGTTTTGAGTTGGCTCGATCGCCGATCGCATCCCTTCGATAAAAATTCACCTAGCGGTAGTTTACAAAAGCTTCACATTTGCTATAAACAAAAAAGGAAAATTAAAAAGTGATTTTTAATATCTCGAAAAATCCGTGTTACTATCTGAAGTAGGTAGATAGACGATCTATGAAATTGAAAAAATCAATGTAAATCATATAAAAGTATATGATATAATTTTTTATAAAGAAAGCTCGAAAAAATGATTTCTTCCCCAAAGGCCATTTTAACGATTTTGGCATAATTGGCCAGATGTCGCAAGCTAAGGGGATTAAAAAGAAAGTCCATTAAGGAGTAGACTTGAAAAGTTGTAGTTAGAGTGAAAAGTAAAAAATTGAAAAGAAGAACTGTATCCAAAATACCGGGAGACTTTCTCAGAGCCGTTGCCATGGAACGAGGCGTAACTGAGACAGAACTAGAAGCCCTGTCTATGGCCCTTGAGGGTCAAACCACCAACTCGATCGCGACCCAACTGGGCATTAGCGACATAGCCATTCGTAAAAGGCTAGGAGAGGTTTACAGGAAATTCGACATCAAAGGCAAAGGACCAGGCAAATTAGTCGAATTAAAATACATACTGGAGTCCCAGTATCAAGGAAAGCCCCAACCTAGTTCGATCAAGACAGAATCAAGGGACGCTCCAGTGGCCACAGATAGTTGGGCCCCTGTATCCGTTGGCAGTACAGCCAACGAAGCACCTTATCAAGATTGGGGAGAAGCACCCGATGTCTCGACCTTCTACGGGCGGACCGAGGATATAGAAACCTTGAGTGGATGGATTACAGAAGATAGTTGTCGGTTAGCGACGATCTTGGGTATGCCAGGGATCGGCAAAACCAGTCTCTCAGTAAAATTGGCCAAAGGCTTAGAGGATAAATTTGATTACGTCATCTGGCGATCGCTGGCCAATCCTCCTTTCCTCAAAGATCTGCTGATAAACCTGATCCAAATTCTACCCAGCCCCGTAAGTTTGCCCAGCCACACCAAAGGGCTAGTGTCGTTATTTATAGAGCAGTTACGAGAGCATCGCTGCTTGTTAATATTAGACGACTTCGAGAACCTGCTGGCCCGGGACGAATTAGCCGGAAATTATCGTCCCGAATTTCAGGATTATGAAATGTTCCTGAAACGATTAGCAGAAGTGAACCATCAAAGCTGCTTGCTAGCAATTAGTTCCGAAGCACCGGCAGAATTATCCTTATTAGAAGGAGCGAAAGTTCGGTCCCTAACACCAGGTTCTTCCGAAGAAATTGCCAAAGCAATCTTCCAAGAAAAAGGTCTTTCTGGGAATCGCCAACAATGGTTGGAATTACTCAAGCGCTATCAAGATAACTTGCTAGCATTTAAACTGGTTGGTGCGACAATTAAGGATTATTTTGGTGGCAACATAGGCACCTTTTTACAAGCAACAGAATTGTACTCCCAAGAGAATATAGACTATTATCTGGAGATGCAATTCGATCGCTTATCGACCGCAGAAGAAGAGATTATGTACTGGCTAGCCATCGAACGGACGCCGGTAGCATTATCTCAATTGCGGAGCGAATTTTTGTTGCCAGTATCCCTGTCGGACTTAGTAGAAAATGTGAAGTCGCTGTCGAGGCGATCGCTGATAGACAAAACCGTAGAAGGTGGCGATACCCTATTCACCTTGCAACCTCTAGTCAGGAAATACGTCACCAGCCACTTTGTCAAGAGCGTTTGTACTGAGATTCGCAACTTTGCTCGCACTCAAAAAACCCAAAATCTGAAACTGCTAGTCAGCCACTCCCTCAAACCTAATGTCGATGGCAAAAAGGGCGCTACGACGGAAAAAACTGATACGGTTTTAACCCTGGTGAGCTATTCAATTCAAATCGAATTAATACCTCAAATTGGTTACGAAGATTTGGTCAATATCTTCGAACGAATCGTTTCGATGTTACCAAAACAATCCCCAATAGAAGTGGGATATGCACGGGAAAACATCCGCTTGATTTTAGATGCCCTCGAAGAAGACTTAGGCGAACCTAAGTAAGCAAGTGGTGGTTAATTAGTAATTGGTAATTGCTAATTGGTAATTGTTAGGCAAGATGTCTGTTATCCGCGTATAACAGGCATCTTGCCTGTTATAACTGTTAGGCATCTTGCCTGTTATAACTGTTAGGCA
>JAXHVR010000044.1:0-20988 GCA_034189005.1 Cyanobacteriota bacterium | reverse complement strand
TTAATTAGTAATTGGTAATTGCTAATTGGTAATTGTTAGGCAAGATGTCTGTTATCCGCGTATAACAGGCATCTTGCCTGTTATAACTGTTAGGCATCTTGCCTGTTATAACTGTTAGGCAGTCCCCGCCTGTTATCCGCTTATTGTTCCCGAATGAGAGAGGATTAACAATCGACCGGGTTTCCAGGACGAGGGTCCGTTACCAATTACCTATTTTACCTATTACCCATTACTTATTATCAAACTCAAACAATCTGAAATAACTATGAGCTACTGTATAAACCCCAAATGTACTCATAAAGAAAACTCCGATAGAATTACAGATTGCCTGCATTGCGGCTCAAGCTTACTAATAAACGATCGCTATAGAATAACCAAACCGCTGCGACATAACCCCGCTTATCCAACAGATATTTACGAAGTCAAAGACTGGGGTGAGGGGGCAGATTGGGGAACTATAAAAATAATGAAAGTTCTCAAATATAGCAACAATCAAAACTTAGTAAGTTTATTTCAGCGAGAAGCTAGAGCCTTAATGTGGCTGAGAAATTCGGGGATTCCCAGAGTAGAACCAGATGGCTATTTTACATTTTATCCTAACAACAGTCCTCAGCCGTTGCACTGTTTAGTAATGGAAAAAATAGAAGGAGAAAATTTAGAAGATTGGTCGCTCGCTAACAAACTAACTTCCCAAACAGAGATATTAGATTGGCTGAAACAACTAATAGGAATTTTAGACCTAGTACACGAACAAAACATTTTCCATCGGGATATTAAACCATCTAATATCATATTAAGACCAAACGGCCTCTTAGCATTAATAGACTTCGGCACTATAGCAGTAGGTAACGGCGGTAAAACCCAAGTGGGAACCACGGGATATGCGGCGCCAGAACAGATCGAAGGTAAAACCCTAGTGCAATCGGACTTTTTTGCCGTGGGTAGAAGTTTCGTGCATTTAGTTACCGGGCGATCGCCAATGGATTTCTCCGAAGAGCCAAAAACGGGTAAATTAATCTGGCGAGATAAAGCGCCCCAGGTATCGAAACCTCTGGCAGATTTAATAGACGATCTGATGGAAAAATCTCCAAAAAAGCGCCCGAAGAATACCAGAAAAATTCTCCTGCGCCTAGAAGCAATTTCCAACTACCAAAAAAGCCAAAAAATTTCGTTTAATTCTCAAAATCTATCCTCAATAGCTCTAGTATTATTAGCAATAATTAGCGCCAAGTTGCTCCTGCCCAACATACAGAAATTAGGTAAAGATTTCGCCATACCGAATATTGCTAATTTCCTCAATAAAACGGGTACAAAAAATTATAACAGGAGCAATTATGCGATCGCCGAATTTTTTTATAGATTAGCGCTGACGACCGATTCAGACTTTAATAAAGCTCGCTATGGATTGGGTTCCGTTTGCGAAAGGCGGGAAGATTTTGATTGTGCCCAAAAAGAATACAAACTAGCTATGGAAGATAAGAATATCAGATTAGCTGTTCGGGCCACTAATAATTTAGCTAGGTTGCATATTTATCAGCAACAAGATTATCAGACAGCTATTGCTTTGGCATCCTTAGCTTTGAAAAAAGCCGAAAATCCGGCAATAGAAACTAAAGTTAGATCGGATTTGTATAAAAACCTTGGGTGGGCGCATTTCCAGGAAAATCGCTATGCAGAGGCCGAGAAAAATCTGGAGGAAGCGATCGCTATTGAAGAAGACAATACCCCTGCCTACTGCTTATTAGCGCAAGTATTAGAAGGGCAAGAAAAGGAAGCAGAAGCACTGGTGCAATGGCGAGACTGCCTCAAGTATCCCACCCCCAGTCAAAACCCAGAAGTACGCACCTGGAAGAATATGGCACAGCAACGCCTTAAGTAATTAATAATTAACAATTAACAATTAATGGGAAATAGCTATTTGTTAGTTGTCAGTCGTTAGTTGTCAGTTGCAACCTCGATCGTCATTGTCTTTTTGCAAATATGAGATGCATCCCAGCAAGTAAGTATAGCAATCCGTGCAGGGGTTATGAAAAATTAGGAGGCAAGAAACCCGGTTTTTTCAAAAAACCGGGTTTCTAAAATATCGCTTTATACCAAAAAATTGCTATAGCAACGAGGGTATTTATTTTCGTTCCGAAAACTAGGCAGTAGGGGAATCCACCATTTTGCTGCCGTGACATATGGTGGCGATCGCCTGTACAATAGAGATATATTGAAAAATAAGAATTTTCGGGCAGGCGTGGCACGCCAATGACCAACTACCCCAAAAAATAGATATGACAAATACTCAAACTCAAATTACTACTACTTATCAGACAGAAGACCTGCAACAAATTCTCCATCTAGCGATCGCCAAAAGAGATGAAGGCGGAGAATTAACCAAAGCGCAAGTTATGGAAATAGGGGCTGAGATGGGGATAACCCCAGAAGAACTTGAAGTGGCAGAAAAAGAATGGCTGTTGTGTAAAGAAGAATTTAAAGAAAAACAGATATTTAACACCATCCGCAAACGAAAACTCAAACAAAGTCTTATTAGGTATGGGATTGTTAATACCTTCTTAGTTTTGCTCAACCTAGCGATCGCTCATACCCTATCTTGGAGCTTACCAGTTTTTTTATCATGGGGAGTATTTTTAGCCCTAAAAGCGTGGAAAACTTATCAAAGCGACGGCGAAGAATACGAGAAACAATTTCAACGCTGGCGCTTAAAGAAACAGGTTGGTAAATCTATTGGCAGTTTAGCAGATAAAGTCTTGAAAAGTATGCAAGCATAATAGTTAATAGTTAATAGTTAGTTGTTAATAGTTAATTGTTAATGGCTCGTTGATTATCAACTAAAGCCAACCACTAACAACTAACAACTAACAACTAACAACTAACAATTACCCATTGCCAATATTAGTCTGCTCGATCTGAGCGGCGCTCAAAGCAGCCTCAGTCAATAAAACCCCCTTCAAGTCCACACCCTCAAGATTAGCGTCGGCCAGATTAGCTCCGAGCATATTAACCCGGACCAGGACCGCATAGCTCAAATCCACCTCGCTGAGATTTGCCCGCTCAAAATTGACCCTGGTTAGCTCCGTCTTTTTGAGGGTAGCCCCAGCAAGGTCCGCTTCTGGCAAATTAGATCTACTCAAGTCAGTGCCCCTTAGATCCGAATCCCTAAGATTAGCCCTAGCCAAACAAGCTCCAGTAACATCAGTATCCCTGAGATCCGCATCCCTCAAATCGGCCTCAGTCAAATCCGCCCTAGTTAAATCTACGCCTCTCAAATCGCTAGCTTTCAAATTAGCTTGAGCTAAAATAGCGTCGGTCAAATTAGCACCCCGCAGGTCCGTGCCCTCAAAATTTGCCCCCTTAAGATTTGCTCTCCTCAAATTAGTACCGCTTAAATCCACATTTCTGAGGTCGGCACCGCTCAAATTAGCTTCCCTCAAATCTGCCCCGCTTAAATCCGCGCCCTGGAGGTCCAGTCCGGTTAGATTGACGTTGTGGAGGGAGATATTGGGAGCAACCAGGTAAGCTCCGTAGGCAGTGAGGTCGATACCCTCAGATAAACGAGTTTTGTTATTGTAAACGGCGTTCTCGAAGCTGGCTCCAAGCAAACTCGCATCCCTTAAATCGGCATCCCTGAGATTAGCCCCCTTTAAATTAGCTCGATCTAGAGAAGCACCGATTAGTTTAGCCCCCATCAGATTTACCTTTCTCAAGTCAGCGCCTTTTAAATCTGCTCCTGCCAGGTCTGCTCGTGCCATGTCTGCTCCTGAGAGGGATGCTTGAGGAGCGAGCAAGAAGGCTCCAGTCATATCCGTACCGGGAGCCAAAAGAGTCCTCTGGCTGTACAAAGCTCCCGCCAACTTAGCTCCGAACAGCAGGGCTCCCCTCAAATCCGCTCCACTGAGGTTTGCTCCGGCTAAATTGGCATCGTCGAGATTAGCTCCGACGAAGTTGGCACCGATAAAGCTGACTCGTCTGAGGTCTGCTCCTGTAAATTCTGCTCCTACCAAACTGCATTCTCTAAGATTGGCTCCTGCGAGGTTGGCGTTTTGGAGATTAGCCAAGTTGAGAAAGGACTCGGATAAGTCCGCTCCTGCGAGATTTGCCTCGCTTAAATCTGCCTCAATTAGGTCTGCATAACAGAGAATGGTTCCGCTGAGGTTGGCTCCTTTAAGATCGCTCCCCCTCAGATTGGCTCCTTTGAGTTCTGCACCTGCTAGGTCTGCTCCTCGAAGCTCTTTGTCTCTGAGGTCGAGGCGATTGAGAAAGTCACCAACGTTCATTAAGTCAAAATTTTAGGGAACAGGGAAGGGGGAAGGCAAAAGAAACAAGAAGACGAAAAAAATTTCATTTTTACAATTGCGGCGAGTTCTAGTTAAGTAATTAATAATTAATAATTAATAATTAATAATTATTGGACTCCACTCATCACAGTGGCGAGCTTACCGTTAAGAAAGACCCCGTCCGCTTCAAAATTTTTTAACGAACCCGTCCGCATGCACGTCTAGTTACTTTTCAAGCTCGCTCCTCAAGCTGATATATGGTTTGGGGTTTGAGATGGTGGCAAACTGTTGCTAGCTCCCCTGCTGCGAAAGTTTGCCGTTCGAGTTGTACTTGCAAGTTAGTCAGGGGGTCCGAACCAGAAGCAATTAAGAATTCTAGCTTAGAAAGATGGGGCCATTTAGCGATGCGATCGAGAATAGCGGCGATCGCCTCCAGATAGGGATGAGTCGGTTCTCGATACCAATCTGCAGTGGCCTGGGAGGGTTGGTCGAAACCCAGGTGGACGATTAAAGATGCTTTGCCAAAGACGGCGATCGCCACCGGTCTTGTTTCTTCCTGCAACAATAGATCGTAGGTTTTAGCCCAATCTCTCAATTGTTCCAAAGCTTCGTAGCGATTTTGAATGGGGCACAATTCTTTCGCCGAGCCCGCCGCCGCTACAAGTTCTGGGGAGTTGGAGAAGGAGCAATCTTCGGGCACTCCGCGATCCCAATCTACGGCCAAGGTCACTAAATAACTTTGCAATAGTAGATGACCGAGCTTTTGGGCCTTGGTGGCTAAATAAACGGAATTGTAATCTGTGGCCTCTATTAATAAAGGTACCCGATCGACTATCTCAATACCATAACCCTTTAATCCGGCTATTTTGCGAGGATTGTTAGTAATTAGGCGTATTTGCTTAACCCCCAAATCGTTTAGTATCTGGGCCCCCATGCCGTAATTGCGCAAGTCCGCCGGAAATCCCAAACGTTCGTTAGCTTCTACGGTATCCAGTCCCATATCTTGCAGGGAGTAAGCTTTTAATTTATTGATCAGGCCGATACCTCGACCCTCTTGGCGCAAATAGACTATTACCCCCGCCCCGGCATTGTCAATAGTTTTCATGGCAGCTTGCAGTTGCATCCGACAGTCGCAGCGCATGGAACCGAAGGCATCGCCGGTCAGACATTCCGAATGTACTCGCACCATGACCGGTTTATCTTTGAATTCGGCGGGGTCTCCTTTTACTAGGGCCAGGTGTTCCGAGTTGTCTTGGGTATTGCGGTAGGCGTAAATTTGGAAGTTGCCGAATTGGGTGGGTAATTGAGCTACTGTTTCTCGGCGGACGAAGCGATCGTGTCGCAGTCGGTAGCTAATTAAATCGGCAATGGTGATGAGTTTGAGATTGTGGGTCTTCGCGTAGTCGATTAATTCCGGCAACCGGGCCATCGAACCGTCGGGATTTTGGATTTCGCAGATTACCCCCGCCGGATACAAACCTGCCAGTTTGGCCAAGTCCACGGCTGCTTCCGTATGGCCTGCCCGTTTCAAAACCCCTCCCTCTTTCGCCCGCAAAGGGAAAATATGGCCCGGACGGCCGAGGTCTTCCGGTTTGGTGGCTGGATTTAGGGCTGCTTGGATGGTTAGGGCTCGGTCTTCGGCGGAGATGCCCGTAGTGACTCCCAGATGGCGGGCGGCATCGATGCTGACGGTGAAGGCAGTTTGGTTGCTGTCGGTGTTTTTGCTCACCATTAGGGGGAGGTCTAGTCGATCTAGGCGATCGCCTGTTAAGGCCAAACAGATTAAACCTCTAGCATGGACAGCCATAAAGTTGATCGTATCGGGGGTGGCGAACTGGGCCGCACATATGATGTCCCCTTCGTTTTCTCGATGTTCGTCATCGACGACTACTATAGAGCGGCCAGCTTTTATATCTGCCAAGGCGGCATCTATGGAGTCGAATTGAAAAGGTTGGCTTGATTGGTTCTGGTGGCTCTCGTTCACTGAAAGTCTCTGATAACCGTATTTTTCTTTAGGGACACTTGCTATTTGATTTTAACTCCTTATATCCCCACTTGTTTTCCCCGATCGCTATTACCGTTTCTCTGACTTTTTTTATGATAATTAGTTTGACTTTTTACTTTGCCGACTTAAATTAGTTTATAATTATGGATGCCTTCGCTGTTAATTCCAACAAAATAATGCTTTTTAACGATATTATTAACTTCTTAGGAAAGCCATATTTTCAAACCAAAAATTGTCTTATTTATCGGCAAAATTGTTTAGAAGCAATGGCAGCTTTACCGGAGCGATCTATAAATTTAACCCTTACCAGTCCGCCTTATAATATTGGCAAAGATTACGAAAAAACTCTGCCATTAAACGATTATTTAAGTTGGTGTAGTTTGTGGATAGAAGAAATTTATAGGGTCACAGTTAATAACGGCTCTTTTTGGCTCAATTTAGGATATTTATCCATTCCCAATCGGGCTAAAGCGATTCCTATTCCCTATCTCCTTTGGGACAAAATACCTTTTTATTTAATTCAAGAAATTGTTTGGAACTATGGGGCTGGAGTTGCGGGTAAAAAATTCTTTTCACCAAGAAATGAAAAATTTTTGTGGTATGTCAAAAATCAAGATTTATATACATTTAATCTGGATGCCGTGCGGGACAAAAACGTTAAATACCCAAATCAAAAAAAGAACGGTAAAATAAAAGTAAATCCTCTGGGAAAAAATCCTACTGATGTCTGGAATTTCCCTAAAGTCACTTCTGGTAAAAACCGCGCCTCGAAAGAGCGAACATCTCATCCAGCGCAATTTCCAGTAGCAGTTATAGAAAGAATTATTGAGGCTTCGTCGAACAAAAATGAAATTATTTTAGATCCTTTTATGGGTTCCGGAACTACTGCTGTAGCTGCTTTAGGTTTAGACAGGCAAGTTATTGGGTTTGAAATAAGGGAAGATTACTGCAATATTGCTGCTAGGAGAATTGAGGATTTTTTAAAACCAAAAGAAATCAATGAAGCTCAATTATCATTATTCAGGGTCTAATGGATGTTCTTCTATTAACTCTCTTGTTTTTGCTTCCCATCTTTCCACTGGGAGACCTAAATAAGGGGATGCCATTTATTCAATATCCTCTAATAATTGGCTTGGCGATACTCCTAAAGCCCTAGCTAAACCCACGATATTTATTAAGCCGAGGTTTCTTTCGCCGCGCTCTATCCCACCGATGTAATTTCGGTGCATATCTGCCAGTTCGGCTAACTTTTCTTGGGAAATACCCTTCGCTTTTCTTAATTGCCGAACTCGATCGCCAAATTTTTTTAATTCAACATTTTCTGCCACTTCTAAAACATAATGGCGATGAGGAATCGCCTCTACACACTATCAGTGTTATTTTGATTTTTTGCCAATGGAGTAAAAAACAAATCTTGGCTTCTCTGCTACGCTTTCCCAAAGGCCAAATAATAAAAATCCTCGTTTAACACCAAAATCGAAATTTAATACTACAATGCAGCAAAAGTTAACAATTCTGTTAGTAAAATTATTTAGGAGTTAAAGATCATGGGAGATGTAGCACCCGTTTCGGTAGGTATTGTGGGCGCTTCGGGTTATGGCGGCGTGCAACTTGTCAGACTTCTCAAGGATCATCCAAATGCCGAGGTCGTTTACTTGGGCGGAGATAGTAGCGCCGGAAAATCTTTCTCTTCTATTTATCCGCATTTAGGCCATAGCGTGGACTTGACTGTAGAAGCCATAGATCTAGATCTAATCGCCAGCAAATGCCAAGTGGTGTTTTTATCCCTGCCAAATGGTCTGGCTTGGAAGATGGCACCGACGCTACTGGAAAAAGGATGCAAAGTTTTGGACTTGTCCGCAGACTATAGGTTTGCAAATCTAGAAACTTATAAAGCTTGGTATGGGGGCGATCGCACGGACCTAGAAACAGCAGCCACCGCCGTCTATGGTTTGCCAGAACTATATCGCGATCGCATTGCCAAAGCGCAACTCGTCGGCTGTCCGGGTTGCTACGTCACTGCCAGTTTATTAGCGCTTTCACCCTTATTCAAACAAGGCTTGATCGTACCGGAAAGCGCCGTTATCGATGCCAAGTCCGGCACTTCTGGGGGAGGACGTAAAGCTGCTATCAATTTATTACAAGCGGAAGCGGATAGCTCGATCGCAGCTTATGGAGTTGCCAGTCACAGACACACTCCAGAAATAGAACAAACCTGTAGCAACCTTGCAGGGTTTGACGTCAAGGTGCAATTCACCCCCCACCTAATGCCCATGGTACGGGGGATTTTAGCTACAGTATATGCCAATTTGCGAGACCCGGGATTGGTGCGAGAAGATTTACTAACGATTTATGGCGCGTTTTATCGTAATAATCCCTGGGTACAGGTGTTGCCAAGCGGCACTTATCCCCAAACTAAGTGGGCCTGCGGTACTAACCTATGTTATCTGGGCATAGAAGTCGATACCCGCACCGATCGCGTTATTGTCATGTCTGCTATTGACAATTTAATGAAAGGTCAAGCGGGACAAGCGGTTCAATGCATGAATTTAATGATGGGATGGGATGAAACTTTGGGCTTGCCTAAGTTGTGTTTTTATCCTTAAATACGGGTAATGGGGAAAACGGTAATGGGTAATGGGTCATAATTTAAGCTGTTAGGTATTTAAACTGCCGATCGAGATCTGAGCTTAAGGCAATAGGCAACGGGCAACAGGCAACAGGGATCGTGCATTTTAAATGCGTCTTAGCTTAACGACTCTATTACCTATTGCTTCTTTTCTCTTTATTGAGATTAAATATATTATGAATCAAGCCAAAACTGGATTAGAAGCTATTAACCCAAAGCAATTAGAAACCTGGGTTTTGTTAGCAAAAAATAGGATTAATTTCGGACGGCTTCCTCAATATATTCCCATTTTGTCAGAAGCTAATCCAGCTTGGCTTGCTGTTTCTATTAAAACAATTTCGGGTAAAATATGCACCGGAGGAAATTTAGATATTAAGTTTCCTTTAATGAGCGTCATTAAGCCCTTTGTTTTCTTTAATTTGCTCTGCGAATTAGGAGAAGAAGCTGTATTTAAAACCGTAGGAATCGAACCGACAGAAAAGCCATATAATTCTTTAATTCAATTAGAAGAAGATAAAGGATGGCCGAGAAATCCGACCATTAATAGTGGGGCGATCGCCCTCGCTTCTCTACTGCCGGGTAGCAGCGCGATCGAAAAATGCGAAAAACTGCGTTTGTGGCTAAACGAACAAGCAAACTGTCAGTTATCTTTAGATGAATTAATGTTAAGTTCGGTAAAATCTTTACCAAACCAACGCAATAGAACTATTGCCAGGATCTTAGCAGAATCGGGTTATATTAAAAACTGGGAAATAGCCCTGGATACTTACGAGCGGATCTGTTGTTTGTCTGGCAATATTGTTGACTTAGCTAATTTGGGAATGTTGTTAGTAAAACCCCCGGGGGCCCAATGGCAAGAATACGCTCTTATAGTTAAAGCATTGATGTCAACTTGTGGTTTATACGAAGCATCCGCCCGCTATGCCGTTAAGATAGGAATTCCGTGCAAGTCGGGAGTTAGCGGAGGGATGTTAGGAGTAGTGCCGGGTGAGGGGGCGATCGCTTGTTATAGTCCGCCCTTGGATACAGAAGGAAATTCAGTAGGGGGATTGTTTTTACTAGAATTGATGTCGCAGGAGTTGAAATTAAGCGTATTCAATTAATGACTTAATCGTGCCTTGGTAGCCTCCTAAAGTCAATATCTGCTCAAATGAATTTCCGAACTCAATTATTAGAGAAAACAGTCAATGGAATGGATCGAACACTTAGAAGATTGGTTAGCTGTAGCTGTTAGTATCCTCAAAGTAACCTTAGAAGCTGTATCGGTATTTTGTATTTTATTAGGCTTAATAGCAACGTTGCAAATGGCGATCGCTAAAATTACTCGCCGTCGTCGTGGATTTTCTTTTTTAGACATTCGGTTGCGTTTTGGCACTTGGCTAGCTTTAGCTTTAGAATTTCAGTTAGCGGCGGATATTTTGTCAACTACGGTTGCTCCCTCCTTTCAAGCTTTGGGGAAATTGGGAGCGATCGCCGTTATTAGGACTTTTCTTAACTTTTTCCTCAATAAAGAACTCGAAGCAGAAGCAAAAACTAAATCTCGCATCAAAGAATCTCAATCGCCTCAAAAATAAAATGAGAGTTTATATCAATTAACAATTAATAATTAATAATTAATAATTGAGGAAAATATCTGGAATCCTTGTTATGCCTTGCATTCCCCTTCTTCATCTCTTTATTTTCCGCATGGTTCTTTATTGCGACTTGATATTAGAAGGGTTGAAGAATTGGGAAAAAAAGAAACTTAAGTAGTAGTGCATGCGGACGGGTTCGTTCAAAAATTTACTCGCTTTCTGGGCAATTATTAACGCTTCATCGCCACTAGAACGGAACGTCCGACAATTATGAATTATGAATTATAGCAATTATTGAATTGGTGAAGTACGTATTCGATCCCCCCCAGCCCCCCTTGAGAAGGGGGGAGCCATTTCAAAGTCCCCCTTTTCAAGGGGGACCAACGGGGGATCGAATATTTATTTGTACCTCACCGATTCGATAAGTGCTATATTAATTATTAATTACTTACTCTACTGTTGCTCCCACAACATAGCGATCGCGTAACGCACCGCCTCCCCTACCATGGAAACCCGGGCAGACTCCGACGCTGTTTTTTCCCATCTCAATAACTGCTCCCAAAAAGTCTTATCTTTTTGGGCGCCCTTGACAATAACTTGAGTAATAACCTTCTGTTGAATTGCCTCAGTAGATATCCCTTGGTCGCGTAAATATTTTAATAATCTTTGCACGCTATTAGCAAATTCTTCCGATACTTGAAACATGACGAGAGACTTAATTTGACGAGAGACTTCTTGATATATCTCTCTGGTTTTCTCCTGTTTGCTTTTGGGAGCAGTATTAGGAGTCGAAGTTTCCGCTTTAGCTCGATCGCTATCCCCGTCTAACTCTTCCTCAGTTTCATTGCTACCAGAAAACTTTAGCAAACCCAAAATCTTTTTGCGCTTTTTTGACACTCGCTGCAACATCTCTGGATACAGGGCTAAAATTTGCTCCGATAGCATTTTAGAATTCACCAAAGAATCAGTCTTCAGTCGCAGCAAATTGTTTTCCGACCTAGACTCAAAAAAATCGATCTTTAAATTCAAATCGTGACTGTCTGCCTCTACATAAGCCAAGGTAAACACCAAAGCTTCCCAATTAGGTTCTTCAGGAAAATAAACTTCAATAATAGAACTGTTCTTTTCATAGCGATCGCCAAATTCCCCCGGTTCAAAATCGCGATCTACGGGAGAGCGATTTGTCGGACTTTTAGTATTATAATTAAAATTCGCATAAACGAAACGACAATCTACCTTAGATAATTCTACATCTTCAAGTTGCCATTCATAAATGCAACAGCCAGTTAACTTTGCAGCTTCTAAATTAGTTCTAATTAAACGACTTTGAAGTAAATAAGCTTCTCTTAAATCCGCTTCGCTCAAATTAGTATCGCTGAGATAAGCTCCACTCAAATCCCCCCTCCGCAAATTCGCACCCCGTAAATTTGCTTCGCTTAAATCTGCCCATAATAAATAAACATCTTGTAGATTAGCTCTTAATAAATGAGCGTTTTTAAAACTAGCTTTTAGCAAATATGCTGCCGTAAGATTAGCTCGACTTAGCTCCGCACTGTCGAGAATTGCTTCGGTTAGATCCGCCCCTGTTAAAATAATTCGATGCAAATCTGCTTCCTTCAAATTAGCACCGCGCAAAGTAACGCCATTAAGGTCTGCTTCGGTTAAATTTGCACCTATTAAAATGGCATCTCTTAAATTGGCTTCTGTTAGGTTAGCTTCTCGCAGATTAGCATTACTTAAATTCGCCCCAATTAAACTGGCGCGATGGAGATTTGCTTCCATTAATTCCGCGCTTATTAATTTGGCATTATCGAGCTTGGCTTTTTCTAAATTAATTTGGTCTGATTTGGCCTGTGTTAAGTCTGCGCCGCTCAAGTCTGCTTCTTTAAAAGTGGCCCAATTTAGATCGGCACCTTGGAGTTGGGCCAGACGCAAATCCACTTTCGTAAGATTGGCCCCGCTGAGATTGGCATCTTTAAGATTAGCACCGGTAAGTAGGACGTTACGGAGATCGGCGCGACGCAAGCAGACACCAGTGAGGTTGGCCTTGTTTAAAAATGCCCAACTGAGACTGGCACCAGTGAGATTGGCCCCCGTCAGGTCGATTTCCCGCAGATTGGCACCGCTAAGGCGAGCGCCACTTAGGTCCGCATGGGCAAAATTGCGCTCTCCTTTTTGGTAGCGCTCTAGAAGTTCAATAGCTTGCATTGGGAGACTGACGTGTTAATGATTCCCATCTTATAGCAGTTTGGAGTTGACTTGCGTGCATGGAATTGGGGGCGGCAGGGATATTCATCGTCCGCCCAGAAGGCGCGGTTTTTTCAACAATACCTTCGCCATTTTTGCGGAACAATGATAATTCCCCCGCCAGAAACCGGGTTTTTTAAAAAAACCCGGTTTCTTAAATCCCCATGCCTCACGGATATTTGATTTAGGGCGAAGGTATTGTAATAAAAACCGGGTTTCTTAATTCATTCCCCCGATGCACCCGGAAATGATGCCTTGTTGAATACAAAAAAAAAGCCCCTGTTTTGACAGGGGCTTTTTCACTAAAACTAAAGCTATGCCGTTAGGCAGACAGGTTGCTGCTGGCGTAAGCATCTAAAGTGTTAGAAGGGACGCGATCGCCGTAATCCGTTCCTTGACCTGTTACGGTCTTAGCCAGACCGTCAAATTCTTGATTATTCCAGTTTCGCTGGTGTATCGGTTTTCTCTGTTCTCCTCTAAAGTAAGCTTGAGTACCGATTACCGAAGCAGCGACCCAACCGACGATTAATAGACCGATTAGTAAAGTCATTGTTTGTTTCTCCTTTGTTTGCGTTTGTTTTTTGCTTATGTAAACTAATGTAACGCTTTGTAAACTAATGTAACAGTGATTTAACTCACAAACAGCGACGATCGCGATCGGGCGTTGGGGCAGGCGATCGGTAAACCCATCTACAACCGAAAAAGGCGGACGAGGAGAATAAGGGAGACAGCGTCGGCAATTAACAATTAAAATTAGCAAAAATTCAATTAGCAATTAATATTAATAATTTGGTAGAATTTATGGGATAAATTTGAATTGAAGATGCAGGTAATTTTTTATGGATTGGGAAACACCATTAGGCTCTGTAATTCAAGGTTCCTTAACTCAGGGATTAGAAGTGCGACTGCATCCAGACGTGTCTGTAGAAGATATGCGAGTAGGCAAATTTGTAGTAGTGCGAGGAGCTCGGTCGCATTTTTTCTGTTTGCTGACCGATGTTTTGCTAGGAACTTCTAGTTCTCGGATCGTCTCCAACCCTCCCCCACCGAACGACGATTTTTTACACGCCGTTTTAGCAGGCAGCAGCACTTACGGCACCATAGAAATATCTCCTATGTTAATGCTCGCCGAAAAATCAGAGACGCCACAATTCATCTTCGATCTTAACAACGACAATAACAACAATCGCGAGAAAAAATCAACATTCGGCGAAAATTTGGCATCCTTTGAAGCCCAAAGCAGCATCGAACTCGAACTGCAACCGGTTAAAACCATTCCCTCTCATTTTTCCCAAGTTTACGAAGCCAGCGAAAAAGACTTTAGCCTAGTTTTCGGCTACGAAGACGACCCAACTCGTCGGAATTTCGCCATCGGCAAACCGCTGGATATGGAAGTAGATGTCTGTATCGATTTAGATAGACTCGTCGAACGAAGTAACGGCATTTTTGGCAAGTCCGGTACCGGTAAATCTTTCCTAACTCGCCTGCTATTGTCGGGCATTATTCGCAAGCAGGCAGGTGTTAATCTCATCTTCGATATGCACTCGGAATACGGCTGGGAAGCCATGTCGGAAGGGAAACAAATTAATACCGTCAAAGGCTTGCAGCAATTATTCCCCGGTCAAGTTGAGGTGTACACTCTCGATCCAGAATCCACTCGACGGCGAGGGGTAAGAAACGCACAAGAACTTTATCTTAGCTACAATCAAATTGAGGTTGACGATATTGGCTTAGTACAGCGAGAGCTAAATCTTTCCGAAGCTAGTCTCGACAGCGCCAATATCCTGCGCAGCGAATTGGGTAAAACTTGGATTACCAATTTGCTGACTATGAGTAACGAAGATATTCAGGTTTTTTGCGAGGAAAAACGGGGTCATAAAGGTTCGATTATGTCTTTACAGCGGAAGCTGATGCGGTTGGATAATCTTAAATATATGAAACCCACCAGCACCCATAATTACATCGACGACATTTTGCAATCTTTGGATGCCGGCAAGCACGTTATTGTCGAATTTGGTTCCCAGTCGAATATGCTGTCTTATATGCTGGCGGCTAATATGATTACTCGCCGAGTTCATGGTAGTTATGTACGCAAGGCCGAGAAGTTTTTGGCTTCTAAAAATCCTTGCGATCGCCCCCAGCAATTAGTCATTACCATCGAAGAAGCCCACCGTTTTCTCGACCCGGGCATCGTTCGTTCGACCATTTTCGGCACGATCGCTAGGGAAATGCGGAAATATTTCGTCACTTTATTAGTGGTAGATCAGCGCCCCTCGGGCATTGATGCGGAGGTCATGTCTCAAATTGGTACTCGCATTACCGCTTTGCTCAACGATGAGAAGGATATTGAGGCTATTTTCACCGGCGTTTCTGGGGGGAGGAGTTTGCGTTCCGTGTTGGCCAAGCTCGATTCCAAACAGCAAGCTTTAATTTTAGGCCACGCGGTCCCTATGCCAGTGGTAGTCCAAACTCGTCCTTACGATGAAACCTTTTATCGGGAAATTGGCGACCTTGATTTCCAACTCATGTCCGACGAGGATTTATTTGAAGCAGCCAGCGCGGCGAAAGACGATCTGGGATTTTAATCCCTAAAAAATGGAGGGGGCGCGTCGCGCCCCCTCCCGTGAAAAGGTTCTTATAAAAAACCGGGCTAGCTTCGAGCTACCTAGAGAACGCCCAAATATCCCAGTCCTAAGATAGCGCCCGCCCCTAAGACATGGCCGAAACTCGTAGTTGCCAGTATTGTCGGCACGCTAAAACCACCAAATAAATTGGGAGAAGGTGGCTGAGGACCAACGCTTGGATATTTCATCGTGAATTTGGCGAAGGCAATGGCGATGATGTTGCTGATAATCATTACTAAAGCAACCGTAGGGCTCCACTCGGGGGTGTGGGGAACGGTAGTGGCTAGTAAGGTTGAGTACATCAATTTCGTATCTCCTAAATACTGAATGGTATTACTAATGGTTTTACTAAATCAAATTTAGTCTCTTAGTTGTTTTTTTAGCATAGAGTTGGCCTTGACCTATTAATACTGCTTTACAAGTTAATATTTCTTTACTCATTGCCTCTGGCTCATAACTCTACAAGCACTCAAAAACGGGGTGTTTTTGGAGGGCGATCGCGAAGAGCGAAAAAACCTCTGCACAGAATTGCAGGCAGGGTGCATCGGGGGAATGGGGCGCGGATATTCATCGCTAATAAAATTTGTTAGTGGCCATGGGTGCATCTTGCTGCATCTAATGAAGAAACCCGGTTTTTTGGCCAATACCTTCGCCAAAAAGAAAAATACCATTCGTAGGTTGGGTGGAGCGTAGCGCAACCCAACAAAATCGTTGGTTTTAGCTACGAAGATGTTGGGTTGCGCGGGGCGCTCCACCCAACCTACAAGATGCTGAAAAACGGGGTGTTTTTGGAGGGCGATCGCGAAGAGCGAAAAAACCTCTGCACAGAATTGCAGGCAGGATGCATCGGGGGAATGGGGCGCGGATATTCATCGCTAATAAAATCTGTTGGCGGCCATGGGTGCATCTTGCTGCATCTAATGAAGAAACCCGGTTTTTTGGCCAATACCTTCGCCAAAATAAAAAATACCATTCGTAGGTTGGGTGGAGCGTAGCGCAACCCAACAATATCGTTGGGTTGCGCGGGGCGCTCCACCCAACCTACAAGATGCAGGGCGTTGGTATTGTTGGCAAAACCGGGTTTCTGGGATATGGGTCAATATCTCCGCCGCATTCTTGAGAGACGCTCCATTGGGAGGAGGGAGGCTCTAATTAGGAACAAACAAGGTATTGAGATTCATTTTCTAATTGCTCTAACAATTGTCGATCGCCCTGTTGGCGAGCGGCTTGCTTGCGGCGATCGAGTATTCTGCACAGGTTCGCCCGCTGAATAGGGCCAATATTCTTTTTCGTAGTTGGACTTTCGGCAAATTGGGGCTGGCGTCTGCCAATTTTTTCTGTAATAGAATCGATGGCCAGAGCTGGTTGGGTATTAATCTCGGGTTTAGTGAAAGCTACGCCGCGATATTTTAAATGTTTAGGTGGCCCGGATATTGGGATATGCCTCGGATAATTATATTTCCAGTTTTGACCTCTATACTTGCCGCCAATTTCCCCTTCGGTGACATCAATGTTGGGAATGTCAGACTCGTAACTCGTGCCTCGGTATGTCAGTGTCATATTTGGCGCTCCTTTTCTTATTAAAATTGGAATTCAGTGTCCCGTTTTTAGTCGGTCCCCGAACAAACTTTTTTTATTTCTGTATCCATTGTTACAGTTTTGGAGGATAATTTTCAGAAACGTTAACAAAAATTTACATTTTATGGTCCAGAAACAGCAAAATGGCACTAAAAAAGGCCCGTCTTAGAGGGCCTTTCCAGTTTTAGCGCTACAAAAATAATTAGGCCATGTAAAAGCTAGCTGGTAAAAGTAACTTCGTCGGTGTTGACATCCGTGGCACCTTTGACACCAGAAGCAATCCCCACCAACATATTCAAATCCTCCGCAGTGGGAACTTCTCCCTTGAGAACTACAGTGCCGCCAGTTTGGGCAACCCAGAGATTATCGAAGTTTTCAGTATCGGGGTTTTGGTCGAAAGCAATAGCGACGCGCTTGGCCAAACCGCTTTGGTCGTATTCTCCAGTGGGGCCAACCCGTTCGGGATCGATGGATTGTTCCTGCGCTACTTGCTCTACCTGTTCGTCTGTAGCTGGTTCTTCGGGCGCGTCGCCACCGAATAGTCTTGAGAAAAAGTTAGTAATGCCCATAGTCTTTTATTTTCCTGAAATAAATTTTTCTATAGCTTACATTTCCTAGAAAAATCTTCAATTGACCTTAAGGAGGATCCTAATTCTCTCTTTTGGGGGGTTGACAAATGAGGGATAAAGTGGTAATAATTAATAATTAATAATTATTGGACTTCTATCCTCTGAGTGGTTTGGGAGCGTTAATGCAGGCCCTGTCCGCGAAAAAATTTTTGTTCAAATTCCGCCGGCCGCGACTACTTAGGGAATGAGGTTTTTTTTGCTTATCGCGGTCGATCGCGCGGACCCAGATCCCCTACCAACTCAGGAAAACAGAACTGCCCATATTTTCGTCATCGGTACCGACGATTAAACCCCCAACTTCACCGGGTAGGAATTCCAATGCTTCTATCTTGCGGAAGTCGAAGCGATAGAGAGAGGTAAGAGAGAGATTTTTACGAAATTGAATTTGGCGATCGCCCGGTTGAAACGCTCCTACGACATAAATAGCAGACTGAAACGGTCCGTTGTCTTCCGTGTCGCTGGCAGAAGAAACAAATACAACTCCTGCAGTATCCACCTTCAAGTCGGAAAGGTGACGAACCGGACCTCCAGGCCAAGGCACTTCCAGGACGATGGAACCCCGCCCCGAAAGTTGGTAAGCAGCCAGGTCTAAAACCCCCCAATAAATAACCCCCGGTTCCGCCCCTTCACCCCTATGACCGTAAACTGCCAGCAGTTGTCCGTCTAGCTCCTGTAAGGCAAAGCCTTCTAAATTGCTGCCCGCAGGGAGATCGGGCAAATCGAAGATTTTTATAACCGATAGGGAATTGTTGCGATCGAGTTGCAAGTGATAAATTCTGCCGCTGCTGGTGGCTGCCATGAAAGTTGGCTGCCCGATACCGGGTACTGTCGTTAATCCCTCCAGGTCGAAGGGCATTTCTACCCTGGCCGGCCATTCTAAGGGAATATATTCGGGTTGTTGCGCTCCTCGCACGTTTAGCAATGCAACTCGTCCTTGGTCTGGGAGTTTGTTGTCGTGGACGACGAGGAAGGACGAGAAATCTTCTTGCTGGCGAACTAGGGCGATACCGCTAATACCATAAGGTTTGCTTCCTCGCACCGGACGCCATCCCCCTGCCGAAACTGATTGCGGTTTTAGTAGTAAAGTGCCCAGTATAAATAGGACGATTAGTAGTTTTTTTTGCAATTTACATTTTACTCCTGCGCGATCGCTTCTTATGCTACCATAAGTAATTAACAATTAACAATTAACAATTAATAATTCACAATTAAGTCAACGGTGTCCAATTAACTAGAAATAACTATAAGAACTGCCGGGTAATGATTTTTTTCAAATTATGCGGGCTTAACTACTTAGTTTTTCATCTCCTGGGTCACTTTTTATTATAGTTTTTTTTAGTAGAATCGGTCAAATTAAGATCGCTAGATTTTTTTGACTCCAGTTTATCTGTTTAAGAGTTCTCCAAATCAATAATTCCTCATTAGGTTCTGCGGATATCCGTGGAACCCAACAATACTATTGTATTCTTGGAAAATAGACTATGTGGACTTTTCTAATAGGAATCCCAGAGAATGTTAAAAAAGATTAATCACGCTCTTTTGCGTCATAATTTAGTTACAATATAATTATAGGCGATCTCTTTAAAGAAAACTGACATGATTGCACTAACCGAACCAAAGCTAGCTTTAGAAGAGTTTCTCCAACTTCCAGAAACTAAGCCAGCATCAGAATTCGTTGACGGAGACATAATTCAAAAACCCATGCCACAAGGAGAACATAGCAGATTACAAGGTAAACTTTGCACTGTCATTAACCAGACAGCCGAAACGGCAAAGATTGCTTGTGCTTTTCCAGAGTTGCGCTGCACTTTTAGCGGCGCATCAATTGTCCCAGATATTGTAGTATTGCGCTGGGAAAGAATTCCTTTATTACCATCGGGTAGAATTGCTAACCGCTTTGAAACCCATCCAGATTGGTCCATTGAAATTCTCTCTCCAGGGCAAAACACAACTAAAGTGCTTGCTAAATTACTGCTTTGTTCCAGAAATGGCAGTGAATTGGGGTGGTTAATAAATCCAGAGGAAGAAAGTATTTGGGCAGTATTTCCAGAGCAAAAAGTGGAATTATTCCAAGGTGCAACACCGCTGCCAGTATTAAATGGAATTGAGTTAGAACTAACCCCAGAAACAATTTTTAGCTGGCTGAGTTTTAATTAAAAGTCGCAAGTTCGTAGTAATCGCTTTAGCGATTCTATACTTGTTAAAATTACTAAAAAGGAGAAAAAGATGTTAGGAGCGATCGCTGGAGATATTATCGGCTCTATTTACGAGTTTAATAATATTAAAACCAAAAAATTTCCTTTGTTTCAGGAGATTAACTCTTTTACGGACGACACGGTTTTAAGCGTAGCAGTTGCCGATACTATTCTTAATAACGGCGACTATTGCAAGAATATTAAACAATATTATCGCCGCTATCCTAACGCCGGTTACGGCGGCAATTTTAGAAATTGGGGAAAGTCAGACAGCAACGAACCTTATAACAGTTGGGGGAACGGTTCGGCCATGCGAGTCAGTCCGGTGGGATATGCTTTTAACGATTTAGAAACCGTTTTAAAGGAAGCTAAAAAAAGCGCTGAAGTCACCCACAACCATCCAGAAGGAATTAAAGGCCCGCAAGCAACTGCGGCAGCAATTTTTCTGGCAAGAAGTGGTAAAAGTAAGGACGAGATTAAGTCTTATATTGAGGAAACATTCGGCTACAATCTCAATCGAACTATTAGCGAAATTAGACCAACTTATCGATTTGAGGTCTCTTGTCAGGGTTCCGTACCAGAAGCGATTGTTGCATTTTTAGATTCAACAGATTTCGAGGATGCTGTTAGAAATGCTATCTCGATAGGTGGGGATAGCGATACAATTGGTTGTATTTGTAGCGGCATTTCTCAAGCTTTTTATGGTATGCCTAAACCTATCGCCGAAACTGCTTTTGGATATCTCGACAAGGATTTGCAAAAAGTAGTTTTGGAGTTTAATACTAGGTTTAATTTGGGTAATTATATCAATTAACAATTAACAATTAACAATTAACAATTAACAATTGGGTTATTAGCGTAGAGTCTGCGGGTCCGATCGGCATTGCCACCCAGCCCCTCTTTTTTTTCCGCCCGGTCATTTAATGCGACTCGATATAATTGGGATTTTTTCCATTGCCAATTAGCAATTAGCGGACATCTTCATAAATATGGTTAACGGAACAGGAAAAGTTAATGCTTTCTAAATGTAATTGTTGGTTGGATCGATAGGTGAAAAGCACCCATTGACCTTTGACGTTGCGACGGAAGCATTCGACTCGCTGGCGAGACTGACTGATGAGAACGTATTCTTGGAGGCTGGATAATTCCCTATAGTCGGCAAATTTATCGCCGCGATCGCGCGATTCGGTGCTATCGGATAAAACCTCGACGATTAAACAAGGATAG
>JAXHVR010000043.1:0-48284 GCA_034189005.1 Cyanobacteriota bacterium | reverse complement strand
GCCGCTGAAATAAAACTATCCGTATTCAACGAAGCCTTAGTAATCCCCAAAAGCATGGGCGTATATTCAGCCCCCGCGCCCCCAGTAATAGCCATAGCCTCGGAAACCTGTTCCACCTGGCGCAACTCGATCAACTCCCCAGGGAGCATAGTCGTATCCCCACCGTCATCGATCCGCACCTTAGCAGTCATCTGACGAACGATAACCTCGATGTGCTTGTCGCTAATATCAATCCCCTGAGACTGATAAACCGATTGCACCTCGCTCACCAAGAACAACTGAGCCGCTGCAAAAGCCTTCAAAGCCGCTTCATAATTAGACAAACTCTCCTTGTAATAGTTGTAATGAATCTCCAAAATCTCGTGAGGGTTGCGGGGGCCGTCGCTCAATGGTTCCCCCACATCCACCCGCTGCCCGTCGCTCACAATTGGATTTTGCCCGGGGCCCAAAGGATACTGAGCCACGGTGCCATCGTCGGCGATAACGCTCAATTCCACAACATCCGAGTCAACTTTAACGCTCACCGAACCGGGTGTCGAAGCTAAGACGCAGGATTCCCGTGGTTTGCGGGCTTCTAATAATTCTTCAATCCGTGGCAAACCCTGAATAATATCCCCGGTTTTAGCCCGCTCGAATACTAACAAGACTAAGTTATCGCCGCGCTGAACTAAATCTCCTTCTTCGGCGAGCATGATGGCGCCTGGAGAAACCCGATAAGGACGGGCGCGACGCAATACTAAGGAGCGATCGCTCTTTTCGGAAACCAAAGCCGATTCCTCCAAATAAACCCCAGGGGCGACTTCGGTACCGGCGATTAACAATTGCCCGGGGGCGATGTTGGCATTTATTTGCTCTCGAACCGAGAAGCGAATTAAATCTGCTTCTCGCACTACCAGGACGCGGCGAACTGCTTCTGCCCCTTCGCGGATTCCGCGTATTTCCCCGGCTTCTTTCGAGAGAATTTCGGTGCGGGCTACCACATCTCCTGCGGCGATGGTGTCTCCATCTCGGACTAATACCCGAGTGTGAGTGCTGCCGGTGGTGGTGTCGCTGCCTAAATCCCTGCGGATTACTAGGGATTCTAATATGACTAATTGCAGGCGCATGGCTCCTTCCTCCTCGGGGTCGTTTAGGAGTTCGATGTCCGCTGCTAGCTGGGGGGCTTCTTCGCCTATTTCTAGGACTAATTGGGTGCGCAACAGTTCTACTCCTTCGACGGATTTTACTCGTTCTCCGTCTTTGAAGGGTAGCCGTTGAACGGCTCGCAGTTCTATGGATTCGCTGATGGAACTTTGGGAGGGGATTGGGGGGCTGTCGGGTACGGCAAATTCCATGGCCGGTCGTAATAGCAAGCCCAGTCCTTCGGGGGTTTCGACGAATTCGACGTATTTCATTTCCGAGACCGTTAGACCGGGTACGATTTCTTGGCCGGGTCGGGCTATTTGGCCGTCGAACATGGTTAGTTCTTCGATGTTGGCCTCGAAGTCTCCGGTATGGAGTTCTCCTGGTTTGATGGTTACTTCTCGCAGGATGTCGTTTTTTTGGTGGACTTCTACTACGCCGGCGCTTTGGCAGAACACTTCTTTTACTATTTCGGTTCCGGCTTCGACGTATTGTCCGTCTTCTACTATTAGCAGGGAACTGTCTTTGTTGACTTCGTGGCATTCTTCGGGTATCCAAAGCAGGGTGCCGCCTTTGACTACTTCGTGGCCTTGTTTGGCTTTGCCTCGGCGTACTTCCACTCCGGCGTATTTGATGGTGCCTCCGGTGTTGGTGCGGTAGGTGTCGTCTACCATTTCCGCTATTACTTCGCGATCGCCTACTTTACTCCCGGGGGCTACTTTGAGGGCGAATTTGTGCTTGCTTTGGGTTTCGATTATGTATTGTTCGCGGTTGGCTATGCTTTCTACTCGTACTACGGCTTGGTCTAGCAGGACGCTGGCTGTGATTACTTCGATTTCTTTCGGTAGGGGTGGCGCTAGGGCGGATTCGCTTGGGTTTTCTGGGGCTTCGCTGTTTTCTAGGCGTACTACTCCTCCGTGTTCTGTTATTAGTTTGGTTTCTGCGAGGATGCTGCCTAGTTCGATGCGGGTGCCGTTTTTGACTACCGCTTCTGCCCCGGGGGGTAGGTTATATACTTCTCCTGCTAGTATCCAGATTAAGCCGCCCCGGGAGGCTATGCGGGTGGTGCTGCCTTGGCGGTCGGTTTTTTCTTCTTGGGCTAGGTCGGCGAATAATACTTCCCCGGCTAGGTCGCTTGCTACTTCTTTGGTTACTTTTTCGGTGGTTTTTCTGATGCTTCCGGCTTTGGGGACTTCGGCGAGGATTGACCCTGCGGTTACGTTTTGGCCGTTTTTTACCATCAACAGGGCGCCTTGGGATAGGGGTATGGTTTCTTGTTTGGTTGCTCCTGTTATGGTTATGGTTGCGTTGCTTTCTACTACTAGGGATTCGTCGCCGTGGCGGGTGCGGAAGGGACGATAGCGCAGGGTTGGGGGAAATTCAACTTGGCCTGTTAGGGGGGCTCGGACGGTGCGTATTGCTTCTCCGGTGAATACTCCGCCGGTGTGGAAGGTGCGCATGGTTAATTGGGTTCCCGGTTCGCCGATGGATTGGGCGGCGATGATGCCGATGGCTTCTCCCATATCTACTAGGTGGGCGTGGGCTAGACTCCACCCGTAACAGCATTGGCATACGGACCGGGGGGATTCGCAGGTTAGGGGGGAGCGTACTTGTAGTTCCTCCACCTTCGCTCGGCCTATGGCTTCGGCTAGTTCGTCGGATATGGGCTGGTTGCGTATGGCTTGTTCGCTGCCTGCGGCTACGATTTCTCCGCTTTGGGGATTTAAAACTTCTGCTGCTAGGACTCGTCCGAGGAGTCTGTCTTTTAGGGGGATTAGCACGCGATCGCCTTCCATCATGCTTGTTACGCTTATGCTTCGTTTTGTCCCGCAGTCTATTTCCCGTACTATTACGTCTTGGGAGACGTCGACTAATCGCCTGGTGAGATAGCCGCTGTCTGCGGTGCGCAGGGCTGTATCTACTAAGCCTTTGCGAGCGCCGTAGGAGGAGATTATGTATTCGGTGACGGTTAGTCCTTCGCGGAAGTTGGTTTTGATGGGCAGGTCGATGATTTCACCTTGGGGGTCGGCCATGAGACCGCGCATTCCTACTAATTGCCGCACTTGGGAGATGTTGCCCCTGGCACCGGAGAAGGCCATCATATATACGGAGTTTAGGGGGTCGCTGCTTTTGAAGTTCCGCACTACTTCGTCTTTTAGGGCTTCTGAGGTGTTGTTCCAGGTGTCGATTACTTTCTGGAATCTCTCTACTTCTGTTATTTCTCCTTTCGTGTAGCGGTCTTCGGTGGTGCGAATCTCTTCTTCGGCTAATTCTATTAGTTCCCGTTTCGATGGCGGTACTTGCAGGTCATCTACGCTTATGGACACTCCCGCTCTCGTTGCGTACTTAAATCCTAAGTCTTTCAGTTTGTCCGCTACTGATGCCGTTCGCGCCGTTCCATAGTAGCTGAAGGACCACGAAATTAGTTTTTTGAGTTGGCCTTTGTTGATTACTTTGTTTCTAAATATCATAGCGAGTGTCACTTGTTAGTTTTAACTTTTTCTGTTTGTTAATCGATGTCTTTATAAGTTAAGTAGTTAACTATTTGATAGATAGTGTTTCGAGCAACATCGTATTCTAATGCCAGTTTTTTTTGGCTTTTTCCCCCTGCATTATCGCGGCGAATTCTGCGTATTTCCGTCTCGTTAAACAATCTCGGATTAGTTTGGCGACCTTTGGAGACGGCATCCATTATATTTTCTATTTGAGTTGCTTCAAATAAATGTTCTGGATTGATACAAGTCGGTTTATCGCAACTATGACAAGCTACCATACCAGACAGCAAATCTCGCCCCAGTTTTTCTTTTAGAGCCAGACGGTGTACCGAGGCCGGTCGCCCGCCATTAATTCTTTTATAACCGTAGCCGTCGGGATGAATGAAACCCTGATAAATTAAACACCCTTTATCGTCCGATTCATCCAGTCTTGTTTCCAAGGATGGCGGAACTATGACGATATCTTCAGGAGGCTTAGGAAAGCTTAAAACTCGCCTAATTGTGTCTCTACTAACTTCATATTCTTTTGCTAATCTTGTATTCGTGTATCCTTTTTCGCTTTTTTCGTGTATTTCTAAAACTTGAACTGCATTGAGTTTGTAACTACGAGAGAGGTGTTTATGCTTGTTATCTTTGCGACCTTTAATAATAGCATCTTGGGTGTTTTCCTTCGAGGTACCTACTAGGAGATGTTCGGGGTTGATGCACCGGCGATTGTCGCAAAGGTGCATTACTACCAGTCCTTCTTCTATTTCTTTTCCTGAGTTTAGTTCTATGACCGCTCGGTGAACGAGTTTGTATTTACCATGAACGAGTTTGTGACCGTATCCAGTTGCACGAAGAGCGCCCGTCCAGATAACGCAACCATTACTAGCAAGTAGCCCCGTAATTCCCGGAGCTACTGTTACGCGATCGCCTGGTATTGCTTCATCAAACATTAGTATTAATTGGGAACGCCAGAACACTCGAACGCGGGAGGAAATTGACCTACTACCGCGTTCTAAAAAAAACTGACAATTAATTATCGATCGTTAAAGCCTCAGCTATAGTTCGGTTTAGAATTATGCGACCTGGTGTCGTCAGAACATACTGAGTCAAAGGACTTCCCGCAAAGTAACGTACCTGACGGGATTTGATATAAACCTTTCTTAATTTTCCATCAGCATTGTAATGACAGCGATAGAGGTCATAATATTTGACCGCGCCACCATCGGTCCCATTTTCTACACGAATTGGTTCCCCCAAAGCCCTCGGTAAAATCTTGCTATCCAGGGGCATCCAATACACTTTTACTACGCTCCCATCCGACATCACCTGTTCTTGTGGGGGCATTTCTTCTGGTTTATCCGTCTCCACCTTCACATCGCCCTGCAACCGCACGAAGGCATAAGTATGCAAGCTGACCTGAGAATGTTCGTAAGCGGCGATCGCTGCCTCTATATTTGCGAAGTAAAATACAGACCCCGTTTGTTCTGCATGATTCTCTGCCGTCAAATAGTAACAACCCAAAACCATATCTTGACTTGGAGTTATAATCGGACGACCCGTCGCAGGAGATAGCACATTGTTGGACGCAAGCATAAGCATTCTTGCCTCTGATTGTGACTCTAGCGATAGTGGTATATGTACAGCCATTTGGTCGCCATCAAAATCGGCGTTAAATGCCGGACACACTAGAGGATGTAGTTGTATGGCTCTTCCTTCTACAAGAATCGGTTCAAAAGCCTGTATTCCCAACCTATGCAATGTGGGGGCTCGATTAAGCATAACTGGATGCCCTTCTATCGCTTCTTCCAATACATCCCAAATACTAGCATCCCCTCGTTGAATTAACTTTTTAGCTGCCTTGATATTATTAACCAACCCCTGCCGAATCAACTTATGAATTACAAAAGGTTGAAACAGTTCTATGGCCATTTCTCGCGGCAAACCGCATTGATGAATCTTCAAATTAGGACCCACCACAATTACCGATCGCCCGGAATAATCAACCCGTTTACCCAACAAGTTCTGCCTAAAGCGCCCCTGTTTCCCCTCAATAATATCGCTTAGAGACTTCAACGGTCGATTATTCGCACCCACCACAGTACGACCCCTTCTCCCGTTATCTATCAGAGCATCCACAGCCTCCTGCAACATCCGTTTCTCGTTACGAATAATAATCTCCGGTGCCAATATCTCCTGCAATCGTGCCAGTCGATTATTTCGATTAATCACCCGCCGATACAAATCGTTTAAATCGCTCGTTGCAAATCGTCCTCCATCTAACTGAACCATCGGACGCAAATCTGGAGGTATCACCGGAATTACATCCAAAACCATCCATTCAGGTCTAGCACCGGTCGCAATAAAGTTATCTATCACCCGCAAGCGCTTAATTAACTTCGCCCGCTTTTGACCCCGAGAGTTAGCAATATTCTCTCGCAATTTCTCCGCTTCTTCCTCCAACGGAATATTCTCTAAAAGAGTTTTCAGAGCTTCCGCACCGATCCCTACTTCAACCCCTACTATACTCGAATCCTCATCGTAGATAGCATCCTCTATCTCTAACCACCGATCTTCATTTAGCAATTGTTTGTAACTTAGCTCCTCGTGGTTCCCAGGATTTAAAACACAATATGCGTTAAAATAAACGATTTGCTCTACATCCCGCAATGGCATATCCAACAATATTGCCATGTAACTCGGTATCCCCTTTAGATACCAAACATGAGTTACCGGGGCTGCTAATTTGATATACCCCATACGATGGCGTCTAACCCTCGATTCGGTCACTTCTACGCCGCATCTTTCGCATACTATCCCGCGATGGCGAACTCTTTTATATTTTCCGCAATGGCATTCCCAGTCCTTGGCAGGACCGAATATCCTTTCGCAAAAAAGGCCGTCCATTTCCGGTTTTAAAGTTCTGTAATTAATGGTTTCTGGCTTAGTTACTTCCCCTACTACCTGTCCGTTAGGCAGGGTTCTTTCTCCCCAATTACGGATTCTTTCTGGAGATGCCAAGCCTATTTTAACGTAGTCAAATCTCTGCTCTTGTTTTGGCATTTTTTCAATTAATAATTAATAATTAATAATTAATTATTGTCCTTCGACCATCTTTAATTATTAATTGTTGTCTGTCGTCTCTCGTTAATTAACAATCAACAATTAATAATTGTTAATTGTTAATTATTAATTGTTAATTATTCATCTTCATCCTTTTGACCCAAAGACTCATAGACCGGTCTTGAAGGCAAGCGAGTACGCTGCATATCCGCCATCAAATCCACCTCCACATCGCGACTAATCCCCGTCTGTTCCTCAACCTCAACCTTATGCGCCGCAATATCCAAACACAAAGACTGCAACTCGCGCATAAGAACCTTAAAAGATTCCGGCGTACCCGGTTTAGGAATAGCCTTGCCCTTAACGATCGCATTCAAAGCCTCATTACGGCCCTGCATATCATCTGACTTCACAGTCAACAACTCCTGCAAAGTATAAGCAGCGCCAAAAGCCTCCAAAGCCCAGACCTCCATCTCCCCGAACCGCTGGCCCCCCTGCTGTGCCTTACCGCCCAAAGGCTGCTGAGTCACCAAAGAATAAGGCCCCGTCGAACGAGCGTGAATCTTATCATCAACCAAATGAACCAACTTCAACATATAAGCAATCCCCACCGTCACCGGGCGATCGAACCGTTCCCCAGTCCTGCCATCATAAACCCAAATCTTCCCCGGATTATTCTCATCAAAAGCCCAATCATTACCCGAAATCTCCCGACCGAGACGCAACATCCCATGAACAGTGGAACGAGACATCTCAGCCCCGTGCATCTCATCAAAAGGCACGCACTTAAACCGCGCCCCCAATAGCTCCCCCGCCCAACCCAACAAACACTCAAAAATCTGTCCCACATTCATCCGCGACGGAACCCCCAAAGGATTCAACACCACATCCAGGGGCCTGCCGTCCGGCAAAAATGGCATATCCTCAACCGGCAGGATGCGAGAAACAATACCCTTATTACCGTGTCGTCCTGCCACCTTATCCCCCACCTGAATCTTGCGTTTTTGAGCCACATAAACCCGCACCACCATATTAGCCCCCGGCGGCAGTTCGTCACCCTTCTCCCGGGTAAACACCCGCACGTCCACCACCCGGCCCTTTTCCCCATTAGGAACTCGCAGAGAATTATCCCGCACGTCCCGGGCTTTCTCCCCAAATATTGCCCGCAGCAGTTTCTCCTCTGGCGGTTGGTCGGACTCCCCCTTCGGCGTAACTTTCCCCACCAAAATATCCCCCGACTCTACCCAAGCGCCGATGCGGATAATGCCTTGGTCGTCCAAATTGCGCAGCCCCTCTTCCCCCACATTAGGAATTTCCCGAGTAATCTCCTCCGGTCCCAACTTAGTTTGACGGGCTTCGATTTCAAACTTTTCGATGTGGATCGAAGTATAAACGTCCTCGAACACTAACCGTTCGCTAATGAGAATAGCATCCTCATAGTTATAACCCTCCCAGGGCATATAAGCCACCAGCACGTTCTGGCCCAATGCCAACTCGGCTCCTTCTGTTGAGGAACCGTCCGCTATTACCTGGCCTACTTCCAAGCGATCGCCCTCATAAGCCAGAGGCCGTTGGTTGAGACAAGTATCCTGATTGGAACGGGTATATTTGCGCAAATCGTAAGTCAACTCCTCCCCGCTATCCCCTATTACTTGCATCGTGGTCGCATCCACATAAGTTACGAACCCATCCACGGGAGAAACCACAACCATCCCCGAGTCCCTGGCTGCTTGAGTTTCCAAACCTGTCCCCACTAGAGGCCGTTCCGGCTTCAGCAGAGGGACGGCTTGCCGCTGCATATTAGACCCCATTAGAGCGCGGTTGGCATCATCGTGTTCCAGGAACGGAATCAAGGAAGTTGCCACGGATACCACCTGAACTGGAGAGATAGCCACAAAATCCACTTGCAAAGGGCTAGTTGTTGTAAAATCTTGGCGATAGCGCACCGGTACGATTTCCCCCAAAATGTATCCCTCGGCGTCGGTGCGGATATCTCCAGGTGCCACCCGCAAATCGTCCTCTTCGTCTGCGGTCATATAAATTGGAGGGCGATCGCGCAAAACTCTGCCATTTTCCACGGGATAATAAGGAGTTTCAATAAAGCCGTAGGAATTTACCCGAGCGTGAGTTGCCAACGAACCGATCAAACCGGCATTCGGCCCTTCTGGTGTTTCAATGGGGCAAATGCGCCCGTAGTGGGAGGGGTGAATGTCGCGCACGGCAAAACCTGCTCGCTCCCTGGTCAGTCCTCCGGGCCCGAGGGCGGAAATGCGGCGTTTGTGAGTGAGTTCCGCCAGGGGGTTTGTTTGGTCCATGAATTGGGATAGCTGACTGGAACCGAAAAATTCCTTAATCGCGGCTACCAAAGGTTTGGGATTGACTAAACTTGCGGGGGAGAGGGAGTCGCTGGGAGAAACGGTCATGCGCTCGCGGATTATCCGCTCCAGCCTGTTCAAACCTACTCTTATTTGGTTTTGCAGCAATTCCCCTACGCTGCGCACCCGCCTGTTCCCGAGGTGGTCGATATCATCGGTTTGGCCTGTGTCGAATTCTAAGTTTATTAGATAGTCGATGGCTGTGAGGATATCTTCTTTGGTTAATACTCTGGTGGTGTCGGCGATGGAGAGGCGCAGTTTTTTATTTAGTTTGTAGCGGCCTACTTTCCCCAGGTCGTAACGCTTGGGGTCGAAGAACCGAGACATTAACAGTTGTTCCCCACCTGCTACTGTGGGGGGTTCCCCGGGACGGAGCTTGCGGTAGAGTTCCATCAGGGCTTCTTCTTCTCCGAATTGGCCTTCTTTTTCGATGGTTTTTTGAAAGTATTCGGGGTGGCGCAGGGAGTCGAATATTTCGCTGTCGCTCAGGCCGAGTGCTTTGAGGAGGACTTGGGCTGAGAGCTTGCGGGTTTTGTCTATGCGCACCCAGACTAAATCGTTTTTATCGGTCTCGAATTTTAACCAAGCTCCACGGTTGGGTATTAGGCTGGCGCTGAAGGTCCGCCGCCCGCTTTTATCTACTTCTGATTTGTAATATACTCCTGGCGATCGCACTATTTGGTTTACTATTACTCGTTCGGCTCCGTTGATTATGAAGGTGCCTCGGTCTGTCATTAACGGTAGGTCGCCGATGAAGACTTCTTGTTCTTTCATTTCCCCGGTTTCTTTATTTAGCAGCCTGGTGGGGACGTACATTTGCACTGCGTAGGAACTGTCTCGCTGTTTGGATTCCCGTTCGTTGTATTTGGGTTGTTTTAGTTTGAAGTTTTGGGCGAGGAAGTGCAGTTCTAGTTTGCCGGTGTAGTCGGTTATTGGGGAGAAGCTTTCTAGTTCTTCTATCAGGCCCCTTTCTAAAAACCAACGAAAACTTGCTCGCTGGATTTCGATTAGGTCTGGTAATAAAAATGCTGTTTTTGTATTTTCGTGCCCTATTTTTAAGTGTCGATTTCTCATTGGTTAGTTGTCTGTTGTAGGTTTAATTATTTTTCGGCAAATGTCCATTGTTAATGCCTTAATTTGTATCTATTTTTATCTTGAAACGATGTATTTTTAACCTTTTTGATGATATAATAAATATTGTAATAAAAGGGACCGCCCTAAAATATTAAAACCAAGGCGGGCCCTTAACAAAATCAAACTAGGACAATTATGCCACAAAAAATAACATCTGAAGACTTAAAAGATGTATTGACGATCTTGCGAGAGATTGCCAAGAATCAAGCGATAATTGAAGGTTCCGTCGAACTTCTTCAAACAGGAGAGAACTGCGATTTAGTCATACGAATGCTAAAAGCGTATCTTCAGTCTCAACCAGAAGCCAAGCTCCAAAAAATTACTTCGCTCCTGAACCATCTCAAAAATCTAATGGCATTGGATGAACTATCCGACGAGATAGACAAAGAATTCAAAAAGAAACAAGAAGAGTTTAACCTAAATAAGGATTTGTGGTAAAACTAAATCTTAACAATTAGTAACTTTACCCTCTCTATATAGAGAGGGGTTTTTTCTACTTACCTGTTTAAAAGGAGTTGTAATTTTTGGTGGTCTTCATCGTTTAAATTATCGCGTAGCTTTTCAATTTTAGTTTTTGAGTTTAGCTTTTCACCTTCGTTTACAAATCCTAATAAATCCCAATAATCAAAAGAAGCACCTTTAGAAATTTCTAGCAAATCTTCTTCTGAGTCATTAATAACCTTTCTTAAAGCATCTTCTATATTCATACTTTGGACCATTTCATCTAACTCAATTCCATTATAACACGTTTAAGTTTTAAAAAACAATTCCATGGCATTTTTAGTAGTTTGGTCAGCCAAAGTCAGAAGCTCCACTCCTCTTAATTCTGCTAATTTTTCCGCTACATATTTAACGTAAGCCGGTTCGTTTCGTTTGCCTCTAAAGGGAACCGGAGATAGAAAAGGACAATCGGTTTCTATGAGGAGGCGATCGCTCGGTACTATTTGGGCAGAAGATTGTACTGTTTTAGCATTCTTAAAAGTAATAATTCCGCTAAAACTAATGTAGAATCCTAGTTCGATAAAAGACTTAGTTTCTGCCGGAGTTCCGCTCCAACAGTGCATTACTCCCGGTATTGGACCCCGTTCGTTCCAAAATTTATGTAGTATTTCTAGCATCCGCCCTGCCGCGTCGCGACAGTGAATGATTATGGGTAGTTTAAGTTTATGGGCTATTTTTAATTGACTTTCAAATACTTTTTCTTGTTGCAACTGATTTTGAGCTTTGTAGAAATCCAAACCCATTTCACCTATGGCTACTACTCTGGTGTCGGATGTTGCTAATTGGCTTATTTCGTCGGCCATATTGTCGGTCCATTTCTCGGCATCTAGGGGATGCAAACCCACGGCAAAGGATAGTTCAGGAAAGCGATCGGCTATGGCTTGGATGCTTAAAAATTCGTCTGGTTCTACGCAGGAGTGAACCAGACGAACTACTCCTGCTTCTTTCCAGCGCGATCGCAGAGATTCGAGTTCCCCGGCTCCTGAAAAAGTATCGAAGTTTATGTGAACGTGGGTGTCGATTAGTTGCATTGGGAAAACTGTGAAAAATTGTCAGTGGTTCGTTGGAACGTTGTTATACCAATTATTAATTATGTTTCTTCAATGCTTTTGGAAGCAAGTAGCGTGCAAACAGGCTTTTTTTGCCAACGCTCCAACGTTCCAACTAACGTTTTAGGAACCGGCACTGGCCGTACTAGCTTCGGGAATCACCTCTGCGGCCCCCAAGCTAGTTTTTAAGTATTTAGCCAAACGGGCCTTTTTGCGCGAGCCGTTGTTACGATGGATGACACCGCGCTTGACTGCTTTATCAATTTTACTGTAAACCTCTGACATTCGCTTATCGACTTCTTGTTTTAGTTCGTCGCTGGTGGGATTAGCTGCGTAGTTTTCTACTGTTGTGAAATATTTTTTCATAAGGGTTTTCACCGCTGACTTGTAGCTTTTGTTACGCACGCGATTCCGTTCCGCGATTTGGACTCGTTTGATAGCTGATTTAATATTGGGCATAATTAGGTTGAAGGCTATAAAAAAACAAAATTTTGCAGCAGATTTACTACTATAGCAAATAAGTCTGCTATTCGATCGCAAAAATTTGGCGGACGTAAGAGCGCAGGGCCAACTTTGTAGATGTTTGTGGCTCGCTTTCTTGCATTCAGTTTGGGGTAGTTAGGAAGGTTAACAGGCCCCTGGTTGGGGGTTGGATTTACCTTTGCCGTAGTTATTCGGCCGTTGTGTTAGCTATTAAAATTGAATTAAGCACGTTCGTCCGTTACGAGGCAATTCTTATCTCCATGCTGCGAATCATTACGACTTGGGTTGAAGTACGAATGGAACTGCGACGTATAAAGGAGCGCGCGAAGGACGACATGGCCATTCATAGAGAAGCTACTGTGCGGGAAGTGCTGCACTCGGTTAGGGTGCGAGGGGATAATGCTTTGTTGCATTACACGGCCCAATTCGACCAGATAGCCATTACTGAGGATGAGTTAAGGGTTAAACCGAACGAGTTGGATGCTGCTTACTTGCACGTTAATAAGGATTTGTTAGCTGCTATTCGCTCCGCTATAGGGCAGATAGAGGCTTTTCATCGGTTGCGAGTTCCGTCGAATTGGGTTCATTTTGGCGAAGATGAGATTGTTTTGGGCAAGCGTTATACTCCTGTGGATGCGGCCGGACTTTATGTTCCCGGTGGCCAGGCTGCTTATCCGAGTATGGTATTAATGAGCGCGATTCCCGCTCGAATAGCTAAGGTGCCGAGGATTGTCATGGTAACGCCACCGGGGTTGGATAAGAAGATTAATCCGGCGGTTTTGGTGGCGGCCCAGGAGGCGGGTGTCTCGGAAATTTATCGGGTTGGCGGGGCGCAGGCGATCGCTGCTTTGGCTTATGGCACTCAGACGGTTCCCAAGGTAGATGTTGTCGTGGGGCCGGGTAATATTTATGTGACTTTGGCTAAAAAGATTGTTGGGGGCATGGTGGGGATTGATTGTTTGGCGGGGCCTTCTGAGACGATTATTATAGCAGATCGGTTCGCCAATCCAGTTTGTTTGGCTGCGGATATTTTGGCCGCTGTTGAGTGCGATTCTATGGCCGCTGCTATACTTTTGACCGAGGATTCGGCTTTGGCCAGGCAGGTGGTTGTGGAGGTGGAGAGACAGCTTGCAAACCATCCACGCCGTACTTTGGTGGGAGAGGCGATCGCGAATTATGGTTTGGTGGCGATCGCTGAATCTCTGGAGGCTGCGGTCGAGCTTTCTAACGAGTTTGCGCCTGGGCGTTTGAGGCTGGAAGTTGAGGAGCCTTGGGACTTGTTGGAAGGGGTTCGTCATGCGGGCGCTATTTTCCTTGGTAGGGCTACCCCAGATGCCGTGGGCAACTATTTTGCGGGGCCAAATCAAATTCTACCGACTTCGGGTGGGGCAGGCTATAGTTCTCCTCTTGGAGTGGAAACTTTTATGAAACATTCTAGTTTGGTTCAATATTCACCGACGGCTTTGCAAAAAGTAGCTAAGATCGTAGATATTTTGGCTACTGCTGAAGGGCTGCCATCCCACGCTGACTCGGTAAGATTTAGAACCAGGGACTCATGGTTGGGGACCGGTGAATGGGGTGAGCGATCGGAGTGAGTACGTTAATCGGTCGATTTAACTTTAAGAGCGGATACTTCCCAGAGGGCGCGGGCCATTGTTAATCGCTAATGGCATCTTTTAAATGCTTCTTTAAAGTATTTTGAGGCAGGGGGCCTTGTAAGTGATTCCAAGGCAAAATTTGCTCTAAATCCCAATTTTCATAGACATAGAAATCTAACTCTGGTAACTCCGAGCGCAATTCTTTAAATGCTCGCTTATAACTGCCTAGAGAATCGCCGTAAGTTCGCACTAATTCTAATAAACGAGATAAGCGTCGATCGCCTCTGGAAATTAAGGCTTGAATTACGGACCATTTATAACTTTCCGGTCTAAAATCTATCCCCTGGGAGCGCAACTGTTTGTCCAAAAACTTTAATCTTTTTTCTGCGTTACGGTCAACTCCATACCACTGAAAAGGGGTATGAGATTTAGGCACGAATGTACTACAACCCAAAGTTAATCTCAAACCAGGGGCAGCTTTTTTCAAATCCTGCATCATCGCTACAGTTGCTTCTATATCCGAGGATAGTTCCCCTGGTATTCCTACCATGCCGTAGAGTTTTATAGCTTTTAGACCTCCTGCTTTTGCGTTAATTGCTGCTTGGATGATTTCCTGGTTTTTGAGTTTTTTATTAATCAGATTGCGGAGGCGATCGCTACCGCTTTCTACCGCTATAGTAATTGATTTAGTATCCCTTTTCGTCAGAAGCTTTGCCAGCTTTTCTGTTAGAGTATTTGTTCTAACCGAAGCAATACTCAACCGGACATCATCGTATTTCGGCTTGCTTAAATAATCTAATAAATTATCGAACTCTGGATATTGCGTCACTGAAGCACCCAACAAACCAAGTCTTTTGGTAACAGTTAGCCCACGTTCTATTGCCGGAATTAAAGACGATTCAAGACTGGCAGTTCTAAAAGGTAGAGTTAGATAACTAGCGAGACAAAAACGACACATTTCGGGGCAACTTCTGACGACTTCCACCATAAAAATATTTTCCCAAGCTGCTTTTTCTGTTACCACTGTTGAAGCTGATAAAGCGTTGCCTCGATAAGTTTGTTTCTCTACAACTGGGGGAATTTCTTTATAAGCAGGTTGGATAGATTTAATTGGTCCTGTTTTACTTTGGTAAATTACCTCGTACAGACAGGGGATATAGACTCCTGGAATGTTGGCTAAATGTCGGAGTTGTGTTTGTCTGTCTGCGTTTCTAACTTCTTGGTAAGCGTCGATAAAGCGATCGATTAAATGTTCTCCGTCTCCGAGTAAAATAACATCGAAAAAGTCGGCAAAAGGTTCTGGGTTAGCCGTTAAAACTGGACCGCCTCCGAAGACAAGTGGGTGAGTTTCTGTACGATTTTGGGTTCTAATGGGAATTTGTAAAGATTCGAGTAAGTTTAAAATATTGACATAATCTAGTTCCCAGGATAGGGAAAATCCTAATAATTCGGGTTGTATGGAACGGGGTTCGCTGATATCGGTAAATAGACGGCTTACTTGCAGGTCGCAACGTCTTGCTAAGGTTGACCAGACTATTTGATAGCCAAGGCTAGTAATGCCGATGGTATATTCGTTGGGGAAGGCAAAAATAGTGGGGATGGCGTCTGATGAGGGTGTTGCTGGGGTGAAGAGAAGGCGTTCTTTGTGGAAAACGGAGGCGGTCATATTTGAGTTTGGATTAATGGGGTTATTTATATTTTAGTTTAAACCATAAAATTGTTGATGCTAAACTAAGAGTTGCTATGTTGGCGACTATTAAGGGGATATCTTTGACTAAGATTCCATAGATTATCCAGAGTAATACTCCCGTACAGAAAGTTAGAAACATTCCTAAAGAAATGTCTTTTGTAGATTTGGTTTTCCAGGTTTGAATTACTTGGGGTAAAAAGGCAATTGTTGTTAGCGACCCGGCTAATAAGCCTATAAGAGTTATGCTTGTCATTATGGAGATATTTTTTATTTGTTGAATTTGGCAATTATTAAGTAGTTAGGCATGGGGAAATCGAACCTAAATTTATGTAAGTCCCGGACGGTGCGATAGAGGCGATCGCCCATTAATAGCGCAGGCTTAATTTATTATTAATGATGATGATTATGGTATTTAATTGCTTTTAATGCATAGCTTTTTGCGGTATTCAAGGGAAAGCCAATATTAACTTTAAAATAACAATAATCCCGCCCTAAAAAGAGCGGGATTATTATCGCAATGTTGCCATAAAACCAGTTACTTTAAGCCTAGGTTTTTTCTACAGAGAAGAGCCTACACCAACGTAGGCACCGTAGAAGAAAATACCTAATAATACGAGTACACCAGTTCCAGCAACGGTGGCTACTAACCACAAAGGAATTCTTCCTGGTTCAGACACAATTCTTACCTCTTTTCAAAAAAATTGATTTGATTTAATGTTTACCACTGCAAAGCACCTTGTTTAAGAGCGCTTTTTTACAGTGGTTTTAAAACATGAAAAAAATCACACCCGAAGGTGGAAATTGTCACTATTTTAGTTAGTTTGTCAAACCCCAACTACCTCATTTTTCCCATTATGTAGGATGAGGTGCGGGGGTTTTCCAATATTCTATGCTATTGTTTTCCAATTAGTTGAAGAAATAACTGGAAAACAGGATACCGAGAACGAAAATCAACAGCAGACCTAAATAGAGTGAAGTCCGGTTCAACTCTACTGGCTGCTTACTAGGGTTGTCACTACGATCTAATGGCATTCGATTCTGCTCCTATCTTTGAATAAATTGCATTGCTGCGATCGCGCCTAAAAAGAAAACTGTAGGCACTGCTAAGGTATGAACTGCAAGCCATCTTACTGTAAAAATAGGATAGGTAATAGGCTCGCTTGGGTTACGCCCGGTCATTATTTCAAACTCCTTTTTTTAATTACTTGATGAACTCTTCAATTTGCTTTTTAGATTCAAACCGGTCTGAAACGATCGGTAACTCTTGCCGTTCTTGAGTAAAATACTCGTTAGGACGAGGGGTTCCGAAAGTATCGTAAGCTAGGCCTGTACTTACAAATAACCAGCCTGCAATAAACAACATGGGAATGGTGATACTATGAATCACCCAGTAACGAACGCTTGTAATAATGTCTCCAAACGGACGTTCGCCTGTACTGCCACCAGCCATTTTTTTCCTCCTACAAACAACTAAACAATTAATCTTTGTTTTTAGAGCAGGAAGCGTTCTTCCACCCTTTTTATTCTTTTTGTGTCTTGGCTAGATTTTAACATATCTAGCCGTTTTTTAACCGACTCAAAATCTAATAGATTTCGCCTTTACTAACTTTCTAAGCAATATTACTCAGTTGCTTTACGGTTAAGCGTGCAGGCGATCGCGGACTGTTTCAAGCTTTAGCTTCTTCTGACTCTGGTGGGGTACTATTATATTTCAATAAAGTCCCATTTTGACCGAGAATAAAACCTTTTTCTTGGTTAATGAAGACAACCTTGTAAAAATTTGCCGGAACGTTCTCAACTTCCTGGTCTTTTTCCCAAGTTTCTCCTGCATCTACACTACGCAGCAAATTCCCACTACCGCCTGAGACCCATATTTCTTCTGGAGTGCGGTAAGCTAAATCCAAGAAACCCCAACTTGTAGAATACTCGGGAGTTATTGGTTCTTCCCACTCCTCGGGAGAATCTGGATTGCTAAAGCGAAGTTGCCCGCCACGAGCTAGCATCCACATACGGCCATCCTCTGTAAATCCCATATTTTCCAGACGGCGCGAATTTTCGCGGTTATGACCTACCCAGGCTTTTTGTCCTGGTTCCCAAGTGGAATAGAAATTACCTTTGGCCGAAACCGCAACATATTTACCATCCCGAGAGCGAGAGATATTGCGTACTACTCCCAAGGCATCTTCTACCTGGGCCTTCCAATGTAGCCCTCCATCCTCGGTCTGATAGATAGCCCCAATGTCTGTTGTCATCTCCGCTGAAGAAGGTCCTAAGGCGACTATTGTATTGGGGGCACCTGGCAATTTGGAACTTAGGGGAACGCGCGTCCAGGATTCTCCTTCGTCATCGCTATGTAATAGAATAGAGGGTTCTCCAACTATCCATCCTTCCCTACCATAAAAACTTACCGATGTCAAGCGACTTTTTTTACTGTCGCCCAGTTCTATAGTTTTGGGTTCCCACATTTCCCCTCCATCTGTAGTTTCTAGGAGGGTGGCATTACTGCCGACGACCCAACCATGTTCGGGGTTGTCGGTAAATGCTATGTCGAAGAGCTTTTCCTGGGTGGGCACTGGTATTACCTGCCAAGGGTTGTAGCTTATCGACGGTAAATAGGCATTTTTGCAACCTGCACACAGCAGGACTGCTGCCAATAAAATTAAAATTCTTTTCCCAATTCTTAAAATCGATTGCATTAACTTCTCTGGGGTAATAGGCCAGCAGGCCTTTTCAATGTAAACCGTATAAGCCGATCAAAAACAGAAAGCCCAAGCCCAATGCGGCAAAGATTAGTAGGTTTTTTTGGCTTGGTGTCAGAGTATTAACACCGAGGCCGTAACCAAGATTTTCTTCAAATCCAGATGGGCCTTCTACGGGGCCAACGTTTTGAAATTGACCTTTTGAAGCTCCACAGACGGGACAGCGCCACTTGGGCGCTAATTCTTCAAAGGCTGTTCCCGGGGCAATATTTCCCTGAGAACTACCTTTTTTGGGTTCGTAAACGTAGCCACAGGTTCGGCATTCGTACCGATCCAGCGTTTCGGCTTCAGTGGCTCGATCGCTCATAGTTTTTAACCTATTTAAGGGCCATCTTGATAATTTCTTTAATTATTATTACAGAATATGTTGCGATAAGTAAAGCGATCTTAATTTTTAGCTGAGAAAACTTAAATTTTTTTCTGGCCTTTCTCTCAAAAGATTAAAATTAGGCTTCGGTGCAACTTTCTGGGAAATCACAGCGGTTTCTCCAGATAGGGCTTAAAATGTGATTTTAAACACGGGCGGGGCCTCCTAGCTTGGAAAAAGTTGCAGGTGACGTTTAATAACTATTCGAGGCGATCGCCATAATCGCTACTTATTTTTACCAAAATATCTAAAATCTAAAATTAATCCCTGTGGATAGAATTATGTAAAAATCTTAATATCTTCTCAAAAAGAAGATGTCACCCAAAATTCTTAATTTATTGTGTTTGTCCTAAACGGCTACGAATACTTTCTAGGCTTTCTAATAATTTCTAGCCTAGTACCAATCCTCGCTCTCACCGCGTCTAAGGTCATACGACCAAAAACTCGCGGCCCGGAGAGACGAACCACCTACGAATCAGGGGTAGAACCTATTGGTGGAGCTTGGATCCAGTTCAATATCCGCTACTATATGTTCGCCCTGGTCTTCGTCATCTTTGATGTGGAGACGGTGTTTCTCTATCCTTGGGCAGTAGCATTCCACACGCTGGGACTGCTAGCCTTCATAGAGGCCCTGATTTTTATCGCAATCCTAACGATCGCTTTAGTTTATGCCTGGCGCAAAGGAGCTTTGGAATGGTCTTAACATCAGACAAAAACCAAAAACCACAAATCATTAATCCCATAAGTAACGGGCCTAAAGTTACTCAAGAACTCTCGGAAAACGTCGTCCTAACCACAGTTGACGACCTCTATAATTGGGCCCGTCTGTCAAGCCTGTGGCCCCTACTCTATGGGACTGCCTGCTGCTTTATCGAGTTTGCGGCCTTAATAGGTTCTAGATTTGACTTCGATCGCTTCGGCCTAGTGCCGCGATCGAGTCCCAGACAAGCGGACCTGCTAATTACGGCAGGGACAATTACGATGAAATATGCCCCTACTTTGGTGCGCCTGTACGAGCAAATGCCCGAACCTAAGTACGTCATTGCCATGGGAGCCTGCACTATTACTGGGGGGATGTTCAGCGTGGACTCGCCGACAGCAGTGCGCGGAGTCGATAAACTAATTCCGGTGGACGTTTATATTCCTGGTTGCCCTCCCCGTCCAGAAGCAATTATTGATGCAGTTATTAAGTTGCGCAAGAAAATTGCTAACGATTCTTTCCAAGAGAGGGCCAAGCTTCAGCAAGTACATCGTTATTACAGCGTTGGCCATAAGATGAAGGTGGTAGAACCAATTTTGAACGGTAAGTATTTACAGACAGCAGAACGTCAAGCTCCAACTAAGGAACTCGCCGAAGCGATAGGAATGCCAGTACCACCAGCACTGCAAGCTTCACAAACACAGAAAGAGGAGGTAAACCGTGCCTGAAGAATCAGAAGGCCAAATAGTCGAACCGGGTAAAGTGTCCCAGTGGTTGACGGAAAATGGGTTTGAACACGAATTTTTGGCTCCCGACCATCTGGGGCTAGAGATAATTAAAGTCGATCGCTCGGTATTGATGCCCATAGCTACCGCTCTATATGCTTATGGGTTTAATTGCCTTCAGTGTCAGTGCGCCTACGATGCTGGCCCGGGAGAAGATTTGGTCAGCATGTACCACTTGATTAAGATTGATGATGATGTCGATAGCCCCGAAGAAATTCGCGTCAAGGTGTTTGTGCCCAGAGACGATCCTAAAGTGCCTTCGGTGTACTGGGTCTGGAAGAGTGCGGATTTCCAAGAGCGGGAATCTTACGATATGTACGGCATCGTTTACGAGGGACATCCAAATCTCAAACGGATTTTGATGCCGGAAGATTGGGTCGGCTGGCCTCTGCGTAAGGATTATATCTCCCCCGAGTTCTACGAGCTTCAGGATGCCTATTAATTCTACTTAATACTCAGACTCAAGAAAAGAGAGTCTTTTTGAGTACTCGTCACTCGCGATGGAAAAAAATAGGACAGAAGAACTTTCCCGATCGGCAGATATTCCCAGAAGAAGGAACCAGTAGGCGATCGCGGAGCGTCCTAAACTTGACAGCGCCCCCCTCCTTATTAAAGGAATTTCCGAGGGGGCGCTAAATTTTATTGGTGACATTTAAGAAAAAAGGCCAAAATGTCCGTGCAGTCCAAAAAGATTTTGCGGTTTAATTGTCACTTTTCGGATAAAGCTGATATAATCCCAATCGTCAATGCTTTAATGGCGATCGCCATATTTAAAAGCCATAACAGACATATTCGGTGTGTCAGTATTATTTAGTGGCGGTTTCCGGTTAAGACCAAAACAAAATCGCTTTTACATTTAAAAAAATTTACGGTGGAGGAGTTAGTAAAGTGTCTTCAGATCTAATAAGAACAGCCAATCAAATTCCGGGGCAGGGCGATCCGACAGCCCCACCGCCCGCAGTACCGCCCCCTCCTGGAGGCCCTGGGAATATAACTGGTCTGGTATTCAACGACAGGAACCTTAACGGTATCTTGGATGGAAACGAAAGAGGTGTTTCTGGTGCGGGAGTAGCCCTGATCGATGTTAATACTGGGGCTGCAGTGGAGGCTATAACTGATGATAGCGGAACTTATTCCTTTGGTGGAGTCTTTTCTGGCAGCTACATACTGCGAACTGCTTTTGAGTTGCCGCAAACCCAAACCAACAGCAGCCCGATCGTAGTTATTAGCCCCGATCCGGCAGAGATGGCTAATAACGTTATTGTGAATTTGGGCAGCACTGTCCCCAGAGATGTAGGGAACGTCGCCGGAGTCAAATACTTCGATGCTAACGGCAACGGCCTGTTAGATCCAGGCGAACCGGGTATTCCCAATTTTACAATCTACGCCGACACTAACAATAACGCCATCTTAGATGTTGGGGAGCCTTTCACTGTTAGCGGTCTGGGGGGTCAATACTTCTTGCCCAACCTGCCGACAACACGTGTGACTATTCGGGAATTTCAGGCAGAAGGAGTCAGTCAAACCAGCAATCCCTCCCCAACAGTAGAAATTCTACCAAGACGAACCATTGCTGGAGTAAACATTCCATCTGGAGAGCCATTTGCTGGCGTTGGTTCTAGCACTCCCTTAGCTCGGCGTCCCGCTCCTCCCAATATAAATTTTGGTAATACTCCACAAGTAGCGATCGTTGGGGAAATAGGTGGGACTGTATTCAACGACATCAATGGCAACAGCCAAGCCGAACCGGGGGAACCGCCACTAGCAGGAGCTGCTCTTTACATCGATTCCAACGGCAACTCGATCGCCGACCCTGGGGAACGCACAACAGTTACAGATAACAGTGGCAGGTATAGTTTTCCTGGCTTGTTTATCGACAGTTTCATCGTTCGGGAAGTGCCGCCGCCTGGTTTTACGAGAAGCGTTCCAGAGCCGGTTGTTACCCTCACTGTAGAAAATCCCGTCAACGATGCGGTCAATTTTGCCAACGTGGCCGGTCCCATACCGGCTCCGGCTCCAGCACCCCCTCCGGCTCCACCAACAGGGGTTCCAGGACCAACAGGCCCAGCACCGGCACCGGCTCCGGCACCGGCTCCAGCACCGGCTCCGGCACCGGCTCCAGCACCGGCTCCAGCACCGGCTCCAGCACCGGCTCCAGCACCCCAACCTACTAACGACCTGGACGGGGACGGGATCGACGACGAACTAACTACCGACGAAAGCGTCGTTGGGGAAGATCAAAGCGAGGGAGAAGTACCGAACACCAATATAAACGACGAACTAACTACCGACGAAAGCGTCGTCGGGGAAGATTTAAGCGAGGGAGAAGTACCGAACACCGATATCAACGACGGACTAACTAGCGACGAAAGCGAAGTCGGGTTCTCTAATACCGAGGAAGAGCTAGAAGCCAACAGAACCGCAAGCCAAGTAGAAGGCGGAGTTGCCAGCATAGGTGGTACTGTATTTCAGGACTTGAATGCCAACCAACTCGTGGATCCCGAAGAACCTGGCGCAGCGGGCGTTACTGTCTTCCTAGATACGAATAACAACAGTACCCTCGATGAAGGAGAAGCAAATATAATTTCCGATCCAGAGGGCAGGTACGCATTCGCTGGATTGCAGCCTGGAAGCTATGTCGTTCAGGCCAGCGATATCGCAGCTACTACTCCTCCTGCGGTAATAACTTTGGTGGCTGGGGACGAAGCCAACTTTGTCAACATTGGCGTACCTGGCGTTTCCCCGCCACCAGTAGATCCAAACCCGCTTCCTCCTCCACCAGACCCAGCACCCCCCGAGGTAATAACGCCAGTGGCTATACCAGACCAGTTGCTGCTCCAGGGTGGGGTTATTACTGGTGGTAAATTTGACGATCGCAACGGTAATGGTTTCTTTGAAGCAGACGAACCGGTGAGGTCGGGGGTAACTATCTACCTGGACCTTAACGATAGCGGCGAACTAGACCCCGGAGAGCCTAACGCGGTCACAGATGCTAACGGGCTATATCGCTTTGAGAATCTACCACCTAGCATCTACAGGGTGCGAGAAGTCCTACAACCTGGAGAAGTTCAAACCTCTGTAAGTCCACAAGTTACTTTAGTTCCAGGTCAGACCGTTGTTTATAACTTTGCTAATACCACTATTTTCACTCAGCCCGAGTTTAGTAGCAGCATTAGCGGTGTGGTATATGAGGATACCAATGGCAATGGAAGTCTAGAACCGGGCGTTGAACCAGGGTTCCAGGGGATACAAATTTATATCGATCTCAATGCCAATAGCCTCTTAGACCCCGAAGAGCCTTTTACCTTTACCGACGAACGAGGGGAGTATATCTTCAGGGCTCTACCGCCTGGAACCTATACTATCAGACAAAACCTGAGTCAAAGCCAGCAAACCCAAATCGGACAAGTCGCTCCAGACGTCGCTGTAAATGGGGCGCAGATAGTTACTGTCAGCGTTCCTAACGACAACCCCAGTGGCATTAACTTTGCTAATGGTTTCAGGTTGCAGGCACCAAACACCGTCAGCGGGATCGTATTTAACGACCTCAACGGCAATCAATTCTACGAGCCTTTTGAAGGGGAAACGGGCATTCCGGGGATTGAGGTGTTTCTGGATACGAACAACGACCGCAAGCCCCAAGGCTTTGAACCCAACCAAATAACCGGTGCCGGTGGTGTTTACGGTTTCGACCTTACTGAGTTTAACGTGCCAGAGGGAAGTTACAACCTCCGAGCATTTGTCCGGGGCGGTTTCTTCCCGACTACTAGCGATGTTGTTATTGACTACGGGGCTGGGGAGAGCTTTATCTATAATTTCGGGTTGGCTCCGCAAGGTACTGTTAGCGGTAAGGTCTTCGATGACTTCAACGGTAATGGTTCCCTAGATCCGGGAGAGCCTATCGGCATTCCTGATGTCCAACTTTATGTGGATAGCAACAATAACGGTATTTTCGATCCTACCGAACCGAATACTTTCTCTAATATCAATGGTAACTACGCTTTCGTCGGTCTGACGACACCAGGCACTTACACGATCCGGCAGATTCCCCGAACGGATTTAATTAAGACTACTCCCGATGCCACTGTGGAAGTGGGGGTAAATCAGAACTTTACCTTAAACATCGGTAACTCTCGCACTCAAGGTCAAGTTACTCCTCCTCCTGCAGGGGGCGATCTTACGAGTATCGGTGGTGCGGTATTCGAGGATCGCAATAGCAACCAATTGGTAGAGCCAGACGAAGGAGGTTTGGGAGGTTTCACTATTTACCTAGATTTGAACCAAAATGGTATTTTGGATGAGGGCGAACCCAGTTCGACGACGGACCCAGAGGGCAGGTACAATTTTGTGAATCTGCCGGTTGCTCGCGATGAGAATGGCAACCTTCAGCCTTATGTTGTCCGGCAAGTTCCGCAACCGGGTTTCACTCAAACTACTCCCGATGCTGTGGTGACTTTGGTAGAGGGCGAGAGCGCGAGCTTTGTCAATATTGGTAACGCTCCAGGTTCCCTCGCGGGGAATCCTCCAACCTCGATTACTCCGCAGGCTCCGCCGGTAATTACACCGCCACCGGGGAATGGAGGAACTACTACTGACGGGACCAACAACGTACTAACTAGCGACGAGAGCGTCGTCGGGGATGCTCAAAGCGAGCCGGAAGTAGGTGGGAATAACCAGGGCGGCGTACTTACTAGCGACGAGAGCGTCATCGGGGATGCTCAAACCGAACCGGAAGTAGATGAGAGTAACGAGGACGAACTAACTAGCGATGAGAGTATCGTCGGAGAATCTCAAACCGAGGCAGGGGATGGGGATTTATCGGCTAGTTCTTTGAGCGATCCGTTGACTAATCCTGGTGTTACTGCTTCGTCGGTTGGGGAAGAATTCCGAGTTATTAGCAGTTTTGAAGATTCGGACTTTGGTGGCTCTACGATCGCTCTTGATGGTTCTGAAACCGAGGATTTGATAGATGTCTTTGCTGCTAACGATTTGTTTTAGGCGGATACTTAACAGCAAAAATTACCTCTTTTTTTGAGGATAATTAGAAAGAAAACGCGCTCCACTATTTGTGGGGCGCGTTTTTTTTGTCTTTGTAACTGGAGCGATCGCTTGCTAAAAAAGAAGGTAGTGGTAAAGAGCTAGTGACAGTTAGAACGTAATCGCTTTAGCGATTTATCTATATAAATCGCTAAAGCGATTACTACGAACCCATTCCCCCCGAACCCAACAACTGCGGCTAAGTCCGATGGATAAGCAATGGAACAATAGCCTTGCTCCTTTGCGGGCCTTCCTCTTGTTTTAACGGAAATAGGTATAAATCAATACAGTTTTCAGAGAAAACAAGAGTTATTTTTAAAAGTTAAAATAAGGACAAGAATAAATTAAATTAACTTTAAAGAGTAAGTGAATTGTCACCATCAATATGCACGGATAGGTTTCCAGCAAAGGTTTTGAAGCTGGATAACGGATTAACTATTATTCATCAAGAGATGAAGGCCACTCCCGTAGTGGTCGTGGATGTCTGGGTCAGGGCAGGGGCGAGGCAAGAGCCCGATGCTTGGTCTGGCATGGCTCATTTTTTGGAACACATGATTTTCAAGGGCACGGACAAACTAAGGCCGGGCCAATTTGACCAAATAATAGAAAACCGTGGGGGCATGGCCAATGCAGCTACGAGCCACGACTATGCCCATTTCTTCATTACCACTGCAGTTCAATATTTAGAAGAAACCCTGTTGGCCTTGGCAGAGATTTTGTTGCGTGCCGCCATCCCTGAAGCAGAATTCGATCGCGAACTGGATGTGGTACTAGAAGAGATTCGAGAAGCAGAAGACTGTCCGGACTCGATAGGTTTTCAAGCACTGATGGAGAGTATGTACCAAAATCATCCTTACGGGCGACCGGTTTTAGGCACAGAAACTTTGTTGCGGGAAAGGCTGCCAGAAGAGATGCGATGCTTTCATCGCCATAGCTACCAACCGGAGAATATGGGAGTAGCGATCGTCGGAGGTGTCGGACGAGAAAAAGCAGTAGAATTAGTAAGCAAAGCATTCGAGGAATTTTCCGAAAGGTGTTGCCGGCATCCGCAGGTAAAAGTAGAAGGGAAAGCGTCAATTACGGAAATTCGCCGTCAAGAAATCCATCTGCCAAGACTCGAACAAGGGCGAATAATGATGGGATGGATAGGACCGGGGGTAGAAGAGTTAGAGTCCGCTTACGCTTTGGATTTGTTCTCAGTATTGCTGGCAGAGGGACGGAGTTCTAGGCTGGTGCGATCGCTGCGGGAAGAGTTAGGATTAGTGCAGGGTATTAGTAGCGATTTTTCTTTGCAGAGGGATTCCAGTTTATTTACTATTAGCGCGCTTTTAGAACCCCAATACATAGAGGAGGTAGAAACTATAATCGTGGAAATACTTACAGAATTTATCTCTCAACCTATCTGCAAGGAAGAATTGACGCGATGCAAGCGCTTGCTCTGTAACGATTATGCTTTTTCTACAGAAACACCCGGACAGCTAGCAGGTTTGTATGGATATTATTTCACGATCGCCAATCCAGAACTATCTATTATCTATCCAGAGCGAATAATGAAGCTGGAAGCCGAGGAAATGCAACAGATAGTTAAGAAATATATTTTAAGCGATCGCTATGCGGTGACAGTATTAAAGCCGTTGCTATCATAGATAACAGGTATTTGAATCGGTAGGTGAAACCGCTACAACTAAATTACGGCCTCGGTGCTTTGCACGATAAAGCCCTGTATCGGAACGTTTTATTACTGTATCAATATTTTTATCGTCTTCGCTGTATTCTGTCACGCCAATACTAATAGTCATTTGCACCGGTTTTTTCTCGGAAAAAAGAGATAATTCTGCAATAGTAGTGCGGATGCGATTAGCAACTTCCACCGCAGCATCGAGACCGGTTTCCGGCAGAAAGGCCAAAAACTCCTCGCCGCCGAAACGCCCAAAAGAATCTCCTTTTCTAAGAGTTGAAACAATAGCGTTTGCTATTACCCTTAGAGCTTCATCCCCCACCGCGTGTCCGTAAGTATCGTTAATTTGCTTAAAGCGATCCACATCCAACATCAAAACCGAAAGTTTGCGATCGTATCGACGAGCGCGTAAAAATTCATTTTCTCCCATTAGCAACAAAGAGCGACGATTAGCAATACCAGTCAAAGAATCAGTTGTTGCTAACTTTTCCAACTCAGCGACAGCTTTTTTCAACTCATCTCTAGTATGCTTGAGCTCTAAATGGGTCTTGACGCGAGCTAAAAGTTCTGGTGGATTGAAAGGTTTCGTGATATAATCCACGGCACCGCGATCGAAAGCTTGAAGTAGATGCTTTTGTTCCTGACTGGCAGTAACAAAGATTATGGGAATTTCGCTGCGATCGCCCTTAGTTCGGAGGTTGTCGCAAACTTCAAACCCGTCCATTTCTGGCATCATCAGGTCTAATAATACCAAGTCTGGTAGAGCATTTTTCATCCGGGAGAGCGCTTGTTCTCCGTTAGTAGCAAAAGTAGTGGCATAGCCCTCCGTATCCAGTATAGCTCCTACGATCTGGAGATTTATATTCAGGTCATCTACGACTAAAACTAAAAAATTAGAAGGGTTAAAAGGTTCCACGGCAAACAATTAACAATTAACAATTAACAATTAACAATTAACAATTAATAATTAACAATTAATTATTAATTATTAATTATTAATTATTCACAATTAGAGCTTTGAGCTAGAATCTTTGGTATGACGGGTTTTGGAGTTTTACCTCTTTGAGAGGAAACTTTCCTAAAGACTTGTCGCTTTTTAAAACGTTGTCAGTTGTTAGTTGCAAATAATTTTTTTTGCAAAACTGACGCGCTCTCGGTTTTCTTTTGGGGCATCGTCGTTTTTAGCATAGAACTACGATCGCGACTCGGATAAGTGTAAAGCCCTAAACTTTTCTAAGACCTTCTCCAAGTTCAAGAGTAACTCCGAGGCATTCTCCAGATTATTTTCAAGGGCTCTTGCTTCTAACGCAGCCGCTAGATCGGGCATCAATTCTACCCCCATATTACCTGCCCCTCCTTTAATCCGGTGAGCTTGTAGGGCTAGATTTTTGGCATCAGAGACCGCCAAAGCCGACCTAGCCTCTGCTAAATCGCTCGCTAGGTCATCTGCGAAAGATTGCAACAAATCCAACTGCAAGGCCATATCTCCAGCCGTCAATTTCTGCAAGCGATCGCCATCGAGCAGAGATTCCGCACTGGCAATACTTGATAAAATATCTCTAGATTCATTTAGTGGCTTTTCTTTTTTCTCCAGATGGCGAGGCAACCATTTTCTCAAAGCCGCCGATAGTTCTTCGATCGTTAAAGGTTTAGTCAAATAATCATCCATACCTGCGGCCAAACACTTTTCGCGATCGCCATCCATAGCATAAGCCGTCAGCCCTACTACCACCGTATGTTTGGCATCGCCTTCTCGTTTGCGAAGAGAAGTGGTAGCCTCGTAACCGTCCAAAATCGGCATCTGACAATCCATCAGCACCAGGTCGTAATCTGTTTGTGCCAATTTATCCAGAGCTTCTTGACCGTCTTTGACACAATCTGCACTTTCATACCCTAGTAACTTCAACTGATGCATTACCACCTTTTGATTGATGCGAGTATCTTCCACCAACAATATTTTAGCGTCTTTAAACTCCCCCTCCACCACGCTCTCTGGGCTAACAGATACAGTTGTTGTTAGCGATCGCTCTTTTTTCGGGACCGAACCATTAACCTGCTCTGCCCGTTGGAACCTAGCAGTAAACCAAAAAGTCGAACCTTGCCCTGGGTTGCTTTCGACCCCTATATCGCCATCCATAAGCTGTACCAATTGCTTGCATATCACCAAGCCCAAACCCGTACCGCCATACTTGCGAGTAGTAGAAATATCCACTTGAGAGAAAGACTGGAACAACTTTTGGCGATCTTCTGCGGAAATTCCTATTCCTGAGTCCTTAACTGCAAAGTAAAGCTTGAGAGTAGGTCTTTGCTCGTTAACAACCGTGTTTTTATCGATATCGACATAAATCTTCGCGTACCCCCCATCGGTAAACTTAATCGCATTGCTAATCAAATTGGTCAAAACCTGTCGCAAGCGAGTATCATCTCCTTTAATAAAACTCGGAACCGACTCTTGGATTTCCAGAGCCAATTTCAAACCCTTATTTTTAGCAACCGTAGCAAACAAACTTCTAATATTTTCCAGTTCCGAGTGGAGGTCTAATTCGCGAATAGCGAGGCGCATTTCCCCTGCTTCGAGCTTGGAGAAATCTAGAATATCGTTAATAATAGCTAATAAATGTTCGCCGCTAGATTGGAGAGTTTTAGCGAAATCTTGCTGATGGGAATCGAGCTTAGTATTAAGTAATAATTCCGTCATGCCCAAAACCGCATTCATAGGAGTTCTAATTTCGTGGCTCATATTAGCGAGGAACTGAGATTTTACTCGGCTTGCTTCGATAGCAGTTTCTCGTGCTTCTACTAATTCTACTATAGTTGTTTTCAGTTCGTCGCGAGTATGTTTCAACTCCAAATGAGTTTTCACCCTAGCTAAAAGTTCGGCGGCATTAAAAGGCTTCGTAACGTAATCCACTGCCCCTCGCTCGAAAGCTAAAAGCAAATGTTCTTTTTCGTGACTTGCAGTCAGGAAAATGATGGGGATTTCTTGCCATTTTGGTTCGGCTTTGAGATGTTCGCATACTTGCAAGCCATCCATTTCTGGCATCATTAAATCCAGCAAAATCAAGTCTGGGCTAGCTGTTTTTACTCGTTCTAGAGCTTGTTTTCCCCCTGGGGCAAAAGTAGTAGAATAGCCAGCATCGTCGAGTATGGAACCTACTACTTGGAGATTTTTGCTAACATCATCTACAATTAAAATTAGGAATTCTTGGGGATTAAATACAGTCATTTTCGCAATATTGGATTGTTTGTAAAAATATATATTAAGAGGTCATAGAAACACCAAGTCGGAGCATCTCATCTTTGTCAAAATACCAAAAAATCAATGCTTTTTGTTAGCGGTCAGTTGTTAGTAGTTAGTTGTTAGTTGGACAACCAACTACTAACCGGATAACAGGCAAGATGCCTCTTCTACGGGGAAAGCGTCTAATTCGCGGGCTTTCTTCATTCCCCCGATGCTCCCCACCAAGTTATAGCGATCGCCAGGGAGGATATCTACTTTGAAGCTTTCCCAACAACTTACTGCCGGCATGGAATGTTTGAGACGTTGGAAGGTTGTTAGTAGGCAAAAAAGGTCTGCGAGTCAAAACTGACGGGATCGCCACCCATATTTGTCATCCTATTTCTACTCGCGATCGTCTAATTTAGCTCCAGATGGAGTTACATATTGATGACTACTGTAACTTACGCCTTACCTCCAGAAAAGCTGTAATAGTTCCTGGCAAACTATCCCAGTCGAATGCTTCGAGCTGGCGATCGAGGGCCGTAGCATAATCTAAAAGGAGACCGCATCCAAATTCAGTGGCCCACTGTTTGAGACGGTCTGCAAATTCTCGCAAGTCCCTCATTTTCATAGTATTGCACAATTCAGGCCAAATTGTTTCCTCTTCTTGACGCAACTTTTCTAATAATTCCGGCAAATTTTCGGCTCTATAACTAAGTTCCTCCTTCTGTTTGGGAGTATTTTCTGAGGGGGAAGCCTCCAAGGGATGTTCCGCAGTTTTTACAGAGTAATTGTACTTCTGGGAATAATTATACTGATGGGGCAAGACTTTTTTCAACTCGGATACTAGCTGCAGGCGACTGACTGGTTTGCGTAAAAACCCAGAAGATAGGGGTTTGAGTATTTCCTCATCTTCTTTGAGGGCCGACGCTGTTAGAATGATAACCGGGATGTTAGGACGGGCATCTTGCCTGTCATCCTCAAAAATTGAGGCGAGTTCTTGGAGAACTTGATATCCGTCCATATTTGGCATTCGCAGGTCCAGCAAAATAATATCTGGACGCTCTTGCTTGGCCATATCTATGGCTTCCCAACCATTTTCGGCCATCAGCAGGGAATGTTGAGTCCCTTCAAAATAGCCTTGAATTAAGTCCCGGTTGGATCGGACATCATCTACCACTAAAACCTTAAGCGGTAGGAATTGGTTTAAATCTTCTTCTAACTCCGCCCCCGTTTCTCCCGCTAAGGCCCCATTGGTAATAGCGACATCTGGAAACACGAAGGAAAAGGTACTGCCTTTGCCCAGTTCGCTTTGGACGCTTACTTTGCCCCCCAACATTTCTGTAAGTCGGCGGGTAATAGCTAGTCCCAAACCAGTGCCCCCATATTTGCGGGTGCTTTGTCCTTCGCTTTGGATGAAAGTATCGAAGATGCGGTCCAATTGGTTCGGGGCAATACCAATTCCCGTATCTTCTACTATTAGTTGGAGGCTGGTTTTATTACTATCCGGCGTACAATTGTCTGGAGAACAATTCCGAAGACAAATTTTGACCGACCCTGCTTCCGTAAATTTAATAGCATTGCCGACAACGTTAAATAGGATTTGCCGCAGGCGAATATCGTCAAAAATAACTTGTTTTGGTACAGTTTCTTCTATTTCTAAAAGCAACGATATATTTTTTTCTATCGCTTTTTGAGAAAATATTTGTTGAATTTCTTCTGTTAGAATCCGCAAATTTACTGGTTGCCAATCCAGTTCGAGCTTGCCGGCTTCAATTTTAGAGATATCTAAAATGTCATTAATCAAAGCCAGTAAAGTCTTACCGCCAGCAGAAATAGATTCTACATAAGAACGAGAACGAGGTTCTTTCACGGTGCCTTTGAGCAGGTCGCAAAAGCCGATAATAGCATTCATGGGGGTGCGAATTTCGTGGCTCATATTAGCTAAAAATTCGCTTTTTGTCCGATTGGCTATTTCTGCTTTTTCTACGGCTTTTTCTAGTTCGGAATGGGAATGCTCTAAAGATGCTAACATCAGAGTATTTCTTAGTTCCATAGCTGCTTCTATTTCTACTTTCTCCCAGGGATGAGATTTCCCGCTTACTGTTTCTTTCCATAGCTCGAATGACTTTCGAGGTGAGAGGCGCGGTTCGCCATTATTATCGACGGTAACTGGTTTATGAGGATTTCCCGCCCAGTTTACGGTTTGAACTACTTCCGGTCGAAACCAGAGGATATGATAGGAGCTATTTTTTAGGAAAATAGAAACTGCCAATAAACCGCTTGCTAGGTGTTTGTATTGGCGGAATGGGTGATAAATGTCGCTTAAATAATCGGTATAAAATAATTCTTTTTGGTGGCGGTCGCCCAACCAATTTAACAATTCTTTTACTGCTTCTAAATTTGGAGTTTTTCCGATTAGAGTTAAATTATCTTGCAGAGATACTACAGCCCCTTCTGCCCTGACTAATTCTAATAACTTCCTTTCATTATCTTTTAAAGCTTTGCCTATGGCTTCGCTTTCCCCGGACAACTGGCTTTTTAATTGATGTTGGATAGAGTCAACTTTTTCTAAATATAAGTCTAAATCGCTTTTTTGTTTTTTGACTAATTCTAATGACATAAATTGCCCCAGAAGCTCGCTAGCTTTTCGAGTTTCGTAGTCAATAAATTTACGCTGATAGTGGTGGCAGACTATTAAGCCCCAGAGTTTTTGTTGGTTAATTACGGAAATACAAAAAGAAGCAGCTACCCCCATGTTTTGTAAATATTCGACGTGAATGGGAGAAACGCTTCTGAGGACTGAATTGCTTAAATCTAAAGGTCGATCTGTTAGGGGATTATTAACGGGGACAAGCTCCACTGGCTGATAATTAATATCGACAATGAGCCTCAGTAAATTCTGATAATATAGCTTTCTGGCTTGCCTGGGAATATCGGAAGCTGGATAGTGCAAGCCTAAATACGGTTCTAGTTCCGGCAGCTTATCTTCCGCAACAACAACGCCGCTTTCATCGGGTTCGAGACGATAGAGCATTACGCGATCGTAGCGGGTAAGTTTGCGAATTTCTTTAACTACTAATTCTGTGGCTTCTAAGAAGCTGGGGGCGTTGATTATTTTGGCTAATGAAGGTTTGACCAAATGATAAAAATTCAAGCCCTCGCTCTTGCCTTTTACTGCTTTTGGTTCTAACTCTAAAACTAATAGTCCATCGCTTCTATGAATAATTCCGTAAAAATTGCAAATTTCCGACTTAACTTTAGCAGTAAATTCTAAGGGGTTGTAATAGTTAAAATCCTCATCCCCAGTCAAACATTTATTTAAGTATTCTATTTCTTCTCTGGGAAAGAGAACGCTCAAATTTTGACCGATTAATTTATCGGGGCTAATTCCTAAAAAATCTTCTGTATTGTTGCTTGCTTGTAGGATTTTCAGCGAAGGTTCTTGAAAGACTAAAAGAACTCCATGAGGTTGAATTTTTCCTGGTATATGAATCGGTTCGCGATCGCAATTTGTTAAATCGATTAATTCATTTTGTAAAAAATGTCTCATAATTAATTAATAGGGAAAACGGTAATGGAAAAAACATTGTTCGTAGCAATCGCTGTTCGTAGTAATCGCTTTAGCGATTTAAAACAAATTGGCTCTACATCGCTAAAGCGATCGCTACGATCGAGGTTTTCTCCATTATCCTAAATTATAGACTGAATTGCCAGCCTAACGTCGCCAAAACTTTCTATGGTTTTAGGCAAAGCACCCCAATCAAACTCATCAATTTGACTTTGCAAAATATTAGCATAATCGAACAACGAAGCACATTCATATCGGCGTCCCAACTCTTGCAATTCTCTTGAAAAATCGCGCAGTTCTCGCATTTTCATGGTCTTGCATAAAGAAGGCACCACCTGGTCCTCCAAATACAACAACCTCCCCAACAACTCCGGCAACCTTTCCATCGCCTCGGCAGACATGGAGGGGGCAATAGCAGAAGACTCCACTTCCACCGCCGGCCCAGAGTAGTCCTCCTTCAGGGGCAGAAACTTCTTCAACTCGGCAGCAAGTTCGCCGCGACTCAAAGGCTTGCGCAAGAAACTATCGTATAAAGGTCGCAAACTCTCGGCCTCTTCGGTGAGGATGGAAGCAGTAACGATAATAATCGGAATCTCCTTCGTATCTTGGTTCTGCTTTAGTTCCCTGGCAACCTCCCTGCCGTCCATAACCGGCATCCGCAAATCCAAAATGATAGCGTCGGGACTCTCAGAAATCGCGATATTAAGACCGGTCAAACCGTCTGCTGCCATTAACAATTGGTGTTCGGTTCCGGCAAAATATCCTTTTATCAAGTCCCGGTTAGACCGCACGTCATCCACTACCAGCAGGGTTGCCGTTTCCAATTCGTTCAAGTCCTCGTTCGGGCTCAATTCCATCGGCTTTGGTTTTGAAGAGGCGATCGCTACGTTGGGAAAAATAAAGCTAAAAACGCTGCCCTTACCCACCTCGCTTGCCAGTTCGATACGTCCCCCCAGCATCTCTGTCAGCCGCAAAGTAATATTCAGTCCCAAACCGGTACCGCCATACTTGCGGTTGCTTTGTCCCTCGCTTTGGATGAAGGGGTCGAAGATGCGCTGTTGTTCCTCTGGGGAGATGCCGATGCCGGTATCCGCTACGGATACTTCCAGACAAAAGCGATCGCTCTCCAATTCTTCCCCTTCTGCCGTTAAGTCAGGGTCTTTCCTTTGGCCTCCCCCGAGGAGCCCTTGACGGGAGGGGCATCGGCGGGCGGATATCTTAATGAAACCTTTTTCCGTAAACTTGAGGGCGTTGCCAACTACATTAAAAAGTATTTGCCGCAGGCGTATTTCGTCAAATATTATTCCTTTTGGCAGGTCTTCTTCTATTTCTGCTTCCAGCAGCAATCGCTTATTGTCTGCTTTTTGCTGGAAGATTTGCTTAATTTCTAAGATTAAGGTTTGGATGTTGAGGGGCTCGTAGGAAAGAGCGAGCTTGCCGGCTTCGATTTTTGACAGGTCGAGAATGTCGTTAATTAGAGCTAATAAGGTTTTGCCGCTGGAGGAGATGGAATTGAGGTAAGGACGGGCTTTCTCTTGGGTCACCATGCTTTCTAGCAGAGCGGAAAAGCCTAAGATAGCGTTCATCGGCGTTCTAATCTCGTGGCTCATATTCGCTAGGAACTCCGTTTGTGCCTTCTTGGCAGCCTCAGCTTTGCGGGTTGCTTCTTCTAGGGCTCGGTTTTGCCTGGTTAGAGCCTGTCGGTGTTGTTTCTCGTTTTCTAGGAGTTTAATTTGGGCGATCGCTATGCCTACCTGAGCGGCGATCGCTTCTAACATCTCTACCTCTTCCTCCGTCCAGTGACGGCTGCTGGCACTTTCCTCTTCCTCCGTCTGGGGCGCGCAGTGCTGCAATACGATGATGCCGTTGGGTTTCCCCTTAAAAAAGGTCGCCGCTACTAACATCGATTTTACCCCGAACTGACGAAAAATTGCAGCCCCTCGTGGGAAGCGCTCTTCTGCATATACGTCCTCAACCGCTAAAGCTCGTTCTTCCTGGAGCAATAATTCCCCGCTTTCTCCATAAAATATCTCCAGCGGAAACTCCCGCCCTTTTAGCAAGAATTGGTCGGACTCCAGATTTTTCACTTCAAAAAAACCTCTAAGCTTTTGCAGCCCTTTGTCCGGTTCTTTTTGTTCCTGTCCGTCGCCGGAGGTCTCGGAATGGGTGTAGATCGAACACCGATGAACCTTGAAGGCCGTTCCTATTTGACTGGCTGCGGTTTTGAAAATTCTTTTGGGTTCGATACATTCGCGAATTTCATCGGTTATCTTTTTAAGAACCAGAGCCCGTTGTAACTGATATTCCAGGGCTGCCTCTACCTTTTTGCGATCGCTAATATCGACTAAAAAACCAACCCACTCCTTGGGCCGTCCGTCTTCGGTTAATATTTTCCTCAATTCTGCATACAACCAGCAATAATTGCCGTCCGCTTGCAAAAAGCGATACTCCCTAGCATGGATATCCCTATCCTCGGGCAGTTGGTCTTCGATGTCTTCTGGGTGGACGCGACTCCTCCAGAAGTTGGGGTCTGCTAAAAACTCTTTCGCTTCGTAACCCAGGACTTCCTTAACGTTTTCGCTAATAAAAGTCACCCTATTATCGCCGGTGGCAGCGCGGCTAAAGATCGGTGCCGGACTGGAGGTCAGCAGGTATTTGAGATATTGTTCGCTCTCCGCTAATGCCCGTTGAGTTTTCTTCAACTCGGTGATTTCCGTGACTACCATGCTTATCCCCCGGTTTCCGGTAGCCATTTCCACCGGGAAATAGCTAACGATGAAGTCTCGCAGGATGTTTGGGGCCGCTGGAGTTTCCCCGCTAATCTCTAAATTAATAACCGGTTCGGAGGTTTCTAAAATGTTAACAAACAGGGGTTCTACTTTTTCTCCTATCTCGGGAAGTACGTCTCGGACCCTTTTGCCCAAATGTTCCTCCACTGGTAAGCCGTTAATTTCTGCCAAAGTTTCATTGACTCTAACGTATTTGAGGTCTCGATCGACTAAGCAGAGGCCTGCGGGGCTGGTAATATAAAGATTTTCCAATTCTTGGGATTGGCGGTCTAGGAGGTTTTGAGCCGTCTTGATATCGTTAATATTAACAAAGGTTATTACCAGCCCGTCGAATAGTTTGTCTTCCAGGAGATAGGGATTGACTCGCATCAAAAACCAAGAATTGGTTTTGCTAACTCGCACTTCTCGCTCCAGGGGTTGCTGGGTCGAGACGGTTTCTCTCAACCAATCGACTAGATCGGGACTGTCGAGATTGTGGGTGATATGTTCTAGGGGGCGATCGATATCCGCATCCAGGATGTTAACTAAAGCTTTGGCAGCGGGGGTAAATTTACGGATTCTTAGTTCTCGGTCTAGGAAGATAACGCCGATGTTAGTATTGCGCAACAGATTGTCCATATCGTTGGTCAGTTCTGTTAGCTGTTCTATTTTCGACTGGTACTCCGTATTAACCGTATATAGCTCCTCGTTCACGGAGTGGAGTTCCTCGTTAGTGCTTTGCAACTCTTCGTTGGATGCCAGCAATTCTTCGTTAGTAGCCTGCTGTTCCTCGTTGGTAGTTTCCAATTCTTCGATAGTAGCTTGGAGGTTTTCCTTGACTTGCTGCAGTTCGTACTCCAGGTCTAAGATTCGCTGCTCGGCCTCGGCGTCGGCGTGGAACTTTTCATCCGACACCGGAGTTTGGGGGCGGGCGTCTTCATCCACCGTCACCATGAGAAAATCTCCCCTCTTTCGGGCGGTCTCCCGATAGCTAACTCTCAAAGTAAGGACTCGTCGGTCGGGCCCTTCCTCTATTTTAATACCCCTATAAACCACGGAATCCTTATGGTTCCGGGCTCGGTGTAAGGCCGTATTGAGAGGTAACTGTAAAGCTGTCGGCATCATCGCAGTTACGGTTTGATTGGATCGCCCCAGGGGCACTTGGAGAATTTTAGCCCCGTCGGCGACGACGTGGAGCAATTCTCCTTCTCGGTTGGTCAGGACGCAAGTAGAACCGCGTTCCTTCAAGAAAGAACTAAAAGCCTGGTCCAGTATGGGGTCGAAGCGAACGCTAATATTGACAGGTTCGGCTTTCGTCATTATCTTAGGAGGTAGCAGAGGATACTCCTTATTATCCGGGAATAAGGGCAGTCGCACCTTACGGCGCTTGGTATAAAGCTTCCACTTCTCGTGTAAGGTATCAAACTCGACCGCTAGTTCCCCCGGGGTCTCCGCAGCCCCCAGGAACAGAATGCCGCCAACTTCTAGAGAAAAATGCAGCATCCGCAAGACCAACTGTTGCAACTGGGGCTGCATGTAGATTAAAACGTTGCGACAGCTAATCAAATGCATCCGCGAGAAGCCGGCGTTTTTTGCTAGATTGTGGGGGGCGAAAACTATGGATTCCCGCAACCTGCGGCTTACCTGGAAGGAATTATTTCTTTGGGTGAAATATCGTTCTAACTTTTCTAAAGAAATATCGCTGAGAATGCTTTGCGGGTAAACCCCCGTCGATGCTTTAGCCAGGGCCTCCGTGTCGATATCGGTAGCGAAGATTTTAAAGTTCCAACTCCGACCCAAGGTTATCATGGCCTCCTCGATCGCGATCGCCATGGAGTAGGCTTCCTCCCCGGTGGAACAGGCCGTTACCCAAACCCGAAATTGTTGTTCTGGTTCCAACTTCTCCAGCAGTTTAATAATCTCTTTTTGCAACAACTCCCAGGCTGCCCCATCCCGGAACAAGCGAGTCACTCCTATTAATAGATCGTCTCGCAAAAGCGATCGCTCTTCCTCGGAAGTATCCAACTTGCCAACGTAATCTTCCAAACTCCCAAAACCTCCGAGGGAGGAACGGCGATAAATCCTGCGGCTGAGGGTACTGGGTTTGTAATAAGAAAAATCTAGTTGCTCGTACTTATTGAGAATATCCACTACTTGCTTGAGAATCCTCGGTTCCAGTTCCCCCGAAGGTATGGCTTCTTCCTCGTCCGTTGCTTTTTTAGTAACTATGTCATAAATAGTACCCGCCAAATCCCGAGGAGAGAGAACCCCATCCACCAAACCAGTAGCAATGGCGCTTTGGGGCATCCCATCAAACTCCGAGGTAGCCGGACTCTGGACGAAGGTCAGCCCCCCTGCCTCCCCGATCGCCTGCAACCCCCGAGAACCATCGCTGCCCGTACCCGAGAGAATTACGCCAATGGCCCTATCTCCGCAGTCTTCGGCTAGGGATTCTAAGAATAAATTGATGGGGAAATTGGGCTTCTGCCTCGGACTTTTCTCCTGTTCGATAGAGTGCAGCCGTTTGTTTCTAATAACTAAGTTCTTTCTGGGAGCGATCAAATTAATAGTATTGGGTTCGATCGCTATGGAATCTTCCACCCGCCGCACTTCCATGGTGGTCCGCCTTTCTAATAGCTCTTTCATCATGCTTTTGAAGTCCGGCGATAGGTGTTGGATGACGACGAAGGCTGCCCCGCTATCCGGCGGGAGATGGTCGAAGAATTCTTCTAAGGCTCTCAAGCCTCCCGCCGAGGCACCTATGCCTACCACAAAAAAGCGTTCTACCTCTTGAGATGGATTATCTTTTTGTCCGTCTTTATTTTTTGACATCTATTTTCTACTTATCAATTGTTAAATTTTTTTTAACTTCTGGAAAAGCAGCCATAGTTTCTGGTAAGTTTTCCCAGTCAAAGTCATCTATTTGAGTGGCCAAAATCTTAGCATAGTCCCCTAATGGCGGACAGTTATATTCGCTACCCCACTGTTGTAAATCTTCAGCAAATTGCTTTAATTCTCGCATTTTCATGGTTTTGCAAAGTTCTGGCAATCTGCTTTTTTCTACTTCTATAAGTTTGGGTAATAGCTCCAACCACTTTTCTTTATCTTCCTTACTATGTTCCTCCTGGCACTCAGGTTCGCTGTCGGAGACTGCTTGTTTCCAATCCTCGACCTCTTGCGGCAAGAATTTTGTTAATTCTGCTACTAAATCTTTCCTGGTAATTGGTTTGTAGAGAAACCCAGAAAAGAGCGATCGCATATTTTCTTTATCCTTTTGGAGGGCGGAAGCGGTAAGGATAATAATAGGAATCTCCTTAGTTTCTTCTTTTTCCCTCAACTGTCGCGCAGCTTCCAGTCCGTCGGTATTGGGCATCCGCAGGTCTAATAAAATAACATCGGGGCGATATTCCACAGCCATCTCGATCGCCTCCAGTCCGTCGTTTGCCATTAACAGGGTATGTTTGCTACCCTCAAAATACTCCCCAATCAAATTTAGATTTGATTCTACGTCGTCCGCTACCAGCAAGGTTGCCTTTTGGAATTGTTCTACACCTTCGGAGGGTGACAGGGGAGATACGGATAACAGGCGAGACGCCTGTTCTACGGATAACGGGCGAGATGCATGAGGGGATAACAGGCGAGACGCCTGTTTTACGGGGAAGCGAAAAATAAAAGTGCTGCCCTTGCCTGGTTCGCTTTGCAATTCTATGCTGCCCCCTAGCATTTGGGTCAGTCGCTTGGTAATAGTTAATCCCAAACCAGTACCGCCATATTTGCGGTTGCTTTGTCCCTCGCTTTGGGTGAAAGCATCAAAAATCCGTTCTTGTTGGTCGGGGGCGATGCCGATACCGGTATCCTCCACCGATATCTCCAACGTAGAACAGGCGTCTCGCCTGTTCCCGGCTAAAGCGTCTCGCCTGTTCCCGGCTAAAGCGTCTCGCCTGTTCCCGGCTAAAGCGTCTCGCCCGTCCCCGGCTAAAGCATCTCGCCCGTCCCCGGCTAAAGCGTCTCGCCCGTCCCCGGCTAAAGCGTCTCCCCCGTCCCCGGCTAAAGCGTCTCGCCCATCCGCACTCCCCACGCTAATCTTGACATAGCCCTTTTCAGTAAACTTAATCGCATTGCCAACAATATTAAACAAAATTTGCCGCAAGCGAATTTCATCAAAATCAACCATCATCGGCACCGCATCTCCTACCTCAGTTTCCAGCAACAGATTTTTCTCAGCCGCTTTCTGGTAAAAAATCTGCTGAATTTCTGCCACCAGAAACCGTAGATCGGTCGGTTCGTAGTTTAGCTGCAATTTACCCGCTTCGATTTTAGACAGGTCCAGGATATCGTTAATCAAAGCCAACAGAGTCTTGCTCGCAGCCCCAATAGATGCGACGTAAGAACTAGCCCGCTTTCGATCGCCGACCAACCCTTCTAGCAGATCGCTGAAGCCAATAATCGCGTTCATCGGCGTTCTAATCTCGTGGCTCATGTTAGCGAGAAACTCGCTTTTAGCGCGGTTGGCTGCTTCTGCTTCCTCCCTAGCTTTTTCTAGGGCTTGATTTTGGCGGGCCAGTTCTTGCCGTTGTTGTTTTTCTTGTTCGAGGAGAGAACTTTGGGCGATCGCGATACCGACCTGAGATGCCACCGCTTCTATGAGTTCTATTTCATCCTCCGTCCAGTGGCGGTAGCGATCGCATTGATGCAAGCCTATAATCCCGTTGGCTTCCCCTTTGTAAAAAGTCCCAATAGCCAACATAGACTTAAGTCCTATTTCGCGGCTGATAGTTTCGGCATTTGCCAAGAGCGGATCGGCATAGACATCATCGGAAGCGATCGCCACTTCCTCTGCCAGTAACTTCTGGGCGTGTGGGTTCCCCTCAATAGGAATCTCCATCCCCAACAGCGGATCGAAGCCGTCGGTAAAATACTCCGCTACAATAGGTGTTGTCGGCTCCGGGAAATCCGTTGAAGCTTGCCGCGACCCGTAATGGTAATGGTGAATCAAACAGCGATTTGCTTTAAACGCTTGCCCTACAGCAACAGCGGTGGCCTCAAATATTTGCTTGGGTTCTAAACTCTGACGGATCTCGTCGGTAATTTGTTTGAGCAAAACTGCTCGCTGGAGTTGGAGTTCTAGGGCTGCTTGCCACTGCTTGCGTTCGTGGATGTCTTCGATCGCCAGGGCAAAATACATTACTTCCCCTTGGGAATTGCGAATGGCCGACAGGCTCAAATTCCCCCAGCGTTCTTCCCCATTCTGGCGAAGGTAGCGATTTTCTTTATTAGAAAAGCTGTCCAATTCCCCCGCCAACAGTTTTTGCTGGTATTCGATATCTCCGGCAAGGTCTTCTGGGTGCGTAATAGCATGGAAACTCATTCCCAATAGTTCCGATTCTTCATAACCGACAAACTCGCACCACTTTGGATTTACCTGGATGAAGCAGCCTTCAACCGTAGCCACAGCGATCGCCATTGCCGCCTGCTCGAAAATCGCCCGAAAACGAGCCTCGCTCTCTCGCAGGGCTTCTTCGGTTTCCTTGCGCTCGGTAATATCGAACCAGTAACCGACGCACTCTACGGGATTCCCCGCCGCGTCTGTTATCAGTTGTACTCCGTCTTGCACCCATAAGTAGTCACCCCTGCCAGACAAAAAGCGGTATTCGTGCAGGTCGAAGCCCGTCTCAAACAAGCGCGGCAAGTCTTCCAGGACTCCTTCTCGGTCCTCTGGGTGAATGCGATCGAGCCAAAAGCTGGGATTTGCAGTAAAATCTTCTGGGGCATATCCCATCATTTCCGTCACCCCTTCGCTGACGAAGGTAGCGCCAAAATCCCTCGATGCTTTGCTGGTGTAGAGGACGGTTTTAACATTAGTCAGAATAAATTCCAGCCTTTCTCGAATTTCTCGAACCTCAGCGAGAGCTAATTTGCGCTCGGTGATATCCCGCACGCACGCTACTACTCCCGATATAATTCCTGATTCCTCGTAGTGGGGATAATAGGATGCCTCTAAGAACCTTTTACCCATCTTAGGAAATTCAAACCAGCTTTCATAATTAACTTCTTCTCCCGCCAGACAGCGATCTAGTTGCGGCTTAAGCACCTCTGCAAAGAGATCCCGACCCAACACCAGCGCCACTGTTCGACCGACGATCTCTTCTGAGGGCCAACCCACTCTCTCGGCGTAGGCTCGGTTGACTGCCCGATAAATATAATCCGTATCCAGAAAGGCCATGGCTTCCTGGGAAGAAGAAACAATTTTTCTGTAAATCTGAACTATTTCTTCCGCGCGGACGCGATCGCTAATATCCGTCGAGGCTGCTATGAGGGAAATTATCTCGGAATTATCCTCGTTCCACAAGGGACTTATAGCAGTAAGCCACCAAGTCTCGACTCCTTCAAATATAAAATGCTCCTCAACGTAAATAGTCTCCCCCCCTGCGATACAATCGAGATAGTGTTTCGACCAAACCTCTGCCATCTCGGGAGTTAAGACTTCCGTAACGCTTCGCCCTACCATCGTTTCCCAGGGTATGAAACTGACTCGCTCGAAGGCCGGGTTGCTCGCAGCGTAACGAAACTCGCCGCTATCCAATACGTCCAATACCAAAAGTACCCGATCTACCTCGTACCAAATGCCGCGCCAGAACTGTTCTTGCTTTCTTAAGGTTGCTTCGATCCGGCGGCGTTGTTCGATTTCTACTTGTAGCAGTCGGTTGGCGTTGGTTAATGCCATCGTCCGGTTTTCTATTCTGGTTTCTAGTTCTTGGTTTAGTTTCATTAGGGCAATTTCGGTCCGTTTGCCCTCCGTTATATCCTCGGCGATGCCGGCAAACCGATAAACTTTCCCCACGGCGTTTCTGATAGGGAAGCCGCGACTGCGTATCCAGCGGATATCTCCGTCTTCTCTGATGATGCGGTATTCCCCCTCGAAGTTGCCAGAGCCAAAGTCTCCGTCTCGGAGCGCTATTTCCGGCACGCGATCGCGGTCTTCTGGATGGACCGAGCTTAACCAGTTATCGGGGCTTTGGTAGAGAAGATCGCAAGGCATCCCCCAGATATCCTCGAAGGCCGGGCTGACGTAGATAAATCGCTTTTCTTCTAGGTCGCAGACATAGAATACTTCGCGAATATTTTCTGTTATTTGGCGCAGTTTTTCTTCGCGATCGCGCACTTCTACTTCCCCTTGTTTTCGCACCCGAATTTCTTCTATCAGCATTTTGTTGCCGCTCTCCAGCAGGGCGGTTCGTTCTTCTATTCGCATCTCCAACTCTCCCGCCCGTTCCTGTAGCAGCTTTTGGGCCACCTTGCTGCTAGTGACATCCGTTACCGCGCCGATAATTTGTTTCGCTCTGCCATCTGGAGTTGTATTAAAGATAGCATCGCGGCGATAAAACCAGCGCCAGGAACCGTCTTTATGTTTTAGTCGATATTCTACTTCTAGGATGGAGCGATCGCTTAGATTTCCATAGCCGCTGAAGTGTTTCTCCAAAAGATTCCCATCTTCCGGGCAAACAAGTTTAGTTTCCCATTGCGAACCCATTGCTTTAATTTCTTCTGAAGAATAGCCCAGTATTTCCCCTAATTGACCGTTGCTGTAAATATTACCTTGCTCTGCTAGATCGTAAATATAAACCATGCCAGAACTAGGACTGTCGATTATTGCTTCCATCATTTTGTGGCTTTGCTTTAGGGTCGTTTCTTCCCCTCGCCACTTGCTAAGTTCCCGCAAAGATACTACATAAACCGATTCTCCCTGCCACTGAGTTTCCGCAGCGCTCATCTCCACCACTACCACCTCTCCCCCAGAGCGAATGATGTCTATTTGCGTCTTTTCTCCTATTACTATCGGCACTCCAAAATCTTTATCTAATAGTGCCGACATCGACTTACCAAAGATTTGGGCCGTTGCCGTATTAGCTAAGAGAACTTTCCCTTGTTTGTTGACAATAAAAAACGATTCGTAAAGATTGTTAAATATCTCTTCCAAACTTCCATAATTTGCCCGTTCGCCCTGGATTATTTCTAGCAAAGTTTTGGAACTTTCTATTTTGCTCAAATCGGAAAAATTAGCTAGCTGTTTGGGGATTGCGTCTAAACTGGCTAAAGCGCTATAAGCTCTTATCGATCCTACTACTGCGGTTAATAATTTAACTTCGCTCAGTTGGCTTTTGACTTGACGATCGTCTACTTCTAAGTCGATAATTGTTGCAATATCCGGTTCTTCTTCGGCTTTTCCCGCGAGTAAAATTATTCTGGTTAACCGTTGTTTTAGCTCCTCGCGAATAAAAGCAGCCAGTTCCAGGCCGGAGTTATTTGTTTCCAGATTATTTTCTAATAAAATTAACGCCGTATCTCGGTTATTTGCTATTAATTCTTCGGCTTCTAGGCGAGAAAAAGCAGACAAAATGCTTAAACCTCTGCCTTGGATGGTAAAATCTCTTAAAACTTTTAGGGCGCTTTGGTGAAATTGCTCCTCTTTGTCAATTAGCAATACTTTCCAAGTATTATTTACCCCTAGATCGGCATTGATGTTATTATTAGAAGTGGTAGTTTCTTCCATAATAAGTGTTGGCTTTTTTGATGAAATTGCTTTTTTATGATTATTTTTATCTTGAAAAAAATACTTACCTATATTCATAATTTATAATTATTTTTTCGGTTCTATTTGATAGGAATTAGAGGAATAAATAAATCGGGATAACCTCACCTTTGAAGCCAACCAAAAACCTACCGCTTTCCCCGTAGAACAGGCATTCCGGCCTGTTCTACGGGGAAAGCGCAGGAATTATGAAAAATTAGGGGGCCAGAAACCCGGTTTCTTTGAGAAACCGGGTTTCTAAAATATCGCGAACGATCTACGGCTTGCTATAGTTAGTAGGAACGTAGTTAGTCGCCCAACGTTCCTACTAACTACTGACCGCTAACAAAAAGCGACAAGTTGTTGGTTTTCTTCATTCCCCCGATGCTCCCACAGCAATCCTTCTTATTTTCCGTTTATTTTCTAGTAAGAGTAGAGCAATTATTGAATATATGAGATACGATTTTTCGCTGCCCCCTCATGCAAAATCGAACCCTGGAGGAGAGCGGAAGCTCTCGCTCCTATGCCGGTCAATTATTCCCAAACTATTTCAATAATACCAAAACAACCAAGAAAGAAAAACCATAATCTTAAGCCGTTTCGGGAGTTAAAAGAGGCGATCGGGGTGCAAGTTTCTGTTACTGGACGATTTTCTGAGTCGCTGTAGGTAGAGCTCGGATGCCCGCTACTAGCTTTATGAATGCTATTTCCCACCGGGAAAGATACAATTGCCAGTTATTAAAAAATTATTAATTTTTCCCCAAAAGAAATCTATAGGGGTATAATCGAAAAGGTTTGTTAAAATTATAGCAAAAAAAAACTGTAGAAAAATAGGCAGTCCTATTTTTCAATAGAACTTTAATCCAAAATTAAGTTATTAACAGCCAATACCTAAAAAATAGCAAACAGCAAATAGCAAAGATGTCTCAAACTTTCACTGTAGAATTCAAACACGAAGGAGAAACCCACACTATCGAGGTGCCTCAAAACAAGAAAATTTTAGAAGCAGCCCACGATGCAGATATAGACCTGCCTAGTTCCTGCTACGCTGGGGTTTGTACCACCTGTGCTGCTAAAATAATAGAAGGCACTGTAGATCAGAGCGAAGGTATGGGCGTAAGTCCAGAAATGCAGAAGGAAGGCTATGTTTTGCTCTGCGTGGCCTATGCTCGCTCTAATCTTAAGATTGAAACCGAAAAGGAAGAGGAAGTTTACAGTCGTCAGTTTGGTTCCCAAGGGTAGAATTTAATTAAGGGCGGCTTTAGCTAAAGCCGCCCTTAAAATGAACTAGCCAATTTTCGAGCAAAAACTTATTAAGTATTACCATGACAACTCATTTTATAGCAGCAGAAATAGACCTCGCTTCTTCACCCGCAGAGCTTCAAGAAGAAATAGAAAACTCTCTAAAAAAACAAGGAGAACCTCTTCGTTGGGCAGTGACTAAAGTAGATGAAAAAGAAGAAAAAGTTCGTGTAGAAGCCATAGTTACTGCGAAGAGCAGCTAGTCAGACATTGAGCAAGCGTCCTTACACCACAGTTTTAATAATCCCCACGGGCATTGGGGCCGCCATAGGGGGATATGCCGGAGATGCCCTCCCAGTGGCAAGAGCGATCGCCGGGGTCTCCGATACCCTCATAACTCACCCCAATGTCCTCAACGGCGCCGGGTTGTATTGGCCTATGGACAACGCCCTCTATGTTGAAGGCTACGCTCTTGACAAATTTGCCGCAGGCTGCCTCGGTCTCCAACCAGTCCATCAGAACCGGGTGGGCTTAATCCTCGATAAGGCCATCGAACCAGACCTCCAACTGCGCCACTTACAAGCTGCCGATGGGGCTAGAGCAACTTTAGGCCTCGATCTCGCGGATTATGTAGTGACGGATGCTCCCCTAGAAGTGCAACTGCGAACCTCGGACTCGGGGGCATCTTGGGGCACTATCGGCAACCCCGATAGTTTGCTGCGGGCAGCAGAAGTCAGCGTCGAAAAAGCAAAAGCAGAGGCGATCGCTGTAGTCGCCAGATTCCCAGACGATGAAGATACTCAAGCATTAGAAAAGTATCGCCACGGACAAGGAGTGGACTCCATCGGCGGTGCCGAAGCAGTCATCAGTCATTTAGTAGTAAAAACCTTCGAGATTCCATGCGCCCACGCCCCGGCCCTTCCCCCCCTCCCCCTCGATCCTCAAGTTTCCCCCCGTTCCGCAGCGGAAGAATTGGGCTATACTTTTTTACCCTGCGTCTTGGCAGGACTGAGCCGGGCCCCTCAGTTCGTTTCTAAAACCTCCACCTCCAGGAGCCTTTCCCCTAATACTATCTGGGCGGAAGAAGTGGATGCAGTGCTAGTGCCAGCAACAGCTTGTGGGGGCAGTGGCATTCTCAGTTTTAGTCAAACCAAGGCTCAAATTATTGCCGTCAGGGACAATAAAACCCAAATGCAAGTATCTCCACAACAGTTAGGAATTAACGCATTGCAGGTAAACTCATATTTAGAGGCATTGGGAGTTTTGGTCGCTCATCGAAGCGGTATTAGTTACTCGGCCTTGAGCCCGAACATTTCCCCCATAGCTAGAATTAACTAGGTAATTAATAATTAATAGACTTCTTGCAGAAGTAGGCAACAGGCAACAGGCAACAGGCAACAGGCAACAGGGAAGAGTTTTTAAGGAAAAAGGAACGAAAAACGATTTTATTTTTACTTTTGCAAGAGGTCTAATAATTAATAATTAATAATTAATTGAGCGTGTCAAATTAAATCGAACATCAATCTATTTTGCCTAACTACTTAGGTGGCAGAAACCGAAAAACTAGGTTTCTGCAGAAAGTAAATTTATTCCCCAAGACAAACGGTGACAGAACAACTTCCAGAAAATCCAGAAATCGAACCTTTAACTCGCACTCAAGTATTAGTGGCTATGGGAGTCACGGCGATCGTCTTGCTGACGCTCGCTAAACTATGGCAGATTTTTGGCTCTGTCGCATTGTTACCTTTAGAGTGGAATTTCATGCACCTGGGTTGGGGCATCGCAGTAGGTCTCGGTATTACTGTAGCTAGCTCCATTATTTATCGGGTCTGGCCCACCTATCATCGCAGTGCCGATGTTTATTTAGAATTAGTTGTAAAACCTTTATTCTGGCCTGACTTGATCTGGTTGGGACTTCTGCCAGGGTTGAGCGAAGAATTACTATTTCGAGGAGTAATGCTTGCTGCTTTTGGCTTAAATACCACTGCATTGATAGTCTCCAGCGTTTGTTTTGGCGTTTTGCACATGAGCGGCAAACAACAATGGCCTTATATGATTTGGGCGACTGTGGTAGGATTTCTACTCGGATACAG
>JAXHVR010000042.1:0-48951 GCA_034189005.1 Cyanobacteriota bacterium | reverse complement strand
GAGATACGATCGTTTATTTACCGAAGATTAAATAAGTAGAATTATGGTGGATTATAGCAATTTTCTGTCCTACCGAAAAATCCGTCATAATATCTGAGAAACCAGGTTTTTTCAAAAAACCAGCTTTCTGGTCCGCGCGTAGTGACTGTTCGTAGTAATCGCTTTAGCGATTTATCTATATCAATCGCTAAAGCGATTACTACGAACAAGCGCCCCATAGCAACAGAAGAATTAGATTAGAGGCGATCGCTCCACTTCAAAATCCGTGTCGTGCTACCAGTCCGTTCGTCTTATGCGATCGATTCATGCCTCAGATAAAAAGCCAGAGATTAGACGGCAGGGCAGGGCAAAGCATTCGTCCAGTTACAATTAATGCGTTGTTCCAAAACTTACCGCCCGAATGCTGTTGCCCCTACAGTTCTATCTGTTTTTGATGCGACTAGGATAGCCGGCACCAATTTAATTTTAAACCGCACCAGATGAATGTCATTTGTCAAACTAATCAAACTGGATTGCTAGAACTAATAAAACTGCTTAAAATCCCTAAAATTTTAGGTAAGTTATCGAGGGAATATTCCTGCAAATCTAAAGTTGCCGTCCTGGCTTCTAATTCTAAAAATTGCCATAAAGTTCCAGTGGTTATAGCTCCATAAATTTTAGGAATTTCGTTACCTTGACGTTGGTTGAAAATTTGCGCGGCAACCATTTCAGCAAGGCATTTACCGAAGCCCGATTTAATGTTATCGTTTTTCGCTTCCACTAGGGCAACTACTGGGGTTTTAATTATGGTCTGTAGGCTGGAACGACTAACAAGAAAATCGCAAAAACCGATCGATCCTAGTTCGGCGTTGACGTTAAATTCGATGCCGGAGAATAAGCTTATTTGGTTGTTGAATTGTTTTTTTATTGCTACTAAAATTGGTCGACTATGAATTCAGAACGAGCTTTTTCGGAGGCGTTCGCTACTGCTAAAGGTATGTTGTCTTTTAGGGTTTCTTTCAGGTGCGGGCTTGGTGCAACTTCTGGTAAGTTGTTAAATTTTCCTAATTTTTCTATTAGGGTTAAATTAAAGTTGTTGAGAACTTCTTCTAAAGCGAATTTACTGTAAGACATTGGTTTATGCGCAAAAAACGGTTGGTTTATCGATCTATAATAACCTACGCGGCAGCTACTTTAGCGATAGAAAAGTTCGTAGTAATCGCTTTAGCGATTTATCTATATGAATCGCTAAAGCGATCGCTACAAACATCCCCCCTACAACGCACAACGAAAGCCGGCAAAAATCTCCCTCGCCCCCGGATAATACCAATTGCGAAAGCTACAGCGCATGGCCCAAGGCCGAGTAGTCCAACTTCCACCCTTTAACACCCGGTGTTTGCCGTCGAAATAGGCTTGGGAATAGCCGCGATAGGGGAAAAATTCAAAGCCTTGATAAGCATCGAACCAACTCGCAGTCCACTCCCAAACGTTGCCCAACATATCCTGGCAGCCGTAAGCGCTTGCCCCCTGGGGAAAAGAACCCGCTGCCGTGGTTCCCCCAAAAGCCCGATCGCAATTACAATTATTAGCATCTGGTTCCGCCTCTCCCCAAGGATAAGTCCTCTTGGTTCCCGTAGCAGGATCCCAGCTAGCAGCTTTCTCCCATTCCGCTTCCGTCGGGAGTCGCTTGCCGGCGAAGTTACAATAGGCTTCCGCCTCGTACCAACTGACGCCGCACACCGGCCGATCGCTCCGCGCTAATTCCGATCGCCAATACAAAGGAGCATCCACCGGGTTAGCTTGCAACCATTCCCAACCCTGGGGCGACCACCAGCGGCGATCGCTATATCCCCCCGCTTCCATAAACCCATGATATTCCGCGCAAGTTACCGGATACGGCTCTATCAAAAAAGTCTCCACATAGACGCGGTGGAGCGATCGCTCGTTATCCATAGCATTAATAGAGTCGCAACCCATAGAAAATTCTCCGGCAGGAATCTCCAGCGCGTCTGGTACTGAAGGCTTTACCGTCGAGCGATCGACTTTTAATAACTCGGGGGGAGCCACAAGCTGCTGCATTGCCAAGATCAAAGCAATAGTTTCGCAGTGTTGGCTTTCGTGCTGGAGGAGGAACCACCACAAACGCTCTTGCTCTTCTATAGGCGCCCTTTCCAGATAAAAAAATACTTTGCTCCTCACCAGAGCCAAATATTCCAGAATTTCTGGTAAAGTTGGCAGCTTCCTCCTCTGCTCTTTCGGCAAACCGTCCGCAGCCCACAATTGACGGTTTTCGGGAAACAGCGGCGGCATCCCGGCGCATTTTTCCCACAACCAGAGGGCTTCGGTATAGCCGATATGTCCCAAATGCCAGCCTATGGGGCTGAAGTCTGGATGGGGCCAGGCGCTGAGAGTGGCATAGTCGATGTTAGCGAACATTTGGAGAGTGCCTTGGCGGCATCTTTCCATGCGATCGCGCATTTTAAGTTGTTTTGAGTTCGTTGATATCGACATCGAGATTTTCTGCTACTGTAATAATGCTTTGTTCCGGGCAAGAGTTCCAGTCGCCCTCGAATAGGGGCTCGGAAGCGATAATGACTGATGAAGGAAAATTGGGATCGTCTTTGAGCCAGTAAAGGCTCGGCGGGGGCGCGTATGAGGCAAAGCGCGATGCTATTAGTTGATGTCCGTCGGTGACGATGGTATTGCCTAAGATTTTTACTTCGTCGGGGGTAGCGAGTTCGGTTAATATCTTCAGGGTTGCTTCCAAAGTTGTTTTTAGACCCCGACTAGAGTCCTTCCTGAGTTCGTCTATGAATAAACCGAAAATGTGTTCCGAGTCCGTGCTGCCTTTTATCGTTTCGTAGGCCGCGTCTTCCAGACGCGATCTTATGGGTCGATAGAGGCTTTTACGGAAGTTGTCAATATAGCCGTTATGAGTAAATAGTAGGTTTTGATAAGAAAAAGGCTGACAGTTACTCAAATCTACTGCTTGACCTGGAGTGGCGCTTCTAACGTATCCTAGAATTCCGTTTGATTCTATATAGCGAGCTAGTTGAGGTAGGTTAACGTCGCTCCAGATGGGCTGGATACTTTTATAGGTAAATGGTTCCGTTTCTCGTTGGGGATGGTACCAACCAATGCCAAAGCCATCGGCATTGAGGATGGCCTCTTGCATTTCGCGAGGTTTGTAACTTTGGACGATGAGGGAATGTTCTGGCTGACAAAGCAGGCGATCTAGTTGAATGGTGGGGCCTAGGTAGGCTAGCAAACGACACATTTAGATTTTAGATTTTAGTTTGAGTTTGGGCGATCGAGATCTTATTCGACTTCTGGCAAAAATTTTAGTAGTAAGTAGGTAGGCAAAAATATTTACTGAAATTATTCTTGATTTCCCCGTAGAACAGGCGTCTCGCCTGTTCCAGATGTCCAATTAATTTTGCACGGGTACTTAAAAAACTGGCAATTTAATAAAATACCGGTTTGTTGGGTTGCGCGGGGCGCTCCACCCAACCTACATATTTACTCTATTTTTGCGCGAGTCCTTTACGACTAAACACTAGGCAAACCACGAAAAACACCCCTTCTGGAACTAAAACAAAATGGCCTACTTGACAAAAAGAGGAACCTTAGAATAAACTTCCCGGTCAGATGACACTAGATTCTGTATAGATGACGCGGCCTCGGAGCATTGGAAGCTTCGGGGCTTTCCTTTTTCCAGCACAGCCACTTGGTTTCCTTTGTTTATTTCGATCTAACCTAATAATTCCTTAATCTTAGGGGCCAAATCCTCAAAAGCAACTGCCACCTGTTCCCCGCTTTGCAAATCCTTGAGACCGCATTTTTTCGAGGCGGCCTCTTCGGAGCCGATAATAACGCAAAACCGAATCCCCCGCTTATCTGCTTGCTGCAACTGTTTGCCTACTCCTTTACTTTCAAAGCTGGTTATGGTATTTATTCCCTCTCGCCGCAACTTCTGGGAGAGCTCTAAATAAAGAGGCATTAAATCGAGTTGCATATTGACTACCATTACCTCTACTGGAGTTTGGGGAAAGGGCTTAAGAATTCCTTCTTTTAATAAGCGACTCATCAACCGCGTTAAACCGATGGAAATGCCTACGCCTGGCATTTTTTCGCCTATAAACGTTCCGACTAATTCTTCATATCGGCCCCCAGAACAAATGCTGCCTAATGCTTCGTGTCCGAGTAGGGTTGTTTCGTAAACTGTACCAGTGTAATAATCTAGTCCTCTGGCAATTGATAAATCGATACAAAATCTGTCTTCGGAAACTCCTAAATCTTTCACTGCTGAAGTGACAGTTTCTAATTCTGAGATTCCCGTTTTTAAGAGTTCGGTATTTTCCAGACTATCGCCCGTTTCTTTTAGATTTGCTAAGACTTCTTCTACGGAACCGCGTATTTTTGTAAAGGCTAAAACTCGTTCGATTTGACTTTCGGATAAATCGGTTTCTGCTAGAGCTTTTTTTACTTTTGCTTCGCCGATTTTTTCTGCTGCGTCGATTATTCTAATACAAGGAACGATTTTTTCTGCTTCGACGGCGATCGCCTGAAAGAAACCGGATAGCACTTTACGGTTATTAATGCGTATGAGAAAATCCCCAATCTTAATAGCATCAAATATCTCCGCAATAATCGCCGGAATTTGAGCGTCGTAAAGCAGGCTTAATTTCCCTCTACCTACTACATCAATATCGCACTGGCGGAACTGCCGATAGCGACCATCTTTTGCCCTTTCTCCCCGAAAAACTAGATCCATTTGATAGCGGGCAAAAGGAAATTGGAGGTCGTTTAAGTGGCGGGCAATATAAGCTGCTAAAGGAACGGTTTGGTCGAATTTTAAGGCTCTTTCTTCGGAACCGGAATCTCCTGCTTTTTCTTTTTCTGCCTGTCTGTTTGGCGGCAGAATTGGAGTTAGACCGTAAACGATATTATCTCCTTGGTTGCCTTTGGCTTGGAGAACTTCCAAGCGTTCCACCGCCGGGGTTTCTATGGGGGTATAACCGTAGCGCTCGAACACTTGGCGAATGGTGTCCATTAAATGCATTTCTAAGCGTTTTTCTCCTGGAATAAATTCGGGAAAACCGCTGGGACAGGTATAGTTTATTTTATTTTTTTTTGCCATAATTTAATTATAAATTGGGAAACGATATTTTTTTCAGCAAACACAAAAAGTGGTTTTTGTTAGTAGTTAGTAGTTAGTTGTTAGTTGTTAGTTTCCATAAAGATTATCCCAGCAACACTGACGCGATCGCATTACTATTTTGCGAACCTAACTACTAACTACTAACTACTAACAACTAACTACTAACAACTAACTACTAGCAATTAGCCATTTTACTTTTTCTTCCCGCCGCCGAACAAACCGCTGAGGAAGCCGCTGCCTTTTTTATCTCCTTTATCTGATTTACCTTTTTTAGCTTGACTTCCAGCTTTTTCTAAAAATTTTTGCACTTCTAAAGCTTTGGCTTCTTTGGGATTAAGACTCAAAGCTTTTTTTGCTTGTATTTTTGCCATTGTTGCCTGATTTTGCTGCAAGTAACAAAAGGCTAATAAAGCATAGCTGCGACTGTGACTTTGGTCTTGTTTTATGGCTTCTTTTAGCTCCAAAGTAGCTTTAGAATAATTTTTGCTGGCGATTAAACTTTCGGCGCGATCGCAAGCTTGTTCTAATAAAGCACTTCTGGAACTTTGTCGCGCCGGGGCCGCTGCTTTCCTCCTTTCTGTAGGAGAACTTTTCGCTGCAGTTGCTGCGGCGGGAGAAGCTGCTGGTGCGCTTGCCCCAGATTTTGATTGTTTCCGCACCAGATAAGCTAAATTTAATTCGCTAATTTCGCCGATTATTTCTAAAGTTCGATCCAGGGTTTCGTACTGTTCTTTAGCTAGCTCGCTAACTGCTGTATTATAAGCTTCTTGGTAATTGCCGCTGGCAGCCACTTTTTGGGCGGCTTCGCTAGAGAACTTAACCTTATTTTTGTCTTGCGCTAACCGCTTTTGTAGCTTCGCTAAGACGACAAAATATTCTGCACGAGAACTTTCTTTAGAAAATTTGTCGTAAGCAGGACTTACCAATTTTGATAATAATTGATTGGCTAATTCCTTTTTTTCGTCTGTTTCAAAAGGACAAGTATCTGGATGCAAGCGACGGGCGATCCTCATGTAGCGCTTGCGAATGTCGTTAAATTCTGCATCAATTGGTACTCCCAAAAGTGCGTTATGGTCGGTAAAATCAAACTTAAATAATCCGTCATCAAATTCAAAAGACATTGCAGTAATTCTCCTGTCTAAAGTAGTAGCGCGTCGGGCACAAAATAACTAAAAAATAAGGCGCGCGCCGCGCAGCAAACAAGTAGAATGCACCCCGATCCGCCCGCTAAAAAAAATACTTAACTGTTGCCAGTTGCTTCCTTACTTTCCCAAGAAGACAAAGGAGGAGTATTTACCAATGCCTCGCTGAGGCGATCGTGCAACTTAGCATTAGAGGCCAAAAGGCGGCCAGACTTAATTTGCAAAGGGCTGCCGTCGTAAGCAGTGACTTTACCCCCTGCTTCTTCTACTATTATTACACCAGCAGCCAGATCCCAAGGGGAAAGTCCCCGTTCCCAATATCCATCGAAACGACCGCAGGCCACAAAACAGAGGTCGAGGGCGGCGGAACCCAACCTGCGGACACCTTGGCTTTGGTGGCACATATAGCAAAATTCGGCGTAGTTATTGTCGGGGGTTTCGCGGCGATCGTAGGCAAAGCCGGTGACGAGCAAGCTGCTGGCAAGGGAGGTTGTCTGGGAAACCTCGATCGCTTGGCGGTTGAGAGTTGCCCCGAGACCAATGGCCGCTTGAAAAAGTTCGTTACTAAAAGGATTAAATACTACTCCCACGGATGGCACTCCGTCAACTAACAGCGCCACCGAACAGGCACAGATAGGCAGTTGGTGGGTGTAGTTGGTCGTGCCGTCCAGGGGGTCGATCGCCCAGAGATATTTGCTGCTGGTATCTCCTAATTCTCCTGATTCTTCGGTGAGGAGGCCGTGGTCGGGCAGGTGGCGCTGAAGAACTTTTACTATGGCAGCTTCGGCACCTTTATCTGCTTCCGTGACTAAGTTCCCGGGGGAACCTTTTTCTTGAATGTCTTCTAATTTCCCTAAGTAGGACAAAAGGACCGCCCCTCCTGCGAGGGCGGCTTCGGTGGCGATGTCTAGGAATATTTGCAGTTGTTCGGTCATTTGTAATTGATAATTGGGAAAATGTTAATTGTCAATTGGGAAAATGTCAATTATCTTTGTTGGCGGCGAAATTCGCTGGGAGTTAGGCGCATGGGTTGTTCTGGATTCCAAATTCCTTTTCCCATTAGACGGGCCCATTCTTGGGCGTTGGCTAGGCGATCGCTGTATTTGGTGTTGGGGGTTTTTTCTGAGGCTAGGACGTAGCCTTGTTTGACTAACTTTTCGTTGATTAGGGTTTGGTCTTGCCAGATGTATCCCAAGAGGCGATCGAAGCTGTCTTTTTGTTGGACATCGAATTCTAATAATACTTGTTGTCCCTGGGTCAGTTTTTCTAACTCGGTTTTGGCTTCTACTCCCCAGGGTTGTTGTTTGAGGTCTGGTGCGTCGATGCCGATGAGTCGGACTGGTTGTAAGGTCGGGACTGGGTTGAAATTATCTACGATTTCTATGGTTTGAGCGCTAATTACTCTTTCGACTTTTACCGATCGCCCAATAGGCATCTCTGGTTCGCTACAGCTTGCGAGGAACAGACAGGCGGCGATCGCTCCCATCAGTCTTTTTATTCCTATTTTCTTAGTCCTCTTAGTCCTCTTAGTCCTCATCTATGGGCAACCCTCTTTTAATTTTGCCTTTACCGAAGTAGCGGCCAAATTGGAGTTCGTACACTTCGTCTTCGTCTTGGGTTTCCACTACCAGGTTGGAACGGGGGTAGCTCACGCACAGCAGCGCGTAACCTTGTTTTTGCAGTTCCAGAGATAGTCCCATTGCTTCTGGTTGGTAGAGGTCTCCAGAGATGACTCGGACCGCACAGGTGGTACAGGCCCCGTTGCGACAGGAGAAGGGCAGTTCCGTTCCTTGCTTTTCGACGCTGTGGAGGATGTACTTGTCCTCCGGGACCGTGAAGGTTTCGTAGCTCTCTTTTTGGCGATCGTGTATTTTTATCTGATATTCTTTGACCATAATCGTTAATTAGATTTTAGACTTTAGGATTTTAGATAGGGATTAATTAATTGGGACTTTCCTAGAATAACGATTTTTGAGGACAAAAAGAGCGATCGGGGCCTAAAATTTGCCAAAAAAATTTTTATTGCAGAGGCGGTTGTCAAATTAAAATACTTCTGCTAATATAGTTTACTTGTGGATGAATCTTAAATAATTTAAGTCCCCTGGAGAGGTGGCCGAGTGGTTGAAGGCGCTGCACTGGAAATGCAGTTTAGTGGTAAAGCCGCTAACGAGGGTTCGAATCCCTCCCTCTCCGTTTCTTTCATAAAATTGTTTAATAAAATTGTTTAATAAAATTAGGGTGCGCCGCAGCGCACCCTAATTTTATTAATTTAACACCAGATTTTAAAGTCAAAATAGAGGTAGAGGGGTCTATGAACGCCTACCCTGCCAACTACCGACAAAAAAAACATTTAACCTTAATCGAACCTCAATTAACATTAATTGAATTGTGGGAAAAATATACAGAATATCGAAAGCCTCTAGTAGCTGAAACTACCTTAAAATTAAACTATAAAAAAATAGCTAATCATATAAAAAAGCTACCTTTTCAGTATTTGTCTGATGCTTCAGAAATTCGAGACCATTTACTCCAACACAATTCTGCTTATACGGCTAAAAGAGTTATTACTCAATTAAATGCCTGTTGCAATTGGGCTTGCGAATATTCGTTGATTTCTGTTAATCCTTTTGAGGGAATGGCAGGCAAAATAGAAGTAATAAAAGAAGAGAAAAATATAGACCCTTTTACAAAAGCCGAACGAGATGCAATAATTAAAGGATTTGAAACACATCCTACATACAGTCACTATGCTTCTTTCGTGCGGTTTTTGTTTTCAACTGGATGCCGTACTTCAGAAGCAGTTGCATTGCAATGGAAACATCTTAATAAAGATTGTTCTGTTATTACTTTTTCCGAAGCCGTGGTTTGTATTTCTTCTCAAAAAATTCGTAAAAATACTAAAACTAACAAAAGTAGAAAATTTCCTTGTAACCCCTCATTGCAGAATTTATTACTGTCCATAAAACCTGCTAATGCTGATGATGAGTCTTTAGTTTTTCCATCTTTAAAAGGAAAAGAAATTAACGCTCATACTTTTAATGCTATGTGCTGGAAGGGAGCAAAGGTACATGGAAAATATCGAGAAGGAATTGTCACTGGTTTGGTGAAAGAGGGGAAAGTAGAACGCTATCGACCTCAATACAATACTCGACATACTTTCATAACTTTTGCTTTAGAACATGGGTTGGATGCTAAAGATGTAGCAAGATTAGTAGGTAATACTCCTGAAATTATTTACAAGCATTATGCTGGTAGCAATATCAGTAAGTTACAAGTACCTGAATTTTAAATGAAAAAAAGTAGAAAATATAGCATTTGCCAATCATTTATAGCAATTATCGAATTGGTGAAGTAGATTTTCGATCCCCCCCAGCCCCCCTTGAGAAGGGGGGAGCCGGAACAGTTCGCTCGTCCCCCGGACAGTAAAAACTTCTTCTTCTGGCCTCCCCCTTTTTAAGGGGGACGGGAGGGGGATCGACAGGGGGACCAACGGGGGATAGATCGGGGTGTACTTCACCGATTCAATAATCGCTATAGAATTGCTCTAACTGGCAAAACCGATTAAGATTCCTAAAATTTTCGGTAAGTTTTTGATAGAATATTCCTCTAAATCTAATACCGCACTCCCCGCTTCTAATTCTAAAAATTGCCAAGCAGTTCCAGTAGTAATCGCCCCATAAATTTTAGGAATTTCGTTACCTTGACGTTGGTTGAAAATTTGCGCGGCAACCATTTCTGCAATGCATTGAGCAAGACCTGATTTCAGATTATCATTTTTCGCTTCTACTAAAGCAATAACAGGAGATTCGACGAAAAACTGTTGGGTTGAATGACTTATTATAAAGTCGCAAAAACCGTTCAACCCAAGTTCTGGATCGACGTTAAATTCGATGCCAGAGAATAAGCTAATTTGTTTGTTAAAATGCTTTCTAATTTCTACTAAAATAGGCGAAACTATTAACTCGGAACGAGCTTTTTCCGAACCGATCGCTACTGCTAAAGATACATTGTCTTTTAATATTTCTTGGAGAATTGCACTGGGGGCAACTTCTGGTAAACTGTTAAATTTTCCTTCGGTTCCCGTCAGGTTTATGTTGAATTTTTGCTTGAGTTCCTCTAAGGTGAATTTACTGTAAGGCATTGGTTTTTTCCATGGAAGAATGCGAGTTTTGATGCCTCTATTATATCTGGGGGCGATCGCTCCCGTTCGTAGTAATCGCTTTAGCGATTGATATCTATGAATCGCTAAAGCGATTACTACGAACTTTTGCACCTAAAACTATGACACTCCAACAGGAGTTTCTAAAATTAACTTAGAACGCTTCACATCTTCCGGTATTGAAATTGGATAATCCCCAGTAAAACAAGCCGAACAAAAAGTCTCAGTATTTTCTCCAGTAGCTTTCAACATTCCATCCCAACTCAAATAAGCCAAAGAATCGACGCCTATTTGTTTGCCAATCTCTTCTACAGACTTCGTAGCAGCGATTAACTGGTCTTGATTGTCAGTATCTATTCCATAAAAACAAGGGTGGGTAACTGGTGGAGATGAAATCCTCATGTGAACTTCTGCGGCCCCCGCATCCCGTAAAGCTTTAACAATTTTTTTACTGGTAGTACCGCGAACGATCGAATCGTCAACCATAATGACTCGCTTGCCATCCAGCACATCCTTAAGCGGGTTTAACTTCATGCGGATCCCCGATTCCCTCATGTGTTGAGTCGGTTGGATAAAAGTTCTGCCTACATAACGATTTTTAATCAATCCCTCAGCATAAGGAATGCCCGATACTTGGGAAAAACCTATCGCTGCGGGAATGCCAGAGTCGGGAACGCCGATTACCATATCTGCATTGACGGGGGACTCAGCGGCTAAAACCCGACCGATCCTCATGCGATAGTTGTATAAAGTGCTGCCTTCCATGATGCTGTCCGGTCGTCCGAAGTAGATCATTTCAAAAATGCAGAGTTTGCGCTGCGGTTTCTGACTCCAGTGGAAAGATGCCATGCCTTCTTCCGTAATCCAGACTAACTCTCCTGGTTCCACATCTCGCAGATATTCGGCACCGATAATATCGAGGGCGCAGGTTTCCGATGCCAGGACGTACCTGTTGGGTTTAGTGTCGAGCAAACCTATGACTAAGGGGCGGACTCCGTGGGGGTCTCGCACTCCCATTACTCCTGCGGGGGTGGCGATGGTTAAACTAAAAGCGCCTTTGCAGAGGTGAAAGGCGCTGATGCAGGCTTCTAACCAGTCTTTTCCTTTATCGACTTCGGTGCCGATCGCCAGGGCAATCATCTCCGAGTCGGTGCTACTGGCAAAGTCGCAGTTGCGCTTAATTAACTCTTGCCTAAGTTCGGCCGTGTTGACTAGGTTGCCGTTATGTGCTAGAGCAAGCTGACCTAAGCGGGTTTCGATAGCGGCCGGTTGGGCGTTGACTATTCGACTCGAACCGGTGGTGGAATAACGGGTATGACCGATCGCTATGTGGCCGGGAAGTTCTCTGAGGGTGGACTCGCCGAACACTTGGGAAACGAGGCCCATATCTTTGTGGAGGTGCATTTTTTCCCCGTCGAAGGTGGCGATGCCTGCGGATTCTTGGCCCCTATGTTGGAGGGCGAAGAGGCCAAAGTACGCTAGTTTGGCTACTTTTTTGCCCGGGGCATAAACGCCAAACACGCCGCAGGCTTCTTCTGGTTTGTCTGGGAGTTGTCGCTCAGAAGGGTTGTTAGTCATGGTCTGGTTTGACTCCTGTTCTGGATGGTCGGTTAATGGCATCTATTTTATTTAGATAGGTTAAAAGTTGGCCCCTCGGTCTCGGACGCTTAATATTTTCTTAACGATCTCTACTATTAAGGTAACGCATTAATGCTCAGTATTGATTCTATTTTAAGTTTTCTATTTTCTAAACACTATTTTAGATAATTGCAATAAGTGCAGCTAATATTTTATTTAGTTCGACAATTAACAATGGGAGCGCGTCACCTTTGAGGCGAAGCTGGGAGCATCTCATATTTGTAAAAAAACCAAAAAATCAATTATTTTTGTCAGTTGTTAGTGGTTAGTGGTTAGTTGGGCAACTAACCACTAACCACTGACCGCTAAGGAGCATCGGCAGGTTTTTGGGAAAGCTTCATGCATTGACCTGCTCCCACCCGCTTTCTTAATTTTGCGGACGGAGGCTGTATTAACGGTAATTCGACACCCAGAGGATGAATGTCCAACAATTATTAATTATTAATTAATAGACCTCTTGCAAAAGTAAAAATAAAATCGTTGTTGGTTCCTTTTTCCTTAAAAACTCTTCCCTGTTGCCTGTTGCCTGTTGCCTGTTGCCTACTTCTGCCACGAAGTCTATTAATTATTAATTACTTCTGGCGACCTCTGGTTAACAACACATAAGCAGAAGGAATTAAATAAAGGGCTAATAATGTTGCTCCGCCGACGCCGCCAGCGATCGCTATTGCCAAAGGCGGCCAAAAATCCCCCCCACCCAAAAACAGCGGTACAAAACCGATCGTGGTCGTAAAAGTGGTAGTCAGGACGTGACGGGTGGAGTGCATCACTACAGATCGTATCGCTTGGCGATCGCCCATACGGGCGGCGGGGTCGTCCAGCAAAGCGGCCAAAACCACGATGGAATCGTTAATCGCCACTCCCACCAAACCAATGGTACCGATAATGGGGTTAAAACCAAAGGGATAACCAAAAATCCAGATAGAAAACAACCCCAAACCAATGGAAGCGATCGCCACGACACCAATTAAAGCAGCTAACTGGAAAGAAGCAAGGGATAATACCAGAGTCGCCACCATTAAAACTGCCAACACCCCCACCGTTGAAAACAAGTTGCCCACAGCATTACCCCTTTGCTCCGCCTCGCCGCCAAAGTCAAACCGATAACCTGGTGGGGGTTGGAAATTGCTTGCTTCTAACTCTTGCTCGAACCGTTCCAAAACCGTTGCAGGCAGAACGCCGGCACTGATAAAACCCTGAACGGTATTGACTCGCTGTCCGTTGCGACGGTTAATCTTCGCCAATTCCGCCGTCAATTCTACTTCTCCCAAGGCCGAAAGGGGAACCAAATTAGCCCTGTTAGAATTTCCGTTCTCCAAACTGGATGCTACAGGCAATAGATATAAGGAGGCAATATCTTCTAAATTCCCCCGTTGAACGTTCGACAGCCGCACTCGCACTGGTAACTCTTCCGTTGACTCCAATATCGAACCGCCTCGAATGCCTTCGAGAGCGGTATTTAACTGTTGGGCGATACTGCGGTTGTCGAGTCCTACTAATCTGGCTTGCTCTTCATCCACTCGCACTTTTAATTGAGGTAACACTTCGCTGAGATCGGCGCGGGTGTGGGTGACATCGCTTACTTTAGCCAGGATGCCTCTGATTTGTTCGCCTAATTCCCGGAGGCGATCGAGATCCGAACCGTAGATTCGCATTTCTATGGGGGCGTCGAAGGGCGGGCCTTGTTCTAACTGTCGCACTAATACTCGGACTTCGGGAAAGGCTGCATCCATTTCGGCTTGTATGGTTCGAGCGAGTTCGGCGGAGGAGAGGGCGTTCAGTTGTATTAATGCTTGGGCGTAATGGGCTTGTTGCGATCGCCCTTGCATGAGATTATAGTAGAAGCTGGGAGCGCTTTCGCCGACGAACCAGCGAACGTCTGTTATTTCAGGGAATGCGATTAGTTGTTTTCTCGCCTCTCGAACTATTGATTCGGTTTTGGCGATGGAAACTGAGGGGGGCAGTTCAAATTCTATCTGCAGTTGGTCGCGATCGGCGGCGGGGAAGAATTGTTGTTCTAAGGTTCCCGCTTGGATGAAGCCTATTGCTGGCAGCATCAGGGCTAAGATGATTCCTAAAACTGGTTTGGCGGTGGTGAAATTTATAGTTTTGCGATAGCCCCGCGTCAGCCAAGGGTGAGAAAAGCCTATTTGCCACCAAGGGTCAGAAACCCGGTTTCGATCGAAAACCGGGTTTCTTAAGGACAAAGCCTGGGATTTCCGGCGATGCAACTTTGCTGCCAGGGCGGGGATGACCGTTAAAGTGAGGAAGAAGGAGGAGGAAATTGCTAAAATCACGTTGACGGCGATGGTTCCCACGAACTCCCCTGCGGGCCCGGGGAGGAGGACGATGGGCATGAAGGCTAGAATGGTGGTGAGAGTGGAACTCAGGAGGGGGACGCCTAGATAGCCGACGCTTTTCGCGATCGCCTCTTCTGGGGGAACGCCTCGGTTGAGATGTTGGGTAATTTCATCGACCATGACGATGGCCGTGTCGATGAGTATTCCCAGGGCGACAATTAAGCCGGTGATGGACATTTGATGGAGGGGGATGCCCAGAAATCCCATTAAACCTAATACCATTAATATCGATAGAGGCAAAGCCAAACCGACGATGGTAGCTGACTGCCAACCCATCATAAATAGGGTGACGCCAAAGACTAAGATTCCTCCTAGTAGTAGGTTGAGAATTAGGCTATTCAGTCTGGCTTCGACGTAGCTGCTTTGGTCGAAAATGATGGAGAGTTTTAATCCTTTTGGTAGCTGTTGGCGAAATTCATCTATGGTTTGGCGGGCGGTTTTTGCCCAGCGATCGAGTCGGAAACTGGAGTCAACGTAAACTCCTAAAACAATTGCATTTTTGTCGCTTACTATTGCCAGACTGGTTACTGGTTCGACGGTGGCTTTGCGGACTCTGGCGATATCTCCGAGACGGACGAATTGACTGTCGTTACTGTAGCTAATGGGGATTTGACGGAGCCGATCTATTGACTCTAATTCTCCCGAAATTTCTAGGGATAGATTGTTGTTGAATTCTCTTAATTGACCGGCGCTAGTTTTGGCGTCGCTTTGTTGAATTTGTCTGGATAAATCTTGGGCGGTCAAGCCGAGGACGCTCAGATCGACTGGATTAATTTCGACGACTATTTCTTCATCTGGTTTGCCGATTATTTCTGTTTTTTCCGTGCCGCCCATTGCTTGAATTCTGTCTTCTAAGGATTCGGCTACTCGATTTAGAATGGCATAATTGGGTTCGTCGTTTTGCTCCCAAGTTAAGGCAGCTATTAGGGCGTAGGCTTTTACTTCAATATTGTCTAATTCGGGTTCGCTAGCACCTTCTGGAAATTCTAATTTTGCCTCGTCAAGTTTGTTGCGAACTTGCGTCCAGATGACATCGGTTTCTTCAGCTTTAATGCTGTCTAATAGTTCCATATTGATAACGGACACTCCTGCCCTGGAGGTTGATTCGTAGAGATTTATTTCTTCTATTTCTGATATCTTTTCTTCGATTTTATCAGTGACGAGGGCTTCGACTCGTTCGGCGGTTGCTCCGGGTAAGAATGTCGTGACTAAGGAAACGCGAGAAACTAATTCTGGGTCTTCTAATCTTGGGAGATTGATATAAGAGGAAACGCCCCAGACGAAGATTAGGATTAGGGTTAGGATTAATAATCTGACGTTGCGGTAAAATAGTTTGGACATTTTAATTATTGGGTCATTGTTATTAGGTTGCGCTTTACTAATTGCTTGGGCGCGCAGCGCGCACTTTACACTTTTTAGATTAATAATTATTGGTGTTGGGTTGCGCTGCGCTCCACCCAACCTACAATCGTTTTTATAAAGTAGGGGCAAAGCATTGGGAATGATTTGAGTTTCTTCAGAAGTACCCTAGTTCTAAAACATCTTTTTCCTGTAGTTCCTCATTGGTCATTAGGGTACGAATATTCTCGATGAAGCGCTCAAACATCTCCAATCTAAATGGGTGCTTTTTCAAGCGATCGATATAAAAGTCTCTGCGTTTTTGGCGACCTTGAAATTTACTAAACTCTTTTCGCATATTTGAACTAATTCGCTTGGCTTTTCTGAGAATAATGACTTCATCAATATCTGTGGGTGCCGTGCTTAAAGGTGTCATATCTAACCACTCGCATAATAGAAAAAATTTAGCACCGGGCACAGCAGATTTAACATCGCGTGCAGTAGCACAACTTTCTTGAAACATAGTTTTATCGAGATTAGTTTTGCATTCAGCCACCAGATAAGCTAGATTAGTTTCCGCGCTAACTTCCCGCTCAAAACTAAGAGAGCGTGAAGCTTTAAGATAAAGTTTTTTACTAATAGCAAAATCTTGGTTTTTAGTGCGAACGCGCAAACCACCACCTGCTACTTCTAAATTTAAACTTGACTCGAAATACACGGAGGAAAACGACTTAATCGGCCCAATATCGATTTCTAGTGACTGCATTTCTGGAACTAAAATAGGGTTAATCAGTTTTGGCAGGAACTCTTCTATTATGCTGTTATCTATTTTTAACTGTCCTTTTTGACGATAGAGAAAATCATTAGGACTGTCAAAGATTAGAAAAATATCTATGTAATTTTTATAGATATTTAATAACTTGACTAACTTCTTTAAGGTTCTATTTGCAGAATAATTGGCTGCTATCGCTCGGTCGATTAAGGATATCCATTTTTGATAATATTCGATCGCTTCACGAACTCGCAGCTTATCGCCAGAAGGTAGTTTATCGTTGTTAAGCAGTGCTAACAATTTTTCATAGTGAGGAGCGGGATAGCTTGCCATATTGGGTTATTTGGGATGATTATTGTTTAACTCAAACAAGGGAGACTTTTTAACTTTACTGGCACGTTCTCGCGCCTGTAATATTTCTTTTCTTACTTCGTCATTTGTTGCCTTGGCGGATACCTCTGTTAGGAGCCAGCAGGCTGTTAAAAGAGCAAATTCGTCCCCTAAAATTAATTTAGCACCATCGGGTACTAAATGCAAGATATCTTCATAGATTAGTTCGCCGAATTTATTTTTAAACTTCCTTTCTTGCCGTTTTTCTAAAACAAAACCTGCCCCGCCAATGGCGATCGCTGCCAGTAATTTTCCATTTTCAATACTGACACCCCGAACCTTAGAACTTCTCCCAACAACAATAATAGCTCGACCGTTATCTGCTAGCAAGCGTCGCATTTCTTTTAAAGCATCGAGGAGGTCTAATGCGTATTGTACGACTGTTAAAAATCGATTCTGGCGATGTTTGCGGTTTGCGCCTATTTCCGATTTAGCAACTTCTAGCAAATTCCAACCCATCATTTCCATGGCGGTTCGATTATTTTGATGGTAGTTAAAAACGTTAATGTAGGGAGGCGATGTAATAATTAAATCCACAGAGCGATCGCTATAAGGTATTTTTCTAGCATCCGAATTAAAGGCTCGGCATTTATTCGGGCTGCAGGGCAAATTTATGACAATTTCTGTATGTTTACTTAAACCGTTTAAAAAATCGGAAATTTCCCGTTTGGAACCATAGTTAAGATAGCGGATAACTGCATTAGCTAATACATTATAGATGGAAGGATGATTTTTTCCTCGCTCTAATATTTTAGTTAAAATCTCCTCCTCTGGTTCTTCTTCGCAAAAATTAATTTGCCGTTGCTGGCGCTGCCGATAAGAAAATAAATCCCACTTATAAGGAAGCAGATATTCTTCGGCGATCGCCTCTGCTTCTGCAACGATTTTTTTCCTCTCGGATAAATCAATATTGACAAACTCGGCAGTTTTTGCCATGACAATAGCCGAAGGATTAATTTCCGCTCCATAACAAGTTAAACCTAACTTGGCTGCTTCAAAAATAGTAGTACCGCTACCTAAAAATGGGTCTAAAATGACAGTTGTTTTGTCGCTGTATTTTTGCAAAAGCAATTCTACGAACTCGGGGGAAAATTGTCCGCGCCAAGGTAATAAACTTTTGCGAGATTTGTGGGTTAAATTTAGTCGATCTTGGGGGATAGATTCTCTGTCCCAAGCAACTTTATTAATTTCATCAAATAACTTAGTTATTGAATCTAATTTTGGGGAAAGAGTCGAAACGTTATTGTCTAACATAATCAAGGAACGGGGAATAATAAATTGGGAAGCGAAGAAAAAATTAATTTGTTGGGGGAAAGCATTCGGGGGTTCAATTATGAAAAAATCATAAATGTAAATGTTTTAATGCTTTGCCCCCAAATTGATGTTGTTTGTCACGATCTATTTTTTCATAAAAATACCGCATAATTAATACCAAAAATCTTAACTATCTAATTAGCGATCGGACTTTATTTGACAAGAAAAGTAATTAATAATTATTAATAATTAATTATCGCTCGCCCGTTTAGTTTGCCCCCACAAGCCAATTTCAGACATATCCATTATCGCGAAACCAAGCTACTTCATCCCGCATAGTTTCTTCAAAGGGGCGAAAAGTTGCATCTAATTCCCGAATTGCTTTCTCAGATGAAAGAGTAATATCCGCCCGAACAGTCTCAATACCAGGCAGAAATATTGACATCTGGTTCTTGGTTAAACGGGCGTAATTTTTCCTTAAAAATGCCGATAACCTCAACAGAAAATAAGGAATCTGCCTCTTAGGAATAGGAATTCCAGTGACGAGATTGAAAGTTTCCATTACAGTTTTTATGCTTAAATGATGACCCGCCGCCAAATAGCGATCGCCACTCTTACCTTTCTCCACGGCATTAATCATTATCTGCCCCACATCTCGCGCGTCAACCATATTAACGCCACCAGGAATAATTCCCCGCATTTTTTTCCCTAACAAATCTAACACCAGTTGCCCGCTGCTGGTAGGAGAAATATCCCCCGGTCCGAAAATCCAACCGGGTAAAATAAAAACTACCGACAAGCTGCTATCTTTGAGAAAATCATAAACAGCTTCCTCCGCTAAAACTTTACTTAATTTATAGAGATTGGTATGAGAAATTCCACTAGCCGGAATAGTTTCGTCCGCAGGAGTTCCATCGGGACTTTTACCGATGACACCGGAACTGCTGACGTAAATTACTTTCTTAATACCTTGCCTTTCTGCTACTTCTAAAAGTTTCACCGTTCCCTTAATATTAATCGCTTCTAACATCGGCCAACGATCTCCCGGTTGATAGTATTCCATGAAATAAGCAGCGCAATGAAAAAGAACGTCGCAACCATTTAATTCCTCAGCAAAACCATCGATATTCTGCATATCTCCTAGCACGAAAGTCACTGGTAAATCTGGAAATATTTTATTAGCTTTTTCTAGCGATCGCGTTAAAGCTTTCACCTCATATCCTCGCGCCACTAACAAGCGGGTTAAATTATTCCCGAGCAAGCCGGTACTGCCAGTAACGAATGCTTTCATAAATTGTTAATTGTTAATTATTAATTGTTAATTGATATCGGCCCTAACTAACTGCCCGGGTACGATCCGATGGGTGCCAGAGGCGATCGCTCTATCCCCCCTTTCCAAAGTCCCCCGCACCAACACCCGATCGCTCTCGGTATGCAAAACCTCCAAAAAACTCCGCTCCACCCGATAAACATCTTCCCCCAACTCCGACTCCGCCCCCCGCAAAAGATAGCAAGACCACAAACCCCGCTCCCCGCGAACCAGAGCCGCCGTCGGCAACCAATATCCTTCCGTCGGGATAGTTTGCGTCACCTCCAAGCGAGCAACCTGCCCCGACGCAACCTCCAGAGACGCCCCCGGTTCCAGCTTCAAAAGCACGGTTTGAGTGCGAGTGGAGGAGTCGAGTTCGGGGAGAACCGAAGAAACTATAGCGCTATAGCTTTTTTCTCCAATTTGCAATTGTTGGGAGCTCCCAGGTCGCAACCGAGAGACGACCGACACCGGCAGTCCGATGCGAGCTTCCAGGGCCCCATCCTCCACCAAACGAAAAACAGACTGCCCCGCCCCCAGCACCGTACCTTCATCTATATACTTAACAGAAACAGTCCCGCCAAAAGGCGCTTGGAGAACGCTCTTGCTAATGTCGAGATCCACGCTGGCAATACTCGCATTTAGTTCTTCTATTAAAGCCTCCTGAGCCGCGATCTGCTCCGGGCGAGTCCCCGCCAGCAACTCCTCCAGTTGGCTCTGAGCCTCTGCCAGCCTTGCTCTCCCGGCCTCCACCTGCTCCGGGCGCGTCCCCGCCAGCAGTTCCTCCAGTTGGCTCTGAGCCTCTGCCAGCCTTGCTCTCCCTGCCTCGACCTGTTCCGGGCGAGTCCCCGCCTGCAACTCCTCCAGTTGGCTCTGAGCCTCTGCCAGCCTTGCTTTCCCCGCCTCCACCTGTTCCGTGCGCGTCCCCGCCTGCAACTCTTCTAGCTGACTGCGAGTGGCATCCAAATTCGCCTCCAGAGCGCTAACGGAAGTAGCCGCTTCATCGAACTGCTCCCGGGAAATGGCTCCTTCCTCGTAGAGATCCTCTCGTCGCTTGCTCCTCTTGCGAGCTAGTTCCAGTTGTTCCTCCACATCTCGGACGTTTGCCCGGGCGGCATCGATGTCTTCGCTTCTGGGGCCTGCTTGCAATTCTTCTAGTTCGGCGCGGGCGGCGTTTGCTCGGGCCCTGGCGGCATCGATATCTTGGCTTCTGGGGCCTGCTTGTAATTCTTCTAGTTGGGCGCGGGCGGCGTTTGCTCGGGCCCTGGCGGCGGCGATGTCTTGGCTTCTGGGGCCTGCAAGCAGTTCTTCTAGTTGGGCGCGGGCGGCGTCCGCTCGGGCCCTGGCGGCGGCGATGTCTTGGCTCCTGGGGCCTGCAAGCAGTTCTTCTAGTTGGGCCCTGGCGCGACCCCGCCCAGCTAGTAGCGATCGCCGTTGCGTTTCTAATATTTTCGTATCGAGAGTTGCCAGGGTTCTGCCTGCGGTTACTTTGTCTCCTTCCGATGCGGCGATCGCTACTACTTTCCCCTGACGCTCGAAGCCCAGTTCGCTAGTTCGCAGTGCCGATAATACTCCCGTATATGTTTGTTTGATTTCGTAGGATTTTACTGGTTCTACCGCTACGGTTTTGACGGGCAGAATATTGATACTCGAAGTTTCTTCAGTGGGGGCATCTTTTTGGAATTGAGAGGTAGCGATCGCTATACCCGATACCGACAAAATCCCCCCGAGAAAAACTAACCCCCACCATTTCAGGTTCGGACCTTTTTTGACTTCCACAGAAGAAGCAGAAGGTTTCAACTGAGAATCTTGGGGCGATGGTGGATCGATCTGTGGTTCCATAATCCCTTGTAGATTTTAGATTTTCAAACGACCCGACCGAAGACAGTTAGGCCATATTCAACTTGTTGATATTCAACTTGTTGTGTATCAAACTAATGGTACGATCGACAGATCGCTCAAGTCAACCCCTAATTGCAAAATGGCTTTAACCCACACAATTTTGGCAGCCTTAGCCCAGAGCCCTCTGACGGGCTACGATTTATGGAAACGATTTGAGAACGAGTTTAACTGTTTTTGGCGTGCCAGCCAGCAGCAAATTTATCGAGAACTGGCCAAAATGGAAAAGCAGGGTTTGATAAGCTGCCAAGTCATTCCTCAAAATGGCCGTCCCAATAAAAAAGAGTATTCTCTGACCGATGCCGGAATGTCCCACTTCCAGGAGTGGATGAACCTGCCCTCAGAGCCAACGGCCATTAGGGAGGATCTAGGGGTGAAAATGAAAATGGCATATTTAGTGCCGCGCGAAGTTATATTAAAAGAACTACAGCATCGCCGTCACATTCATTATCAACAGTTATTGAAGTTTAAAGAAAAAGAACGAAGTTATTTTTCTAACAGCGACGGGTTATCTTTTCAAGAACAGTGTTCTTATTTAACTCTGCGCAGAGGTATTCGTTACGAGAGCGACTGGGTGGCTTGGTGCGATGAAGCGATAGAGGCATTGAGCGATCGCTTAGAGTAAAGAGTAGTTAAAAGGAGCGAAGGTCATATTTGCCAATAACAAGTCGATGAAATATCCGCAGTGGATATGCTCTCACCACGAGCAGCAAAGACAGAAAGAAAATCGGATTAATTAGTTCAGTTTTTTAGCAGATAAGCTGTCGCACTTCTAAACTGCATATTGGGCGATCGGCAAAATAGTGGAAACTCATCAATATCTGCGTTTGAGCCATGACGATCGTTTTTTAGTATGCAATCTAAATGCCTCACAGTTTATAGCTGTCTTTGTCAAGATTAATTTCGGTAAATGATGAATTCTTATAGCGTTTTTCTGTATTATGAGCTACACCCAAAAATTCTATCCCTCTAAATCCCCCTAAAAAGGGGGACAATGAAACAGGCTCCCCCGCGAATTCGGGGGGAGCCTTCGGCTGTAGCTCATGGAGTAGAGAATTGCCATAACATATTTTGCATTGAGTAAGAAATTTTCAGCATAATGGCTGATGACTTTTGCCGATAAAAATGAGATAATGATAACCAGATAAATAAAAATCCAGAAAATACCAAAAGCCCATGGAAAAGCATCGGGCGAGACAGGTATGGAAGTCTTAATTTTAAATATTTATATAGTTATTACAAATGTTTGAGGTAAAACAAACAGGAAATTTACTAGCGATCGAAACAACTTTTGGCAGCTCGAACAATCTGAGGAAACTCCTACTATGCTGACTCTAACTGGATACCAAATCGCAGATACTCTTTACGATGGCACTCGCACCGTGGTTTATCGAGGGGTGAAAACTGACGAGTCTAAGTCGGTGGCGATCAAAAAGTTGCGCAAAGAATATCCCACCTTTAACGAGCTGCTACAGTTTCGCCATCAATACCTCCTCAGTAAAAACTTGGATTTTCCGGGAATTGTTCGACCGATTGCTCTGGAAAAATACGGCAACGGTTATGTCTTGGTGATGGAAGATGTGGGTGGGGTGTCCCTGTCGGAATACTATAGCGATCGCCCCCTAGACATGGAAGAGTTTTTGAGGATTGCGATCGCTCTAATAGAAATCCTCGAAAACCTTTATCGAAATCGGGTAATTCATAAAGACATCAAACCAGCCAACATCTTAATTAACCCAGAAACGAAAGACATATTCCTGATCGACTTTAGCATTTCCTCCCTCTTACCCAGAGAAACCCAAGAAATTCAGAATCCCAACGTTCTCGAAGGCACTCTCGCCTATATTTCTCCAGAACAAACCGGACGAATGAATCGAGGCATCGATTATCGCAGCGATTTTTACTCTTTGGGAGTGACTTTCTACGAATTGTTAACGGGGGAAGTGCCGTTCAAATCTGACGACCCGATGGAATTAGTTCATTGTCACATTGCCCGAGAAGCCATCCCACCCCATACAGTCAAACCAGAAATCCCCAAGACGCTCTCGCTCCTAGTAATGAAACTGATGGCCAAAACTGCTGAAGAACGCTATCAGAGTGCCCTAGGAATCAAACACGATTTAGAAAAGTGTTGGCAGCAGTGGCAAGAGACTGGTAGTATGGCCGAGTTCAAATTGGGAGAGCGGGATATCAGCGATCGCTTTACCATACCCGAAAAACTCTACGGAAGGGAAGCAGAAGTACAAAGCTTACTGGATGCCTTTGACAGGGTAGCTGCGGGTAATACGGAAATGATGCTGGTAGCTGGTTTCTCCGGTATTGGCAAAACCGCAGTTGTTAACGAAGTTCACAAACCCATCGTCAGACAGCGCGGGTATTTTATAAAAGGAAAATTCGACCAGTTTCAACGCAATATACCCTTTTCAGCCTTTGTCCTAGCATTTAGAGATTTGATGGAGCAACTCAATAGCGAAAGCGATGCTCAACTCGAAAGGTGGAAAATTAGCATACTCAATGTTTTGGGAGAAAACGGACAGGTAATTATTGACGCGATCCCGCAATTAGAAAGGATTATTGGTCAACAGCCTCCCGTTGCCGAACTTTCTGGCAGTGCAGCCCAAAATCGCTTTAACCTTCTGTTTGGCAAATTTGTTCGAGTATTTAGCACTGCCGACCATCCCTTAGTGATGTTTATTGATGACCTTCAATGGGCAGATTCGGCATCCCTAAAGCTGATGCAACTGCTGATGAGCGATCGCGAGATGGGTTATCTGCTGTTGTTGGGAGCTTATCGAGATAACGAGGTATTTCCGGCCCATCCTTTGATGCTAAGTTTAGATGAAATTAGTAAATCGGCAGGTACTCTCAACACGATAACTCTGGATCCTTTAAGCAAAGCAGATCTCAATCGCTTGGTGGCAGATACTCTCAGTTGCAAAGCCGAACTTGCCTTGCCAATGACCTACTTAGTTCATCAAAAGACGAAGGGAAATCCCTTTTTTGCGACTCAGTTTCTCAAGGGATTGCATGAGGGTGGATGGATTAGATTTAATTTAGATTTGGGTTATTGGCAGTGCGATTTGACGAGAGTGCTGGAGTTGGCGCTGACAGATAATGTCGTGGAGTTTATGGCATCTCGGTTGCATCAACTGCCAGAAGAAACGATAGAAATTTTGAAATTGGCTGCTTGTATTGGCAACCAGTTTGATTTGCGAACTTTGGCAGTGGTGAGCCTACAGTCTGAGATAGACGTAGCCAATTGCTTGTGGTTCTCGCTGCAAGGGGGTTTCGTATTACCATTAAGCGATACTTACAAATTTTTTCAAGGAACTAAGCAGGAGGAAGAAACATCAGTTGAGAACATCTCAGTGGGCTATAAATTTCTGCACGATCGCGTCCAGCAAGCTGCTTATTCTTTAATTCCAGACGAACAAAAAAAAGCAACCCATCTTAGAATCGGTCGTCAGCTTTGGGAGAATCTTTCCGAAAGCGAACGAGAACAGCAACTCTTTTCGATTGTCAATCATTTCAACGCCGGAGGCGATTTAATCTGGGATAGACGGGAACGCGATCGCGCGGCGCGATTGAATCTTCTAGGGAGTCAAAAAGCTAAAGCCTCTGTAGCTTATGAAGCCTGTCGCCGCTATTGTTACGCCGGACAACAATTTCTCAGCCAAGAAAGTTGGCAAGAGAATTATTCCCTCCAGTTTGCTCTGGCGATCGCGACAATTGAAGCAGAATATTTCAACCATAACTTGCCACTGGCCGAGGAACTTTCGCGAGAAGCTTTAGACAAAGCTCGAACTTTGCTCGATCGCATCAAAGTTCGCGAATTGCAGATTCTCTTTGAAATCAATCAAAATCAAATGAATGAGGCGATTTCTCTCGCCCAAGACGTACTCCGTCTCCTAGGCATCCATCTAACTGCAGGGCCCCAGAAAATTCAAGGAGAAATCGAATCTCTTCGCCTAGAGATTGCAATGCCGACTGAAGAAATTGCTAATCTGGCAACGCTTCAAGCGGTTAATGACGAAGAAAAACTAGCAGCAATTCGTGTTTTGACTAATGCAAGTTCTGCCTCGTATATCGCTAATCCAACGCTCTTTCCTGCTATTATTCTTCATACGGTTCGACACTGCATGAAATACGGTCATTCTCCCCTGGCTGCTTCCGCTTACAGTTGGTATGGAGCGCTTTTATGCGGAGTTTATGAGGATATTGAAGCGGGATATGAGTTTGGCAAGCTCTCTTTGCAACTGTTAGAGCAATTCAACGCACGGGCCCTTACTGCCAAGGTCAGTAATATGTTTAATGTTTTCATCCGACCTTGGAAAGAACCTCTCAACCGCGCGATCGCCGATTTGCCCGCAGCCATTCAAAGCGGATTTGACAATGGAGATGTAGAGTATGCTTTCTATGCTGCGGTTCACTATTGCAACTATCTGTTTTACGGCGGTCATCCATTAGAATCGGTACTGGAAGCTCAAAAACTCTACCTGCCTGTAATTGTCAAAGCACAATACGAATTTCACGAAGGTTTTCTTCGCATCAATCAACAAGTTGTTATCAATCTCCTGGGAGAAACAGACGAACCGCAGTATCTTCATGGCTTGGTATTAGATGGAGAAAGTTGTTTATCTCAATGGTTGGAAAATAATATTGTTTTCTTGATTCTCTGCTTCTACGAAGCAAAAATGCGACTTGCCTATTTATTTGAAGATAACATGGGAGCTCTTGTGGCTGGCGATCGAGGTTGGCAGTACCGACAAGCTGCGATGGGAACTCTTTATGTATCGGAGTATAACTTTTATTACAGCCTGACATTGTTAGGGAATGGAAATTTGAACCGGCAGCAGAGCGATCGCATTACAACTTCTCAAAATCAATTAAAGACTTGGAGCAAATTCTCACCTACTAATTTTCAACACAAATACGACTTGGTAGAAGCAGAATGGCATCGCGTGTTGGAGAATAAAATCGAGGCAATGGAACTTTATGACAAGGCCATAGCAGGAGCAAAAGAAAACGAATATATCCAAGAAGAAGCCTTAGCTAACGAACTAGCGGCCAAATTCTACCTCGACTGGGGCAAAGAAAAAGTAGCCGCCGGCTATGCGCTCGAAGCCTACTATTGCTACTCCCGTTGGGGGGCTAAGGCAAAAGTAGAAGACTTAGAAAAACGCTATCCTCAACTTCTGAGTCCAATTCTCGAAGGGCAAAAACTCGGCTTGACACCCAGTGCTACCCTCGCGACTATGACTCAGAATACTCTGTCCAAAACTACTACCGGAGCCGGAGAAATCTTGGATTTAGCGACGTTAATGAAAGCCTCGCGCACCCTGTCGGAGAACATCGAATTAGAGGGAGCGATCGCTAATTTAATGGAGGTGGTAAGGGAAAATGCGGGTGCTGAAACTGTTGCTTTGATGCTCTTTGAAGAAGAAGTATTAATGCTAAATGCCCGAGTCTCGGGCGAGGATGCTCCCAAAATCGACCCCATTCCGGTGAAAACAAGCAAGCTCGTGCCTTTGAGTGTTATCGATCGAGTCAAGCACTCTGGAGAGCCTTTAGTATTAGACGATGCCAGTCAGACAACGGATTATGCGGCCGATGCTTACATCCGCTCCTCACAACCTCGGTCTGTTTTGTGCGTGCCTTTAAACGCTAGGGGGCAATTTATCGGCATTCTCTACCTGGAAAACAATCAAGTTGCCGGAGCATTTACTCGCGATCGCGTGGAAGTTCTGACTTTACTTTGCTCTCAAGCTGCTATCTCCCTAGAAAATGCCAGACTCTATCGGCAATCGCAAAATTCTTCTCTCCAACTTCAAGAGTATTTGACAAAACTGCAAGAAGCTCAACTGCAATTAGTTCAAAGCGAAAAAATGGCAACTATCGGTCAGTTAGTAGCCGGCATCGCTCACGAGATTAACAATCCCGTTGGCTTTATTTCTGGGAATTTAACTTATGCTTTGGAATACATTCAAGATTTGATTAACCTCGTTAATCTCTATCGAGAAACTTTCCCCCATCCTGGAGAAGTAATTGAAGAGGAAATCGAAGCCATAGAATTAGATTATCTGGTAAAAGATTTGCCGCAAACAATTGAGTCTATGACAGAAGGAACGGACCGCATTGCCGAAATCAGCAAATCTATGCGCACTTTCTCTCGTTCCGATACGGCAGAGTTGGTTCCTTTTAATCTCCACGATGGCATAGACAGCACTTTATTAATCCTCAAACATCGACTGGGAGCCAACGAAAATCGCCCCGAAATAGAAGTAGTAAAAAACTATGGTTCTTTACCCGAAATAAATTGCTATCCAGGGCAGTTAAATCAGGTGTTTATGAATCTGATAGCTAACGCGATCGATGCTTTTGATGAAGGTAATGTCGGACGCATTTTTGAGGAGATTAAAGCCAATCCCAATCGGATTGCTATTACTACGGTAATAGATAAAGAAAAACAAGTTGCGATGGTGAAAATAAAAGATAATGGAATCGGTATGAGTAAAGAAGTAAAAGAAAAAATTTTTGAACGTTTGTTTACAACTAAAGGGGTAGGAAAAGGAACTGGATTGGGATTGTCAATTTCCAGGCAAATTGTTGAAGAAAAACATGGAGGGAAAATTACTTTGACTTCAGCAGAGGGGGAAGGTACGGAATTTTGTATCGCTCTTCCTTTATGATAATTAACAATTAATAATTAATAATTAATAATTGAGGGAAAGGTCTGGGGTCTTTGTTCTGCCAGGCATTCCCCTTTTCCCTCGCGGCGGGCTTTATTTGACAAACAGAAAAATTTATGATTAAATTGTTAAAGAACGCGCGCCCCCTGTTTCGTCTAATAAGTAGTCGCGGCCGGCGGAATGTTCGTTCAAAAATTTTTTCGCGTACGGGGCATGCATTAACACTCGATCGCCACTCATAGGATAGAAGTCCAATAATTATTAATTATTAATTATTAATTATTAATTATTAATTACTTACTAGGAATTAATCGAAATGACCGTTACTCTAGCAGGATACCAAACCACCGACCTAATTTACGATGGCATTCGCACTCTGGTTTATCGGGGAATCAAACAAGATGGGGGGCAAGCCGCGATTCTGAAAAAGCCGCGCCAGCAATATCCAACTTTCAACGAAATACTACAGTTGCGGCACCAATATGCCCTCACGAAAAACCTCCATATTCCCGGCATTGTCAAACCAATTGCCCTAAAAAAATATGGCAACTCTTATGTGCTGGTAATGGAAGATGTAGGGGGGGTATCTTTATCGCAATATTTAGCAAATCGCTCTTTAAACTTCTTCTCTTTAGAAGAATTTTTCCCGGTGGCGATCGCTATAACTAAAATTTTATTCAAACTATATCAAAATAGAGTAATCCATAAAGACATCAAACCTTCAAACATCCTCATTAATCCCGAAACTAAAGAAATATTCCTCATCGACTTCAGCATAGCAGGACTGCTGCCGAGGGAAACTCAATACCTAAAAAATCCCAACCTCCTCGAAGGCACTCTCCCCTATATTTCTCCAGAACAAACCGGAAGGATGAACCGAGGCATAGATTACCGCAGCGATTTTTACTCTTTGGGAGTGACTTTCTACCAACTGTTAGCGGGGCAGTTACCTTTTGCCTCCGGCGATGCGATGGAACTGGTTCACTGTCACATCGCCAAACAACCGACTCCACCCGATGCAGTGAAACCGGAAATACCAGAAATGGTATCGGCGATAATAATGAAATTGATGGCGAAAACCGCCGAAGAACGGTATCAGAGCGCTACAGGACTGGAACGGGATTTAACAGAATGTTGGCAGCAATGGCAAAATTCGGGGAAAATCGACCGTTTCGAGTTGGGGCTGAGAGATAGAAGCGATCGCTTTACCATACCAGAAAAGCTCTACGGACGAGAAACCGAGGTCCAAACTTTACTGGATGCCTTCGAGAGAGTAGCGGCCGGCCGGGCAGAAATGATGTTAGTAGCCGGTTTCTCCGGTATCGGCAAAACCGCAGCAGTCAGCGAAATCGACAAACCAATCGTGCGACAGCGGGGTTATTTCATCCGGGGTAAATTCGACCAATTCGCGGGGGACATTCCCTTTAGCGCTTTCGCCCAATGCCTCGAAGACTTGATGGAACAGCTTTTGGGGGAAAGCGAAGAACGACTGCAAAAGTGGAAAAGGCAAATTCTCGCGGCCTTGGGAGAGCAATGCCAGGTAATTATCGAGCTAGTGCCCGCCTTAGAACAAATTGTCGGGACTCAACCTGCCGTTGCCCAATTATCCGGTGCCGAGGCGGGGAACCGTTTCAATCGGTTGTTTGGTAAGTTTATTCGAGTCTTCACCACTGCGGAACATCCTTTAGTTATTTTTCTCGACGACTTGCAATGGGCCGACTCGGCATCGTTGAAATTAATACAATTATTGATGGGTCAGTCGGAAACTGGCTATTTGTTCCTCGTGGGCGCCTACCGAGATAACGAAGTTTATCCAGGGCATCCGTTGATGCTAACTTTAGGAGAAATTGGCAAAACTGAAGCGACGGTTAATACTATTACTCTCGAACCTTTGAGTCTGGAGACTATCGACGAAATAATAGCCGACACTCTAAACTGTTCCCCAGAAGTAGCCCTGCCTCTGACGAAATTGGTTTATCAAAAAACTAAAGGCAACCCGTTTTTTACCAATCAGTTTCTCAAGTCCCTGCACGAGGATGGGTGGATCCAGTTTGATTTCCACAGCGATCGCTGGGAGTGCGATCTCAGCGGGGTAGTGGCCCTATCGCTGACGGAGGATGTGGTGGAGTTTATGGCCTCTCGCTTGCAAAAGCTGCCGGTTTCTACTCGGGAGGTATTAAAACTGGCGGCCTGTATCGGCAACCAATTCGACCTGGATACTCTGGCTGTTGTCTATCAAAAATCTCCGGGGGAGACGGCGGCGGACTTGTGGTTGGGGTTGCAAGAGGGGTCGATCTTGCCTCAAAGTCAAGTCTATAAGTTTTATCGCGATCGAGCTGTTGTCGAGGATGGCCCGGAGTTAAAGGAACCGATAAGGGTTGGCTATAGATTCCTCCACGATCGCGTCCAACAAGGGGCTTACCTCCTGATTCCCGAGGACCGAAAACGCCAAACTCATTTATCCATCGGACAGTTATTATTAAAAAATACCCCCGAGGAAAGGCGGGAAGACAAAATCTTCGATCTCGTCAACCAGTTAAATTATGGAGTGGAGCTAATAAGCGATCGCTACCAGCGAGAAGAATTAGCTAGCTTGAACCTAATGGCAGGGCGCAAAGCCAAAGCTTCCACCGCTTACGAAGCAGCAGTTCGCTATTTTAGTTCCGGCATAGATTTGTTAGGAGAGAATAGCTGGAGCGATCGCTACGAAACTACCCTCGCCCTGCACCTGGAATTAGCCGCCGCAGAATTTCTCAATCTCAATTTCTCTCGCTCTCAAAGTCTCTGCGATGTGGTAATGTCCGAGGCCAAAACCGTTATCCATCGAGTCCCCGCCTACGAAACCAAAATGCAGTCTTACATCGCTCAAAATCAAATGCTTAAAGCCTTAGATACGGCTAGGTCGATTTTGAAAATATTAGGAGTGGAGCTACCAGAGAGCGCGGGTAAATTCAGGAACTTTCTCGAACGCTGGCGAACCAAATGGAACTTGATGGGAAAAACACCAAAAGATCTAGCGGTCTTGCCGGAAATGACCGACCCTTATAAAGTAGCAGCCATGCGAATCTTAGTGGCGGCAACTGCCCCCGCCTATATCGCCCAACCGACGCTTTTACCCGTTATGTCCTACACCATGGTCAATCTCAGCGTCAAATATGGCAACTGCTCTTCTTCTGCTTATGCTTATAGTTTTTACACCGCCATTCTCTGCGCCGAAATGGAAGATTTTGAGGGAGCTTACGAAGTCGGTAAATTGGCTTTGAGCGTTTTAGAGAGATTTGACGCGAAAGAGCTCAAAGCCAAGGTTTACCAGCAAGTTTATGCTTTCGCAATTCATTGGAAGGAACATCAAAATAATATGTTACAAGGTTTATTAGAAGGTATTCAAAGCGGCTTGGAAACTGGAGACATAGAATATGCAAGCTATTGCGCTACCCACTATTGCAACGTTCCTTTTTATGTAGGAGAAAATCTCGAATACGTCGGCTACAAGCACGCAGAATATATTGCTTTAATGGGCAAAATAAAACAAGATTTTGCTTTTAAATTAATTAAAATCTGGCAGCAATTTTGCTGGAATTTACGCGGTCTGGCCCCAGATAGTCGGCGGCTAGATGGAGATGCTTTTAGCATGGAGGAAGATTGGCGGAGAATCTTAGAAACTAATAACGAAGTTTCGATTTTTTCCGTTTATCTTACTCAAGGGATTTTGTCCTATTTGTTTGGGGAATATAAAGCTGCGTTGGAGAGCTTTGAGGGGACGCGGAAATATGAAAAAAGCGGCCCCGGACAAATTCAAGTTCCGGTTTATAAATTTTATGCTTGTCTGACTTTGTTGGCGTTGTATCCAGAGGCTAACAAACAAACGCAAAAGGAGTATTTGGCGCGGGTGGAATCGAACCAGAAACAAATGAGGGTTTGGGTTAAGCTAGGACCGATGAATTATCAGCATAAATACGATTTGGTGGAGGCGGAAAAAGCGCGGGTCTTGGGAAACAACGATCGAGCTTGGGAACTGTACGATCGCTCTATAGCCTCCGCTAAAGAAAACGGTTTCGTTCACGAGGAAGCTCTAGCTAACGAACTGGCAGCTAAATTTTATTTATCTTTAAATAAAGCAGAATTTGCCAGAATTTATCTCAACAATGCCAGAGATTGTTATCGCAATTGGGGGGCTAAAGCAAAAGTTGAAGATTTAGAAAAACGCTACTCGCCCGAGCTAGTTCAACCTACCAAAGCAATCCAGGATGCAACCCTTTCGTCTCCTGGCGCGAAAGGAGAGGAAGCAACTACTTTATCTTTTACCTTCTCAAGTACGCGAACGGAAACCGTGTTAGATTTTAGTGCCGTATTGAAAGCGTCTCAAATTGTGGGCAGGGAGTTAGAATTGGAGAAGTTGCTGGAAAATTTGATGAAAATTATCATCGAAAATGCCGGCGCCCAATGGGGATATTTGATGTTACCCTCCCAGGAGGAAGGGGAGGTAACTGTGGACGGACTGCGAATTGAGGCGGCGAGAAATATAGAAAATAACAGCATCATCGTTTTGCAGTCTCTGCCTTTAGGAAACCGCCTGCCCCAATCGGTTATCGAGCGAGTTATTCGGACTAAAAAAGCTATAGTTTGTGACGATGCCCGCCGGGAATTGGTCAACTATAGCGATCGCTACTTGCAACAGCAGCAGCCGAAATCTCTTCTCTGTCTGCCACTGAGCGAGCGGGGGCGAATTGTGGCCTTGGTGTATTTAGAAAACAACCTCGCCACTGGAGCATTTACCTCAGATCGTCTGGAGGTGTTGCAAATGCTCTCGGCACAAGCGGCAATTTCTATAGAAAATGCCCGACTCTACTCTTCCTTAGAAGAAAAAGTGCGACGGCGCACTAGGCAATTAGAGGAAAATAACTTGCGTTTGTCCGAAACTCTCCAGGAGTTAAAAACGACCCAAGCGCAACTGATTCAAACGGAAAAAATGTCTAGCTTGGGGCGGATGGTTGCAGGTGTCGCCCACGAAATCAATAACCCTACCAGTTTTATCCAGGGCAATATTAATCCCGTTAGGGAATACTTTGAAGATTTAATGAAATTAATCGAGAGCTACGAAGGAGAATGCCCGGAACCTAGCAGGGAATTGCAAGAGATAATAGAAGAAACAGATACGGAATACCTCGCTGAAGACCTAGAGAAAATATTGGCTTCGATGAAAAACGGTTGCGATCGCATCCGCACTATAGTTAAAGGTTTGCGGACTTTCTCTCGCTTGGACGAATCAAAAATGAAATTTACCGACCTCCAAGTCGATATTGAGAGTACGATAATGCTGGTAGAACATCGACTGAGAAATTCCCAGTTGAGTTTGCCCATCGAAGTTATCAAAGAATATGGCAATTTGCCCAAAGTTAGCTGTTATGTTTCCCAGGTTAATCAGGTATTTTTCCATATTCTAAATAACGCGATCGACGCTATTAATTCTAAAGCAGAATATCTACCATCCGACCCTCCGACTCTCAAAATTATCGCTGAAAGTCTCGAAGATCAAATGGTTAAAATTACGATTAGCGATAATGGAGAAGGAATGGGAGAAGAAACGCGAGTTAAAATCTTCGACCCGTTTTTTACGACCAAACCTGTGGGGAAAGGAACCGGCTTGGGACTTTCTACTAGCTATCAAATTATTGTAGGGCAGCATGGAGGAAGTTTAACTTGTTCTTCACAGTTAGGCAAGGGAACAGAGTTTGTCATTACCCTACCAGTAGCTCCCTTGAAGCCGCCTAGAGTATCTCAGAGATAGAAAGTGGTTTGGGAAACATTTTATTTGCGTACAAACATCGGTCTAGCTGATGGTTGTTCCCTTGCGATCGGAGGGCAAGGGGGGTTTTTTCTCGGTAAAAAAACGGGGGCTTTTTTTTAGCGAAAGTACGAGCATGAGCGCTCGTGGAAAGATCCATAAAGAAGCATTATAATTGAAAACTGGTAGTAAAATGGATGCTGCTATTTCCAGTTCTCTAAATAAGTAAGTAGGTAAAAAATAATATGATAAATCCACTAGCAGGATACAAAACGACAGGCCTAATTTACGACGGCACTCGCACGCTCGTTTATCGAGGCATCAAAGAAAAAGAACAAAGAGCGGTAGTCATAAAAAAGTCTCGCCAGCAATATCCAACTTTTAACGAACTTCTACAACTGCGCCACCAATACGCACTCACAAAAAATCTGGAAATAACCGGCATAGTAAAACCCATTGCCTTGGAAAAAGAAGGCAACAGTTATGTTCTAGTGATGGAAGATGTAGGGGGAATCTCTCTATCGCAATATTATCAAAACCGTCCCCTGAATTTAGAAGAGTTTTTCTCCGTCGCAATAGCTATAACTAAAATCCTCGCAAGACTTTATCGACATCGGGTAATTCACAAAGACATCAAACCATCGAACATCCTGATAAATCCCGAAACTAAAGAGATATTCCTCATCGACTTCAGCATCTCTTCCTTGCTGCCGAGAGAAACAGGGCAATTACAAAATCCCAACGCTATAGAAGGCAGCCTAGCCTATATTTCCCCGGAACAAAGCGGACGGATGAACCGAGGCATAGACTACCGCAGCGATTTTTACTCTTTGGGAGTAACTTTCTACCAACTGTTAACGGGGCAGTTACCTTTTAAAAGCCAGGATCCGATGGAATTGCTTCACTGTCACATCGCCAAAAGACCGACTCCACCTCATGCACTCAAAGCGGAAATACCAGAAATGGTATCGGCCATAGTAATGAAATTGATGGCGAAAACTGCCGAAGAACGCTATCAAAGCGCCAAAGGACTGGAACGGGATTTAACCGAATGCATGCAGCAATGGCAAAAATCGGGAAAGATCGACCGTTTCGAGTTAGGGCAGAGAGATAGAAGCGATCGCTTCATTATCCCCGAAAAACTCTACGGACGAGAAACCGAAGTCCAAACTTTACTGGAGGCATTCTCTAGAGTAGCAGCAGGCAGCACCGAAATGATTCTTGTTGCGGGTTTTTCTGGAGTAGGCAAAACAGCGATCGTCAGCGAAGTACACAAACCCATCGTAGAAAAGCGCGGTTATTTCATACTCGGGAAATTCGACCAATTCAACCGCAACATACCTTTGAGCGCCTTCGCGATCGCCTTTAGAGACCTAATGGGGCAACTGTTGGGAGAAAGCGACACCGCCATCAAAAAATGGAAAGCAGAAATTTTGTCTGCCTTGGGGGAACAGGCAAAAGTAATTATTGATGCTATCCCCGAACTCGAACACATTATCGGGGTGCAGCCGAACGCGCGCGAACTCTCCGGCAGTGCGGCGCAAAATCGGTTTAACCTGCTGTTCGGGAAATTTATTCGAGTCTTCGCCACAAAAGAACATCCTTTAGTTATCTTTCTCGACGACTTGCAATGGGCCGACTCGGCATCCCTGAAATCCATCCAATTGTTGCTGGGGGAGACCGGTATCTCAGACTATCTGTTGCTTATCGGTGCCTATCGGGATAACGAAGTCAGTCTCGTCCATCCTCTGATGCTAACTTTAGAAGAAATCGGCAAAACTGGGGCGAGGGTTAACAGCATTACCATAGCCCCCCTTCCTCAAACCGAGATTAATCGTCTGGTTGCCGATACCCTCAGTTGCACCCCCGACTTAGCCCAACCCTTGACGGAGTTAGTTTATGAAAAAGCCAAGGGCAACCCGTTTTTTACCAATCAATTTCTCAAGTCTCTCCACGAGGATGGGTGGATCGAGTTTAATTTTGAGGTTGGTTATTGGCAGTGCGACATTACTCAAGTACGGGAGTTGTCTTTAACCGACGACGCGGTAGAGTTAATGGCCGGTCGCATCTCCAAGTTACCGACCGCAACTAGATCGCTGTTGAAACTGGCCGCTTGTATCGGCAACCAGTTTGATTTAGAAACTTTAGCTATTGTCAGCGAGTTATCCCAAACGGAAGCGGCAGCATCTTTGTGGGTTGCCTTGAGGGAAGGATTGGTGTTGCCCCTAGACTTTACTTATAAGTTTTATCAAGAAGAGGGCGCTGGAGAAGAGTCCGAGAGATTAACAGTGGCTAAAGAGCGAACGCCCCGCTACAAGTTTCTGCACGATCGCGTCCAACAAGCGGCTTATTTTCTCATTCCCGAAGCCGAGAAACAAAGAACCCATCTACAAATTGGGAGGTTGTTATCGAGCAATACCGCTCCATCGAACCGAGAAGCTCAAATCTTTGCCATCGTCAGTCAGTTAAATTTGGGAGCCGGATTAATAGAAGAAGCTAAGGAGCGCGAAGATCTCGCTCGCTTAAACTTAATGGCCGCACGAAAAGCGAAAGCTTCCACTGCTTATCAGAGCGCCATCGAGAATTTAAAAACTGCCCTACAATGTTTGGCTGAGGATTGTTGGGAAAAGCAGTACCAATTAACCAGAGATTTATACGAACAAGCGGCTCTAGTCTCATACCTAATGGGCGATTTTGAAGGGTCGGAACTTTACGGCAAGGAAATTATAGAACGGGGGAAAACCATACTCGAAAAGATAGAAGTCTTCCATATTACAATCCAGAGCGAACTAGCGCGACAAAATTTAAACGAAGCGATCGAGTTGGGACTTGCAGTTCTAGAGCGCTTAGGCATTGTCCTAGAGACAGAACCTCCTAGTTTAGAGGAGATCGAAGCAGTACAAAACCTCCCCGATATGACGGACCCTTACAAACTAGCCGCCCTCAAGATTTTAGACTCAATTGGTAGTGTCTCGTTTAGTACCAATCAAACTTTGATGAAGCAAGTTATTTACACCAGTTTGCATTTATCGGTGAAGTATGGAAACTCAATCCTAGGAACCATAAGTTATGTCGATTACAGCTTAATTTTATGCGGAATAGATAACGATGTCGAAAGGGGCTATAGTTTGGGTAAAATGGGGCTGGAGTTATTTATGGAAAGGTTTAGCGAGAGAGCTAAAGAACAAATATCTGTCATTTTACATACTTTTAATGGCTCCGTGCGGCATTGGCAAGAGCCTCTGGAAAATACTCTAGCTTCTTGTTTGGAAGCGTTGAACGTCGGACTAGAGAATGGAGAAATAATCTATTCTGGTTATGAAATTATCCTCTATATTGGGAACCTCTGGCTTTTAGGAGAATCTTTAGAATCTATCGCAGTAAAATGTCAATCTTACATAGAAATACTGGAAAAACATAACCTGATTTTTCATGTAGATTTTGCCAGACTGTACCATCAAGCGGCTTTAAATCTTTTGGGTTCCTCTGAGAGTTCGGCCGAACTAATTGGGGAGGCTTTTAATGAAACAGAAAAACTGCCAATATTTAAGGAATATAGTATTGGCATTGCCTTGTTTTTTATCTATGCTCTAAAAGGTCAACTGGCTTATTTGTTTGGAGACATAGAAGCGAGCATTAACTGGACTGAAGAGGCTAGGAAATGGCGAGAAAATGCTAATGGATTTTTTTTGGTGGCTGTCAATCAATTTTACTTTTGTTTGGCTTTGCTGAATGCTTGCGCGGATAGCTCCCCCCAGCGCCAACGAGAAATTATTTCTCAAGTAGAATCGGACCAAAAACAAATGCAGTATTGGGCTCGTCATGCAAGGGCGAATTTTCAACATAAATACGATTTGATAGAAGCAGAAAAAGCCAAAGTTTTAGGAGGACTTTGGGAAGCGGCAGAACTGTACGATCGCGCCATTACTGGAGCGGCAGAAAACAAGTTTTTATCAGAAGAAGCTTTAGCCAACGAACTGGCAGCCAAGTTTTACCTCGACTGGGGCAAAGAAAAAGTTGCGGCAGGCTATATGCAAGATGCCTACTACTGCTACGCCGGCTGGGGAGCAAAAGCCAAAATAGCAGACTTGGAACGGCGATACCCTCAGTTACTCGCCCCTCTAATGCAATCTCCAAAAACCGACCAGAGCAGCAGCACCAGCATCTCCCAAATCACGAGAGCGACAGTTACCTCAACCACTATGGGAAGTAATAGCCTGTTGGATTTTTCTTCGGCGTTTAAAGCATCTATGGCGATTTCAGGAGAAATAGAGTTGTTCGGGTTGCTCTCGAAATTAATGCAGGTGGTAATGGAAAATGCCGGAGCGACTAAAAGCGTACTGCTGCTGCCAAAAGGAGATACTTTAGTTATTGAAGCTATGGCAGGTTATAACGAAGCAGGCATTATAGAGATGATGTCTTTGGGGCGTTCGCTCCCCGGACCCTCCTCAAAGGATATTCCCCAAAGCATTGTCAACACGGTCAAGCGGACTCGCGAAGTTGTGGTAGTCAACGATGTAAGCAAGGAAACTCGATTTGCTTCGGAGGTTTATCTGGTGAAATGCCAAGCTCGTAGCATCCTCTGTATGCCTTTGAACGATGGAGGTCAACTGCGAGGCATTTTATATTTAGAAAATGATGTGACCGCTGGGGTATTTAGCGGCGATCGCCTAGAAGTACTCAAACTCATCGCCGCCCAAGCTGCTATTTCCCTACAAAATGTCCGACTCTACCAAGATTTAGAAAATGCCAACCAGACATTAGAGCAGAAAGTAGAAGAAAGAACCCAAGAGTTAAACGAAAAAAATCAGCGCCTCAAAGCTACCCTCGAAGAGTTAAAAACGACCCAAGGGCAATTGATTCAAACGGAGAAAATGTCTAGTTTGGGGCGGATGGTAGGAGGTATCGCCCACGAAATAAACAATCCCACCAGTTTTATTTTTGGCAATCTCCACCACGCTAAAGATTACGTCCGGGACTTGCTCGATTTAATCGAGGTTTATCGACAAGATTTTCCCGATGGTAGCGATCGCGTCTGGGACAAGATCGAAGAAATCGATCTTGATTACATCAAGGAAGATACAGAGCAATTATTCTCTTCCATGAAAAATGGTTGCGATCGCATCCGCACTATAGTTGAAGGTTTGCGGACTTTCTCGCGGTTGGACGAGTCCAAAACTAAAGCGATCGATGTTAATGCAAGTATTGAGAGTACGATGTTGCTGCTGCTAAATCGACTGCGCAATTCTCGGTCCAGGTCGCCCGTTGAAGTCCTGAAGCAATATGGCAATTTGCCCAAAGTCACCTGTTATGCTTCCCAGGTAAATCAAGTCTTGTTTCATATAATAAATAACGCGATCGACGCTCTCAATTCTAAACCAGAATATCCACCATCCAACCCTCCCACCATTAAAATTATCACTGAAACAGTCGACGGACAAACGGTCAAAATTACGATTAGCGATAATGGAGAGGGAATGAAGGAGGAAACGCTAGTTAAAATCTTCGACCCGTTTTTTACGACCAAACCGGTGGGGCAAGGAACCGGTCTGGGACTTTCTACCAGCTATCAAATTATCGCAGGAGAACATGGAGGCAATTTAACTTGCTCTTCGGAATTAGGCAAAGGAACGGAGTTTGTAATTACCTTGCCAGTTTTTCCGTTAAAGTAAGTTCCAACATCGGACTGCTTGTAGCGATCGCTCTTCGCGATAGAGATTTATAAATCGTGCTTTGCAGTTCGTAGTAATCGCTTTAGCGATTTATCTATATGAATCGCTAAAGCGATTACTACAAGCAGCGATCGCTACAATCGTTAATTGTTAATTGGGAAAATGTTAATTGGGAAAATGTTAATTACTCCCCGCTGAGGTGAATAAATAATTCGCGATTATGACTAAAGCGGCGATGTTCCCAAAGGTAAATTCCCTGCCAAGTTCCTAACACCAACCTCCCCCCAGAAATAGGAATTTGTTCCGAAGTATGGGTTAGAACGCTGCGGATATGGGCCGGCATATCGTCGGGGCCCTCCGTACTGTGAACGTAATTATAACCTTCTGGAACCAGTTTCGATAAGAAGTTTTCTAAATCGACTAAAACATCTGGATCCGCGTTTTCTTGGATAATTAAACTAGCAGAAGTATGGCGCAAAAATAGATTGCAAAGACCAGTTTTGATGCCAGATTTAGCAACAACTTCTTGCACGTCGCGGGTAATTTTGTGAAAATTTTTAGGGTTAGTTTTAATTTGGATCGTTTCTTGATAGTAAGTCATCTTCTTAGTTGTTAGTTGTCAGTTGAAACGTAGAACAGGCATCTTGCCTGTTTCCCATTCCCCGTAGAACAGGCATCCTGCCTGTTACCCTCCCTCGTAAAACAGGCATCTTGCCTGTTTCCCATTCCCCGTAGAACAGGCATCCTGCCTGTTTCCCTCCCCCGTAGAACAGGCATCTTGCCTGTTTCCCCTTCCCCCTTGCCTGTTTCCCCTTCCCCCTTGCCTGTTACCCTCCCTCGTAGAACAGGCAGGATGCCTGTTCCCCCTTCCCCGCCTAATCAATTTCATAATTAAGAACCACCCAAATATTCTACCACGGCCCGGGCGATCGCCTCCCCGCCATTCTTATCTAATTTCTGGGATGTTCGCGGGGGGGCGACGGGTTTTCTGAGAAACTCCCAGTCGCCTTCAAAAAATGCTGCTGGGGTAATAATTTGATGGTAACTGCAATCTTGAATACCTTCGAGTAAAAGGGCAGATTCCGCAAAACCCTCCCTCGATACAGAAACAACAGGAGTTTCTAAACGCAAAGCTTCGGCAAAAGTGCTGTAACCTGGTTTGGAGACTATTCTGCCGCAAATTGGCATGAAATCTACCGGGCGTATTCTGCGGGAATCTTTAGCTAAATTATTGTTTTTTAGGGAGGCTAATTCGGGATTTTTAGATGTTAGGTTTTGAGGTTGGTTTGTGACATTAATTAGGTTAGGAAGTTCCGGGGCGTTGGCATCGAAAGTAATGAATTGCCAATCGGGAAATAATTCCAAATTTTGATAAGGCAATTTATCCAAACCCAAACCGCCGAAGGTTAGTAAAACAGTTTTTTCCGGAGGACTTGTTATGCCGAAATATTCTTTAAGTTGTTCTTCTTCGTAGCGAGGAGTGCCTCCAGTTAAACCCACATCTTCTATATTAGGAAAAGCGGTCATTTCCTCGTGTAGGGGGAGGCGAAATAGGCGATCGCATTGCCCAAAACATCCAGAAATCCAATCCGCTATTTCCACAAATTCACCCCCCCAAGGTTTATAAATAAAATCCCAACCAAAATTACTCAACATCCAACAAGGAACCCCCGCAGTTTTAGCAATTTTAGCAGCCAAAGGCGGAATATCAGCTAATACTAAATCGACCTTATTTTGACGAATAAAATTCACTTCCCCAGCAATAAGAGAATTTTCTTTAGCGCGAATTTCATTCAATTTCGCCAAAGTAGTCTCCTTATCCATCGTCAAACTATCCGCTTGAATTACCCCCACATCAAAAGCCCGCTGGCGCGAAATAAAATCGCCGTCGATGTAAGATTCTAACAACCAACGGGGGGCCGTTGTTACCATTATTATTAAAACATCTGGACAAAGCTGCTGGATGCGATGGACTACGGAAGATGCCCGCACGGCATGGCCGAATCCGTGATTGGTAATAGCGACATATATGGTGGGTCGAGACACGATTTGTTAAATTAATAAAACAACGAAAATATTATAAACTATAATTTCATCGTTGGGAATTATTTGCTCTCGGAGCGGACAAAAGTTCGTAGTAATCGCTTTAGCGATTTATATAGATGAATCGCTAAAGCGATTACTACAAGCTAGTAGGTTCGCCCAACCTACGAATGGTATTTTTTCTTGAGGGCGTTGGTATTCTTAATTATCCCCCCGCTCTTGGTTAATTCAGCAGTCAGACCTCAAGAATCCAGTAATTATTAATTATTAATTATTAATTATTAATTACTTATAAATCCTCGGGACTCATATATGGCATTTCTATTCCCTTGCGATCGAAGACTTCCTTAATCGTCTTGCGAAAAATACGCTCCATCTTTCGCTGAGTTCCAGGTTTGACCTTAGTGGAGGTTTTGATTAGAATTTGATACTCGCCAAATTCATTGACTCCTTTAATCTTAGTTGGCTCTATGACTTCTTCGTAAGTATCTTGAAAATATAAAGCCAACTTTTCCAAGACTTTATAGACAACATTGAGGTCGGAGGTGTAAGCAACGCCGATTTCCACCGATGCCGAACTGAACTCCTTGGAATAGTTAATAATATTCCTGATTTCGCCGTTAGGGATAATGTAATTTCTCTCCTTAAAAGTGACGCGGGTAGTTCTGAGTTCGATCGCCGTGACGAACCCCCGGATGTCGTTAATTTCTACAAAATCTCCCACCAAATAATAGTTCTCAAACAGAACAAACATTCCGGCAACCATATCTTGCAACAGGGTCTGAGCTCCCATGCCAATAGCCAAACCCAAGATCCCCGCACCAGCAAGTATGGGAGTAGGGTCTATGCCAACAGTATTGAGAATGAAGATCGCACTTGTGAAATAGACAAAGTATTTCACAAAGCTCTTTAGTAGGGGCAGCATGGTGAGCCGTCTTTGTTTGTCGAGTATGTCGATTTTATCCTGGTCGGCGAGCATCACCTCCTCAAGAAAGAGGTTAACTACTTCTTCAAAGATGCGACTGGCAAAGAAAATGCCCAAGATAGAAAGAGCTTGAGGTGCGTATTCCGCTATACCGGCGATGAGTTCAATTTGACGAACTGCCAAGCTAGCCGTGACTATATAGATGACAAACTCCAGACATTTCCTGGTTAAGGGTACTAGATGTCTGAGGCGATCGTAGAATCGCAGTATGTTTTTAGGGCTGGAGTATTTGTGGGAGAGACCGTCTAAGGTGTCAACGAGGACGGTTTTAATTTGAAGCGCGATCTTCCCGGCAACAAATATTAGATAAATCTTGCAACCAATGTAGAGATATTCGGCAATTATTTCTGGTAATCTCAGAAACTGGCTGCACAGAGCCATGGCGAAGAGCCAGATAATTTTGGTGAAGTTGCTTTTGAAATAGTCGAATAAGTCTGCGATGCTTTCGTCGTTGGCTTGAATTTCGTCCATGTTTTGAACGCGATGGCAAGCCAGGTCCAACAGACGGTGTAAGTAAGGAAGCGTAAAACTAACCAGCCAGAGCAAGAGGGTGGTTTTGACTATTCCCAGCACTAAGGCTCGCCAGAATTCTGGGGGGATATTTTTAATTAAGGTAAAAGTGTATTCCTGAAGATCTTCTGCGCCTGAATACACCAACCACCCATTAACTAAGGCTACGAGCAAACATAGAAATGCGCGGCTAAAGCGCAAGATGATTTTAAGATTTTGCTCTACATTCTCAGCATTTTTTTGCCACCGCTTGAGGAAAGGCAGTTTCATCAAGGGCTCGAAAAGGAAATGGACGAGCAAGCTAGCTACGGAAAAAATAGAGAAGATTATAACTATCTCAGTTACAACCAAAATCAGGTTTTTTACTACAATTGGGTCCATACTATTTAACTTTGAATTGAGTTTGGCATTAGACTTCGTGGCAGAAGTCGGAAGGAACGCTTAACTGGGAACGGAGGGATAGATTATGAGTAAAAATAGACTCAAAAAGATTTAACTTTGACTTTTGCAAGACCTCTATTATAAAAGATCGTAAAACATCGGGACTAAGCTGCAGGATGGGGTGGACTGCGAAGGATGCCCCCAGGGCATGACCTAATTCGCGATCGGTAATAGCTGGCTAGATATATGGTGGTTCGAGACACGAGGGCTTAAGTTCATAAAACAACCTGAATATTATAAACTATAAACGGTCGAATTGGAAATTATTTAGATTCAAGAATTGCTATTAGTACCCGTGCGGGGATTCAGATACGGACGCGGACCAGAAACTGGGTTATTTTCCAAAAAGCCGGTTTCTTAAGATTAGCATAAAACTAACGGATTGCGATATAATTTTAATTAACAACTACATCCTACGGAAGCTTACGGCCATGACTACTATTAATGCAGAAAAAATGTCTGTGGTTCAAGTTCGCCAACTATTTAATTATCAACTGGAACTAAAGGATATTTCTTTTGCAGATTTACTATCTTTAGAACCGCTGACGGAATTAGAAACGGAAGAAATTAAGCAAATAAAAAACGACTTTCAGGAATATCTATTGACGGAAAAAGTAACTGAAGGATTGGTAAAAGCTTTAACTACTTTTCCTTTAATGCGGCTGGCGGGTTTTTATCGTCATCCTCGGAAGATGAGTTTGGAGCAAAGTATTGCGGAGATAGTTATCGAAGATGAGGATACGACTATAACCGGACGGTTTGACATTTTATCGGTTAATAAAGGAGAAGAGATTGCTCCTGAGAATCCCTTCTGGGTGTTGATAATAGAGACTAAAAATAGTTCCATCACCGCTTTAACGGGATTGCCGCAATTGCTAAGTTATGCTTATAAAAGTTTGCAGCATCAAAAAGCCGTTTGGGGCTTGACTACGAACGGACTCCATTATCAGTTTGTCTATATGCAGCAGGGAAATACTCCCACTTATCAACTGCTGCCAGAAATTAACTTAATGAGAGCCGAGGGTTCTATTCTGTTATTACAAGTGCTAAAAGCTATTTGTCAATTACAGCGATCGCAACCAGAGACGGCTTGACTTTGCTATTGGCTGCCGGCGATCTCGTCTGGAGCGATCGCTTTTTCCCCCGCCAGAAACCGAGTTTCCCGCAAAAACCCGGTTTCGTGAGTCCTCCCCTCAACTCTGCTCTTGGACCACAATATCCCAGAATAGTAGTAGTAGCGCTTAAGAGTTAAAATTGCGGGCTAACTTCGTAGGCTAGCTTGTAGTAATCGCTTTAGCGATTTATATAGATGAATCGAAGACAGCGATTACTACGAACTTTTGCTTTACCCACATTTTTAACTAGATGCTCTAGTAGGGTGCGCGCCGCGCACCAGTAGTAGTAGGGTGCCGCTAAAGAACATAATTATTGAGAGTCATAATTAGAAATTTGGCCCAGGCAAAAACCGTTTGGCCGGTGCGCGGTGCGCACCCTACGACAAAGACTTTAGCGGGTCCAGAAACCGGGTTTTTGCCAAAAACCCGGTTTCTTAAATCTCCCCTCAACTCTGCTATTCTGCCACAATATCCCAGAGGGCATCGATGCCATGGCCGAGATATTCTGAATCTCGGTGGCGATCGAGCCATTGAGCAAGCGCAGCAACGACATCGCCGGATGTCTTGCCCAACTTGCCCAAGGCGATCGCAGCGCTCTCGCGCACCCAAGATTTATCATCCTCTAGGCGTGCCACTAAGGCGCTGACTACTGTTTCAGAGCTATTACCCAAATTGCCCAAGGCTTCCGCAGCCCTCCTTCGCACCCAAGAATTATCATCCTCCAGCCGTTCCACCAAGGCGCTGACAACTGTTTTGGAGCTATTGCCCAAATCGCCCAAGGCTTCCGCAGCGCTCTCGCGCACATCAGAATCATCATGTTCCAGTCGCGATACCAAGGCGTTGACTGCTGTTTTGGAGCTATTGCCCAAATCGCCCAAGGCATACGCAGCGCTCTCGCGCACGCTATAATCCTCATCCTCCAGCCTGGCTACCAAGGCGTTGACTACTGTTTCGGAGCTATTGCCCAAATCCCACAAGGCTTCCACGGCGGTCGTTCGCACGCCAGAATTCTCATGCTCCAGCCGCGCCATCAAAGCGCTGACCACTGTTTCGGAGCTTTTGCCTAATTTGCTCAAGGCATACGCAGCGATATTTCGCAGATCGGAATCCTCATGTTCCAGACGTGCCACCAAGGGAGCGATAACTGTTTCGGAGCTATCGCCCAAATTACCCAAGGCATCCAGAGCGCTCCTACCCACATTATAATTTTCATCCTCTAGCCGTGCCACTAAGCCGCTGACTACAGTTTCGGAGCTATTGCCCAAATTGCCCAAGGCTTCCGCAGCCCACTCGCGCACATGATAATCCTCATCCTCTAGCCGTGCCACTAAGGCGCTGACTACTGTTTCAGAGCTATCGCCCAAATTGCCCAAGGCTTCCGCAGCCCTGAATCGCACGCGATAATCCTCATCCTCCAGCCGCGACACCAAGGGGGTGATAACTGTTTCGGAGCTATTGCCCAATTTGCTCAAGGCTTCCGCAGCGTTCCTACGCACATAATAATCCTCATGCTCTAGCCGTGCCACCAAGGCGCTGACCACTGTTTCGGAGCTATTACCCAACTGGCTCAAGGCTTCCGCAGCGCTCCTACGCACATAATAATCCTCATGCTCTAGCCGTGCCACCAAGGCGCTGATTACTATTTCGGAGCTTTTGCCCAATTTGCTCAAGATATCCCTAGCCTTCGTATAATAACACTGATGTTCCAGTCGTTCTAGCAGAATAGCGATCGCCTCCTCCTCCTCTCCCAAAGCAGCCCGATATTCTAACAACCGCCACTCATCGATATCGCCAGATCGCTCTTTCAACAGTTGCAGCGCTTGCGTCTGGTAGTCTGTATCTTTCATGCTGCAAAGGACTTCAAAAGCCCGATGGCGAATTTTGTAACTTACGCGGCGATCGTGCCTCGCCTCCAACTCCACCAACCCCCGCAAAATCTCCCGCGACAACTCGGGAGCAGCCTCCTGTAAATCAGGTGGATTTTGTGCCAAACAACTGCCGGCGAACAACAAATCCCGATGGAGCCACTCTTCGTAGTCGCTGCCCGCATTCAAGATCGCCCGAATTGCCCGGGCGGCGTTTTGGTGTTTCTGTTGCCCCACCAATAATAACAACGGCTCTCGCCAGGAGCGATCGTGCTGGTGTTGGCGAATCAGTGCCAACAGGCTATAGAAATCATCGGACAAATAAAGATCGCTCATTAGACCTCGTGGCAATTGTAAAAATAAAATTGTTTGGGGGATGTTCTTGGAGACTTTAGTGGAGCGCCCCGCGCAACGAACACTCCTAATGTTGGGTTGTGCGGACCAACGCGCAACCGTTCAAAAAAATGGCGAAGGTATTGTTAAAACGAAGCAATTGCTCCGGTCTCCTAAAGATTCATCGCAAATTCCTCAAGGTCAACCCCCGCCTGCTTTAAAATGCTTTTCAGAGTTCCCACAGCCAGAGTCTTGCGGTGCAAAGGGACTACACAACCAACCTCAATTAACTCCTGAGAGTTTTCTCCGTTGTCTGGGGGCAATTGTTTTTTTAAAATAACATGACTCCCCTTTTGACGAACTCGTACAAATCCCAATCGTTCTAAAGCACGGATAGCATCCGATCCATTAACTCGCGGTAGTTTAGGCACTTAACACCTCAAACGTAGTCAACAAAGGACGGGAGCGTTGCGACATCGGAAACTCTTCTAAATAAAGTTCCGTTGCTTCTCGAAGATTGACGATCGCCTCTTCAACAGTTTCTCCCTGACTGGCAGTTCCCACCTCGGGACATTCAGCCACATAAACATCCTCTTCCCAATAAATAATAGCCGTCAAAGTACGAGACATGGCAATAATTAACGAATTGACAATTCTCTTTGCAGTTTAACACGATAATCGAATTTGTTATATTAGCATTATAGAAGGCGCGGACTTTAGCGGATCCAGAAACCCGGTTTCTGCGAGAAACCGGGTTTCTTAAGTCTCAACGATCCAAAAACCCGGTTTATCAATCCTCCACTAACCCGCTACCACCAACGGCGACTGCCCAGTAGCGAACTTCTCATAATCCTCCACAAACCACTGGGGCAGCTTGCTGGTATCCTCCACCTGCAACTGCCCCCGCCGACAGTACAACATCGCCGCCAATAAATGATTGAGAGCCCTCGGCGCTTCTATTCCTTCGCTCAGAGCGATCGCCAACTCCTGCAAAAACCCAACCTCATCCTCTGCCATCGGTTCGTTTTGCAAGCCAGAATCTAACAACGCCTGAAAACCTTTACCTATTTCTCCCTGGTAAAAACCTTCTAACTCCTCAGCAGGTAAATTCAAACACAAATCCGCCATTTGCCTCCTCAACTGGCACAAACGAGCGATCGCCGACTTGTCCGACGGATCGATATAATATAGATGCACGCTCCCCAACACTTCGTTGAGAAACTTCAACTCCACTGGCAGTTCCTCTTTCTCGCCCCTTTCCTCCAGGAGATTCCCCTCTTCCTCTTCTCCCTCTTCCTCCCCCCTTTTCAAGGGGGGCCGGGGGGGATCCGAAGGTTGGGAAAGATTCTCGAAGACCTCGCGATAATCCTCCAGCAACCACTCGGGCAAGCGACTGGCGGCATCTCGCACCCGCATTTTACCCGGCGGGAAATACAGCATCGCCCCCAACAGCGCGTTAACGGCCTTCGGTTGGGACAAGCCGGTGCTAACTTCGGTCAAATGTTGCAAAAATCCGCGTTCGTCTTCCGTCAGGGTTTCGTTTTGGAACCCGGAAGCGAGGAAGGTCCGGTAAGCTTGTCGCATTTCTCCTCGATAAATCGTCTCCAGTTGGTCTGGTTGGACGCCCATCCAGAAAGCTGCCAACTCCAAACGCAACTGTCGCAACTCTCCTACCAAAGCATCGTCGTCGGGATCTATTTCATAAAGATTCACCGAACCCATGATGCCTTTGAGAAATTCCGAACTTAGGGCGGCTTGCACCCGCGTCTCTGGAACGGGCGAGACGTCTGTTTTACGGTTTTCATCCGTTTCTGAGGGAACAGGCGAGACGCCTGTTCTACGGTCGTCCGTTACCTCTGGAACGGGCGAGATGCCTGTCCCCGCTGCCAATAAGCCCTCCAGCAGCGCCCCCATCTTCGCCGAATAGCGCCGACTGTCCAAAAACGGGGGATTTTGCTGCATTTTCGCCATAATCTCCTCGCGCTTTTGCAGCCGCCACTGCCGATCGCTAGCCAACTTCACCGCTATCTCTATATAACTCTCCTCCCCGTCCCCAATTAACTCCTCCATCCCGATCTCCCGCAACAAAGCCGATGCCTGCCGAAACCTCAA